>NZ_CP117029.1:0-660182 GCF_028551255.1 Vibrio tubiashii | reverse complement strand
CGCCGCAAACCATGAGATAGCTGTTTACCAATACCAGCTCAAAGAAAGCACGGCGATAGAACCAAACTTCATCAATCAAAATGCGACACCACTTATCGTTGAAGAAAGCCGCCTTAACTACCTGATCTCAGGCAATAACTTTGCACTTAACTTCTCGAAAGTGAATGGCAAGCTGACCTCTTGGATTGTCAATGGCGAAGAGCTGATTCAATCAGAACCTAAACTGAACTTCTTTAAGCCGATGATCGATAACCATAAACAAGAGCACGACGGTCTATGGGAGCCCGCTCACCTGCAAATCATGCAAGAGCATTTCCGCACCCTACACCTTGAGTATCTTGATGGCAAAGTAGAGATCACCGCCACCAGCATCATTGCGCCGCCGGTGTTTGATTTTGGTATGCGCTGCGAATACTGCTACCAAGTGAGTGCTGACGGTCAATTAAACCTAGAACTGAGCGGTGAACGTTACGGCGACTACCCTCATGTCATCCCAGTTATCGGCCTAGACCTTGGCATCAACGGCGAGTTTGACCAAGTGAAATACTACGGTCGTGGTCCTGAAGAAAACTATCAAGATAGCAAGCAGGCAAACCTGATCGATGTTTACCACAGCACAGTTGCCGACATGTTTGAGAACTACCCGTTCCCGCAGAACAACGGCAATCGCCAACAGGTTCGCTGGGCGGCGTTAACCAACCGCAATGGTACTGGTTTGTTAGTGAAGCCAGAGCAAGAGATCAACTTCAGCGCTTGGTTCTACACCAATCAAAACCTACATCAAGCACAGCACACGATTGAGCTAGAAAAGAGCGGTTACATCACCCTCAACTTGGACCATAAATTGATGGGGCTTGGCTCGAACTCTTGGGGTAGCGAAGTGCTCGACTCTTACCGAGTTTATATGGATGAGTTCCGTTATGGGCTGACACTCGTTCCCCTGCAAACAGGGGATTGCAGTGCACAGACAATGGCGCAACACCGCTTTGAACAAGGTTTCTTTACTTCAACTACAGCAAATGAGGCATAACCCATGATCGTGTTAGAGAGCTTAGCGCAATTCAAAGTCGTTTACCGCGATGGCCGCAAGTGGAACCGCTGTATAGAAGCGATTGAAAACATAGCCAATATCAAAGATGGCGTCATGCATTCAATTGGAGATTCATTGGTTTACATGATTGAAGATGGCGTTGCTCGTCATACCGGCACCTTTGAAGGTAACCGACGCTATTTCGATGTTCATTACTACTTAGAAGGAAGAGAAAGCGTCGAATTCGCTGAAAAATCTCAGCTTGAGCGCGCCGATAAGTACCGTGATGAAACGGATCGAGAATACTTCTCTGGTCAAGGTGCGACACGTGAACTCACAGAAGGCCAAGTTGCCATTTTCGACAACAACAATGCCTATCGTTTCCACGGAGATAACCGAGTTCGCAAAGTGGTGCTTAAAGTGACCATCGAAGACGGCTATTTCCTGAATAAATAAATACAACTTACAGGGTCAGCACAACTGACCCAAACAATAACGACTACAACCCCTGAGGTACTAAAGTCACAAAAGCCAGTGACAGCGCTGGACTCTAACGCGGCATAGCCTACTATTCGCGCAGGATGATAGAACGCTCAATAGCAGTGTGACTTTTAGTACCAAAGGAATTGACGTGATTCATCGGAGGACTCTATGTCTGAATCTATGCGTGGCACCATTGGCAAGTTTGCCCTGCTGTCGATGACCTTTGCGGCGGTATTTAACGTCCGTAACATCGTAAACAACAACATTGAATTAGGCTTAAGTTCAGCGCCTATTTTCTTACTCGCAACCATCGTTTACTTCATTCCTTTTGTGTTCATTATTGCCGAGTTTGTTTCGGCCAATAAGAACTCAGAGTCCGGTATGTACGACTGGCTGAAAAAACCGTTAGGCACTAAAGCCGCATACTTAGGTTCTTTCTTATACTGGTTTGTAAACCTGTTCTGGTTTGTCTCTTTACTACCCAACGTGATTGCTTACGCCTCATACGCCATGCTTGGCTACGAGTACACATTCTCACCTATGGTCACATCGATTATTTCGATTGTACTCTTTGCTGCGGCGACTCATATCTCAACTAAAGGTGCGAGCTGGCTAGGTAAGATTTCAGAGATTGTGGCATACGGCGTCTTTGCTCTGTTCGCTATCTATGTCCTTGGCGCGTTAATGGCATTAGGTGGCGGTGAATACACACCAGCTGAACCGATTACCTTAGAAGCGATGAGCCCAACAATTAACTGGGCAACCTTAGGCATTATGTGTTGGATCTTCCAAGCAGCCGGTGGTGCAGAAACCGCAGCCGCTTACCTAAAAGATGTCAAAGGTGGTCAGAAAGCCTTTATCAAGGTCATCATCATGGCAGGTGTTCTGATTGGTGCTATGTATGCGCTTGGCTCACTACTGGTTAACGTTTTTGTCCCTCGCGAAGATCTCACTTACGCAGGTGGTATGGTCGAAATCTTTACCGGTATGGCTCAGTACTTCGAGGTTTCTACCTTAGTGGTTGGCCGCTTTGTTGGGATTATTCTCTTTATCGCAATGTTTGGCTCTATGATGATGTGGACAGCGGCTCCAGTGAAAATCCACTTCTCTGAGATTCCAAAAGGCGTTTACGGTGAGAAAACCACTGAGCTTAATGAGCACGGTGTACCAGTTCGCGCGGCTTGGTGGCAGTTTGCCTTCGTCGTCGTGATGTTGGTTGTGAATGGCTTTGGTTCAGAATCCGTGCAAGACATGATGAACCAAGCAATCAACTTAACCGCTGGTACTGCGATGCTACCACCAATCTTTATCATGGCTGCTTACTTCATCTTCCGCCTTAAACATGATGATACGCCACGTGATTTCCGCATGGGCTCACGCAAGTTTGGTATGGGTGTGGTATCGGTATTGATCACTATCTTTGTGGTAAGTATGACCGCATCAGCCTTCCCTACTGGCGTTGATTTAGTACGTGCCTTCTTCATCAACGTCTTTATGACCGCGGTATTCTCTGGCCTTGCATGGTGGTGGATCTCTCGCTTCGAGAAAAAACAGGCGAGCAAAGAGGTAGAGTTACAGACAGCTAAACAAACCTAGGGTCTGTTGAACACTGTAAAACTAAAGCCCTTACCATCATGGTAAGGGCTTTTTAATATGGCGCTAAGCGCGGTACTGACTCATAAACAAACGGGTGCTTTGCTCTGCCAATACCCTCGCCTCTTGTTTGGTCAGCGAAGATTTCATTCCCAGAACCTGAGGCCAGAAGGCACTGCCTTTAACTAAGCTGTGCAACTGGGTACTCGCCACAACCACGTCCTCAATAATGAGCGTCTGCTGCTCCTTCTGCTCAATTAGCCAGCGAAACAGCGCAGTCTCTTGCTTTGCCATCTTCGCTTCTTGCTCTTTAAGCTCATCCGGCTTATGGAAGAAGTAGCTCAAAGCCACTTTGGCTAGATCAACATAGTGAGGTTCTGTCACAACATTAATCTCGCTTTCAAGCAGTGCGATAAGCTGCTGTTCTAATGTCAGTTCAGCAAGCCCCGCTATTTCATGTTCAGCCATTGAAGTGCGCCACAACTCCGCCAGCAGTTCCATGACGATCGCTTCTTTAGACTCAAAATGGTTGTAAACCGTTCGCTTAGAAACCTCTGCCATCGCAGATAGCTTATCCATACTGGTATTTTGCACACCAAATTCCTGAAAAGCCTGCTTTGCCGCAACCAATATCGCCTCACGTTTGATTTCGCTACGACCTTTTTTTCTAACTTTCATAGAGTTAACGATCCTACCTCATTCTGCTGAGATCTATTTTACACCAAGTAGTTTACTTTAAAAGTAAAGCATGTAAACTACACCGTATAGTTTACTTTAGGATAGTCACTATGAAACGCACATTGTTAGCTACTGTAGGAGCGATAATTATGACCACCTCAATCATCTCTTGTTCTAGTTCAGATAAAGCAGCGGGTAAGCAATACCCAGAGAAGTTTGCCAACACTGAGCTTGAATACAAAAGCGGCTTTGGTGACATCCTGAAGATCGCAAAAGCCTATTTCACAACTGAGCGCCTTAACCCAACGCCAAGCTTTGATTTGCCCGTCCATGCGATGACGACAGAGCAACTTGTCAATGAGCAGCAAGATGTTCTCTACCGCTTAGGCCATTCAAGTATCGCGATGAAGATTGATCAGCAGCTCATCCTGACAGATCCTGTGTTTAGTGACCGAGCATCACCCGTACAATGGGCTGGGCCAAAGCGTTTCCATCAGCCACCGATCTCATTACAAGAATTACCAAGTATTGACGCCGTTCTGATCAGTCATGACCATTATGATCATCTCGACAAAGCGTCGATCAAAACACTGACCGAAAAAGTCACGGTATTTATTGTGCCGCTGAAGATCGGTCAAACCTTGAGAGAATGGAATGTTCCTGAAGAGAAGATAGTGGAGCTTAATTGGTGGGAGTCCCACGTACACAATGGCGTCGAATATGTGCTGACTCCGACCCAACACTTCTCTGGACGTGGACTGACTGATCGCGATGGCACTTTATGGGGAAGCTGGGTGATTAACGGTCAGCAAAATAAAGTATTCTTTAGTGGTGACTCTGGCTACTTCTCAGGATTTAAAGAGATTGGTGACAAATACGGGCCATTTGATTTCACCATGATAGAAACCGGAGCTTACAATAGCTTATGGGCGGACATTCATATGTTCCCTGAGCAAAGTGTTCAGGCGCACATTGATCTTAAAGGTAAGGTGATGATGCCGATTCACAACGGCACCTTTGACCTCGCTATGCACGATTGGAATGAACCTATGCAGCAAGCGATGGAGATTAGTGAAAAGCGCGGTGTCACCATGGTCAGCCCTGAATTTGGACAACGTGTTGAACTCAACGAGCCACTAGAACTCAAACCTTGGTGGAACCTATAAGGACAAACAGGGTGAGTGATCGGGGCCAAACACGGATTAAGGGGAAGTGATGAAACGATCGTATCTCGTCATAGTGTTAGCGATGTTGGCTACTTCTGCAGCTGCCAGCATTCAAAATGATGTAGACCGCTTAATCAGCAAGATTGAGCAATCATCCTGTACTTTTTATCGAAACGGCAAAGCCTATACCCCGACAGAAGCCGCTGAGCACATTAAAAATAAATGGGACTATGCCCAAGATGAGGTCAAAGATATCGAGACCTTCATTAACGAAGTTGCCTCCAAAAGCTGGTTCACAGGTAAACCTTATATGGTCGAATGTGGCACACAACAAATCACAAGTCAGCAATGGTTACTTCAGCTCGCTAAAAGCGACACCACTCAATAATATCATTAGCGCTAAAAGCACCCATGCGGTGCTTTTTCTTTTCCTTGCTCTTACCAATTTCGACCTCTAGGAACAGAAAACCGTCCGATGGGATCAGTTGTTCCGATTTAGCCAAGCTATAGTAAGTACCCATGTAGGTGGCCACCGCATCATTCTCTACAGTTGAATTAATAAGGTTAAATCTGATGATTAAATTAGATTCCCTCGCTCCAATCCTATTCCTAGTGATGTGGAGCAGTGGTGCGGTTATTGTAAAACTTGGATTGCAGTTCTCTTCCGAATGGAGCTTTCTGGCAATACGTGCGGTGATCTCTTTTGTCAGTGTCAGCGTCATTTGTTTGCTTGCTAAATCACTGTTCAATACTCAATTTCATAAACCTAGCAAGGAAGAATTGAAAACCGTCTTGTCGGTCGGTTTGTTGTTACAGGTGTTCTATCTGGCTTTCTATATTCTGGCGATAGCGACAGGCATGTCTCCTGGCTTAGTAACCTTGGTTTTAGGTATCCAACCTTTGATAACCCCCTTACTTGGCAAGCAAAAAATCGGTGCGAGTAAATTTATCTTACTGGGTGTTGGTTTCGTAGGACTCACTATCGCAATTGCTGGTGCGCAAAGCCTTGATAGCATTCAATGGGCTGGAATACTGTTTTCCGTCTTAGCGCTCCTCTCCCTCACTATAGGTACTATCAAGCAAACCAAGGTGACGATGAATTCATTTCAAGCAATGTGGTACCAATGTATTTTATCGAGCCTTGTGTTTATCGCGCTTAGCATGGGCACTGAAGGCTATATTGATTGGCAGCCAGAGTTTGTTTTCTCAGTGTTGTGGATGAGTTTGGTGGTTTCCGTCGGGGCGCTCTTACTGCTGATGTACATGGTAAAACGGGACAGTTCAGATAAAGTCAGCGTACTGTTTTACGCAATCCCCATGCTGACCTATCTGTTTGATCACCTGCTGTTCGGTACAGTGTTAACGCCTTTGACTATGCTAGGAATGACTATCGTCGCCATTTGCATTGTTTTGTATCGTCGTCAGCCGAGACTCAATCGTGGGCGCGATAAGCTTTCGGTGGCAAACCAAAATAACCACTAAAACTACGCGTAAAGGAAGATGGGGTACTAAAGCCCACTTCCTCTGCAATCCGGCTAATCGGCATATCGGTGTTGATCAGCAAAGTACGCGCTTTTTCCATACGTAGCTTAGCTAGATACTTAAGTGGGGAAAGCTGTACTTCTTTGCTAAATAAGTGTTTAAACTGAGTCGCACTTAAGCAGGCAACCTGAGCGAGCTCGTCAATTGAGTGATTCTTAGCGATGTCTTGATGAAGGTACTGGATACTGTTTTTGATCCTCATATCCATTTTGCTAATAGAACATTGGCGAGCTAATAATTCAAACAGGAGCGACAACATGTTCTCTTCCAACTCACCGGAAATGTCTTGCTCAAGCTGCTTCTCAATAAAACCAAGATACTGGTGCGTTGCTTCATCCAGCGCCAGAATTGGATACTCTAGTTCTAGTAATGGACTTGGTAGCTCGTTGACATCAATCACCAAAAAGCGAAAGTCCTCACGAGCACGAAACTCATGGTAGCAACCGGATAAAATCACCACACAATCGCCATAAGAGACTGTCGCCGCCTGTCCATCTAACGTCAAATCAATATAGCCACGTAAAGGCAGCAACACCTGATGATGGCTATGACTATGTCCATTCGAGGAGCGGCTATAAGCTCGCACTGTTATCTTACCACTCAAAGCTTCTTCCTGAATTTAAACAAGTGGATAGTCACTCTATCATAGCCTGTCAGGTAAGCGGCAACGGCAAGCTTAGAATCCTTGTCTAAACGGCTTCAATACTTAGCAGTAAACAAGCTTCTGGGTCTAAGATAGGTAAACTGAGTCCAAGTGTCGCTAACCAATCGCCATTCACGACTAAAGGCTCCCCTTCCCACCAGCCATCACTTGGCTTCATCAATTGCGCACTTGATTGTGGATAGTCGACTAACGTGACTTTGTAATCTCGTGCACGATCAAGGTGCTCAAGGATAAGTGGTTCTGGCAGTGCATAGTCCGGCATCGCTTTTTGGCACACGGTGATTAACGTTTGTTGAGCTTTTGTCACCCCATAGGCCAAACGAGTATCATCAGCACTATCTAGATAGAACACCTCACCACTATGAAGCAACTCGCGATAGTGTTTATACAGAGCAATATACTTAGCAAAAGCTTGCTTCTCTTGTTCGCTTTCTTTGACTGGATCGAGTTCCACCCCCATATGACCACTCAGCGCCGTTAAACCGCGTAGGTTGATATCATGGGTTCGTCTTGTCGTGTGGCTATGATAAGGCCCGATATGAGCCCCCATCACTTCTGGTGGGAAAAAGATCCCCATGTGCTTTTGGATTGTTTGACGCTCTAACGCATCATTACAGTCTGAAGTCCAGAAACGGCACGTGCGCTTTAGGATCTCATAATCAATTCGCCCACCACCTGATGAACATGACTCAATTTCGACCTCGGGATGCACCGCGACCAACTTATCAATCAATCGGTATAAAGCCTGAGTTTGCCCATGTACCGCACCTTTGCCTTGATGAGTCGCTTGAACTAGCTCTCGGTTCATGTCCCACTTTACGTAACCAATATTGTGCTCACGTAGCAAGTCATCCAAACAGTTAAACAGGTAATCAAAGCAATCTTGGTTTTGCAGGTTCAGAACATATTGATAACGGCCTGTCGGCTGCGCGTAGCCCTCAGCGGCCAGCAACCATTCTGGGTGAGCACGAAACAGATCCGAATCAGGATTGACCATTTCAGGTTCAACCCAAATGCCAAACTCCATCCCAAGCGCGTTAACGTGTTCAATAACAGGAGTTAAACCGTTCGGGTATTTTGTCGCATCAAGCGTCCAATCACCCAGAGACGACTTATCATCATTGCGACCTTTAAACCAACCATCATCAATAATAAATCGTTCGACACCAATGCTTGCTGCTTGGGTCGCCATTTCACAAATATACTCTGGGTCATGGTCAAAGTAGATACCTTCCCAAGTGTTGAGATGAACAGGACGTACCTTATCCTGATCAAACGGTATTACCTGCTCGCGTACATAGCGGTGACTCACTTTACGAATACCATTTATCCCTTTTGGACTATAGGTAGCCAAAAGCTCTGGCGTGGTATAGCTCTCCCCTTGCGGTAAAATCACTTCACCCGGAATTAGCCACTCTCCTGCCTGTAGCAATCGGCGGCCATCGCTTTTCACATCGGCGCGCCACTGATGGTTTCCGCTCCATGCAAGATGAAAGCCCCATACTTCGCCCGTTTGATCACTAAAACCCGACGACCCTAATAAACAGCCTGGAAAGTACTCATGAGAAGTACGGCCCCGACGGTTTTCGATCACCCATGAACCATGCGCTATTGACTGGCGCTGCGCCTGAAACTCACGGCTCCAACGACCATGATAACTTTCCAGCTCTGACGCTCGGTATGGTACTGGAAGAGTCAAAGCTAGTTTATTTAAGCTGTAATCGTCAGCAGCTAAATTGGTGAGTGTTAATCGCTTACTCAAGACGCCGGATTTGTCCAGTTTAAGGTGTATCGCTAATGCGAGTTGAGCTTGTTGGTCTTGGCACACGATATCCACTTGGCTGCCTGATTGTGAGTGCGAAACATAATCTAGCCTTGGCATACTCGCCAAGCCTTCGCGATGACCTTCTATGCCTGACGAGCCAAAACTGCCACGTCCTAATTCAGGACATAGAGTTAAAGGAACATCATGATCCAAACGAGCTTGAGGCACAGCACGCTGCTGACTGCTCATCAGATTGGTGAACTGTGTGTCATTAATCTGCGTAATGTTTTTGCCCCAATAAATGACTTCAGGTGCCGGTGACAGTTTGATCACCACTGAGACATGCTCGCTATGGAGCTGAACAAATGGGTTCATTTCTTTATTCCTTTAAAAGCTCAAGGCCACTTGGTAGCGGTAGCGTCGATCATTCAGTAAGTACTCTTTGTGTACGCTTGGGGTCCAAGAATCATCGCCACCGACTCCCATATGGAAACCATCAATCCGAACAAAAATAGTGTCTTGCTTCATCAGTTCATTGGTGTGTTTTGCCATCGCGAGGTTAGCTTGACTAAACTCACTCACCGCAAAATGGAAGTCACCCCGAACGCTCAGTTCGCCAATCTGTGCTTCTAACACATTGCAGCGCAGACCGTTTTCTGAAGGGAAGATGTAATCGGTGTGCATCTGCCTAACGGAGGATTGATAACGACCTATATGCGCCGATTCTTTTCTATCAGGATAATTCTCGTGAGGCCCGCGACCAAACCAGCTCACTGGCTCTTGGTGCTCACTCACTCCGTGATCATATAGTGATAATTCAAGACCAATCCGAGGTAGTGGAGGAAGGGCATTGGCCAGTTCAACATCGACATCGATGGTCACTTCACCATCTTGAGTCACCAGATAACGCCACATGGATACAATCAGGACTCTACCCTGTTGAAGATAGGCCGATTTGGTGGTGACTTGTAAGCCAGATTTGGTTTCATTCCATTCAAAATCAATTGCTTCACGCTCTAAGGAGTCTAACTCTATCGACTGCCAGCGAGCGAACCAAGAATTGGGATCTAACCGGTCAGCCTCACTGGTTCCAATATCATTATCGAGCGGCGCGCGATAAAAGTTATCCATGATTGGCAGGGTAAGCTTTTCGTTGTCATTGACCTTCCAGCTCGAAATCGCACCAAGGCGTTTGTCGAACTCAAGCGCAAAAAGATCACTGTAGACCAAAAGCTTTTCAGCGCTATCAGAGATGTTCGCTTGCCAAGTTGGTTTCGGATCTGGCAGCACCAACTCTGGCTCTGAGCTCAGTTCAAACTGTTCAGTGGCAGTAACATGCCCAGCTTCAGACCATGGAGTCGCTTTGCTCAGTACCACAGTTAAATTCAAGTGATATCGAGCGCCTGATTTTTCACGCAAAGCGGTATTTTCCAGTACCAACTCAGCGCTTTGCTGCGCTTCTAAAACAAGCTCTACTTCACCTTCATCCACAACAACGCCATCTTCAAGAACCTGCCACTGCAGGCTTTCTCCTTGGCTTGAAGTGAATAAGTTTTCGCTGGTCATTTTCACTGTTAAAGGGGCTTGCTCTACAAGAGTGAACTGGTAGAACTGCTGAGCTTTTTTCACTTCATGTAGAGTGGGATGCACACTACGATCAGGAAAAATCAACCCATTGATACAGAACTGACGATCATTAATCTCATCACCAAAATCCCCACCATAAGCCCAGTATTGATTACCTTGCTCGTCGACCTTGGTTAGCCCTTGATCAACCCAATCCCAAATAAAGCCACCTTGTAGGCGCGGATGATCGCGAAACGCCTGCCAATACTCGCTGAAGCTGCCTAAGCTATTTCCCATCGCATGCGCGTATTCACACAATATCAGTGGGCGTTGCTCATCAGGCAGCGCGATGGACTTTTTAATTCCAACTCTTGGCGTCACATGAGGTTGATGAGCAACGACAGGTAAATCCCAATCCACTCTGGCGTACATTGGGCAAATAATGTCAGTGGCAGCTGTCATTGCACCGCCACCTTCATACTGAATAGGGCGTGATGGGTCACGCTGCTTCACCCATTGGTACATCGCATGATGGTTATTGCCTATCCCTGACTCATTACCTAACGACCAGATAATGATAGAAGGATGGTTTTTATCGCGTTCAACTAAGCGCGTTATTCTGCGCATGTAAGCATTGAGCCACTCACTGTCATCGGATAGACGACACATCGGAAACTGACCATGAGTTTCAATATTGGCTTCATCGACCAGATACAGCCCATATTCATCACAGAGCTGGTACCACATCGGGTGATTGGGGTAATGGGCGGTGCGCACTGCATTAAAGTTGTTTTGCTTAAGCAATTTGATATCGCGAATCATATCTTCGCGCGTCATCACATGGCCAAGTTCTGGATGGTGCTCATGACGATTAACACCGCGAATCAGTAGCGGTTTACCATTGAGTTTTAGCTGACCTTGGCTGATTTCGACGTGTCTAAAACCAACATCATAGCTCTCACAATCCACCAGCGAGCCTTGCTCGTCAATTAAACTGACGACCACTTGATACAGTGTTGGCGACTCTGCGCTCCATAGATCTGGGGCTTGAATCGATAGACTGTGATTAACTTTATCGCACCAAGGCCCTTTCTCATCGACAAATTCCAGACCTGCTTGAGAGCTTTGCTGAGCAACCATTTTCTGCTGGGCATCAAACAAGCTGACACACACCTGATAAGGGAGGTTCTTTTTCGATAGCGTCGTGACCACTTTTAGCTCAGCATCGCGATAAGCCTTATCTAGCTGCGTGACGACTTGGACATCTTTGATATGAATGGCAGGTTTCGTTAACAGGGTAACATCACGAAAGATACCGCTTAGCCACCACATATCTTGGTCTTCAAGGTATGAGCCGTCACTCCAACGCATCACCATGACTGTGAGTTGATTCTCGCCATCGATGAGAAAGTCTGACAGGTCGAACTCCGCCGCAAGTCGAGAGTCTTGTGAGTAACCTACCCATTGATCGTTACACCATAGATGGAAAGCACTATTCACCCCATCAAAGGTGACCGTTGTTTGCCCTTGCTTTGGCGTAAACTGGAAGCGAGTTCGGTAAACACCCGTTGGATTATCTTCAGGAACTTTTGGTGGTGTATCCGCAAATGGATACTTTACGTTGGTGTAGATTGGCTTATCAAAGCCTTGCAGTTGCCAGTTACTCGGAACCGCTATTTGACTCCAGTTGCTGTCATCAAAACTCTTACTCACACATTCAGGT
Organism: Vibrio tubiashii; assembly: GCF_028551255.1. Lineage (NCBI taxonomy): Bacteria > Pseudomonadati > Pseudomonadota > Gammaproteobacteria > Vibrionales > Vibrionaceae > Vibrio > Vibrio tubiashii. The sequence goes on along the minus strand of NZ_CP117029.1, from coordinate 647,972 downwards.
GGCACATTGTCTGGTCTATCGAACAGAGCAAACTGCCACTGACCGTTCAAGCTAAGTTGATTGCTTGAAGGCGTTTTATTCAATGCGTTTTGTTCGCTTGAATAAGCATGAAGAGGCGCGTGCGCAGGCATCACATTGTGGTGAACCACATGCTGATTTTCCCATTCGCGCGCCGCTATGACTTGGGTAAAAGTTCTCATCACAGCACCCTTTAGATAAGAGGAAAAAGAGCGCCCCTTGTTGGTAAGGAAACGCTCAAGATTGGACACATCAATCTCATCTTGATTGATGTCCTCCTCTGCTTATCGCTGGCATGGTAAACAGGGAACGACAGCGATAAACAAAGGAAGAACAGTTTGATTTATTTAAAAGTACGCTTACGAACTTTTTCCAGCTTCTTCAGAATCTTATCGAGACGCTCGGGCTTAACCATAAACTCTTGGAAACCTTTCATGCCTTCTTTTGCCATGGCAGGATCCGTATCGCGATCATAGAACTGAGCAGTACCTTCGGCAGACGCTAGCATAGCAACACCCTTATTAAGGAACGGGTCGTCAGCCGCTTGCGCTTTGTTGTTGGTTGGGATCTGTAGGATAGATTCGTTAATTAACTGCTGAATCTCAGCCTGTGCGACAAACTCAAGGAATTTACGCGCGTCAGCTTTATTCTTCGCCTTGCTTGGAATATGAATCGTATCCATTGGCGCATCTTCAGCGACTGGTACTGCAGGGTCGATAACAGGGAACTGGAAGAAGCCCATGTTATCTTTCATCTCTGCTGGGAAGTTTGGCGTAATAAAGTTACCAATCAGATACATTGCCGCCTGACCGTTATATAGGAACGGCTGCGCTTCCTGCCATGAGTACGACGCGTGATTTTCTAGGAAGTAACCCGGCTCAACAAGCTCTGCCCAGTTAGCAAAAGTTTTCTTAACACGCTCATCGGTGTAAGGGATTTTGCCGTCCATTAGATCGATATGGAAAGCTAAGCCATTAGTTCGTAGGTTGATGTAATCGAACCACCCTGCTGCTGTCCAAAGGTATTTAGTACCGATAGCAAACGGCGCAACGTTATTTTGTTTAAGCGTTGCAGAGGCAGCTTTTAGCTCTTCCCAAGTTTTAGGCTCTGCAATGCCATATTTTTCGAACAGGTCTTTGCGGTAGTAAACGCCCCATTGGTAGTAAGTGTAAGGCACACCATATTGCTTACCATTGACCGTCATTGCTGGCGCTGCCGCTGCAAAGTCCTGAGTCATGTTGTTTTCTGCCCAGATATCGCTCACATCTTCAAAAAGACCACGATCGACGAACGTTTTCATACGGTTGCCCGCATACCAGAACACGACATCTGGTGGCGATGTCACCAACCAGTTACGAATCGTCGTCTTGTAGGCTTCTTTATCGTAAAGGTTGTACTCAACGGTAATGTCTGGGTTCTCTGCTTCAAAGCGCTTCACAATCTCTTGCCAAGCAGCTTTAGGAGCTGGGTCCGCTTGGTCAGAGTTAATGACCAGTGTGCCCGCCCATGCGGTGGTAGATAATGTTGCCCCGAGAATTGCGGAAGCAGCAAGATGTTTCACGTATTTCATATTCAGGTCCTTGTTAGTGAGCTTATGCTCATGGGTCCAATTGTTATATTTATTTACTGCATAAAAGAGCGAGCCAACCTGTGAGGGATATAGTTGGCTTGCTGTGAAAACTAACCTTTTGTCGCGCCGAGTGTTAAGCCGGCAATAAAGTGGCGCTGCATGGTAAAGAACAACACAACAGGTGGAATCGCTGCGACGATGGCACCAGCAGAGATAAACTGCCAAGATGCTAGCCATTGGCCTTTGAGTGAGCTCAGGCCCGCGGTAACCGGACGCACTTCATCGCTCTGCACCAGAACCAATGCCCAGAAGTAGTCGTTCCAGATAAAGGTGAATACAAGTACCGCAAGCGCAGCTAATGCAGGGCGTACGAGTGGCAGTACGACATGCCAAAAGATCTTCCATTCGGTTACCCCTTCAACACGCGCAGCTTCGATCAAGGCATCGGGAATTCCGACAATAAAGTTACGCATGAACAGAGTACAAAAACCGGCTTGAAACGCGACGTGGAAGAAAATCAGCGCCCAGTGGGTATCGTATAAACCAAAGCTGATCGTTAGGTCACGTACCGGAATCATTAGAATCTGGAAAGGCACAAAGTTGCCCGCAATAAACATCGCAAAAATCCAGATATTGGCTTTGAACTTGTATTTAGCTAACGCAAATCCTGCCAAAGTAGATAGAGCCACCGCTCCAGCAACAGCCGGTAAGGTAATCAATAAACTGTTAATCAGGTATTGGCCCATAGACGTCGAGGTAAACACCTGAGTGTAGTTTTCCACGAACTGGAATTCGCTCGGCCAACCCCAGTAGTTACCTGTGTTGATATCTTCAATACCGCGGATTGAGGTCATCATTACGGCGATCAGAGGCAATAACCACATCACAATAGAAATTGGCAATGCCACGCGATAGCTAATGTTGGTAAAGCGTCCTGCTTTTTGAATCGGTTGTGGGTACATTATTTTTCACTCCTCAACATACGCCATAAGAAGTAAGCGATATACACGTCCATGATGAGGAACAACACAACAGAAACCGATGCGCCATAACCCATTCGATAGTTAAAGATCGACTCTTCATACATTTGATAAGCCAGTACCGTCGAGCTGCCCCAAGGACCGCCTGCTGTCATGGTTGCGACTAAGTCAAAAGAACGCAGAGCGCCAATCACGGTCACAACGATGGCAATAAAGGTCGCCGGACGTAGCTGAGGGATCACCACGTACCAAAGCATGCGCCATTTTTTCGCCCCATCAAGACGCGCGGCTTCAATCTGCTCTGGGTCGAGGTTGTTCAAACCTGTAAGGTACAAAATCATGCAGTAAGAAATTTGCGGCCACAGACCGGCAGCAATGATGCCGTAGGTAACGTAGTCTTCATTAGCAAGAATCGAAATTGGCTCTACACCAAATGACCCCAGCACCATGTTAAACAAGCCAAACGATGGATCGTAGAACCACGCGAACACCAAACCGACCACTACTTGTGAAATAACAAAAGGGAAGAAGAAAAGTGACTTCACCACTCGGATTCCTTTTACCTGCTGATTAAGGAACAAAGCGATAGCAAGACCGATTGGTGGGGCTAACATAAAGAAGACTAGCCACAAGGTATTGTTCTTAAGAGAGGTATAGAAAGCTTCAGAGTCAAACAGCTCGCGATAGTTATCTAAACCTACCCATACCTTCTCTCCTAAACCATCCCACTCGTAAAAACTAAGCCAGATACTGTCTAGAATTGGATAGATGACATAAATAGCGAAGATCGCCATTGCTGGGGCTAAAAATAACCACGGTGAGAGCTTTGCGCTTACCCTTGCTTTACGCCTTGCGGAAGGAAGACGATTTTCTGGGTATATCGTTTTCACAGATTGCTCCATTTTGTGTGACTCCTTGTCACATCTTCCGGTTTATGAACGTTTCAAACACTTTAGTAAAAGTAGAAGAAAAGTGACCAAAAGATGAAGTTTTATCTAATCTACACTCATATATTAATAACTCTGATGATTTAATACACACCAACAAATCAATTTTGTAAACGTTTCCACAAAAATGGTCAATTTTCGTAAAATAACCATGATCGTGATCAACTATTCCTTGTTAGCAGGTAACAAAAATCTATGAAACGCGTATGTTTTATAAACAAAGCGAAACTAACGGTGATTTATCGCTCATAATTCGCTCATCAAACGAGTTTTTTGCGCCATAAGGCAAGGAGTAGATATGGCTGACATCAGCTTAAAACAGGTCATCAAGCGTTTTGGTGATGTGCAAACCATTCATGGTGTCGATCTAGAAATAGAGAATGGTGAATTTGTTGTCTTCGTTGGCCCATCGGGCTGCGGTAAATCGACGTTATTACGACTTGTTGCAGGACTTGAAGAGATCTCTGACGGTGAAATTCATATCGATAACCAACTGGTGAACGATATTGATCCTGCCGAACGTGGTGTTGCTATGGTGTTCCAATCTTATGCTCTCTACCCACATATGACAGTAGAAGAGAACATGGGTTTTGGCTTAAAGATGAATGGTCACCCGAAAGAGCAGATCGAAAAACAAGTCCACAGCGCCGCAAAAACGCTGCAACTTGATCATCTACTAAAGCGCAAACCAAAAGAGCTGTCTGGTGGTCAGCGCCAACGTGTTGCTATTGGTCGTGCCATCGTACGCAACCCGAAAGTGTTCTTATTTGATGAGCCTTTGTCTAACCTTGATGCCGAGCTACGAGTAGATATGCGTTTGCAGATTGCCAAGCTGCATCAAGATCTGCAAAACACGATGATCTATGTGACTCACGATCAAGTCGAAGCCATGACGTTGGCAGACAAGATCGTGGTGCTGCGCGATGGGCGTGTTGAGCAAGTAGGTTCCCCCCTTGAGCTTTACCATAACCCACAAAATGAATTTGTGGCGGGCTTCATTGGCTCACCTAAGATGAATTTCATCCCGACAAAAATTGAGTCTTCAAACGAGCAAGGATTGAAGCTTGTCAGCGAAGATGGTTCATTGTTTACCTTGCCTGCCGTGCAGCAAGACCTAACAGCAGGCGATACTCTTACCCTAGGTATTCGCCCTGAGCATTTGGAAATTGATCTCTCTGGTGATGTACACCTTAACTTCCAAAGTGAGGTCGTCGAGCGCTTAGGTAACAGTACTTACATGTTCGGTCAATCATGTGGTGTCGATGGCTTCAAAGTTCATCTGCCCGGTGACCAAGAGGTGTCTAAGTTCCAGCAAATGGAGCTAAGCTGCAAAGCATCAGATTGCCACCTGTTTGATGCTAATGGCCTGCGAGTCGAATAAGCCGATCAAAGATGTCAAAGTGGCTGAGAGAACTTCAGCCACTAATTGACGACTGAAGCCACAACCCTTCTTATCCAAATGCTTTTCTCTTCATACTGATTCGCCTTTAAGAACAGTAAGCGAATATCAAAGTCAGGAATCTCTATTGGGCTCGAAATAGCTTGCAGATCATGGCTATACATTTCCATTTCAGCAAAACGTTTGGGCACAATACATAACAGCTCTCGGCCGAGTAACAAACGTCGAATCGTTAGAAAGTTTCGCGAAGCGACCCCAACTCTGCGTTCATAACCTAACTTAGCGAGACGCTTATCAACCTGAGTTTGTAAGCTACCGTCTGGACTAACGAGTGCATGCTCATAGCCCACAAAGTCTTCAAGGCTCATCGGTTCATTTGTGGTAACGGATCTAGGATCAAACAAACAGAGGTGTTGCTCGGTATAGAGATGCTCAGAGAGGAAACGACGGTTAAGGTTTTCAATGCTGCCAATCACGACATCTAGACCTTCACTCTCTGCAATCTCAACATAGTTGCTGCGGTTGACGTTAAAAAAGCTCACTTGCGAATTGGGTGACTGCTGCTTGATCGCATCATACAGGGCTGGGGCAAAAAGCTGCTCTGCATAATCAGTTAAACCTATTTTCCACACTCCCGAATAGCCATTGGCTGTGAAATGCTTCTTAACTAGCAAGTCGTTCTTGATACTGCCCAACAACCTGTCGATTGTCGGAGCTATCTCCTGAGCATGTTGTGTGGGCTCCATTCTCGCTCCAACCCTCTCAAACAGAGGATCATCAAACAGCACACGCATTCTTTGTAAGGTGTGGCTCATTGCCGACTGGCTAACAAAGCACTGCTCTGCCGCCGCGCTGACACTGTTAGTCTGGAACAAGGCTTGAAAAGCCACCAGCAGATTGAGATCGACCCCTTTCCAATTAAACTCTTTCACTCACCTAATCCCATTTGATTCATAGTTTGTATTAAGACTATCAATTTGAGTCATTTTAGTTCATTGCGTACATTATTGGCACTATTTAAGGTCTATTGACCTAGCAAAAGAGTAAACCTAACCATGCTGTCGATTTTTAAAACCTTCTTTATGCTTGGCTGGATTAGCTTTGGCGGTCCTGCGGCGCATATTGGCTATTTCAGAAATACCTTTGTTGAAAAGCTCAACTGGCTAGACGACAAAGAGTACGCGCAAATTGTTGCGCTGAGCCAGTTCTTACCCGGCCCAGGTTCGAGCCAAGTCGGCTTTGCCTTAGGTTACAAACGTGGTGGCCTTGGCGGTGCGTGTATGGCGTTTATCGGCTTTACCCTACCGTCTGTCATCATTATGTTGGCGCTCGCAGTACTGAGTAGCCAACTTACTGAGGCGAGTGCGTTCCAAAATATTGTGCATGGCTTAAAACTGCTCGCGGTTGTGGTAGTTGCTGATGCCACTTGGGGGATGTACAAAAACTTCTGTAAAGAGAAGCTATCTGTCGCATTGTGTTTAATGACAGCTGTCGCACTATTGCTTTTACCTGGTATTGCGACCCAAATGGGCGTGTTGATTGTCGCGGCCTTAATCGGCGTGAAATGTCTGGGTAATGACGATGCGCAGAGCACCAGTAAGTTTGAGCCTTCTATTGCCCCTCTCGCTCTGTTTGTTGCTTTACTTGTTGGACTACCGTTTGCGGCTCAAGCATTGCCTGCACTTGGGCTATTCAATGACTTTTTCCAAGCGGGCAGTTTAGTTTTCGGTGGCGGCCATGTGGTTCTGCCACTGCTACAAAACATCGTCGGTGATCAGCTAAGCCAAGATGCTTTCCTTACCGGCTATGCTGCGGCACAGGCGGTGCCTGGACCTATGTTTACCTTTGCGACTTACATAGGTTACGAGTTGATGCCTTCAGCTCCGATTGCGGGTGCATTGATAGCCACATTAGCGGTGTTTTTACCGGGCTTCTTGTTGCTACTTGGGGTACTAAAGAATTGGCAATCACTGGCTAAAAATCACAAAGTTTCTGGCGCTGTCAATGGAGTGAATGCTGCGGTCGTTGGTTTGCTGGTCGCTGCGTTATACCAACCTGTATTTACCAGCGCAGTAATCAATCCACTTGATATCTCGCTCGTTCTGGTTGGTTTCTATTTACTCAAGCAACACAAGCTGCCGATTGTTTGGATGGTTGCCTTCTTTATGCTTGCGGGATTAGCAACTGGCTACGTTGCTTAACCTGAAGGTCGTAGAAACTAATAAGGGAGAGCCAGTGCTCTCCCTTTTTTCACTCTTGTTTTATTGCTCCTGTTTAATTTTCTCTTCCCTGACCATAGCCAGCGCTTTTTCTAGATTCTCATTCGCGACTTTGTAGTAAGTCGATTTGGTATTAATAGCTTGCTGAAGATAAGGGATCGCCTTATCGGGTTTGCCTTGCAGAGTGAGAAAGTATCCGACGTTGTTTAGTGCTTCAGATTTATCCATATGCTGTGAGAAAACATTGAGCGCCCGATTAATCTCCCCTTTTGCTAGATAAATCAGTGCTAGATTATTGAGGGCTTTTTCGTTATCGGAATCTATATCGAGCGCCTGCAATACGAAGCGCTGCGCCTTACGATAGTCTCCAGACATGTAAAACGAATAGCCGACATTGGTGAGAGTTTTGACCGACTCTGGCTCAATGCTTAACGCCTGTTTGTAAAACGCCTGTGCTAACTCGTGCTGCTTATCTAAATCTGCCGCGACCCCTAACCCCATAAATGCGTACTCAGGTGAATGCTGGTCGACATTAAGATTGGCAACAGATTTCACCGTCACTAAATCTTCACTTTCAAGCGTTTCACCGTTATTAAACCTTAATTGGTCAGCATTGACCGCACGTAGGAAGTAACTGCGACCTTGCTCAATATCGCCATTGCGACTATAAAGAATACCCAGTTGCTCAAGGACTTTGATGTTGTTGGGGTTCTCTTCGATAGCAATCAAGTAGGCCTTTTCTGCCAACGCTAAATTATTGCGCGACTGATGAATACGGCCAATATTAAACAGCGCTCTATCTCTGAACTGCCCGTTTTCAAACGCAAGTGAGCGAATATATTCATACAAGGCGAGATCTGAGTTGCCTGAACTCAAGGCAATATCACCGCGTTGAATCGCCTCCTTTTCTGTTTTCGGTGGTTCCTCTAATGAAAGCGTATCGATGGGCCGTCCGTCATAGAGAGAGGTATCAAGAGTCGGTTCCTTGCTCGCACAGCCCATTAGCAATGAGGTAACGACTAACACTAGTAGATAATTTAATCTTTTCATATCAGCTTCCTTAGTTTCCCCATGTTGAGCTCAAGTACAACACTGATGGTCCTACCGCCACGATAAAGAAACATGGCCAGATAAAGAGAAGTAACGGGAAAATCATTTTTGTTGGTATCTTGGCAGCGATCTCTTCCACTTCTTGATTGCGCTTATCTCGAAAATCTTCGGTATATTCACGTAGGGTTTGTGCCAAACTGCCGCCTATTTTTGAAGCGTGGGAAAGCATAGTCACTAGGCCCGCAATTTCTTTCACCCCTGTCCGCTCAACAAGCTCATTGAAAGCGTCAGACATTTCAACACCGGCCTTAATCTTGGCACAAACTGTGTCTAACTCATCTGCAAAGTCAGGGTGAGAAATCATCAACTCATCGGCCACTCTGCGAAGCGCCGCATTAAAACCGAGTCCAGATTCGGTACAAACCACCAGTAAATCTAGCGCATCCGGAACACCACCTCGAATACGCGACTGTCTTTTGTTTACAAGATGCTGCAAGGCAATATTTGGCGCATATAAGCCAGCGGCTACGGCACCAATCATAGCCACATTCAAGTTCGACATATCAGGAAAAAAGAAATAGAGAGCTGCCGCTATTGTTAAACCAAGTAAGAAAGAGAGCCCTTTTAGCGAGTAATAAATGGTAATGGCGTTAGCGTCATGATAACCCGCATGCATTAACTGACTGCGGATAGTTTCTCGCTCTTTACCGCTAGAAGGTTGAACGATCGGAGCCAGAGACTCTAATGTGTTGTCTAACTTACGGCTTTTTTTCGGCCCATCCCTTAGCGTACTACTCCGAATCTCTTCCAGCTTTTTCGTCATGGGAGACTTAGAGCCTAGCAACAACATGGCTAACGTAAAAATAATCAGTACTGAGGCGACCAAAATAAGCGCTAAAAAAGCTAACTGCTCATTTAACTCGATTTCATTCAACTGCAGGATGAGGTCTTCCATAACTACACCTCAAAGTTAATGATGTTTCTTATCCACATTGAGCCGATAAACAGACTCACTACCCCGCCACTAACGAGATCTAGGCCTCTAGGATCTTTATAGAGAGGCTCTAGATATTCGGGGTTAATAAACGACATGAATAAGAAAAGAATGAAAGGTGAAAGCACCAAAATCCACGCCGACAGGCGACTCTCAGCCGACAGGGTTTTAATCTTTCTCTGTAGCTTAAATCTCGCACGCAATACGCGAGATACCTTTTCCAGGTTCTCCGATAAGTTACCCCCGGTCTCCTTTTGCAGTAGTACAGCACTAGAAAAGGCGAGCATTGAAACGGTTGGGGTTCGCTCTGCCATCTGCATGATGGCCATGCGCATGTCGTAACCGTAATTGAGTAAGTTAAAGGTGTTCTTAAACTCAACCCCAATTGGCGCAGGCATTTCACTTCCCACTTCGTTGAAGGCTTGAGTCACTGGCTGACCGGCTTGAAGCATTCGGCGCATAATATCCAATGCTTCCGGTAACTGTTCTTCAAAAGCAGACAATCGATCAGAGATTTTTTTACTCAACCAAAAATAAAGAATCAGCCACACTCCTATCGGAGCAACAATAGCCACATAAATCGGCTGACTTGTCACCAGTGCAGCAAGCAAGGCGACAAGAGAGAAGGATAAGGTGACAGAGATAGTTTGAGTCAAACTCCAGTCATACCCAGAGAGCTCGATCATTTTTTTGAGTGAAGAGAAGGTTTCGATTTTTACCAGCTTTCTGTCGAGCGGGGTCAAACTCTTCATATAGTGCTCATGAAGCAAGGAGCGAGCTTCTTCATCGAGACTCGTTTGTGACTCTTTCAGTCGTTGAGACAGCTCCTTGTGCTTAGCTTTACTACCTGCGGCAGGAAGTATTAGCGCTTGTGAGATAAACACCACAGCAAAGAAGAGTAATATAAAGAAAAACGTCGCATCTTCCTGCATAACGCCCCCTTATGAGAATGTCTCATTAAAAATATCAAATGGAAGGTGCATACCCTTTTTAGACAATTGATCGTGACACTGAGGTACGACCCCTGTCGCCGTGTAGTAGCCGCGGACATTACCTTCTTCATCCATCCCTTGGCGATTGAAGCGGAACAGTTCCGACATAGTAATAATCTCGCCTTCCATACCGTTGATTTCGCAGATACTCACCATGCGCCGCTTACCATCTTCCTGACGCTCCATTTGAACCACCAAGTGAATCGCCGAGGCAATCTGCGAACGTAAATTTTTTGCTGACATGTTCCAACCAGCCATGGCAAACATGTTCTCAACCCTTGAAAGTGCGTCTCGCGGGGTATTGGCGTGAATGGTCGCTAGGGAGCCATCGTGACCGGTATTCATTGCCGCTAACATATCGACCGCCTCAGCGCCACGTACCTCCCCAAGCACAATACGGTCTGGTCGCATACGCAGTGAGTTTTTGACTAAATCTCGCTGAGTAATTTCTCCTTTGCCTTCAAGGTTGGCTGGGCGAGTCTCTAAACGCACAACATGAGGCTGTTGCAACTGAAGCTCTGCCGAGTCTTCAATCGTCACGATGCGGTCATCTGACGGGATAAAGTTGGAAAAGATATTTAAAGTGGTAGTTTTGCCCGATCCCGTACCGCCTGAAATTAACACGTTCAAGGCACCGTTCACCGCCGCTTCGACAAACTGAGCCATCTCAGGAGAAAGAGAATTAAACTCCAATAAGTTATCCATATTGAGTTTTTCAACCGCGAAGCGACGAATAGAAACGGATGAGCCATCTAACGCTAACGGGGGAATAATCGCATTAACACGTGAGCCATCAGTCAAACGCGCATCAACCATAGGTGAGGCTTCATCAATACGACGACCCACTTGGCTAACAATACGGTCGATAATATTACGTAAATGCCGTTCATCAAGAAACGTATAAGGGGTGAGCTCAAGCTTACCGCGCCTTTCGACAAACACATGCTTTGGGCCATTGACCAAAATATCAGACACGGTTGCGTCATTGAGCAGAGGCTCCAAAGGACCAAGGCCAAACACTTCATCCTCAATTTGCTGAATAACGCGTTTACGACCTTCCGCACTCAAGGCATGGGTTTGATCTTCCGCCATCAACTGAACAATTGCATCGTGCAGATCAACCTTAGCTCTTTCCGGCTCCAAACTTGCCAAAAGTCCGAGGTCTAATGTCTCAAGCAATCTTTGGTGATAGTAACGCTTAACTTCCTGCTCAAGCGTCAATTGCTTTCGAGTTTCTTCTATGACCTTTTCTTTGGCCTCTGTCTCTAACATTTTCTGTTCTTTGAAAGAGTTAGGTGAAGAAGAACTGGCTGCTGCATGTGTATTTGAATCTGACGTCTTCGATAAATTTTCTTGCTGTTGCTCTACTGCATTCACTTTTTCTTGCAACTCAGGATTCAAATTTTTTCTTTTAAAAAACATAATCGCTCTCTGTCACTGGAAGTGAAAAGTTATGAGAATAACCGCTTAAACCAACCTTTTTTCTCTTCAGGCTGTGGAGAAATAGACTCAACAAAACGGCTAATTGATTTCGAAATCGAACTGCTTTTTTTGGCTTCAATAAATGGGCGACCTAAATTGGCACTCTCCAATGCCACTTTAAAATCATTAGGAACGACATGAAGCGAGATATCACCAATCGTTCCTTGAATATCTTTAAGACGAATGGATTGACGCTTCTCAAAACGATTAATCACAATTTCTAATTGATCCTTGCTAATGCCAAATTCAAAAGACAGAAGCTTGATCATTTGCGTTGTATTCTTAATCGCGACTAAGTTTTGTTGTGCAATCAGGTAAACTTTGGTCGCGGGAGCCAACACGGGAGCAAATAGACGATCTAACCCTCGCGAAAGATCGACAATCACATAAGGGTAGTGCTCTCTCAGTAAGGGCATGAGCTTATTTAAGTACTTGGCTTTCTCGTAGTTTTCGTGGCTGTTTTCACGCTTAAACGACAGAATATGCAGACCACTGGAGTGCTTAGTGACAAATGTGCTCAGAGAGACTTCATCTAGATCAGACACATTCGCCAACGCATCCGTCATGCTGTAAGAAGGGTTAATACTCAAGTAGTCATTCACCACACCAAACTGAAGATCTAAGTCGAGCAATAACACTTTTTCTGGGTTTTGATTAGCCATCTTTATTGCAGAGTTGAGAGCTATGGTTGAAGCTCCTGAGCCCCCTTTGGTGTTCATAAACACCAGCAATTCACCCAAATTGCGGCTAGCGACTTTTTCTTCTGCAACGTTTTTAAGTAGCGGAATGAGTTCTTCAATCTGCGCCGTATTCGAGACAAAATCTGCCGCACCAATACGCAAAGAGATCTTTAACGCACCATTGTCATTCTCATTACCAAACACAATCAATGATGCTTCATGGTTTTCGCTATTCGATTCTGGTGCTTCGTAGTTCTGAAGCTCAACAATTTTCTGTGCCCAATTAGGGCCAGTTTCGACAAAAATCAAATCAGGCGGCGCAAAATGGGCTAAATTGCCGACCACTAACCCATGAAAAGAGATCATTTCATAGCTAATGCTTTGGCATTTAGATAGCTCGTGACTGATATGCAAATGAAAAGCGTCAGACGAGTAAAACACCCAAATGGTTAAATTGGTCTTTAGTCTTAACGGGGCGCTTCCATTTGGCGTTATCTTCACAGCCTCTCCCATATTTGCCTCCTAGCAATCTGAACTACTACTCGTTCCGTCTGACTTTCTGTGGTGACCTAGATTCTCTCGTGGCCGTATCGTTTCAAACTCGGGAACAGCAAGCAGCCCAGTGAAATTTATAAAGCTCAACAGTCCTGTATATTGGTAATTAAAGTTCACTACTCTTGCTCTTACATAACTAATTGTAGAAAAGACATCATCATCTGTCAGAGTTCCGGTAACAACATTTCCTGAATCATCTAGATAATCGATAGCAATGTTGGCAGCGGTTAAGCCTCCGGGGGCATAAGTAGGCAAGGCTAAAGCGGGGATGTCATTCTGGTCTTCAACGCGGCAAACCGCCGCTAGGCGAGCCGCAATTCGAGTGACATCGTTGATGACTTGCAAAGAATACGCAAATCGCCCAACTTCAATGACAGCAAAAATAACCAATAGTAGGGCTGTAGAGATCAGTGAAAATTCGATAACACTCAAGCCTTGTTGACGTTTCATGGTGCCGTCCTCATCATTGCCGATGCATTGAGAGGAATCGCAAAGCTATAATCGGATTGAAAAGCGGTCATGACCGGTGTGTAGTTGTGCGAAACAGTAATCGTCACATAACCATTAGTGTGGGTGACCGCGACATCTGATGTTGAGACATTTTCCACCATAGGGGTGGAACCTGCCCCGACAGAAGAGTGACCATAGACCACAATATTTTTGATCTCACTGATGTCCGCGATTTGATCATAGCTTGCTGAGCCTGCAATATCGGTCGTCGCATATCTAATGCCGTTTTGCACCATCTTGTTCAAGGTATTGTAGCGAATCAAAGCGTTACCAAACTCGGTGATGGCCATCAGCACAAATAACAATACCGGAATCGCAATGATGAGCTCGACGGCAGCCAAGCCTTGCTGCTTGGATTGAGAAGTTGAACGGATCATGATTCGCCTCCATTTGGATCTTTATAGAGAACGATACGATAAGGTCCGTCACTGTCTGAGTTCTGCCCCGGAGGACCACTCAATACCGAGCAATCTTCAATAAACTCGCCATAGACAGGATCTTTGCTGCCATTGTTGGTCGGGGCTTGTTGCAGTAGAAAGAAACAGGCAAGCGCCGTCACGTCCAAGCTTGTCGTTCCTCCTTTAGCACTCGAACAATCGACAACAGGCAGAATCAGAACTCGACGGTTAACCTGTCCACCTGACGCAATGCGACAATCACTGTCTCCAGTGCAATCTGGCAAAGCATCTTTATAATCACTGTATCCCCAAGGTTGACCACCAGCACCACTGGTATCTGTATAGGTGACGTTACCGTCATTATCTGTTGTTGGAGAAGTATCCGGCTCTCGTACATACACATCGGAAGGGTAATCAGCGGCAGAGACCCCACCGCCACTGTAAACACCAAAGCGTGTATTTAACCCCTGCCCGACAGGGCCGACGGTGTTACCGGGTTTGGTGGTTACCGTAGACCCAACACCAATCGAACCGTGAGTAGCTTGATACTGCTCAATTGGGTCAGGATCCCCCGCTAGCGCTTCACGAACTGTAGAGGCTCCCGAGCCAAAGTCGAGTAATTGGTAGTTACCTGGCCCCATATCACTGTTCTTATGGTCGGCAACTTTTATGGGGTAAACTTCTCCCGGGTTATAGCCATTCGTCCCACCATCTTCACCTTCACATACCGCTATCGGAACAATATTGGTCGTTTCTGTCACAGACGGACTTGGGCCAGCAACGGCGGACGAACCTAAGATCTTGTCGGCATTAAAAATATGCGCAAAAAAGTTGTTTATCTCGAAGGCTGAAACAGTAACACGCACAAAGGTATCATCTGTTGCGCTAAAGCTGCCATCAGGAAAAACTTCAGGATCATTAGAGTATTCAACCGCGACGGTCGCAGTTGAAAAATCCATCTCAGTATTGCCTGTTGCATTAGCGACATTGGTTAACGTTGTATTAGCAGCAGCCGTCGCTTGCGCGGTGGTTCCACCATTATCGATCACAATAGCGGCAGCCAAAGCCGCGGCATCTATGCTATTTTGCAGTCGAGTTTTGTTCAGCATTGCATGGTTAACATCAATCGAGAAAGCAGCCACGCCAATCAAAGACAGCATGGCAGCAGTCACCAATACTAAAGTTAAACCCTTCTGTTTGCTGACCATCTTGTTGGTACGCCGAATCATAGCTGGTTCCTTAAGGACTAATTAGAGCCCCCTTCTAAGAATTGACTCTCAGTGCCTTTCAACTCTGTTCCTTTTTTACCGGTATAGACCTGATAAGCACTTTCCATTCGCTCACCACTACCTGACGGAATGACACCAAGGTTCTCTTGGGTCGCATTTGGATTGTATGTTTGTTCTGTTTTTACTTTAGTTACGTGAGCGCCTAGACGCTCAGCGTTGTTAACGCAGCCAATAAGCAGCAACGGTAAACAAAGTACACTAATGATTACTTTTATATGATTCATGTTGCCCCCTATAAACTGTGTCCAAAGGTGCCTTCTGTGCCACCTTTCGAATGATCGACATACTCTTCTTCTGCATTGTTTCGACGCTTAGACTGGCCTGTTGGAGCGATATAAGCCCCACGACCCAGTAAGTAGTATTCGAAGTCATTTGGCTCAACAAAGGAGTCTGTCGGTAGGGTCACGCGATTGCGGTCAATAGGGCGAGCCAATCTAGGTGTAACTAGGATGACCAGTTCCGTTTCACCAGAAATGTACTCTTGGCTATTAAACATTTGACCTAAGATCGGAATATCGCTGAAACCCGGCATTTCATTCACAACGTCACGAACGTTTTCACTAATGAGCCCTGCAATCCCTATAGTCTGACCATCTGCTAGTTCGAGGGTAGAGGAGGCACTGCGGCGAGTGATCGGCGGAATAACATAAGTGGCGTTGGTAGAGCCCGGATCTAAAACCAGAGATGACGTATTAGCTATCTCACTCACATCAATGGCTAGGTTCAAGTTGATCTGTTGGTCACTCAGTACAGTAGGTATGAACTTTAACCCCACCCCGTACTCCTTGTACTCAATGGTGATGCCGTTTTCATCTGGAACTGGAATTGGAAATTCGCCACCAGCCAAAAACTCAGCTTTTGAACCACTGAGCGCGGTTAAGTTAGGCTCGGCGAGAACTTTGGCAGTGCCATTTTGCTTAGCGATATCTAAAGCAAAAGAGAACAGCGTATTACTGTCGATAAAAGAGCCCAATAGCCCCGTTGTGTCTACTGAAGGTGCATTAAACACCGGAGTCACAGAGCCTGGACTTCCTGGTAGAGTTGGCAATGCTGCACCGGCTGACGTACCTCCCCAAGCGAAATCACCGCTTTGCTGTAAGAATTGAAAGTTTGCATCAAACTTACGCACCAAACTTCTCTGTACTTCAGCGACCGTAACCTCCAGTAACACTTGCTGTGCGCCACCTATGGTCATTAAGTTGATAACTCCAGTCTTATCCGTCTGCTTACTCAGTGACTCTTTTGCTTCATCCGCTTCTTGCCCGACGGCGTATGTCTCAGCCACGCGTAAAGCGATATTCATTGCGGCTTGATTACTGATCTGCCCACTGAGAATTAATCGATTTTGTGCGCTATGAACTTCAACTTGCTCATCGGGTAAAAACTCGTACAGCTTGGCTTTTAAACTGTTTAGGTCATGGGTAACTTCAATGTTGATGGACTCAATAAGCTGCCCGCGGCTGTCCCAAGCCATCAAGTTGGTTGAGCCTAGTTTCTTACCAATCAGGAATACTTCGTTTGATTTCAACATCACAATATCAAGCACTTCCGGGTCGCCCAAAGAGACGCGTTTTGCTTTACCCGCTAAAGTGACATGCGTGGATTTATGATGCGGAACCTTGACCACTTTTCCCGACTGAGTCGCGCTGTGTACATTTAACGTACTCAATATAAAAAGACTTATTAGTATGATTGTCTTACGCATAGCTCACCTCAATCCTTGACTCTGATGTTGCTTTTCTCTGTGCCTTTAAGGATGGTGACACTTGGAGCAACATATCTTTTAACAGGCTTCTCCTCTTCATGAGGGTTACGAAGGGCGAGTTGAATTTCGCCTTTACTCTGCGCTGTTAATAGCTTTTCAGCTTGTTTTGGTGACACTTCTAAAGTCACTGCTCTCACTATGATGGGTTTGTTTTCTTTACTTCTAGCGGTTTGGTCTACGGCAAGTACCTTGATATCTTTGAGCACCGTTAAAGTCGTGGCCGACGTCTGGGTATAGCTAATCGTATTTAATACATCGACGCGATTCCCCGGTAATAAGAAACCGGCTACACCGATAACATCATTAACTCGTATCGTTACCGCTCGCTTGTTCTCAGGAATTAATGCGGCTAGCGTAGAGCCCTCGCCAGAATTTGCGAGTCTGTTTCGACTCACGATTTCACCTGGGTAAATCGTGGTTGCTGCGACTTGACCGAGTAACTCTTCTTCCGCCACAAACTGAGACTCATCACGCCATGCGACTTCAAGTAACTTAGAACTAATATGCTGCTCTTCAATAACGCTACCTGACGTAATTTCTTGTGCTGCGACAATCACGGGTTCACGCTCTACCACTTCAACTTCTGTCTGTGGCGTGACTTGCCGATCCATCCACTGCTTGGCAAAGAAAACCGCACCAAGCCCAAACGCGACTGAAAGTAAGAACAAAAATATTATTTGGCTTCGACTCATCGAGCACCTCCTCCTTTACCGTCAGCGGTAAAATAGACTTCCCATGCGCGGCAGACAATCTCGGAGGTAATGACCGGGGCAACTTCTTCAAACACTATAATATCTCGGCTGATACCAACTAAATCCTTTGGAATACAAGGATAAAAGCCAACGCTATGCTGACGATGTAACTCTAAAAGTGATGATAAACAGTCCTCAGCAAGTTCCAGTTGGCGACTTTGAGAGAACTCGTCCCACAACTGGCGATACTCCGTTTCCAGTAGGGGACCAAATTGAATTTTGTAGCCTAATCGACGTAAAAAAGCGGGGTCACTGATCTTCTCTGGATCTAAGTTCGTAGAGAAAGCCAAAGTAAGAATAAAAGGTATGGTAATTTGCTGGCCGTTAGGTAAAGACAAGTAGTCGTAGAAATACTCCATCGGCACAATCCAGCGGTTGAGCAGGGTTGCCACAGGCATTGTCTGTCGGCCCAAATCATCAATGATGAAAATGCCATTGTTGGCCATCATTTGTAGCGGTGCCATCCAGACCCGATTGTGCTCGCTGTGGTTGACCTCCAACATATCCATGGTCAGTTCACCACCAACCTGAATACTTGGGCGCTCGCACAAACACCAGCGACGGTCAAACTGCTCTTTAAATGCAATAGTTTGAGTGTCAGCACTGGCGACTCGCTTATGGTGCTGCGGGGAGAAAACTTTAATGATGTTACCCGCCGCATAGACTGCGTAAGGAATATAGACTGAAGTATTGAGAGAATTCAGGAGTCTAGTTGCGACGAACGTTTTACCGGTACCAGCATCGCCGTATAACAGAAGTGCGCGACCAGAATTAATGGCAGGGCCTAAATAGCCAATCATTCTGTCAGCCCCCAACACTTCTTCAAGCGCGTAGGTAACATCTTGGCGATTAACCATTTTTGCTCGAACATCTTGAGCTTTGACCATGGCATCATAACTTTGCAATGAAACCGGAACAGGCCCAAGATAAGCGTCTTTTGCAAAGGCGGTATCGGCTTCCTGCATTCCTTGTTCTGATAGCCCATATCGGACACTGCCGGGGGATGAAGCAGTAAAGCCTGAGTTTTGCCCTTGAAACACTTCAACTTGAGATTTTGAGCGAAGATCAGCCAACATTTCTTCGATCATGTGGCTATTTATGCACATCAGTTTTGTTAGCTGAAGAATATCGGATTTCGGGTAGGCGGCGAGATGCTTCAACAACAAGTTTTCAAGAACGGCTTTAGGAAGTTCTAGTGCTTCAAAAGAGGTTGGCACTGGGGGCGATGCCGCCTGCGGTGTCAATTCTACTCTATGTTTAACTTTAGCTGTAGATTGAACCATATAGACTCCTTGTCTACATAATTAATAATATTGGTGCATGGCAAGTCCAATTACCATGACGGGTGCAAAAGGCATTCTTAACTTTTGTTCTATTCGTTCTTTGGCGGGTTTTGGTTCAAAAGATTTAGAGCCATAGGCCGCGAGCATAGAGTACTTGGTGAGTAAGACCTTTAAGGAGCCTTCGTTCTCTGCTCGATTCACTAACGCGTACAACAAACCTATTGCGACACTTGAGACGGCAATCCAAAATGTAGCGTCACGTAGATTTCCCCACCCTAACCAAAATCCCACGACACCGAGAAGTTTGACATCTCCAGGAGCCATAACACGGAGGATATGCAGTAATAAGGAAGCACCAAAAAAACATAAACCAGCCACCAATGCCCACAACAGATTGTTCAGCGGTTGTGGTGAAAGACCTTTCTCTATGACACACAAGCCAAGGATTATGAGTAAATAAAGATTGGGAATGCGGTGCTCTCTTGCATCACTTACGGCGGTAACAACAAACCCAATCCAGATTAGGTAGCCAATAAATATTTCCATGCTGCGCCATCAAACTTTAGTCGGAAAACAAATTGCTTATTTCTGATACCAAGGCTTCACCGAAAGCAGTAAAAAATCCGCCTAAGGCCAGTGCGAGAGCGCCTGCACCTACGACGTATTCAACTACAGTCAAACCCTCTTCTTCTTTCATAAATTGAACAATGTGGTTTACCATGTCTGAAAATCCTCTATATAAAGATTAAGGCTTGTAAAACTAAAGTTTGTTTTACAAGCCTTAAAATAATAATAGTCGGATTTTTTAGATTTACTTGGACAATAAGTAATTAATTAATTTAAAAGTAAATTAACCTTGGTTACTATTTGTACCATTAAAGACTTCATCTAGCTCAGTAGTCATATCTGTTACTAGACCACCAAAGATTCCTGACATAGCTGCAACTAATAGGCCGGCACCTACTACGTATTCAACTACTGTTAAACCTTCTTCGTCTTTCATAAATGCTGTGATGTTTTTAGTAAGCTTGCTCATGATATGTCTCCTTCCAAAGTTCATTAAGCTGTAGCGCTTATTGATAATTTAGAGTTATTGAGAAAGAACAGTTAGGATTTATTTGTCTACCTGTAGTACTTTTTTGCCAGACTAATATTTAAAATTTGTACTTTTTTGTTGTAATTAACGCACAATATTGACAATTAAAATAATTACTCTATTTATATCTAACAATTTAAATTAATGATTAAAATAGCAAAAAACTGCTTTTATCCACTTCAAGCCTAGCAATCATTAAATAACGCACCCTTTCTCATTATTGATACTTGACAAAATAAACCACAAACAAAAATGTGACGCCTATCCAGAAAATAAAGCTACTTATTGTGAATTGCTTCAATAAGGCGATTAGCCAAGCAGGATTTCTCATACTAAGCTCAACGATAAAGTTCCTCATTACTCTAATTAAGATTAACTAAGGACTGAATACAGTGGATGTACTACATAAGGGCTACTGGCTCGGTAAGTCAGTAACTTACATTGAAAAAGATCAGGTAAGAGATTTAGAAAGGCATTTTCATGTTCTTGATTATGGCTATGATGTTTCTGTGTTGAGTGAGCCTGACATCCATTTCTGTTTTTTTTATTATGAAGAGGTTTACAGTTCTCTCCTGCAAACCGCGATTAAGCTTTGTCAAAATCTAGACAAACATTTAATTATTATTTGTGATGATGAAATCCCACAAGAAATAGCCAATCTTGAAGTTATATTTTCGGTTTTTTCAGTTAAAAAAGATGATATTAGATTGTGGTCAGATGAGATAAATAAACAGGTTTACTACCAATTTACTCAGCACCAAGAGATTCTAGATATTCATAAACTCATTGATAATCAGTCGAAAAAACATATCAGTAAAGATCTCGTTGAAATGCTGAGATATATCGAAAAAAACTTATCTAGAACAATAAGAGAAGAAGATGTCGCCGAATATTGCCATTATTCAGTCACTTACTTTTCTAAGTTTTTTCATAAAACCATCGGGGTCAGTTTTCGCGATTACTTAACCTTAAAAAGAATCAATCTCGCCAAGCACCTTCTCACCAACGACCGCAAAGAGAAGATTTCCTTTATAGCCTTTCAATGTGGTTACAACGACGTCTCATACTTTTCTCGTATCTTTAAAAAGAAGACTGGAATCAGCCCAGCTATCTACCGTCAACTACACTAGTAGTAGATAACGAGGAAATCTCCCATTCGGGCGAGTTATGCATATTGAGCACGTTTGCCTATGTTGTTCACAAGATGCACGAAAACTCACCACTTGCACTTTCCTCCGCTTAGATTAACATGCTAGAGTTAACAATCTATTAACAATAAAAATATAAACATAACTTTGCAAATAACATGGAGTTAGAGAATGATTCAGCCTAACGAGTTAAGCAAACCAACCTGTGCTCTCCCACCACCAAACGAGATGATCCTTAAATGGGCCGAGGAACGCCCAAATGAGGTTTATCTCAAACAAACGATCAATCGAAAGTTTGTTGAATATACCTATGCAGAAGTCGCGGATCAGGCACTCAAGCTAGTGAGTGCGTTAAACGATCTTGGCGTTCAACCTCGTGATAAAGTCGCCTTAGTCTCGAAAAACTGTGCCGAATGGTTTATTTGTGACTTAGCCATGATGCTTGGTGATTTTGTTAGTGTACCTATCTTCCCTACTGCAGGGGCAGATACGATCGAATACTGTTTAACGCATAGTGAAAGTAAAGTATTGATTGGCGGTAAATTAGATGATGCTGCAGCGACTCAGCAAGTGATCGATTCTAAGCCAGATATCATTACCATCTCACTACCTTACGATACTGCGCCAAACTGTAAGTATCAGTTTAAAGAGTTAATTGCTTCGGCTCAGCCTAGTGAAACTCGTCCGGAACATCATGATGATAAGTTAATGTCACTGGTGTACACCTCTGGTACTTCTGGTCTACCTAAAGGCGCAATGCTGACATATGGCGCATTCAGCTGGTCAGTTCAACAACTTATCAATCACATCGGTATCCAAGAAAACGATCGCTTGTTCTCTTACCTGCCGTTAGCACACATCACTGAACGTGTTTATATCTTTGGCTCTTCGATCATGGGTGGTGTTCAAACAGCCTTCCCTGAGTCTTTAGATACCTTTATTGAAGATGTTAAAATGCAGCGCCCAACGCTGTTTATTTCTGTGCCTCGCCTGTGGACTCTGTTCCAGCAACGCATTCAAGACAAGCTACCGCAGAAAAAGCTCAACATTCTGCTTAAGATTCCGTTTGTAAACTCTCTGATTAAGAAGAAACTCGCGGAAGGCTTGGGCTTAGATCAAGCACGGGTACTTGGCTGTGGTTCTGCGCCAGTTTCACCTGCGCTTCTAGACTGGTATCACAGCGTTGGTCTACATATTACCGAAGCGTGGGGCATGACAGAGTCTTTTGCCTACAGCACTCTCAACTACCCATTCCGCGCTGACAAAATCGGCAGTGTCGGTAATGCTGGACCCGGTATTGAGCTTAAGATCGCTGAGGATGAAGAGATCATGGTTCGCGGTAAAGGCTTGTTCTCTGGCTACTACAAAAATGATATCGCAACGCAAGAGTCATTCAATGCTGAAGGCTGGCTACATACAGGCGACATTGGCTTTATTGATAGTGAAGGCTATCTAACAATTCAAGGTCGTAAGAAAGATACCTTTAAGACAGCTAAAGGTAAGTTTGTCGCACCTGTGCCAATCGAGAAAAAGCTTTTTGAATACAGTCGAGTCGAAATGATGTGTTTAATTGGTCTTGGTTTACCAGCACCAATTCTTCTCGTGGTTCCACATGACTTCCCTAACTTCGACAAAGAACGCTACGAGAGAACGACCAAAAAGGTCATTGCGAGAATGAACGCCGACCTTGAGTCTCACGAGCAGATCAAAGGTGTGCTAATGATCAAAGACCCGTGGAGCATCGAGAATGGTATCTTGACGCCAACGCTTAAGATCAAACGTCATGTTCTAGAGCAAAAGTACCACGATATTGGTCACAACTGGCCAAAAGGACAACTTGTGGTATGGGAAGATTAATTAATCTTCACTAACTAAATACAAAGGAGAGCATAAGCTCTCCTTTTGCTTTTGTTACTAAACCGATTATGATGCCAATTCATTCGGACCAAACATAGGAAGTGGATATGGATGCACGGCTGCATCACTTACCGGGCTTACGCTACTTTGAGGTGGCTGCGAGATTAAATAGCTATAGTCGCGCTGCCGAAGAGCTATTCATCAGCCAAGCGGCTGTTAGTCAGAAGATTCGTCAGCTAGAAGACGGCTTAGGCTGTAAACTGTTTGTCCGTGAAGGCCGGGAAATGCGGTTAACAGAGCAAGGTAAAATCTTGTTTAAACATGTTTCTCAAGGTTTTGAAAACATCATCAGTGGCCTGAATCAAATCCAAAGTGAACCCGTTGAAGGCTTGCTGTGTGTCAGCTCCACCCCTTCTTTCGCTTCTCGCTGGCTACTGCCGAGACTGTGGAAATTTTCTACTCAGCACCCAAACATCCCGATTCGTATCATCACCAGTTGTGATGCGCCAAACCTAAAACAAGGCGACGCTGACCTTGCGGTATGGCAGGGGGAAGAACTCGATATCAACAGTGACCAAAAGCTGCATAAAGAGTTTCTATTTGAGGAAACTATCTATCCCTTCTGCTCACCCAATTTAGCCAAAACTATCCAACTTACCAGCCCTGAACAGCTACTCAATACCTGGCTTATTCACTATGAGTCTGGTGGTTACCCTTGGCAAATCTGGTTCGCTCAAGCGGGCGTAACGATGAATAAAGAGTCCGTGCAATGGATGGATGTCAGCACCTTTGATCACGCAATGAATGCCGTTATGGCCGGTCATGGCGCTTGCCTTGCTTCCGATTCGTTAGCAAGCGACTACGTTGAAAGAGGGCTACTGATTAAGCCGTTTGAGATAGGGATGACACCGGGTATTCAGTTCAACCTTTTCTATGACCATGAATCTCCTCGTCGACAACGTATCGCCGCATTTGCTAACTGGCTACACAGTGAAATTGCAGAGTAATCATCAGTACAAAACTACTTGTCCCAAAATCGACGAATACTCTCTTGATGAGCTTGCTCTTTCGTGAGCCCAAGATCATCGAGTAGATGCTCTGGCAGATTTTCTAACTGCTTACGAGTACGATAATTACGCCACCAGCGTTTAATTAGAGTTAAGATTTTTTTATCCCAAACTAAAGTATCAGATAGTTTCTGTTTGTAGCCATACTCTGAAGTTTCCATGGTTTCTCTCCTCTCTTGCATTTAATGACTAAATAATTAACCATGAACCTATCTTGCTCAAACGATACAAATTGACCTTCAGTTAAGGAAAACTAAAGTGAAAGATCGATTACCACCTTTGCAGGGTATCTATTACTTTTACACCGCTGCGAGGCTAGGCAGCTTCAAACTCGCGGCTCAGGAACTCTATGTCACCGCCGCAGCCATTAGTCAGCAGATACGCCAACTGGAAGACTTTTTAGGCGCAGAACTGTTCTTGAGGCAGCATCGTAAAGTCACGCTAACCATGGAGGGAGAGATACTCTATGAGCAGGCTCTACGAGGCTTTGAGCATCTTCATCGCGGTATTCGACAAATCAACCAAGATCCGAATCCTAACCAGCTTTCCATTTCGACATTGCCTTCCTTTGCCCAACACTGGCTTGTGCCAAGAATTGGCCACTTTAGGCAGCAAAACCCAGATCTTGAGTTGATGATTGAACCCACTAGCGAGCTGGCTGACTTTCAAAACTCTAATCTCGATTTGTGTATTCGATATGGACCTGGGGATTACCCAAACATCACTTCAGAGCTACTTATTGAAGAGCTGCTCTATCCCGTTTGTCATCCTATCTACCAAGAGCAACACGGCATATACGAACTCAGCGACCTAACAGGCGCGGACTTAATTGAAGATTATTGGCGAGACCTAGACTGGGGAATTTGGCTTAACAACGTGGGCCACAAAGCCTCTAAGCCGACACTGAAATACAATGGCTCCCACTTTGTATTAGAAGGTGCTTTAGCCGTTCAAGGCGTCGCGCTCGCCAAGCATACCTTAGCTCAACGCTATATTGATGAAGGGAAGCTAGTCAGGATCGGCAATCTAGCGCAGCGTACCGACTACAACTATTTCCTGTGTGCACCCCGCGCCTACTTTAAAAGAGAGAAAATCAAACGCTTCTGTGAGTGGATTTTTGCCCAAGCTAAGGAGTGCCAGAAACTCGATCATTTAGGTTTGGAGATCATCGATAGCCGCAGCCCGAGGTGAGCCAGAGCGGGAATTGGGAATTGGGAATTGGGAATTGGGAATTGGGATGATTTGCCATGCTGAGACTTTTTGCGTCAACCCTTTGTTTTTGTCATCCCCGAGAGCGAGAAACGAGTGAGTTGGGGATCTCTTGAAGCGAATTGGAGACTTGATGAGATTCCCTACTCGCTCCTTCGTCACTCTATGGAATGACCCAATTATTCTCATAGGGCAAAGCCCGCTCCCGTTTTCCACAGGGCGTAGCCCGTTCCAGCTATCCGAAAGCGCAGCGTTCCCGCATCTCGGAGGACCAAGTCCGTTCCCGCTCTCCATAGGGCGTAGCCCGTTCCCATAACAAAAAAAGCCCCAGTCTTTCGACTGGGGCTTTCAAAGCTATCTCGCTAACTTAAAGAATTACTTCTTCTCGTTACGCTCTTTAACTTCTGCGATTACTTGCTCAGCAACGTTTGCTGGACATGGTGCGTATTGACCGAACTCCATAGAGAACTGACCACGACCAGAAGTGATAGTACGTAGGTGGCCGATGTAACCGAACATTTCTGATAGAGGAACGTCAGCTTTAATACGAACGCCAGTAGTACCAGCTTGTTGGTCTTTGATCATACCACGACGACGGTTAAGGTCACCGATTACGTCACCAACGTTGTCTTCTGGAGTGAATACGTCAACTTTCATGATTGGCTCAAGAAGTTGTGCACCCGCTTTAGGCATAGACTGACGGAATGCGCCTTTAGCAGCGATTTCGTAAGCGATAGCTGAAGAGTCAACTGCGTGGAAACCACCGTCGAATAGTTCAACTTCTACGTCTAGAGTAGGGAAGCCAGCAAGAACACCAGTTTCCATCATAGATGCGAAACCTTTCTCAACTGCAGGCCAGAATTCTTTAGGTACGTTACCACCAACAACTGTTGAAGAGAACGTGAAGCCAGAGTTTGGCTCACCTGGGCGGATGCGGTAGTCGATCTTACCGAACTGACCAGAACCACCAGACTGCTTCTTGTGCGTGTAGCTATCTTCAACTGCTTGAGTGATAGTTTCACGGTAAGCTACCTGAGGAGCACCTACTTCAAGCTCAACGCCGTAAGTACGCTTAAGGATATCTACCTTGATGTCTAGGTGAAGTTCACCCATACCTTTCAGGATAGTTTCGCCAGACTCTTCGTCAGTCTCAACTTGGAAAGATGGATCTTCTGCAACCATCTTACCGATAGCAATACCCATCTTCTCTGAACCGCCTTTGTCTTTAGGAGTTACAGCGATAGAGATTACTGGTTCTGGGAAGATCATAGCTTCAAGAGTACATTCGTGCTTAGGATCACATAGAGTGTGACCAGTTTGAACGTTCTTCATACCAACGATAGCGATGATGTCACCAGCTTGTGCTTCAGTAAGTTCGTTACGCTCATCAGCTTGCATCTCACACATACGACCGATACGCTCAGTCTTACCAGTTGCTGAGTTAAGGATAGTGTCACCCTTCTTCAGACGGCCTGAGTAGATACGTACGAATGTTAGTGCACCAAAACGGTCATCCATGATTTTGAATGCTAGCGCTTTTAGTGGCTCATCTGGAGATACAGTTGCAACTTCGCCAGTTGGCTCACCAGTTTCTGGATCTGTTAGAGGCTGAGGATCAACTTCTGCTGGAGCTGGTAGGTAATCTACAACAGCGTCTAGGATAAGCTGCATACCTTTGTTTTTGAATGCAGAACCACAGAAAGTTGGGAAGAACGCTAGGTCACGAGTACCTTTACGGATACAAGCTTTTAGCTGCTCGATAGTTGGCTCTTCACCTTCCATGTAAGCTTCCATTAGGTCGTCGTCTTGCTCTACAGCAGTCTCAACTAGCTCTTCACGGTAAGCTTCTAGATCATCAACCATGTCCGCAGGAACATCTGTGATCTCGTAGTTTTCTGGAAGACCTGTGTCATCCCAAACGTAAGCTTGACGGTTTAGAACGTCTACAACACCAACGAAATCGTCTTCACGACCGATTGGCAGAGTCATTACTAGTGGGTTTGCACCAAGAACGTTTTTCACTTGATCAACTACGTTGAAGAAGTCTGCACCCATACGGTCTAGTTTGTTTACGAAGATCAGACGAGCAACTTCTGAATCGTTCGCGTAGCGCCAGTTAGTCTCTGACTGAGGCTCAACACCACCAGAACCACAGAATACACCGATACCACCGTCAAGAACTTTAAGTGAACGGTATACTTCTACTGTAAAGTCAACGTGTCCCGGAGTATCGATAACGTTTAGGCGGTGGCCATTCCACTCACAAGTTACGGCAGCAGACTGGATTGTGATACCACGCTCAGCTTCCTGCTCCATGAAGTCAGTTGTAGACTCACCGTCGTGTACTTCACCAGTTTTGTGGATTTTACCAGTAAGCTTAAGGATACGCTCAGTGGTGGTAGTTTTACCCGCATCAACGTGCGCGAAAATACCAATGTTTCTGTACTTTGATAAATCTGCCATTGTCTTACTCTGTTTATAAGGTATAAATTGCGCGCAGAGTATATCACAATCTGTCAAGACTGATACCCTTGCATGCGCTGTATGTAAAAAAAACTTTTCTCACCAATACTAGCAGTTAATCTGCCCTTTAATGGCAATTTTCAACGAATTGACGAAGTTTTTTCAGAATAAAAATGCTGCCTATAAACAATACAGGCAGCATATCTATCATTAAGGCTGTCCTTTAATTATCGAGGACAGATTTCCGATTCAGGGAAGAAGAATTCGATTTCGCGAGCCGCAGACTCAGGGCTATCAGAGCCGTGAACTGAGTTATGGCGCATGCTTAATGCGTAGTCAGCGCGAATAGTGCCACAAGCCGCTTCTTCTGGGTTAGTTTTACCCATTAACTCGCGGTAGCGAGCAATTGCGTTCTCACCTTCCAGTACTTGAACCATAATTGGGCCTGAAGTCATAAAGGCTTTCAAATCTTCAAAGAATGGTTTGCCTTCATGTTCAGCATAAAAGCCGCTCGCTTGTTCTTCAGTTAAACGCACCATTTTAGCAGCAATAACTTGCAGACCTGCTTTTTCAATACGGTGGTAGATTTCACCAATTAGATTACGTTCTACTGCATCGGGCTTAACAATAGAAAAAGTTCTTTCTAGAGTCATAGGGTATCCTTTCGTTATTTCTTAATATTATTAAAAGAGGCTCTACGGCCTCTTAGCTTATTTATTCGCTTGCTGTAGTAGCAGACCAGCTAGGCTACGTACGCCTACGCCAGTTGCACCTGCTGCCCACTTATCTGTCGCAGACTTACGATAAGTTGCTGCACAGTCAAAATGCAACCAACCTTTTTTGTAGTCTTCAACAAAGTAAGACAAGAATGCTGCCGCCGTACTTGCACCTGGTGAGTAGTCACCACTGCTGATGTTTGAAAGATCAGCAAAATTAGATGGCAACATCCCACGGTGGAAGTCAGCCAATGGCAGTGGCCATAAGCCTTCTTTTTCTTCGCGTGCCGCGTTCAGCGCTTGATGAGACAACTCATCGTCAAAGCTCATCAATGCGTGGTAATCATTACCTAGAGCATTTTTAGCAGCTCCAGTTAAGGTAGCGCAATCAATAATTAGCTCAGGGTTTTGCTCACTCGCATAAATTAGACCATCCGCAAGTACAAGACGACCTTCGGCATCGGTATTCATGATCTCTACCGTCTTACCGTTTTTATAGGTAATGATGTCACCAAGCTTAAGTGCGCGACCAGAAATCATGTTCTCAGCACAACAAAGGATTAGTTTCACACGCTTGTTCAAACCGCGCATGATCGCCAGACCTAAACCGCCGGTAATTGTACCTGAACCGCCCATATCCGCTTTCATTGCCGTCATAAAGCCAGACGGTTTGATGCTGTAACCACCAGAGTCGAAGGTGATCCCTTTACCCACTAGGCAAGCAAATACTGGTGCGTTCTCGTCGCCTGTTGGGTTGAAATCCAGTTGAAGCATGGCCGATGTACGCTCAGAGCCGCGGCCTACCGCAAAGATACCTTGCCAACCTTCAGCAAGAAGGTCTTTATCTTTTACGATACGCGCCTTCACTGTCCCTTCTGGTGCAACAGATTTGATGAATTCCGCCGCCATCGTCGCCAATTGACGCGGTGCGACTTCTTCTGCTGGCTTGTTGATAATGTCGCGAGTAAAGTCCGTCGCTTTAATGCGTGCAGTCAACTCAGCTTGATCTTGCTCTTCAAGCTCTTGCCATACGAATTGATTTTTCTTCTTTGGTCCACGGTAACCTTGATGGAAAGACCAAATACTCTCTAGATCCCATCCTTCCCCTTGTAAAGAAACGGAAGCGATACCTTGGCCATCTAACTTACGCGCAGCACGCTGAATTGCGCCTAAATCATGATTATCACCAAGATGGATTGTCGCACCTGATTCAGAGAAAGAAAGAATTGCGTTCTCACCCCAATGTGGCGCTGCAGCCTCTTGGCTTAGAAATACTGACATCTGTGTAGACATGGTTTCTCCTTGTCTGTACTGGCGCTGCCTACGCCTTTTTCTGTTCACTCAGGGATGTTAACACTTTAATGTGAAATTGATAAAAAAACGGGCCATAAGGCCCGTTTTTTTTAGTAAATTTTGTTAACTGCGATGGGTTTCCGTTTAAGGATTAATCCATTTCATCCATCCAGCACAAGATCACCGCTTCCAGAATCTTTTCATTAGATCGGTTCGGCTCATCATCAAACTCATCTAACTCAGTAATCCACTGATGAAGATCGGTAAAACGTACTGTTTTAGGATCTACCTCTGGAAACTTGTCGCATAGCTCGATCGCAATATCGCGTGAATCTGTCCATTTCATAACCAATTCCTTATGTAATTCTTGTTGCTCACATCTCTAGATGCAGGATACTCAAAATAATTGGAGTTGCAGCTAGGCAACAAGTAAGCTCATCCCTATGAGCATAGGTGTTCTATGTGATTAGGGGGAGCTTACGCAGTTAACAACGCTGCAGGTTCAAGTATGAAGAGTATTTAGTGATCTTCTGAAGCGTGATTCAGAGTATATTTTGGAATTTCTACCACAAGATCTTCGTCTGCGACTTTAGCCTGACAACCAAGGCGAGATTCTGGCTCAAGACCCCACGCTTTATCTAGCATGTCATCTTCAAGCTCGTCACTCTCTTCTAGTGAATCAAAACCTTCACGAATCACCACGTGACACGTCGTACAAGCGCACGACTTTTCACATGCGTGTTCAATGCCAATGCCATTTTTTAGCGCAACATCAAGAACGGTGTCACCACTGTTTGCTTCCAAAACCGCACCTTCTGGGCATAAATCTTCATGCGGTAATACAATAATCTTAGGCATAACTCTTTCTCTTAAATATCATTTACTGATTGACCTGACAAAGCAGCTCGAATTGATTTGTCCATGCGGCGAGAAGCAAACTCTTGGCTCGCCTTGTCAGTATCTTTGATACCTTGTTCTATCGCGTCAGCGTTGTCACCATTGCGCAGCTCAATCAAAGACTCAATCGCTTTAAGCAGTTCACCACGTTCTGATTCAGACAATAGCTCATCACCATCTGCTTGCATTGCTGCAATCAAACCTTCGATAACGCGATCGGCTTCAACGCGTTGTTCTGCTAGTGCTCTAGCATTCATGTCTTCTTTAGCGTACGTCATCGAATCGCGCAGCATGTTAGCGACTTCATCATCACTCAAACCATAAGATGGCTTAACCTGAATCTCAGACTGAACACCAGTACTCTTTTCCATCGCTGTTACAGACAGTAGGCCATCTGCATCGACTTGATAGGTCACGCGGATATGCGCTGCCCCCGCCGCCATCGGTGGGATACCTTTGAGTGAGAAACGCGCTAGAGAGCGACAGTCATCAACCATTTCACGTTCACCTTGAACAACATGAA
Source organism: Vibrio tubiashii (assembly GCF_028551255.1). Taxonomy (NCBI): domain Bacteria; kingdom Pseudomonadati; phylum Pseudomonadota; class Gammaproteobacteria; order Vibrionales; family Vibrionaceae; genus Vibrio; species Vibrio tubiashii. Next base: position 616,820 of record NZ_CP117029.1, on the reverse strand, counting down.
CGCTCATTGCCGTTTGACCATCTTTAAACGTGGTAAATTCTTGAGCTCGCGCAACTGGAATTGTCGTGTTGCGTGGGACGATCTTCTCAACCAATCCGCCCATGGTTTCGATACCAAGGGATAGAGGAATAACGTCGAGTAGTAGCATTTCAGAGTCAGGCTTGTTACCCGCTAAAATATCGGCTTGAATACCAGCGCCAATCGCCACTACTTCATCCGGGTTAATGCTGGTTAGCGGCTTACGACCAAAGAAGTCACCCACCATTTCTCTTACAAGCAGCGTACGTGTAGAACCGCCTACCATAACCGCTTCTAGCACATCTTCGGCGTCAACTTGTGCGTCTTTCAATGCACGGCGACAAGACATCAAAGTCTTCTTAACGAGTGGGCGAATCAAGTCTTCAAACTCATCGCGAGAAACGCTACCTTGCCAACCTAGAACATCAACCTCTACGGAATCTTTATCTGAGAAAGCAATTTTAGTCGCACTAGCTACATTCAAAACTGTGCGCATCTGCGTTGCGGTTAAAGTCTCTGTGTTACCCGATTTTTCAAGCAGGTAGTCAGCCAGTAGGTGGTCAAAATCGTCACCACCAAGTGCAGAATCGCCACCCGTTGCCAGTACTTCAAACACGCCTTTAGATAGACGTAGGATAGAGATATCAAACGTACCGCCACCCAAATCGTATACGGCAATTACACCTTCTTGACCAGAGTCTAGTCCGTATGCAATCGCAGCCGCTGTCGGCTCATTAAGCAGTCTTAATACATGCAAACCTGCGAGCTTAGCCGCATCTTTGGTTCCAGCACGCTGAGCGTCATCAAAGTAAGCAGGAACAGTAATGACCACACCCGCTAACTCTCCACCTAGTGTTTTCTCAGCACGCTGACCTAGCGACTTCAGAATTTCAGCGGATACTTCAATCGGGTTTTTATCCCCACTTGCCGTTTGCAGTACCGGCAGGCCGTTGTCACTCGCTTTAAACTGGTAAGGAAGATTTGGATAGCGCGCTTGAATATCTTCTAGTGAACGGCCTAACAGTCGCTTCACTGAGATAATGGTATTGGCTGGATCAACTTCTGCTTTATCTTTCGCTGCATAACCAACTTCGGGAGTCTCTCCTGAGTAGTTAACAACAGAAGGTAAGATGCTTTGACCTTGCTCATCTTGCAATGTTGCCGCGTCGCCACTTCGAACTGAAGCCACCAGTGAGTTAGTCGTACCTAAGTCAATGCCAGCTGCAAGTTTATGCTCATGTGGAGCCGAGCTTTGACCCGGTTCTGCAATTTGAAGTAATGCCATGGGTGGTCCTTGTATTGCACTAGCCGAAGAGTTTGTCTTCCACTAGTTCGATTTCGTTCTGTAGTTTGGCAATAAATTTAAGCTTACGAACTCGGTCAGCCGCTTGCTGCCAGTCCGTTTGATTTAAATCTTGCTCGGTCGCAGTCAGTTGCTGCTTAAACATTTTGCTCACTTTGCTTTCAAAGTCGAACAACGCACCTTCTGCATCGGAGCTTGAAGAGATATCTTCTAGTTCTTCACGCAACTCCATTTGCTCCATTAAGAACATAGGATCTTGCATCGTTTGCTGTTCGCCCCGAATCTCTACGCCATTCTCAGACAAGATGTATTCTGCTCTTGAGATAGGGTTCTTCAGAACTTGGTAGGCGTCGTTGATCTCGGCAGCTTTTTGCACCGCCATTAAACGGTCACGTTCAGATGCAGTCGCAAAGTTATCAGGATGAAACTGTTTTTGAAGTTCACGGAATTGTGAAGAAAGAAGGCTACCATCCAGATTAAACTGACTTGGTAGCCCAAATAATTCAAAGTAATTCATGGAGAATTCTATCCTTGGTAATAAACCTGTGAGCCTAAACCCACAGGCCTTATCAATTACACGTTGAAGCTTTCACCACAACCACATTCGCTCTTAGCATTCGGGTTATTGAATTCAAACCCTTCGTTGAGGCCTTCTTTAACGTAATCCAATTCAGTGCCGTCTAAGTACACTAGGCTCTTTTGGTCAATGATGACCTTTACGCCTTCATGCTCGAATACTGAATCTTCTTCGTTTAGCTCATCAACGAATTCAAGTACATATGCCATACCAGAACACCCGGTCGTTTTCACACCCAAGCGTAAACCGATACCTTTGCCTCGGTTTTCTAGGAATGTTCTAACGCGACTTGCCGCGGTTTCTGTCATTGTAATGGCCATACTGCACCTTAGTTTGTCTATTTCGCGAATGAAATGGGGGTTCTGGTCCCCATTATATACAGATTACTTATTCTTGGTGTTTTTTCTTGTAGTCAGCAACCGCTGCTTTGATTGCGTCTTCAGCAAGAATTGAGCAGTGAACTTTTACTGGTGGAAGCTCTAGCTCTTCAGCGATTTCAGCATTTTTAATTGCTGCTGCTTCATCAATGCTCTTGCCTTTTACCCACTCAGTTACAAGTGAGCTTGATGCGATCGCACTACCACAACCGTAAGTTTTAAACTTCGCGTCTTCGATAATACCTTCTGGTGTTACCTTGATCTGAAGTTTCATTACGTCACCACACGCAGGAGCACCAACCATGCCGCTACCTACTGCTGGATCTTCTTTATCAAATGAACCAACGTTACGTGGGTTCTCGTAGTGATCAATTACTTTTTCGCTATATGCCATGATATTTACCTCGAATCCTCTATTTCTATCCTTGGAATGACTGAATCAGTATTAGTGGTGTGCCCACTCAACTGTACTTAGGTCAATTCCTTCTTTGTACATATCCCATAGAGGAGACATGTCACGCAGTTTAATCACTGCTGTACGAATTTGTTCGATTGCGTAGTCGATCTCTGCTTCAGTCGTTGCACGACCAAATGAGAAACGAACTGAACTGTGAGCTAGCTCGTCATCCAAACCTAGAGCACGTAGAACGTATGAAGGCTCTAGACTTGCTGAAGTACAAGCACTACCTGAAGAAACCGCTAGATCTTTTAGCGACATCAGTAGTGATTCACCTTCAACGAAAGCAAAGCTGATATTTAGGTTGTGAGGTACACGCTGCTCAAGGTCACCGTTGATCGTGACTGCTTCAAGATCTTTAACGCCATCAAGAAGACGAGTACGTAGAGCTAGAGCATGATCGAAGTCTTTCTGCATCTCTTCTTTCGCGATGCGGAACGCTTCACCCATACCCACGATTTGGTGAGTCGCTAGAGTACCTGAACGGAAACCACGTTCGTGACCACCACCGTGCATTTGTGCTTCTAGACGAATACGTGGCTTACGACGTACGTATAGTGCGCCAATACCTTTAGGACCGTATACTTTGTGCGCTGACATAGAGATCAGGTCGACTTTCATCTCTTGAACGTCGATAGGTAGCTTACCTGCTGATTGAGCGGCATCTACGTGGAAAACAATCTTACGCTCACGACACATTTCGCCGATTGAAGAGATATCTTGGATAACACCGATCTCGTTGTTTACGTGCATGATAGACACAAGAACGGTATCTTCGCGCATTGCAGCTTCAAGCTTCTTAAGATCGATAAGACCGTTAGACTCTGGCTCAAGGTAAGTGACTTCAAACCCTTCACGTTCTAGTTGACGGCATGGGTCAAGAACTGCTTTGTGCTCTGTTTTGCAAGTGATTACGTGCTTGCCTTTCTTCGAATAGAAGCGCGCTGCACCTTTAATCGCTAGGTTGTCTGACTCAGTTGCGCCAGAAGTGAATACGATTTCACGCGGGTCTGCATTTAATAGGTCTGCAATCTGCTCACGAGCGGTATCTACTGCTTCTTCTGCCTGCCAGCCGTAACGGTGCGAACGAGACGCTGGGTTGCCAAACGTACCGTCCATAGTCATGTACTGAACCATTTTTTCAGCTACACGAGGATCAACAGGACAGGTCGCTGAATAATCTAAATAAATAGGCAGTTTCATTTTCTACTCCAATGTAACAGGCAAACCGCTTATGAGCGGACGTTTACACCGATGGGCGCGGTGTTTGTATTTTTAGTAGCGAACCCATGATTAACGGCAAGATCAATATCTTGTCGATCTGAAATTTCTAGTACTTCATTGTCTTTCATCAACTCACCTAGAGTGATGTTATTCAAGAAGTCACTGATACGTGAACTTAGGTCACGCCACAGTGTGTGCGTAAGGCAACGAGAACCACCTTGGCAATCTCCTTTACCATTACATTTTGTTGCATCCACTGACTCATCTACCGCGGCAATGACAGTACCGATTGCGATTGAATGAGCGTCTTCACCGAGGCGGTAACCGCCACCAGGACCACGTACACTAGCTACGAGGCCAGCTTTACGTAACTTAGAAAAAAGCTGCTCTAAGTAAGACAAAGAGATACCTTGACGCTCTGAAATATCAGCCAGAGGTACAGGGTTCTGTTGCGAATGCAGAGCCACATCTAACATGGCTGTCACTGCGTATCTTCCTTTAGATGTAAGTCTCATATAACACCATATCCACACCGTTTATGTGGTATGAATTGTCACATACCTGACTAAAATGGTCAAGTATTTAATTGACTAATTTAGTCAGGTATTTAACCATTAAATTGTGGTGGTTATTTTTGCTGAGAGATACGCTTCTCAATTGAAGTTAAGATACCGCGCAGAATATTAAGCTCTTGTGATTCGGGCCTAGCTCGATTAAACAATCTACGTAGCTTATTCATTACCTTGCCAGGCTGATCTTCACTGATAAATTGGGTCTCTTGAGCCACTTTTTCAAGGTGTGAGAAAAATAATTCTAATTCTTTGTGCCTTGGGTACTCAGCCGACTCTTGTGGTTCATATTGGCTTTGCTCACGCTCTAAGTAAGCCATTCGTACTTCGTAACTCAATGTCTGAACCGCCATCGCCAAATTCAGCGAACTGTATTCAGGATTCGCAGGGATACATACGTGATAATGGCAAGTTTGTAGCTCTTCGTTAGTCAGCCCGGTGCGCTCTCGTCCAAAGACTAAAGCCACTGGTGCAGATTGACCTTCTTCAACAAACTTCTGGCCGCATTCACGCGGCTCAAGCATCGGCCACTCTAGAGTACGTGAGCGAGCACTAGAACCGACGACTAATGCGCAATCGGCTACCGCTTCAGTCAAAGTCGATACAACTTGAGCATTCTGAGCGATATCTGCCGCGCCTGCCGCTAACGCTAGGGTTTGTTCATCAACGCTACACTGAGGATCGACGAGCACTAGGTTGGATAACCCCATAACCTTCATTGCACGGGCTGCTGAGCCAATATTCCCTGAGTGAGAAGTGCCGACAAGGACGACTTTTACGTTGTTAAGCATTGATGATTTCCGAACACAAAATTTGAGCTGCAAGATAGTACCATATACCTGAGTAAAATGGTCAGACCCTTTCTACTAATAAAACTAAAAGTGCAAAAATTAACCACTTCCATTTCACTATTTATCTGGTATACTGCCGCCCGTTTTTCTGTTCTTTAACATCCGTTGGGAAATTAGTATGCATCCAATGCTTAATATCGCTATTCGTGCTGCACGAAAAGCAGGCAACCATATTGCTAAATCTTTAGAAAATGCTGAGAAGATCGAATCGACTCAAAAAGGCGCGAATGACTTTGTTACTAACGTAGACAAAGAAGCTGAAACTCTAATTATCGATACAATCAAAGCGTCTTACCCTGAGCACGAGATCGTTGCTGAGGAAAACGGCGTAATCGAAGGTAAAGATAAAGACGTACAATGGATCATCGACCCACTGGATGGCACAACAAACTTTGTTAAAGGTTTGCCACATTTCTCTGTATCTATCGCTGTTCGTATCAAAGGTAAAACTGAAGTAGCGTGTGTATACGACCCAATGCTTAACGAGCTATTCACTGCACAACGTGGTGCTGGCGCTCAGCTAAATAACGCTCGTATCCGCGTTAAACAACTAAAAGACCTTCAAGGCACTGTTCTAGCAACAGGCTTCCCATTCAAGCAAAAGCAACACTCTGAGTCTTACTTCAAGATCATGTCAGCTCTATTCGTAGATTGCTCTGATTTCCGTCGCACTGGTTCAGCTGCTCTTGACCTATGTTACCTAGCAGCTGGCCGAGTTGATGGTTTCTTCGAGCTTGGCCTTAAGCCTTGGGATATCGCTGCAGGCGAACTGATTGCTCGTGAAGCAGGCGCTATCGTAACTGATTTTGCAGGCGGCACTGACTACATGAAGTCAGGCAACGTTGTGGCTTCAAGCGCTCGCGGCGTTAAAGGTATGCTTAAGCACATCCGTGAAAACGGCAATGAAGCACTACTAAAATAATCTCAAGCTCCGTCACAGCTGAAATTTTTAGCCCACTCCAATGAGTGGGCTTTTTTGTATCTACACTATCTATAATTGGGAGCTAACTCAGCTATTAAGTCGCTATAGACACATAACTAAGGCAATGTGTGATAAGAAAGTGATGCCTATTTGAAGACAACGGATGTATCGATACTAACGCATGAAGATAAAACCTCTTTTCTACTCTCTTACTCTACTTTTAGTTGGCTGTGGCTCAGACCCAGACAGTGTGCCACTTTCTGAAATAGATCATTGCGATTCAATCCAACAGCATCAAGTAGAACCTCTCTCTCATTACATTAAGCCCTTCCAATCAAAGCTAGACAATGCAACTGGCGTATATGTTTTGGAGCAAGGTGCGGAAGCCATGATGTCTAGAGCTTGGATAACGGATAGAGCAGAACACAGCATTGATATTCAGTACTTTATATTCTCGGTAGACAACATTGGCCTAATTGCAACAGACCACCTTGTTCGCGCGGCCGAACGCGGAGTAAAAGTCAGAGTGTTAATTGATGACATCATGCTAAACGCGAAAGGTGATGAACTTCTAATGCTCGATGCCCATGAAAATATAGAGATAAAAATCTATAACCCAAATGTGAACATAGGCAAGAACATCATCAATAAGCTTGGTACCTTGCTTACTGACTTTCACGGTTTAAATCAAAGAATGCATAACAAAGTATTTTTGGTCGACGACCAGATAGCCGTTACTGGAGGACGCAACATTGCGGACGAGTATTTCGGTTTTGACCACGAGTATAATTTCAGAGATCGCGACGTCTTTCTCGCGGGTAAAGCGGTATCAGATTTAAAAAGGTCATTTAATGAATTTTGGAACCATGAGTTAAGTGTGGGAGTTGAGAAACTGGTTGGTAATAATCCTTACCCTAAGAACCCTGACTTCTCCCGCCTGCATTCTTACTCGTGTAACCCTGAGAACTTCCATCCTGAGATAAAAGCTGAAATCGAGAAAGTGCCACAAACTTTTGACCGCTTGATGGACCAAGGACGCTTTAGATTCCTTGAGAAGGTGGAATACGTCTCAGATAAACCCGGTAAAAACGATCAGCAAACTTTTCTTGGCGGTGGGAGTATTACAAGAAGCAAGTTGATTGAACTCGCAGAAAGTGCTGAGAAAAGTATTTTGATTCAGACACCTTATCTAGTCACTACTAAGGCAGACCGTAAGTTTCTTCGTCAATTAGTCGATAAAGGGGTAGAGATAAAGATCCTCACCAACAGCCTGGCCTCCAACGACAATCTAGAAGCGTTTAGTGGCTATCAAAGGAATCGCTCTGCGCTAATAAAAACAGGCGTCGAGATCTATGAGTTCAAGCCAGATGCCAAAGTTCGTCAGCGAGTTATGACTGAACATATGTTTAAACGCTTACCCACCACGCCTATCTTTGGCTTACATGCTAAGACGATGACCATTGATGACCATATAACGATTGTCGGTACTTATAACTTTGACCCTCGTAGCGCTAACCTCAATACAGAAAGCTTTACTGTCATTCATTCACCAGAGATTACTGATGGTGTAAATGCTGCAATGAGAATCGAGATGGAACCAGAAAACGCGTGGCTTATTAGCGAAGACTTCAACCCGGATCATAAGGTCAGTATCTTTAAACAAATAGGGGTAAAAATCAGAAGAATTGTTCCCAAGGGTATCCTTTAAACGGGATTCTCAATATATGGCAGGAATGGAAAGATATGACTAGGCTGACACTCCAGCTTGCAGCATGTAAATGTGTATGGGTAGTGGCGGAGTCCGCAGCCCTTTTTCTTACTCCAAAGAAAAAGGCTCTAGCATTTCTGCTAGAGCCTTGAATGTGGCAGGGGTGGAGAGATTCGAACTCCCAACACGCGGATTTGGAATCCGCTGCTCTGCCAATTGGAGCTACACCCCTGTAGTTCGTGTTTAATGAGACGACTCTCTAAATAAGTGGCGGAGCGGACGGGACTCGAACCCGCGACCCCCGGCGTGACAGGCCGGTATTCTAACCAACTGAACTACCGCTCCGCACTGGTTAGACTCTAAGTCTAAGTTTTTGCCTTTAGATTTTTCTAAAATCTAAAAACTAAATGTAAGCCTGGCGATGTCCTACTCTCACATGGGGAAGCCCCACACTACCATCGGCGCTAATTTGTTTCACTTCTGAGTTCGGCATGGAATCAGGTGGGTCCAAATCGCTATGGTCGCCAAGCAAATTCTTTAATTCGGAAAGCTGCTTTCTTTAAAATAAAGAGCAAGTTCTGTAGTTACACATTCAAAGTTCTTGCTTTGAGTCCATCAAAACCCTTTGGGTGTTGTATGGTTAAGCCTCACGGGCAATTAGTACAGGTTAGCTCAACGCCTCACAACGCTTACACACCCTGCCTATCAACGTTCTAGTCTCGAACAACCCTTTAGGACCCTCAAGGGGTCAGGGAAGACTCATCTCAGGGCTCGCTTCCCGCTTAGATGCTTTCAGCGGTTATCGATTCCGAACTTAGCTACCGGGCAATGCGTCTGGCGACACAACCCGAACACCAGAGGTTCGTCCACTCCGGTCCTCTCGTACTAGGAGCAGCCCCCTTCAATCTTCCAACGCCCACGGCAGATAGGGACCGAACTGTCTCACGACGTTCTAAACCCAGCTCGCGTACCACTTTAAATGGCGAACAGCCATACCCTTGGGACCGACTTCAGCCCCAGGATGTGATGAGCCGACATCGAGGTGCCAAACACCGCCGTCGATATGAACTCTTGGGCGGTATCAGCCTGTTATCCCCGGAGTACCTTTTATCCGTTGAGCGATGGCCCTTCCATACAGAACCACCGGATCACTATGACCTGCTTTCGCACCTGCTCGAATTGTCATTCTCGCAGTCAAGCGGGCTTATGCCATTGCACTAACCTCACGATGTCCAACCGTGATTAGCCCACCTTCGTGCTCCTCCGTTACTCTTTGGGAGGAGACCGCCCCAGTCAAACTACCCACCAGGCACTGTCCTCAACCCGGATAACGGGTCTAAGTTAGAACATCAACACTACAAGGGTGGTATTTCAAGGACGGCTCCACCGATACTGGCGTACCGGTTTCAAAGCCTCCCACCTATCCTACACATGTAGGGTCAATGTTCAGTGCCAAGCTGTAGTAAAGGTTCACGGGGTCTTTCCGTCTAGCCGCGGGTACACTGCATCTTCACAGCGATTTCAATTTCACTGAGTCTCGGGTGGAGACAGCGTGGCCATCATTACGCCATTCGTGCAGGTCGGAACTTACCCGACAAGGAATTTCGCTACCTTAGGACCGTTATAGTTACGGCCGCCGTTTACCGGGGCTTCGATCAAGAGCTTCGACTTACGTCTAACCCCATCAATTAACCTTCCGGCACCGGGCAGGCGTCACACCGTATACGTCATCTTACGATTTTGCACAGTGCTGTGTTTTTAATAAACAGTTGCAGCCACCTGGTATCTGCGACTCTCAATAGCTCCATCCGCAAGGGACTTCACCGTCAAGAGCGTACCTTCTCCCGAAGTTACGGTACCATTTTGCCTAGTTCCTTCACCCGAGTTCTCTCAAGCGCCTTGGTATTCTCTACCCGACCACCTGTGTCGGTTTGGGGTACGATTCCTTACAATCTGAAGCTTAGAGGCTTTTCCTGGAAGCATGGCATCAATGACTTCACATCCGTAGATGCTCGACATCGTGTCTCAGCCTTAAAGAGAGCCGGATTTACCTAACTCTCAAGCCTACGCACTTGAACCTGGACAACCGTCGCCAGGCCCACCTAGCCTTCTCCGTCCCCCCATCGCAATTGTAAGAAGTACGGGAATATTAACCCGTTTCCCATCGACTACGCCTTTCGGCCTCGCCTTAGGGGTCGACTTACCCTGCCCCGATTAACGTTGGACAGGAACCCTTGGTCTTCCGGCGAGGAGGTTTTTCACCCCCTTTATCGTTACTCATGTCAGCATTCGCACTTCTGATACCTCCAGCAAGCTTTACAACTCACCTTCAACGGCTTACAGAACGCTCCCCTACCCAATACAATAAATTGCATTGCCGCAGCTTCGGTTTATAGCTTAGCCCCGTTACATCTTCCGCGCAGGCCGACTCGACTAGTGAGCTATTACGCTTTCTTTAAATGATGGCTGCTTCTAAGCCAACATCCTAGCTGTCTAAGCCTTCCCACATCGTTTCCCACTTAGCTATAATTTGGGACCTTAGCTGGCGGTCTGGGTTGTTTCCCTCTCCACGACGGACGTTAGCACCCGCCGTGTGTCTCCCGGATAGTACTTACTGGTATTCGGAGTTTGCAAAGGGTTGGTAAGTCGGGATGACCCCCTAGCCTTAACAGTGCTCTACCCCCAGTAGTATTCGTCCGAGGCTCTACCTAAATAGATTTCGGGGAGAACCAGCTATCTCCAGGTTTGATTGGCCTTTCACCCCTAGCCACAAGTCATCCGCTAATTTTTCAACATTAGTCGGTTCGGTCCTCCAGTTGATGTTACTCAACCTTCAACCTGCCCATGGCTAGATCACCTGGTTTCGGGTCTATATCCAGCAACTCGACGCCCAGTTAAGACTCGATTTCTCTACGGCTCCCCTAGATGGTTAACCTTGCTACTGAATATAAGTCGCTGACCCATTATACAAAAGGTACGCAGTCACACCACGAAGGTGCTCCTACTGCTTGTACGTACACGGTTTCAGGTTCTATTTCACTCCCCTCACAGGGGTTCTTTTCGCCTTTCCCTCACGGTACTGGTTCACTATCGGTCAGTCAGTAGTATTTAGCCTTGGAGGATGGTCCCCCCATATTCAGACAGGATATCACGTGTCCCGCCCTACTCGATTTCACTGATGATGAGATGTCGGTTACGGGGCTATCACCCTGTATCGCGGCACTTTCCAGAGCCTTCACCTGTCTCATTAAAAGCTTAAGGGCTAGTCCAATTTCGCTCGCCGCTACTTTCGGAATCTCGGTTGATTTCTTTTCCTCGGGGTACTTAGATGTTTCAGTTCCCCCGGTTCGCCCTGTTAACCTATGTATTCAGTTAACAGTAACTGCTTATGCAGTTGGGTTTCCCCATTCAGAAATCCCAGACTCAAATGGTTGTTACTACCTAATCTGGGCTTATCGCAAGTTACTACGTCTTTCATCGCCTCTGACTGCCAAGGCATCCACCGTGTACGCTTAGTCACTTAACCATACAACCCCAAAGGGTCTCTGTTTAAACAACCAAAGTTGTCTGCATTTTTCTATTTATTTTCACTTTTAAAAAGTGAAGACAAATCATGAGTGCAGACACGATTTTGCCGGACTCAAATTTCCAAGAACACTTGAATGTGTGTTGGTACCTAATTCAAAGAATTAGGATTTGAGAACTTTTAATTGAATAACAACGCATCTCAAAGAGATGGGGATTGTTGTTATTCGTCAGCTTTCCAAATTGTTAAAGAGCAAATCACCTCAATGAGGTAACCATTTTTAAAAACTCTCAAAGAGAATGTTTAAAGATGGTATCCCGTAGGGGAGTCGAACCCCTGTTACCGCCGTGAAAGGGCGGTGTCCTAGGCCTCTAGACGAACGGGACACTGAATTTCCAGACGGAAATTGGTGGAGCTAATCGGGATCGAACCGATGACCTCTTCGCTGCCAGCGAAGCGCTCTCCCAGCTGAGCTATAGCCCCTTCAAAGCTCTAATAAAGACATATCAATCTGTGTGGACACTCATCATGAGTAATCATCGTATAAGGAGGTGATCCAGCCCCAGGTTCCCCTAGGGCTACCTTGTTACGACTTCACCCCAGTCATGAACCACAAAGTGGTGAGCGTCCTCCCGAAGGTTAAACTACCCACTTCTTTTGCAGCCCACTCCCATGGTGTGACGGGCGGTGTGTACAAGGCCCGGGAACGTATTCACCGTGGCATTCTGATCCACGATTACTAGCGATTCCGACTTCACGGAGTCGAGTTGCAGACTCCGATCCGGACTACGACGCACTTTTTGGGATTCGCTCACTTTCGCAAGTTGGCCGCCCTCTGTATGCGCCATTGTAGCACGTGTGTAGCCCTACTCGTAAGGGCCATGATGACTTGACGTCGTCCCCACCTTCCTCCGGTTTATCACCGGCAGTCTCCCTGGAGTTCCCACCATTACGTGCTGGCAAACAAGGATAAGGGTTGCGCTCGTTGCGGGACTTAACCCAACATTTCACAACACGAGCTGACGACAGCCATGCAGCACCTGTCTCAGAGCTCCCGAAGGCACCAATCCATCTCTGGAAAGTTCTCTGGATGTCAAGAGTAGGTAAGGTTCTTCGCGTTGCATCGAATTAAACCACATGCTCCACCGCTTGTGCGGGCCCCCGTCAATTCATTTGAGTTTTAATCTTGCGACCGTACTCCCCAGGCGGTCTACTTAACGCGTTAGCTCCGAAAGCCACGGCTCAAGGCCACAACCTCCAAGTAGACATCGTTTACGGCGTGGACTACCAGGGTATCTAATCCTGTTTGCTCCCCACGCTTTCGCATCTGAGTGTCAGTATCTGTCCAGGGGGCCGCCTTCGCCACCGGTATTCCTTCAGATCTCTACGCATTTCACCGCTACACCTGAAATTCTACCCCCCTCTACAGTACTCTAGTCTGCCAGTTTCAAATGCAATTCCGAGGTTGAGCCCCGGGCTTTCACATCTGACTTAACAAACCACCTGCATGCGCTTTACGCCCAGTAATTCCGATTAACGCTCGCACCCTCCGTATTACCGCGGCTGCTGGCACGGAGTTAGCCGGTGCTTCTTCTGCAGCTAACGTCAAATGATAGTGCTATTAACACTACCACCTTCCTCACTGCTGAAAGTACTTTACAACCCGAAGGCCTTCTTCATACACGCGGCATGGCTGCATCAGGCTTGCGCCCATTGTGCAATATTCCCCACTGCTGCCTCCCGTAGGAGTCTGGACCGTGTCTCAGTTCCAGTGTGGCTGATCATCCTCTCAGACCAGCTAGGGATCGTCGCCTTGGTGAGCCCTTACCTCACCAACTAGCTAATCCCACCTGGGCATATCCTGACGCGAGAGGCCCGAAGGTCCCCCTCTTTGAGCCGAAGCTATTATGCGGTATTAGCCATCGTTTCCAATGGTTATCCCCCACATCAGGGCAATTTCCCAGGCATTACTCACCCGTCCGCCGCTCGACGCCGTTAACGTTCCCCGAAGGTTCAGTTAACTCGTTTCCGCTCGACTTGCATGTGTTAGGCCTGCCGCCAGCGTTCAATCTGAGCCATGATCAAACTCTTCAATTTAAGATTTTGTCGGCTCAATGAATACTGAACATTACATAAGTAATGTTTGAATTGACTGTGCTGAATCCGAAGATTCAATGGTCACTTCGTATCATTGAAACCTAATTTGATACAGAAGTATCTAATTGGATTATCATCAACGAGTGCCCACACAGATTGATAGGTCTATATTTTTAAAGAACTTCGTTTTGGGCTCTGCTCAAAACGGACGGCCATTTTATCGATATAACTTCCAGTGTCAAACACTTTTTTCGTTATTTCTTCGAAAGTTAATGCTTAACTTTCACCGTCTCTGTTGTCATTGCTTTTCAGCTCGGTATCCCGTGACAACGGAGGCGCATTATAGAGAGTTAGCTTTGAAGCACAAGAGCAAAATCAAAAAAAATCACCAACTTCAATCCGTTCGCTCAGCAAACGAACAATAAGTCTAAAAATAAAACAAAAGAGCCCTTAAATAGGGCTCTTTTTCTTGTTCAACCAGTTAATTTACTGATGCGCAATAATCTGATCGTTGTTCACCAGTAGTTTGACCGGTTTATCTGGAATGACTTTCCCAGCTAGAATCGCTTTAGCTAATGGATTCTCCACGCTCTGCTGAATGGCTCTTTTAAGTGGTCTTGCACCATACACAGGATCAAAGCCCACTTGAGCAATCAGATCTAGCGCTTTATCAGAAACATCGAGTGAATAACCTTTCTCTTCCATTCTCTTAGATAGACGTTCCAATTGAATAGAGGCAATTGACTTGATGTGGTCCTGACCTAGTGGATGGAAGACAACACTTTCATCAACACGATTAAGAAACTCTGGGCGGAAATGCTTGCCGACCACATCCATGACCTGCTCTTTCATTCCCTGATAATCAAGAGAACCAAAGTTTTCTTGAATTCGAGTTGAACCCAAGTTGGAGGTCATGATGACGACGGTATTACGGAAATCGACTGTTCGACCTTGTCCATCGGTGAGACGACCATCATCTAGCACTTGTAGCAATATATTGAAAACGTCTGGGTGCGCTTTCTCTACTTCATCTAACAAGATCACTGAATAAGGTTTGCGACGAACGGCTTCAGTAAGATAACCGCCCTCTTCATAGCCAACATAACCAGGAGGCGCGCCGACTAAACGAGCAACGGAATGTTTCTCCATAAACTCGGACATGTCGATACGTACCATTGCATCTTCGCTGTCAAACATAAAGCTTGCTAACGTTTTGCATAGTTCCGTTTTACCAACACCAGTTGGACCTAAGAATAAGAACGAGCCAATGGGTTGATTTGGATCGGATAAGCCAGCTCGGCTGCGACGAATTGCATTCGCCACCACTTCAACGGCTTCAGTTTGGCCAATAACACGTTTGTGCAGAACATCTTCCATACGCAGCAGTTTTTCTTTCTCTGCTTCAAGCATCTTAGATACCGGAATACCTGTTTGCTTCGATAAAACATCTGCGATTTCGTTATCCGTGACTTTATTACGTAACAAGGTCATCTCTTGCATTTCTGCTTGAGTCGCAAGATCGAGCTGTTTTTCGAGTTCAGGAATACGGCCATATTGAAGCTCGGACATTCTATTAAGGTCACCCGCTCGGCGAGCAAACTCCATATCCATTCGAGCTTGTTCTAACTCCGACTTAATATGTTGAGTACCAGACAAGGCCGCTTTTTCTGCATTCCAAACTTCTTCAAGTTCGGCAAACGCTCGCTCTTTCTCGGCCAACTCGTCATTTAATATGGTTAGACGCTTTTCACTTGCGTCATCATGTTCGTTGGTTAGGGCTTGCTGTTCAATCTTAAGCTGAATGATCTTGCGTTCTAACTTGTCGAGCGATTCTGGTTTCGAGTCGATCTGCATACGGATGCTCGAAGCCGCCTCATCAATCAGGTCAATCGCTTTATCCGGAAGCTGACGATCAGAGACGTAACGATGGGATAGACTTGCCGCTGCTACGATTGCTGGGTCAGTTATCTCTACATGGTGGTGAAGCTCGTAGCGTTCCTTCAAGCCACGTAAAATCGCTACGGTATCTTCAACACTTGGTTCATCAACTATCACTTTTTGGAAGCGGCGCTCAAGCGCAGGGTCTTTCTCTATATATTGTCGATACTCATCCAGTGTCGTCGCGCCAACACAGTGAAGCTCACCACGGGCAAGCGCAGGTTTAAGCATATTGCCTGCATCCATCGAGCCTTCGCCTTTACCCGCTCCAACCATGGTATGAATTTCGTCGATAAAGAGGATGACGTTACCCTCTTCTTTAGACAGTTCATTCAATACCGACTTAAGACGTTCTTCAAACTCGCCGCGATACTTAGCCCCAGCCACCAGTGCGCCCATATCTAAAGAGAGTACCCGGCGACCACGAAGACCTTCAGGCACTTCGTTGTTAATGATTCGCTGAGCAAGACCTTCAACAATTGCTGTTTTACCAACACCAGGCTCACCAATAATCACAGGGTTGTTTTTGGTTCGGCGCTGCAAGACTTGGATAGTACGACGAATTTCGTCATCACGGCCGATCACAGGGTCAAGCTTACCTTGTTCTGCACGCTCAGTGAGATCGATGGTGAACTTCTCTAAAGCTTGGCGTAACTCTTCGGCGTTTGGGTCATTGATTTTTTGTCCACCACGAACTTTATCTATTGCTTCAGCAACATTAGCCTCTGTTAGACCCAGTTCTTTTAGCAGAGCGCCTAAAGCCCCCTTATCTTCTAAGGCGGCAAGCAGGAATACTTCAGATGAGATATAAGCATCTTGACGTTTCTGTGCAACTTTATCGCACAAGTTAAACATGGTGCCCATCGCACTCGATAGCTGCACATCCCCACCGATACCACTCACTTTAGGTAATCGGTCTAGAATTTCGCTTAACTTAGAGCGTAAATGGGTAACATCAACATTAAGCATGGTCAAAAGTGGGCGAATTGGGCTGCCATTTTGATCCATCAGTGCCACCATTAGGTGCACAGGTTCGATGTATTGATGATCTCGGCCTAAAGCCAATGATTGAGCGTCAGATATAGCGATTTGGAATTTGCTAGTAAATCTGTCAAGACGCATACCTACCTTCCTACCTCAACTGAGAAAAATTAACTAATCAGTATGAAAGATGGATACGCTAGACGGGAATTTCAAGGGGAGAGAGTCTGTTTCCGCTATGAAAACAGACGATTATTTTTCAATCCAGATAAATGTCGCTTGGCGCCCAGTTACCCCATCGCGGCGATAGGAGTAAAAGCGCTCTGCATCTTCAAAAGTACACAGTTCGCTGTAATAAACTTGATTCACTCCTGCTCGTTGCAATCTTTGCGTAACCAGTTGATTCATATCAGCTAGCCACTTCCCTTCTTGCTTGCGTGGAGTAAATGCCGCCATCGCCTTTGCTTCAATAGAAACGAAGGCATCAACAACATCTTTACCTACCTCGAACACTTGAGCCCCGATAGCAGGCCCAATCCAAGCCATGACTTCACCATCAAACTTCTCAACCGCATTTTCAACAATGCCGCTGGCAAGTCCGCGCCACCCTGCATGGACAGCGGCAACTTGCGTCCCCTGAACATTGGTTAGCAGCACAGGCAAACAATCCGCCGTCATTGCCGAGCAAACAACATTAGCGGTGGAAGTGAAAACTCCATCAGCGTTTAGCACCTGACTAGTTGGAGCATTCACCTCTTCAACGACTGTCGAATGAGTTTGATTGAGCCAAACAGGCGCACTTGGCATGTTTGCCTGTTCTGTGAGCCATTGACGATTCTGTTCAACCTTTGCCAGTTCGTCCCCAACATGAGTACCTAAGTTCAAACCTTGGTACACGCCAGTCGAAAAGCCGTCACATCGCGTCGAAGCAAAAGCTTTAATCTGTTTTGCAGCTGGCCAGTTAGGAACGATCAGATCCATAGGTTTAGTACTCGTCTTCTAAGCCATGGTCACGGGTATCTTGGCGAAGTGCTTCTGCCATTTCTACCATGTCATCTGGCACTGGTGCGTGGAACTCAACTTCTTCACCCGTGATTGGGTGTTCGAACTTAAGCATCACCGCATGCAGAGCTTGGCGGTCAAAAGAGCGGATGTGTTCTGCCAACTCTTGCGAAGCTCCGCTTGGTATACGAGCGCGACCACCGTATGCAGTGTCACCTAGAAGCGGATGCTGTAGGTATGACATGTGAACACGGATCTGGTGAGTACGTCCGGTTTCTAGGCGAAGACGAATGCGAGTATGCTCGCGGAAATGTTCCGCTACTCGATAATGCGTGATCGCTGGTTTACCCATTGGGCTTACTGCCATCAAGGTACGTTTCGTCGAATGTCGACCAATCGGTTGTTCAACACGACCACCTGCGGTCATACGGCCAATTGCAATCGCTTCATACTCACGAACGAAGTTGCGCTTTTTCTGAAGGGCGCGAACCAAACGTGTTTGAGCAGGAACAGTCTTCGCGACCACCATCAAACCTGTGGTGTCTTTATCAAGACGATGCACGATACCCGCACGCGGGACTTCCGCGATATCAGGGTAATGATGGAGCAATGCGTTGAGCACTGTACCATCTGGCGTGCCGGCACCCGGGTGAACCACAAAACCACGAGGCTTATTGATCACCATGATGTCGTCGTCTTCATAAACGATGTCTAATGGAATATCTTGCGCTTCCCAACGCTCTTCATCTTCAAGTTCCGCTTGCAGAGTAATCTCTTCGCCGCCCATCACTTTGGTACGTGGCTTGGTGATTACCTCTCCGTTCACTTGAACTTTACCATTCAGAAGCCATTCTTTGAGGCGAGAACGTGAGAAGTCGGCGAATAATTCGGCGATAGCTTGGTCTAAACGCTGACCTAATTGGCTATCTTTTACTGTATTTGTTAATTCAATCTGCTGAGCCATATCGAACTTTTTTAAAAACTGTGAGACTAATTGTCACTACTGTGGAAAAATATACTATTTGGACATTGTATCTGTTACGCCAAAGAAAGTAACGGAAGCAACAGAAATATTTATCTCAAGGAATCGAATCCTGACATGAAAAAGCATACTTTATCTGGTTTGTTGGCATTATCCGTACTGGTAGGCTGCTCTAGCAGCGAAGAAGTTGTGCCAGATGTGCCACCATCTGAGCTTTACTCAGAAGCACAGGTTTCGCTTCAAAGTGGTAACTGGCTAACTGCAATTAGCAAACTGGAAGCGCTAGATTCTCGCTACCCATTTGGTGCTTACTCAGAGCAGGTGCAACTCGACCTTATCTACGTCTACTACAAAAATGACGACTTAGCGCTAGGCTTAGCAACCATAGAACGCTTTATGCGCCTCAACCCAACTCATGAAAAATTAGATTGGGTACTTTATATGCGCGGCCTGACTCATATGGCGCAAGATCGTAACTTTATGCATGACGTGTTTAACATGGATCGTAGCGATCGCGATCCAGAACCAGTGAAAAAAGCATTTGCTGATTTTAAGAAGCTACTTGAGCGTTACCCTGCTAGCCCATATGCAGAAGACGCACAAAAACGTATGTACGCTCTTAAAAATCGATTAGCGAATTACGACCTAGCGACGGCGGATTTTTACCTGCGTCGTGAAGCTTGGATTGCTGCGATTAATCGTACTCAAGAGCTACAAAAAACTTACCCTGACACAGAAGCAGCACGTAAGTCTTTAGAGATTCAGCTTGAAGCCTATCAGCAACTAGGTTTAGAAGATGCGGTTAAGCGAACTGAGGAACTCATCGAGCTAAACCCTCAGTAACTTGCTAATTTAATAGAAGAAGCGCCTTTATCGTATGGCGCTTTTTTTATGTCTAATTTTTGCACCCGCACCACTTTACAACTACATTTTAATCAATGTTGTTTAGAGGTCCGTCATGCTGCGAGCAGTTGTTTCCGTTTTATTAATCTTGCTTTCTATCCAGTGCGCTCAAGCTCTTTCTTTGTCGCCATTAAAGAAACAGCCTTATTTTGGCGACCTTTCTGCGCTTGAAAAGAAAGGCGTCATCAGAGTTCTCGTCGCTGCTGATTTGGGTTTTTACTATGTTGAAGGAGGCAAACCCAAAGGGATACTCGCAGAGCTTCTCTATCATTTTGAAAAAGAGCTGCGCCAACGATCTTCTTACTTCAACTTGCAAGTTATTCCCGTACACCGCGACGAGTTAATTCCATCCCTTGAGCAGGGCTACGGAGATTTAGTTGTCGCCAACCTAACCATTACCCAATCAAGGCTAGAAAAAATCGATTTTAGTGCCCCTGTTTTAAAAGGCGTCCAGGAGCTACTGGTTACCCACAATGCCATTGAACCGATTGTTTCGTTGGAACAACTGAGCGGGCAAGAAGTATGGGTTCGTGCCAGTTCCAGTTATTTTGAAAGCTTACAAAAGCTTAACCAACAACTCGATAGCCAATCTTTACAGCCCATCACAATTCGATTTGTTGAAGAAACACTGCAAGATTACGAACTGGTTGAGATGATCAACCAAGGACATATTCCCGCAACCATACTCGATAGCCACAAAA
This sequence comes from Vibrio tubiashii, assembly GCF_028551255.1. NCBI lineage: Bacteria > Pseudomonadati > Pseudomonadota > Gammaproteobacteria > Vibrionales > Vibrionaceae > Vibrio > Vibrio tubiashii. Next base: position 596,684 of record NZ_CP117029.1, on the reverse strand, counting down.
CCGAGCTGTGGTTAAAGGTGATGGAAAACATCCAGATTCATGCCAATATTCCACTGCGAGAAGAGGGACAGATCGCTTGGGCAATGCGTAAAGATAGCCCTAAGCTAGAAGCCTTTGTGAATCAATACCTCAAAGATTATCGCTCTGGCACCCTTCTAGGTAATGTTATTTATGGGAAATACTTAGGTAACACTCAATGGCTTAAACGAATCTTAAACCCTAACCACATCAACAAACTTGAATCCCTAACGCCTATCTTCGAGCTCTATTCAGATCAATACAGCTTCGACTCATTGATGATCTCGGCGCAAGGTTTTCAAGAATCAGGGCTAGATCAAAGCAAGGTTTCGCACAAAGGTGCGGTAGGCGTGATGCAAGTTTTACCCAGTACAGCGAAAGACCCTAACGTCAATATTCCGGATATCTATCAAGTCGATAACAACATCCATGCCGGTGTGAAATACATGCGATTTATTAAAGACCGCTACTTTAGCGAGCAGAATATCTTGCCTGAAGACCAAGTCTACTTCGCGCTTGCGGCCTATAACGCTGGACCTGCTAATATTCGCAAGATGCGCCGACTGGCTGAAAAAAATGGTTATGACCCGAATAAGTGGTTTCGTAATGTTGAAATCATGGCGAGAAGAAACATTGGACGAGAGCCCGTGCATTACGTTTCGAACATCAATCGCTATTTCATTATCTACAAACAGCTCAACTCGTTGAGGCTAATAAGGGAAAATCAGGCCGCACTAGACAGAGTGGCAGAAGAGCCTTAACAAGGTGGCAAGCGAACAGCAAAGAGACAGAAACGAGAGCGGATAAGAAAATGGAATTTAATTCACATTTTGTAGCTGGTTAATTCGCAATCAAGTGTTTTTATTAGGTCGTAGGAAGTCCCTAAAAAACAGTTGAATTTTAGCGAGTTACCTCTCCCAATCTAATGAGATTTTCTCGTGACACAAGCTTTTTCGACTCACAATCAAGCTAGTATTTGAGATAGATCACGTTTAGTTTCAACGCCTAAAACCACCCACCAAAAGGTGATCTAGATCACTTCTTTTTAGCCTTGGATAAGTAATCTGGAGTTAACCCATGAGGGATGACACAGAGGAAAACATCTATGAAAGTAAACATCACTGGTAAAAATATCGACATCACCTCTGCAATCCGCAATCACATTGAGAGCAAATTTAAAAAGTTAGAAAAGTGGCAAGTAGACATTATCGGTTGTCAGGCAAGCTTCAGCGAGGAGCCAAACAAACAGAAGAAATTTGAAGCTGTAATCACCGTACCTAAAGGACAGCTTATTGCGTCCGCCACTCACGAAGATTTATACGCTGCCGTTAACGAGGTAGAACAGAAACTAGAACGTCAGCTAAACAAACTACGCCACAAGCCAGAAGCACGCCGTACTGAGAAGCCAGAGCTTGAGGAAGAAGTAGAATAAAGCCAAATCTAGAGGATTGTAAAAATAGCGCCGATTGGCGCTATTTTTTTGCTTGACGCCCTATAGCGTGTTGCTTATTGTGTTCAAGGGTTCACTACTTAGTTGATTATTATGCACCAAACCACTCTGTTCTTTTTTGACTTCTTTTTTCTCCACTAAGCTTGGAGGCTCTCGCGTTTTCGAAAGATAAGTCAAAAACGAACAGAAAGCCTCCCAAAGGGAGGCTTTTTTTATAAGGAATACCAGGATGACTGACCAAAAATACTCACTTGATGAAATACGACTGCGTTTAAACGAACTGGACGACCAACTGCTCCAGCTCCTGTCTGAGCGTCGCCAAATGAGTATTGAAGTAGCAAAAAGCAAAGTACAAACCTCAAAACCTGTTCGCGATGCCGATCGTGAACAGCAACTATTGGTTAAGCTAATCAACAATGGTCACCACAAGTACCAGCTTGATGCTCAGTACATCACCAAACTTTTCCATACTATTATTGAAGACTCAGTCCTCCTTCAACAGTCATACCTACAAAACTTGGCGAACCCTGAATTGAGCCGCAAGCCACTCGCTCGCGTCGCTTTCCTCGGTTCAAAAGGCTCATACTCCCACCTTGCAAGCCGAGAGTACTTCAGCCGCAAGAACACAGAACTGATTGAGCTGAACTGCGAACACTTCAGAGAAGTGACACACACTGTGGAATCAGGCCACGCAGACTATGGCGTGTTACCGATTGAAAATACCAGCTCAGGCTCAATCAATGAGGTGTATGACCTTCTCCAACACACCACTCTCTACATCGTCGGTGAACTGACCTTACCAATTGAGCACTGCTTAGTTGCTACGTCAGAGTTACGTTTAGAAGAGATAAAAACCCTTTACTCACACCCTCAACCCCATGCTCAATGTAGCGAGTTTTTAAGCAAACTAGACGGCGTTAAACTAGAGTCTTGCGCCAGTACCGCAGATGCAATGCGTAAAGTTAAAGAGATGAATCGCTCGGACGTTGCAGCAATCGGTAATGCATCAAGTGGAAAACTGTATGGCTTGCAGCCGATTCAAGGCAACATCGCCAATCAAACAGAAAACCATACGCGCTTTATTATCGTCGCACGTAAGCCAGTCGAGGTATCGGCTCAAATTCCAGCGAAAACAACCTTGATCATGTCGACGTCACAAGAGGCAGGTTCACTGGTTGAAACTCTATTGGTTCTGCAGCGCTACGGCATCAATATGACCAAGCTAGAGTCGCGTCCTATTATGGGCAACCCTTGGGAAGAGATGTTTTACGTTGACCTTGAAGCACACCTTGATTCTCAAGCGATGCAGCAAGCACTTAACGAGCTCACTAAGATCACAAAACACCTGAAAGTCCTCGGCTGCTATCCGAGTGAAAATGTGAAACCGACTCAAGTAAAACTGCAATAAATATATCTACATAGCTCAAATAAATACCACTTAGTAGCTGACACAATTTATTAATATTCTTAATATCACAGGATATTTAGTTGCATATTAGTGTTGTGTCAGCCCTTACCAACTGACTCTGATAAGCAGTACACGTCTGATTTATCTAATAAGGTATTACCTAGTCAGTATGAGAGCTTCGTTCTTATCTTTACTCGCCCTTTTTAACGCCTCCGTTATCGCTCAAGAATCAGCACTGAATGTCTATATGTGGGAAGACACGCTCTCACCTAATGTCCATTCAGATTGGGAGCAAAAATCTGGTGCCCCACTCACCTTGTCGCACTTCGATAATGATGATGAGCGCAGTTTACTGATGATGAAGAGCATCCAGCTGCCTTTTGATGTCGTTGTTTTAGATAATGTTTCTGCGCAAATCTATGGTCGCTTAGGTGCCTTCGAGGAGTTATCGGGTCTTAAAAACCGCGCAAACAACGACCCCAAATGGAACCAAGCATGCGGCCCTTATGCGGTCCCTTATTTTTGGGGAACGGTAGGTATTGCATATCGCAAAGATAACATCGAACAGCCACCCACTACGTGGCAAGAGTTCGTAAACCCGCCTGAGGAACTGATTGGCAAGATTGGGATGATCAACGACAGCGTGGAAAGTTTTTTGCCCGTCTTGTACAGCCTAGGAATTGCGCCGACGACAGAAGACCCGAAACAGTTACAAACGGCGTATCCGGCAATGATGGCATTTAGCGAAAAAGTTCTCACGTACGAGTACATTTTGAGCTATGTGCGCAGTCAGGCAAATGTTCATCAAATGCAAATGACCCTCGCCTACAGTGGTGACCAATACTCTTTGAATCGAACCTTCAAACAAGATAAGTGGGATTATGTCATTCCTGAAGGAGAGCTGTTCTTGTGGGTAGATTGCTTAGCCGTAACCAGTCATTCAGAGAAAAAACAACAGGCTATCGCATTTCTCGAATACCTCATGTCTCCCAAAGTGGCTGCAACAAATGCAATGGATATCAAAGCCGCTACTCCGAATTTAAGTGCGACGAAACTACTGCCCGAATGGTACTTAAATGATGCATCATTATTTCCACCAGCAGAAAGACTAAAAAACGCACGTATAGATAGCGAACTCTCTGCTGAGAATATAAGCCTACGGGCAAAAATAATTAACCAAATACTTAAACGTCATGAAGCTAAACACTAGAGTTTTATTACTCGTTGCGCCTGTCATTTTGTTAAGTGCTGCTGTCTCTAGTTATAGCATTTACTTCAATCAAAAAGACGCCTTAATAAAGCGCGAGCAAAGTTATCTTCAACTCTCAATGGAAAAGCTAGCTGGTCATTTTCGTCAGTCTATGGCGCTGATCAACAGCTACTCTCTGACCCTAACCAAAAGTGACATTATTCGTCACTATTTTGGACAGCCAGAGAACCCTTATCGAGAGATGAAACTGATTGAAAACCTGCAGACCACCATCGAAAACCTGCAACCGAATAAACAGGATGATATCGCTGTTGCTATTGTCGATAGCCAGCACAGAGTACGCTTTTACGCCGATAACCAAAACGACCCTTTTTCCGCGTTAGATGAGAATGTACGTCACTACGTGCAGCAAACCTATGAAACAACCGGGCAGATGAGCCACACGGGGTTTGCTAAAAGCTATCAGGGGCAAAGTATCTTGATTCGCTACGACGTGCTGGACAACAACACGCTCGTGTCGCCACTTAGCTACAATAAGGATCAAGTGTTCTTTATTGTGGTGTCGCTGTCGCTAGAAAAGTTCGATCAACTCAAGCATATCCTTGAGTTTGACAATGACAGCAGCATCTTTTTCTCTGAAGAACCGATCATCAAATCCGGGCTTACCCAATCAGTCGAGCTAAAGTCTGGCCTGTATGCCGTATTAGATCCAGCTCAGTATCTTACGACAGAGAAACTCGCCAAGATTGAACAACGACTAATGCTCTCATTTGGCGTTTCGTCATTGATTACGGTACTAATTCTTTTGGTATTGCTTTATCGTCATGTCATTCAACCTATTACCCACCTTGATCGCCAGTTAAGAGAGGTGGAACAACGAAAGCGCTCTAACATCGAACGCTTAGAGAGTGACAATGAAATAGGTCGTTTATCTGCCCGTTTCTATGACATGTATAAGGAGCTCAACTCTAGCTATCAAAAAACCAAAGCGATGGCAGAGAATGACCACCTCACCCAACTGGCAAATCGCTATCAATTCCAAGTCTATGTGGAACGAATCTTGGCTAACAAGTTTAACTACAGCCACGCTTGGATTCTTTACATCGACCTAGACAACTTTAAGTATGTCAATGATAAGTATGGTCATCATGTCGGTGACTCTTTACTGGTCAACTTCGCTGAACACATCAAGAAACTCAGTGGAGAGAGCGAGAAAAAATATGGTATTAAGTCACTAGCATCACGATTATCTGGGGATGAGTTCGCTATTTTTATTGCCGCCAACAAAGCGGGCACCTTTGCTGACACATTAGCTCAAGCGGTGTTAGATCCTATTCAAAATCATACCAACGCATCCATTGGGAGTTTCCCGATTACCGCCAGTATTGGTATTGCCTCTTACCCAGAAGATGGAATGGATTTAGCCAAGTTGCTCTCTCATGCTGATACCGCCATGTATCAAGCTAAGCGCGCGGGTAAAAATCAAATTGCTCATTATTCAAAAGAGCTCGATGAAATTGTACGTCGACGAACTCAAGTAGAGCGCGCACTGCGTAAAGGCGATCTAGAGAATGAGTTTACCCTGCTCTATCAACCTTATTACGACCGCGACGGCAAGGTCATCAAAGGTGTCGAGGCTCTGTTGCGTTGGGACTCACCAAAATTAGGCAAAGTCACTCCAAGCGAGTTTATCCCTATTTCAGAGCAAATTGGTCTATTTGGCACCATTGACCGTTGGGTCATCAAGCAAGCTTTTATCGACTTCCAACAGCTACAGAGTTGCTTTGAGAGTCCTATTCAGCTATCGATTAACTTGTCATCAGCAGAACTGGATTCTTTACAACTAGCGGCTGATATTCAAAGTTTGATGGAGCTATATCCCGTGCAACCGCACTTAATCGATTTCGAGATCACCGAAACTTTTGCTTCAGATTCACAAAGCTACCTACTCCTTCATGAGTTAGCACAGATGGGCTTTAAGTTAACCATTGATGATTTTGGTTCAGGTTACACCTCAATCACTCAGTTGGTCGAATACCCGGTACAGAAGATTAAATTTGATCGCGAGTTCTTAGAAACTCTAATCAAAACTAATAATCATCAGGTGGTAAAACCTTTGGTTGACCTTTGTCACTCGCAATCTATGATGGTGACCGCGGAAGGGATCGAGTCAGAAGAGATGCATCGCTGGTTAGCGGATAACAAGTGTGATTACATGCAGGGTTATCATCTATCGCCACCACTGTCACTTTCGCAGTTAAGTTTTGTCCATATAGACCCGAAAGGAAATCTCAATGTCGGTGAAGACGGTTATTGTAGCTTCGCTTAATCCCGCCAAAATCAATGCGGTAAAGAGTGCATTTGAAGCTACATTCCCCAAGCAAGCATTCAATTTTTCTGGCGTAAGTGTTGATAGCGGCGTCGCAGATCAGCCAATGTCCAATCAAGAAACACATACTGGCGCACTTAACCGTGTAGTCAATGCAAAAGCTGAACGTGCCGATGCTGACTATTATGTTGGCTTAGAGGCAGGCATCGACGGTTCTGTTACTTTTGCTTGGATGGTGGTGGAATCACAAACCCAGCGCGGTGAGTCCCGCTCAGCCAGTTTAATGTTGCCACCGGTTGTGATTGAAAAGCTTCAACACGCCAATGAACTTGGTGATGTCATGGATGAAGTCTTCGGTACAGAGAATATCAAACAGAAAGGTGGCGCAATAAGCTTACTCACTCATGACTTGCTCACCCGCAGTTCGGTGTATCATCAAGCATTAATATTGGCCTTGATTCCATTTGCTAACCCAGAGCATTTCCCTGCTAATTTATAATATGTTTTAAAAAAATAAGGATGCCGAGGCATCCTTATTTGTTTTCGAGTAAAGCGGCGATTTGCTGCTTTTCGTCTTCACTCTTTGATTTTAGCTCGTTAGAACCACGGGTGATCGTTGCAATGCCCACCCCAAGCATCTGGCTGATCTGCCGCTGCGACATTTCTCCTTTGAGCAACTCCCGAAAAATATTGACGCGCGCAACAAGAGCTTCACGCTCATCTGGTGTCAATAACATGGTCAACAACATCTGATGTTGCTGTGACTCTGTGCTATGTTCAATCAGATCTAGTATCTGTTGCCACTCTTTATATTCAGGTTCTAAAGACATCTACTGGTGCTCGCTAATATTTCGCGTTCAGCTCATGCGGGTTTAAGAAAGCGCCATCAACACCTAACACCTCACGGTAGTAGGTTTCAAACATCAGGATATTTTGTACATATCCACGAGTTTCTTTAAACGGAATTGCTTCAATAAACGCATAAGCATCTAGTTTTCCTTGCGTTCTTTCACGCCAAGTTTTCACTCGATGAGGCCCTGCATTATACGCAGCTAACGCGAAAATTCGATTGTTATCGTAGCGTTTGAGTAAGCCATCCAAGTAGTGGCTACCTATCTCTATGTTCTTACCCACTTGGTAAAGGTCTTTGTAGCCCTGATAATCAATCTTGTATTTCTTGGCAGTGTACTTAGCGGTGGACGGCATAATTTGCATGATGCCGCGCGCACCAACCGGCGATCTTGCTTCAATATCTAACGCACTCTCTTGTCTTGCCAGAGACATCAGAGTTATTGGGTCAATGCTGTGCTTATCACCATAGAAGTTAAACCACCAACGATGCGCAACCGGGAAACGAATCTCAAGATTATCCCACATCTTAGCTTGGATGCTCGCAGTCACCGTCAGATGGTGCCAACCTTTGAATGAAGCGAATGCCGCTAGCATCTCTTTTTGAGATTTGTCGGCTCGCTTCAGTAACCAGCGCCACTCACTCTTAGCTGCAGCAATCTTATCGCGATCGATCAACTCTTCAATTCGAATCAGTTCACTGCGATAAGGCTTTATCTGCTGTTGGTCGAGAGCAATCACTGACGTAGGGTACTCAATCGAACGCTTAAGCTCTTTCGCTGCCGCGACGCTATAAAAATTACGCTGCCCAATCAAGGCCTCTAAACGTTGCTGGCCAAGCTGCTTCTCACCTTGCGCCATTTCACTGCGCGCAAGCCAGTATTGCCAACGTAAACTCTGCTGTTTATCTTGCGGTAACTGCTCTATCCAGCCTTCAACCCCCTGCCAGTCAGCAAACTGAATCGCAAGGCGCACACGGCGCTCAATCAAAGGCACACTTGAAGAGGTCGTAATTTTCTTGTCACGCCACTTCGCCAACGATTCTGAATCTGTATTGATTAAACGAAACGAAACATAGTCAGCAAGGTGCTGCGCCGTGGCTTTGTCGAAGTATTGGCCCTTGACCACCCCATCGAACTGCTGCTGCGCCATTTCGGCATCTTTGCGTGCTAGCTTCTTAAAAGCGAGCTTGGTTTGGGTTTGGTAAAACTCAGTGACTTTGTGTTTTTTGGCAAACGCCTGAACCGACTCAGGCTTACTAAACAGCGCTTTCATTTCATCGGCTTGGCGCTTTGCCTGAGTCGAGTTGAGCTGCTTTTTCAGATAGTTCATCAAGCTGCCATTACGAGCTTCAAACGCCAACAACATACGTTCAAGGACCAACTGGTCGGTTTTGAGTCCTGCCTTGTCCCAAGCGTCAAAAAGCGAATCACAAGCATCGGCGATGCTGTGCCCTGATAACCAGAGTTTTTCCGCCCCGGCAAATGCGACTTGCTTGTCTCCTGCCTGCGCGTGAGCGTTGTAGAAGTAACATCGATACGTTTCGCCTCTTGGCTCTTCAGTTTGAAACTCCAACAGCGTGCGCCACTTTCCTTTCCTTGCCAAAGCATCGATGTAAGGAGCCCGCATTCGATTCGAGAAAGGGAAAGATTGATGAGTGGTAATAAACTGATCCACTTCACTAGGCGTTTTATCGCCAATATCAACCAAGAAGCTGCGGTAGTCGACGTAAGGCGTAAGAGGATAATTCGCTATCTGAGGACGTAATTTTTTGTACTGAGAAACCTGTTTGTCATCAAGCAATGACTGAGCTTGATCGTATAAGTCTCGCTGTTGTTGAAGATCAGAAGCCACCACGGATGTGGTAAAACCTGCGCTGCAAACCATCGAAGATACAAATAAAATCGATGAAGGAAGACGATGCAGCGACTTGAGAAAAGTCAGCGTCATGAGAGTCTCATCCTGAGATTAGAAATCTATGGTGTTCCCTATTAATGCTTATTGTAATCAGCGCTGTAAAGGGCGTAGATGTAAATAATAATAAATTCACACAACTGTGACATTCAGCTTGCTTTGGGCAAATTGTTGATTAGTAATTCATCAGCAAAGAGAATCTATTTCAGTGTCTTGCTTTCTCTGGTAACAAACTGAGCTCGGTTAGTATAAAATAACCTTTTACGTGAATTGACTATTTAGGAACGATCGGCAATGGCTGAATACGTATATACCATGTCGCGAGTGAGCAAAATTGTGCCACCAAAACGACAAATTCTTAAAGACATCTCTCTAAGCTTCTTCCCTGGCGCAAAAATCGGTGTTTTGGGTCTAAACGGTGCAGGTAAATCTACCCTACTACGCATCATGGCTGGCATTGATACTGATATTGATGGTGAAGCGCGTCCACAACCAGGTCTTAATGTGGGTTACCTACCACAGGAACCAGTACTGGACGAATCTAAAACGGTACGTGAAATCGTTGAAGAAGCGGTATCCGATGTTGCAGGTGCGATGAAGCGTCTTGACGAAGTATACGCAGCTTACGCAGAACCAGATGCTGACTTCGATGCGCTAGCAAAAGAGCAAGGTGAACTTGAAGCGCTAATCCAAGCGAAAGAAGGTCACAACTTAGAGAATGCTCTAGAGCGTGCTGCTGATGCACTTCGCCTTCCTGAATGGGATCAGAAGATTGAGCACCTATCTGGTGGTGAGCGTCGCCGTGTCGCCATCTGTCGCCTACTTCTTTCGAAGCCAGACATGCTACTACTCGACGAACCGACCAACCACCTTGACGCAGAGTCTGTTGCTTGGTTGGAGCGTTTCCTAGTAGATTACACAGGTACTGTTGTGGCAATCACCCACGACCGTTACTTCCTAGACAACGCAGCTGGTTGGATTCTTGAACTTGACCGTGGTGAAGGTATCCCATGGCAAGGTAACTACACTTCTTGGCTAGAGCAAAAAGATGCTCGTCTACAACAAGAAGCCTCTCAAGAGAAAGCGCGCCAGAAAACGATTGAGAAAGAACTTGAGTGGGTTCGTCAAAACCCTAAAGGCCGTCAGTCTAAATCTAAAGCACGTATGGCTCGCTTTGAAGAACTGCAAAGCGGTGATCGTCAGAAGCGTAACGAAACCAACGAACTCTTCATCCCGCCAGGTGAGCGTCTAGGCGATAAGGTTATCGAAGTAAATAACCTATCTAAGTCTTTTGACGGCCGCGTTCTGATTGATGACCTATCATTTAGCATGCCTAAAGGTGCAATCGTGGGTATCATCGGTGCCAACGGTGCAGGTAAGTCGACTCTGTTTAAGATGCTAAGCGGCACTGAGCAGCCAGACTCAGGTACCATTGAGATGGGTGACACGGTTAAACTTGCGTCTGTTGACCAGTTCCGTGACTCTATGGATGATTCAAAAACGGTTTACCAAGAGATTTCTGAAGGCGCTGACATCATCAAGATCAACAACTTCGAAATTCCGGCTCGTGCCTACTGTTCACGCTTTAACTTCAAAGGCTCAGATCAGCAGAAGATCATTGGTGAGCTTTCTGGTGGTGAGCGTAACCGTGTACACCTTGCTAAGCTGCTTAAGGCTGGCGGTAACGTACTACTACTCGACGAACCAACCAACGACCTTGACGTTGAAACGCTACGTGCACTAGAAGAAGCACTTCTTGAGTTCCCTGGCTGTGCCATGGTTATCTCGCACGACCGTTGGTTCCTAGACCGTATCGCTACGCACATCATCGACTACCGCGATGAAGGTCAGGTTAACTTCTACGAAGGTAACTATACTGAATACATGGAGTGGCTGAAGAAGACCCTTGGTCCTGAAGCAGCGGAACCGCATCGCATCAAGTACAAACGTATTGCTAAGTAAATACGCTTGAAATTTGTGCAAAGGCCGCTAATATTAGCGGCCTTTATTATATAGCTCACAATACGGATAACTTCTGGTATTGATTAAAGCGAAGAATGCGAACAACCGCGCATAGTAGCCACTTTAGTTTTGTTACTCTTACGAGTTGAAATATAGAGAGAAGATTATGATCGAACGTCGTCGTTTTTCGCGCATTGTTTATCAAACTCAAGCTACACTGACTCAAGAATCCACCGAGGTGACTGCCTTAGTGTGTGATTTATCGCTACATGGACTTCTAGCCACCAGCGAACAGTCAGACCAGCTCGACACAGATAAACAAGTAGATGTTGAATTTTCGCTTGCAGGAAGTGATGTCACGATCCAACTTGTAGGAAATATCGTTGGGCTTAATAACAATGTGATTCGTGTCAGCATTGATCATATTGATATTGAGAGTATCGGACATTTGAAGCGATTAGTTGAATTAAATGTAGGTGATGATGACCTGTTACATAGGGATATCGAACACCTCTCTGATTTAGGTGAATACACCTAAACTAACTAGTTTATGTCGAAGAAAATTACCATTTTTATCCCCAATTCATCGGGGGTACAAACTTTTGATGTTTCAAGAAAGACTCTGTTTATTTCTATAGCTGTCGTCGCTGGCACCCTTTTTTCAGGTGTTGGTTATGGCTACTACCAGTGGCATCACGAACAAACCACTCAACAAAAGTACCATGCGCTGGTCGATAAGCTCAGCGAGCTTGAAGTGCTTTATGAGGAACAGGTTGATACCACTCACTCTCTTTCCCAAGAGCTAGAAGATAAGCGCAATCAAATACATGTATTGGGCAAACGCGTCTACGATGTGGAATCCGTTCTTGGTCTTGCAGATGAATCCTTAACGGATGATGTCAGCCTAGAAAACCGCATTGATGCTGCAGCGGTCGACTCTGCGGTTCGCGCTACCATGTTTCGCTTAATTCCAAACGACACACCAATGAACTACGAGCGAATTTCGTCTTCCTTTGGTCGTCGTACTAACCCAATCACAGGTAAGAGACATACTCATACCGGGATCGATCTTACCTGTAAGCGTGGTGAAGAGATTTATGCGCCGGCTGATGGCGTGATTGAAACCGTCCGTCCAAGCAAAAAAGGCTTTGGCAACTTCTTAACCGTTCGCCACTCGTTTGGTTTTATGAGCTCCTATGCTCACTTGCATCAGTTTAAAGTGCGTAGCGGACAGTTTGTCAGTAAAGGGGATCTGATTGCCACCTGTGGTAACTCAGGTAACTCCACTGGCCCTCATTTGCATTACGAAGTCCGCTTCCTTGGGCGTGCTCTGAATCCGCAATACACAATGGATTGGACGCCAGAGAACTTTAACTATCTGTTCGAGAAAGAGAAAAAGGTGAAATGGGCGCCACTGGTTAAGCTGATTGATGATACAGTCAGACTGCAAGTTAACTTGACCAACAACCCTTACCAAGACAGTTCAGTCAGCACGGTAAAAAACGACCAAGAACCGCAGGTCGATAATCTTACAGTGCAATAGTCTTCCAGAGAAAACAAAAGAGCGACCGTTTGGTCGCTCTTTTTCTATTCATTATCGACTTATTAGCCACGATGGATTGAGTCATTGGCTTGTTTTAACAAGTTCTGGCTCTCATCAAGGAACTGCTTTGAGTAATCACCAAACCAGTCACTCACTCTATCAAAGCTCTCAACAAATGCTTGTTTGTCATTGCCATCGAGAATCTCTAGCGCTTCACCAAAACAGCGATGGAAACGCTTAATCATATCGATGTTTTCCTGAGAAGAGAGAATGATGTCTCCGTATAGATTAGGATCTTGGCCAAACAGACGTCCAACCATTGCCAACTCCAAACGGTAGATAGGTGAACTAAGCTGCAGTAGCTTATCGATATTTGGGTTCTCTCGGCTTAGGTGTAGACCGTAAGCAAACGATGTAAAGTGTCTTAGCGCTTGAATCAACGTCATACCGTGGTCATGCTCACTTGCATCAATCTGGCATAAGCTCGCGCCCCAGATAGAGAACTGTTTTAACAACCATTGATAATGCTCTTCACCACGCCCATCACAGTAGACAATCACCTGCTTAGCTAAACTTGGCACATCTGGACCGAACATAGGGTGCAAACCAACAACAGGCCCTTTATGGACGTTCAGCATCGCTTGTAACGGTCTTGATTTTATCGAGGTTAAATCACACAGGATGCAGTCTTCAGGCAGTTTGCCCAACTTCTCAATCACACCTTCAGTCAGGTGAATTGGCACGGTAACTACGACCATGCCAGCATTCTCTAGCAGTTCATCAGCGCGGTGCCAATCTTTACTGCCAAGTACTTTTACATCGTAGCCAGACAGTGTGAACATGCGACCAAACAATCCACCCAGTTGACCATTACCACCAACGATGACAACAGAACGCAATTCAGGGTTAAGGCACTTAAAGCCAGAATCCTTCTCGCTCGCATAAGACTCACGCATAGTACGGCGCAAAATATCTTCAATCAGCTGAGGCGGTACGCCCTTTTTCTCGGCTTCTTCACGACGCGAAGCCAGCATTGCGGCTTCACGATCCGGAGCATAGATTGGCAAACCATGCTCACTTTTTACTTCACCAACCTTCTCAACTAAAGAAAGTCGCTGGGATAATAAATCAAGAATTTGTTTATCGACTGCGTCTATCTGATCACGCAATTCATTCAATTCAACTGCCATTGATATTCCTTGTGCTCTCTACTTACCCTTTCAAGCGGTCTTCTAGGAAAGGGACTAGCTCTTCATGTGCATGACGTAATAGTGCCTCAGTTGTATCCCAATTGATACACGCATCGGTGATAGATACGCCATATTGCATTTCATTGAGAGGAATATCTGAAGATTGATTGCCTTCATTGATATGGCTTTCAATCATCAAGCCGATAATAGACTTGTTGCCTTCGCGAATCTGATGGATCACATCTTCAGCTACAAGCGGCTGACGACGGAAATCTTTACGCGAGTTTGCATGGCTACAGTCAACCATCAGTGACGCTTCTAAGCCGTGCTTAGCCATATCTTGCTCACACTCAGTGACAGAAACAGAATCGTAGTTAGTCTGCTTACCGCCGCGCAGGATAACGTGGCCGTTTGGGTTACCTTGAGTCGTCAGTAGAGCGACTTGGCCTTCACGGTTGATACCCATGAAACGGTGGCTTGAAGAAGCTGCCTGCATCGCATTGATTGCCGTTGCTAAGCTGCCATCAGTACCATTTTTAAAGCCGATTGGCATTGAAAGACCACTCGCCATTTCACGGTGTGTCTGTGATTCCGTGGTGCGAGCGCCAATTGCAGCCCAGCTAAAGGTATCCGCTAGGTATTGTGGGCTAATTGGGTCAAGCGCTTCCGTCGCAAGTGGAATCTCCATTTCAGCGAGTTCTACTAACAGTTCACGGCCAACATGCAGACCATGCTCGATATCGAATGAGCCATCTAGATGAGGGTCATTAATCAGGCCTTTCCAGCCGACAGTAGTACGAGGTTTTTCGAAGTAAACACGCATAACAATATACAGTTGCTCACTCAGTTGTTCTGAGAGTACTTTTAGACGCTTAGCATATTCCTTTGCAGCATCAACATCGTGAATTGAACATGGACCACATACAACAAGTAAGCGGTGATCTTTCTTATGGATGATATCAGCAATGGTTTGACGAGACTCTTGGATAAAACGTCGAGCGTTGTCGCTCAAAGGTAGTTTCGCCTTTAGCTCTTCAGGTGTAATAAGAACTTGTTCATCACTAATGTTAATATTGCTCAATTCACTTTTCTGCATAACTCTAACCTGTATATTATTTTTTACACCTAGCTATATCCGTATTTACTAGGTTGGAATAAGCATAAAATAACAGGCTGAATATAGATTTCAAGGTGTAAATATGAAAAAACACATACGTAAAAATTAATTTACATCTTGTTTTTTAACTCTCTTTATTGTCAAAGTATGAGATAAGCATGTTTTCTAGAAGGATTCTTAACTAAAATAAGCCTAAATCCCGCTAATTGACTCGTTATGGATCTAATCCTCTCTCTTCTTCAGCAAATGTGTGTCTATTTGGTTTTAGCTTATATGCTAAGCAAGACGCCTATCTTTTTGCCTCTGCTTAATATCTCTAACCGTCTTAGTCACAAACTGAGCGTCTATGTGCTGTTTTCGCTATTTTGTATCATGGGAACCTACTTTGGTTTGCAGATTAATGATGCGATTGCCAATACGCGTGCGATTGGCGCAGTGATGGGAGGACTGTTTGGTGGTCCGGTCGTTGGTTTCTTTGTCGGGCTAACCGGTGGTCTCCACCGCTATACTCTAGGTGGATTTACCGATCTCGCCTGCGCAATCTCGACCACAGCAGAAGGACTGATTGGCGGATTGTTCCATATCTACTTTGTGCGTAAGAACAAATCTGACCAACTGTTCAACCCAAGTGTCGTGTTCGCCATTACTCTTGTCGCTGAAATTGTCCAGATGCTGATCATCTTGATCGTCGCCAAACCCTTTGATCAAGCTTATTCCCTGGTTTCTGCGATTGCGGCGCCAATGATCATCGCTAACTCGGTAGGCGCTGCGCTATTTATGAGTATTTTGCAGGACAGGAAAACCATCTTCGAAGAATACTCGGCAACCTTTTCTCGCCGCGCGCTAAACATTGCGGAGCGATCTGTTGGTATTTTGGCCTCTGGCTTCAATGTGCAGAATGCTGAGAAGATTGCCCGTATTGTCTATGAAGAGACCAATGTCGGTGCGGTATCGATTACCGATGATGAAAAGATTCTTGCCTTTGTTGGTATTGGTGATGATCACCACAAACCCAATACCCCTATCTCTTCACAAAGCACCTTGGATGCAATTCAACAAGATGACATCATCTACCTAGACGGGGCAGAAAAACCGTATCAATGTTCGATCTCGGCAGATTGTAAGCTAGGCTCAGCGCTGATCATTCCTCTTCGCGCAGGCGACAAGGTCATCGGCACCATTAAGCTCTATGAGCCCAAGCGTAAGTTATTTTCCACCATCAATATGTCGATGGCGGAAGGGATAGCGCAACTGCTTTCGAGCCAAATCTTGTTTGGTGATTATCAGCAAAAACAAACGCTATTATCTCAAGCCGAAATCAAACTGCTGCACGCTCAGGTAAATCCACATTTCCTCTTCAATGCGCTCAATACTATCAGTGCCGTTATCAGGCGCGATCCACCTAAAGCTCGGGAGCTAATTCAGCACCTTTCTCAGTTCTTTCGTAGCAACTTGAAGCAAGATATTGAAACGGTCACGCTGAAAGAAGAACTCGCTCACGTAAATGCCTACCTCACGATAGAGAAGGCGCGTTTTACCGACCGCTTAGAAGTGACGATCGATATTGATGAAGCGCTGTTAACTCGAAAAGTACCGACCTTTACCCTACAGCCGTTAGTTGAGAACGCCATTAAACACGGTATCTCTAATCTTCTGGAAGGCGGTAAGATTCACATCTACAGTCAAACAAGTAAGGCGGGATTCCAAGTCGTGGTGGAAGACAATGCTGGCAGTTACACGCCACCAGCTGATGACCATGCAGGCCTGGGGATGCAGATTGTCGACAAACGGCTGAGCAATAAATTTGGTCGCGCTTCAGCTCTCAATATTGAAGTCGAGCCTAACCATTTTACTCGGATGAGCTTTATCATCCCAAATAAGAACATGTACTAAGGTATCAACATGCTTTCGGCATTAGTCATAGATGACGAACTTTTTGCTCGCGAAGAACTGACCGAGCTACTCGAAGAAACGGGTCACATTGAAGTGATAGATCAAGCCAGCAATGCGATTGAAGGGCTGAAGAAAATCAATCAACTCAAGCCTGACGTGGTGTTTCTTGATATCCAAATGCCGCAGATTACTGGGATTGAGCTGTTAGCGATGCTTGACCCTGAAACTATGCCTAACGTGGTGTTTGTCACCGCTTATGATGAGTTTGCTGTCCAAGCATTTGAAGATAATGCCTTTGATTACTTGCTAAAACCTGTTGATACCTGTCGCTTGGAGAAAACCGTCAAGAGGTTACTCAAATCAAAACAAACCGACACCCATCAATTTGCCGCCATTGCCCCTCAGAGCTTAGATCAAGTGCCATGTATTGGCTTAAACCGCATCGTCATTATTCCGACCCAAGACGTTGAGTTTGCCTACAGTGATATCAGTGGCGTCCATGTTCAAACCCATGAACAGAAAGCCACATCTCAGCTGACGTTAAAAGTACTTGAAGAAAAAACGCCTTTGGTTCGCTGCCACCGCCAGTTTTTGGTTAACATCAAAGCAATCAAAGAGATAAAACTACTCGAAAATGGCCTAGCAGAAATTATTACCGTCAGTGACCATCCACTTCCGGTGAGTCGACGTTACTTGAAGACTTTAAAAGAGATGCTGGGTTTTCACTAATAACAAAAAGCCGCACGTGATGTGCGGCTCGTTGAGTGAGTCGACGAGATTAAGCGTCAACGATACGCTTCATGGCCTCAGAAGCCTGTTTCCATTGTTCACTGCTATGTAGCTCAGACAAGCTAAAGCTCTGTGTTTTCAATAAGCGACTTGCTTGAGGGGTTTCCATAACAGGCAGATTGTCTAGCACTTCCACCTGAGCGTCACGTTTATTACACACCAAAATCATATCGCACCCAGCCACCAATGCCTGATGTGAGCGCTCTGCTGGGCCGCCCATGATAGATGCACCTTCCATTGTCAGATCATCGGAGAAAATAATGCCTTTAAAGCCTAGCTTTTCACGCAGTATCTGTTTAAGCCAATAGTCAGATCCACTTGCAGGCTGATCATCATAGTGTGGGAAAACAACATGCGCCGGCATCATTGCGTCTAAAATTCCCGATTCAATCTGGGCTTTAAAAATCGCCATATCTTGTTCAAAGATAGTGTCTCGGCTGTCGAATGGCGTTTCTAAGTGTGAATCCGCCACAACGCCGCCATGTCCAGGGAAATGCTTACCCGTCGTTGACATTCCAACCGCTTTCATCCCTTTCATGTAAGCCAAACTGTGGCGGATTATGGTATCAACATCATCACCAAACGCACGGCTACCAATCGCTTTACAATCAAAACCTTTATCAAGAACAGGCGCAAAGCTCAGATCAATATCATGGGCAACCAACTCTGCTGCCATCAACCAACCACCTTGCTCAGCAAGTTGCTCGCCATTATCAAACTGAGCATATCTTTGAGCAGCCGGAATCAGTGAGAAACCTTCTTTAAAGCGCTGAACGCGGCCTCCTTCTTGGTCAACACCAATCAGAATTGGGCGCTTAGCCGCTTGACGAATCGATTTGTTCAAAGCCAGTAGCTGCTCGCTGTCATGATAGTTGCGGGCAAATAAGATCACGCCCCCCACCGTTGGGTGCTCAAGAATCTCTTTATCTTCCGCAGTCAATTCACAGCCTGCTACGTCTAACCATAACGGTCCCATAACGAATCCTTATTGTTTCAATGCCGCTACTGCGGATTTACTTTGTTCTATCAGTTGATCTGCACTCTCTTCTTGCTGAGTTAAAGCAATAAAGAGTAAATCAGTAATCAATAACTGACTGTCACGCGCAGTAATCGATGAGCTACGAATATGCTCTTCGTCGGCGGCAGTCATTAGCTTTATATCGGAGTACTTGTCTAATGGCGTTGGCGCTAATTGACTGATGGTAATCACCTTTGCTTTACGCCCTTTAGCTATTTGAGCAACGCGAAGAATTTCACGACTTCGCCCCGAGTAAGACAAAGCGATCAGCACATCATTCTCATTTAAAGCCGAAGCATTGGCAATTTGGATATGGGCATCGTGCTCACAATGCACCGCATGACCAATTTTCATTAGCTTGTAACTTAAGTCTTTCGCCACCAGCGAAGAAGCCCCAACGCCAGCTATCTGAATCTTGCCCGCCAAATGAAGCAAACGCGTGGCCTGCTCTATCTTATCGCCTTCATTGAGCGCGATCGTTCTCTCCAATGATTGCTGTTTACTCGCGAGTAACTTAGCCATTACCAGCGGAATATCATCACTACGCGAGATAGTGCCGTGAATCGCCTTGCGCGAGGTCGGCTGGTAGCTTATCTCACTTTCGTACAGCTTGACCTTTAATTCAGAAAACCCGCTGTAGCCTATTTTCTGGCTGAACTTAACGATGGTGGACTGACTCACTCCCACCGCTTTAGCCAGCTCTGGAGATGACATTACCTTGACTTGCTCAGGGTACTCTAGAAGGAACTGAGCAATCTGCGTATCGGATGGTGATAGCTTTGACAGAAGCGTTTTTATCCGCGCTAACCCTTTCATCATCAAGCCTCCTATCAATTGATGCCAGTGTACTCAGCTAAATCTGTATCTGGAATAGCTATTCCAAAAAACAATTCACGGCGGAATAGATTCGACGATTAAATGGGATCATGGTCATAGAAAATAACCGGTCACTATTCCACCAAGGAATAGCTTTTTGAATCACTTATTCTTCACAGCATACTGGTGAAAATAAGAAAGATATACCCTACACAATTCATGCTATGGAGCTGCTATGAATTCTCTATTTACCTCATTAGATTGGGCAGTATTCGCGCTTTACTTTGCGCTGATTGCCTACACAGGTTGGCACTTCAGCCGTGTCAAAATCACTTCAACCAAGGATTACTTTCTCGGTGGCAACAGTATGCCAATGTGGGTGGTTGCGGTATCGGTACTGGCGACATCTCAGTCTGCAGCTACTTTCCTTGGCGGACCAGAATCAAGCTACCGCGGTAACCTAACTTACTTAGCTACCAATATCGGCGGGATATTAGGTGCTTTGTTTGTTGCCTGGGTACTGATTCCTAAGTTCTACCACAACAAAGTCTCGACCGTTTACGAGCTGCTTAAGGTTCGTTTTGGTGAAAAAACCAAACAGCGCGCAGGCTTGATGTACCTTGTAGGGCGTGTGTTTGCTTCTGGTTCTCGCCTTTATATGGCCGCTATCGCCGTGTCGATGATTCTGTTTACGAACATTGAACCTTCTAGCGTCATTACCTCGGTTGTGATTCTGGTTGTCGTCGGTCTAGCCTACACCTATATGGGCGGGATTCGCTCTGTCATCTGGAGTGACCTTATTCAGTTGATTGTTTATGTGGGCGCAGCCCTTGCTGTCATCGTCTATCTTCTCGGACAGATTCCAGCGGATATGGGGCAAATTGTTCATGCCTTACAAAACCCGGGCAATGATCAAATCTCTAAGCTGACACTATTTGATTTTAGCCTCGATTTCTCACCAGCCGGCACCTTTAGTTTCTGGGCTTGTATAACAGGTTTTGTGTTACTCAACATCGGTGCATTTGGTCTTGATCAGGATATGACTCAACGAGTTCTGACCTGTAAAAACGCTAAGCAGGGCTCACAGGCGATGATCAACTCCATCATTTTCTCGATTCCTGTCGTACTGGTGTTTATGACCATCGGCTTGCTGCTGTATGTTTTTTATCAACGACCAGAACTTATGGGTGTTGAAGGTAAAGAAGTAGTACAAAACTTCAATGGCGAAAATGTCACCATCTTTATGTACTACGTCCTCAACGAAATGCCTGCTGGATTGCGTGGTCTGGTAACTGTTGGCGTCGTTGCTGCCGCATTATCTACGCTCAACTCTGGTTTGAACTCTATGTCTTCAGTGGCGGTGCAAGATCTCTATCGTCCTTGGAAAGAAACTCGTGATGGCAAACAAGATGACTTCCACTATGTCAAAGCAGGCCGATTAGGCATGGCCGTGGCCGCAACCGCACTGGGTAGCATGGGGATTCTTTGTTTCTACTGGCAACAGTACACGGATATGCCGCTACTCTCTTTTGCTCTCAGCGTGATGGTGTTTGCTTACACGGGCTTACTGGGGGTTTACTTCACCGCCATCTTTACTAAACGTGGTAGTGAAGCATCGGTTGCCATGGCGCTTATCGCTGGCTTCTTAACGACATTGCTGCTGCAAGCTTATGTATGGGACAGCATCATGGGTGTTATTAACCCAGAGTGGGTTGGTGTTCAGCTCGCGTTCCCATATCAGCTTTGCATTGGTACTTTGGTCTCGTTATGTGTTTGTTTGTGTGGGAAAACAAGCAATCAAGAGCAAGACCAGCTACAAACGGCTTAATATGATTACACACCTTCTTGCTGTCGACGGGGGCGGAACCAAAACCGCTCTTCGTTTAACACCTCTGGAACCCCTAACGGCGGACCCGTTTTTCACCTTAACGTTTGGTCCGTCATCCCTTACACAACAAGGCAAGCAAGCAATAGAACTTATTCAACATGCTATTGCTGCTTGCCTTGAGCAACACAGACTGCGAGCAGAGCAAGTCTCAATCGTTGTTGGTGTTGCTGGAGCTGGGAATCTGGAGCTAAAACAACAACTACAATTAGCTTTAACAAAATACCCGTATTGCCAAGTCACAACTGACGCTCATATTTCGCTGTTAGGCGCTAATCAAGGTCAGCCAACTAACGTCATTGCGATTGGTACAGGCTCGGTGGCGAGTCAGCTTAACCGTGATGAAGAGGTAAAAATGTTTGGTGGATGGGGCTTTCCTATCGGCGATCAAGGTGGTGGTGCTTGGCTTGGTCAGCAAAGCATTAGGGCGTTAATCAATACTCTCGAAGGGGCACCGCCTTCGCCGTTAACTGATCATCTTAAACACAATATTGGCGACTCTCGCGCTGAGGTCATAACTTGGCTAAAGCATGCAACAGCAACAGAATTTGCCCAACTCGCTCCCGATGTCATTCGACTGGCTGAGCAATCTTGCCCTGATAGCCTCGCCATCTTGGATCAAGGCTGTTGGCATATTGATAGGCTTATAGCAAAGTGCTGTGAAAATAATGACTTAGATATCGCTTTTCTAGGGAGTTTAGGCGCATACTATCAATCACGGCTTGGTAACCCATGGCAGCCTAGAGTGATTCAGCCCAAAGGAGATGCCTTAGACGGGGCGATTTGGCTAGCAAAACAACAAGTGGAAAATAACAATGAGTAAAGAGCTGTATATTGGCATTATGTCTGGAACCAGCCTTGATGGTATCGATACTGTTTTGGTTGAGATCGAACACAATCAAGTTCGCTTGCTAGATAGCCTCGACTATCCCATTCCGCAATCGCTTAAGCAGCGCCTATTAAATGTTAGCCTAGGTCAGGCAACGAGCTTAGTTGAAATTGGTCAACTTGATCATTTGCTCGGGCAACTCTACGCGCAAGCCGTTCAAGCTCTGTTAAACAAAACGGGTTATGCTGCCGAACAGATCACAGCTATCGGCAATCACGGTCAGACCGTCTATCATCAACCGACCGGAGATATACCATTTACCACCCAACTCGGTGACGCCAATATTATTGCCGCCCTAACAGGAATAGACACTATTGCGGACTTTAGACGCAAGGACATGGCTCTTGGAGGTCAAGGAGCGCCACTGGTTCCTGCATTTCACCAATCGATTTTTGCTTCTACAGAGTCTAGTGTGGTGGTACTTAATGTTGGAGGAATCGCCAATATTTCCGTTTTACGACCTGAACAAACCGTTATTGGGTATGATACAGGCCCAGGTAATATGTTGATGGACGCCTGGTGTGCTAAACACACTGGCAATGCCTATGACTACAATGCTCAATTCGCACTACAAGGAAAGCTCAATCAAGATTTGCTGAGTGAACTACTCAATGAGCCTTATCTTGCGCTCAGCGCGCCTAAAAGCACAGGTCGCGAGCTGTTTAACTTACCTTGGTTAGAAGCTATCCTCGCCAAGTTCACTATTAAGCCTGAAGATGTACAACGGACTTTGTGCGAGTATACCGCGATAACAATTGCCAACGAGGTAAGTAAGTTCGCCGTTGGCAGCTCGCCAGAGCTACTGGTATGCGGCGGAGGAGCACATAACCCTCTTCTAATGCGTTGTCTCACCCAGCAGCTAGCTGATTGGCAGGTCATGTTGACCGATGACAAGGGTGTAGACAGCAACAATATGGAAGCGATGGCCTTTGCTTGGCTCGCCTATCGCCGTATTCACAATTTGCCAAGCAATCTGCCTGAAGTCACCGGAGCCAGTAAAGCGGTCTCCCTTGGTGTGATGTACTTTGCTGATAAATAAGGACCACTATGACTAACGATGCGTTAATCGCCGCTCTTTCTCATCTCGTTTCTGAAGGACGTAACCCAGAAACGATGGATATCGACTTATTGCCTTCTCTGGAAATTGTTCAGCGAATCAATCAGCAAGATCAACAAGTCCCATTAGCGGTAGAAAAAGTCCTACCTGAGATAGCCCAAGCGGTCGATAAAATCACTGCTGCATTTAAAGTGGGTGGCCGACTTGTTTATATGGGTGCTGGCACTAGCGGTCGCTTAGGTGTGCTAGATGCTTCAGAGTGTCCTCCAACGTTTGGCGTTTCAGACCAAATGGTGATTGGCCTGATTGCTGGCGGCCCAGAAGCGATTTTAAAAGCCAAGGAAGGAGCGGAAGACTCCCTAGAGTTTGGCGTAGAAGACCTCAAATCGATTAACTTTAGCGCTAAAGATGTGGTAGTCGGTATTGCTGCAAGCGGCCGAACTCCATACGTCATCGGAGCATTGGAATACGCCAATGAAATTGGAGCGACAACAGTTGCTCTATCTTGTAACCCAGATTCAACGATTGCCGACATTGCCCAAATAGCCATTAGCCCAGTTGTAGGCCCAGAAGCACTGACTGGCTCAACGCGTTTAAAATCAGGGACTGCGCAAAAGCTCGTGCTCAACATGCTTACCACAGCCAGTATGATTCGCTTGGGTAAGAGCTACCAGAACCTGATGGTCGATGTGAAAGCGACGAATAAGAAGCTCGTCGCACGCGCAGCCAGAATCGTTATGCAAGCGACAGATTGTGATAAGAGCCTAGCCACCGAAACGCTAGAGAAAACCGATTATGATGTAAAACTGGCGATTTTGATGCTACTGACTGGTATGGAGTTATCACAAGCTAAGAATCAGCTAGAAAAGCAAGATGGTTTCTTACGTAAAGCGGTTCAACACCACCAAGGCGAATAGAAAATGAAAAAGGGAGAAGACCACACTTCTCCCTCTACTCTACACAGTATTAATTTTGGTGCTCACTCCAACCACGCTGCCACTCCATACGGAACCTTTGTGCGGTTTCGGTGCCTTCACATACACCCTCGTAATACTGACCGGATAACCCAATTTGATAAGCAAAGTCAGGGTTACAATACTCGCCTACCCCTTCTAAATAACCTTCTTCATAATCCGAGTGTTTAACACTGCCTAAACTCGCCAGTTCAGTATAAGAGCGCTGAGTGTGACCAGTGATGCCATCTTGATAACCGATTTGATACCAATCCCCTTGCTCAGCTAACTGCTCTGGGCTACTACTACAAGCCGCCAATACTGACACTAACGCTGCGATAACGATGTTTCTCATTGTTTTTCCTTGTTTTTGCAGACTTCTATTAATCAAACCACTAAATCCTAATAATTGCCACTCACCGAACGTAAAAACCACTTATTTTCTCAGCAAACCACTCACTTCGTTATACGACCACTCACTCCATAACCAGATGATGATAGCCAAGTAACCCCATAATATGCATGGTGAGCTTAATCAATTTCACTAAGGAACAAGTGCTATGTTGTGGTTTCTAACCTGTGTTGCAGCCCTAATCGGCGGATACTTTATTTATGGGGCTTTTGTAGAAAAAGTCTTTGGCATTAACGAAAAACGTCAAACTCCTGCGCATACCAAAGCCGATGGTGTTGACTACGTGCCAATGTCTACCAAGAAAGTTTACCTCGTTCAGCTACTTAACATTGCTGGTGTTGGTCCAATCTTCGGCCCAATCATGGGTGCCCTATACGGCCCTGCGGCTATGCTGTGGATTGTTATCGGTTGTATTTTCGCTGGCGCAGTACACGACTACTTCTCAGGTATGCTGTCTGTTCGTAACGGCGGTGCCTCTGTTCCTACCATTACCGGCCGCTACTTAGGCAATGGCGCAAAACACTTTATGAATATCTTTGCCATTGTTCTATTGCTATTGGTTGGTGTGGTATTCGTATCAGCGCCTGCAGGCATGATTACTAACCTAATCAATGACCAAACTAGCCTATCGGTTAGCATGACGACTATGGTCATCGCGATTTTTGCTTACTACATCATCGCAACAATTGTTCCTGTTGATAAAATCATTGGCCGCTTCTACCCACTGTTCGGCGCGCTACTGATCTTCATGTCTGTTGGCTTAATGACTGCGGTTGCCTTCTCAAGCGAACATACCGTGATGGGTGATTTCCAAGTGAGCGACATGTTCACTAACCTAAACCCTAACGATATGCCGCTATGGCCTGCGCTATTTATTACTATCGCCTGTGGTGCAATCTCTGGCTTCCACGCAACGCAATCGCCATTGATGGCTCGCTGTATGGAAAATGAGAAGAACGGCCGCTTTGTATTCTATGGTGCAATGATTGGTGAAGGTGTTATCGCGCTAATCTGGTGTGCGATTGCTTTATCGTTCTTTGGTAACCTAGATGCACTGTCTGAGGCAGTAAGCAATGGTGGCCCAGGCAATGTTGTTTACAGCGCATCATTTGGCCTACTTGGTGTGTTTGGTGGTGTAATTGCTTTCCTAGGTGTAGTGATTCTACCAATTACCTCTGGTGATACCGCTTTCCGCTCAAGTCGTTTGATCCTAGCTGAATACTTTAACGTTGACCAAAAAGCACTGCGTAACCGCTTAATGATGGCCGTTCCACTATTCATTATCGGTGGCATCCTAACTCAAGTAGACTTCGGTGTTATCTGGCGCTACTTCGGTTTTGCTAACCAGTCAACCGCTGTCATGATGCTATGGACCGCTTCAGCTTACCTACTTCGTCACAATAAGATGCACTGGATTACAACGGTTCCTGCTATCTTCATGACAACTGTGTGTGCGACCTTCATTTTGAACAACAGCACACTAGGCTTTGGTCTGCCAATTCAAGTTTCAACCATCTCAGGTATCTTGTTTGCTCTAGCCGTTACTGGTTACGTGATTAAAACGTCGAAAGGTAAAGGTGAAACAGAGCTAGCAGACGAAGAGAAACCAAAAGCAGTCACTGAAACTGCGTAAACCAACAATATCTTTGCTTGCGAAAAAGGCTCCTTCGGGAGCCTTTGTTCTATAGTCAGAAATACCAAATTCAGAGAGGCCAAGTTTCACCTTGGCACACTGTTTAGTTTTTTGCTGATAAGGTCGCTGTCATTTTTTGACTGTTGGCACCGAATGTCCAATCTGCTCGCTGCTGAATGTCACTCAAAGTAATGCTATTCGTCGTACCTTCAATATCAAGCAGTGCATCAATACCATAGCCATGGATTAAGTAACGGCTATAAAACCAAGCGCGCTGAATAGGATCATCATTGATCGGCTCAAGCGCGACGGCAAGTTGCTTAGTCGCAGTAGACACCTCTTCTTCGGTGATAGACTTAGATAATCCATCAAACATGGTATCTAAAGCTTGCTGTACCTCTTTGACATCTTCGCTTGCGACTTTTGCCGTTACAGACCAATCAGAGACTTGCTCTCCATCTTGAGTCACAGGGTAAATCTCTGGAGAGTAATCCAAGCCACGTTTTTCCCTGACTTCTTCAAGAAGACGTGCACTTGCGATGCGTTTTAGTGCGTCCTCAGCAAAAACATCCTTGGCTGTTTTCGCTCTTTGTTGCGTGTTAATCAGACGAGTCAACAGCATAGTGCCTTTTTCATTGCCTTCATTAACTTCAATAAGAGGTGCTAGCTCTGTGTTGTAGCCATTGTCAAAGTTCAGCGGGGAAGGCTTATCTTTTCGCAGCGAAATTGAAGCTATGTACTTACGCAGCATAGGAGCAATTTGCCCAGGCTCAAGATCGGCAATAATGACCAACTTATTATCCCGGTTATAGCGGAACAAGCGCTGATGGACCACTAGCAGTTGCTCGGTAGTCACTCCAGCAATATCTGGGTTCAATACGTAACGGTGACGGCTATCTGGTTGATAAGTGCCAGCATTGATCGCTTTGTACCATTTCCCTTCAGGGGAGTTGTAATAAGCGCTATTGTTCTCATAGAACTCTTGCTTCACGGCTTCGAGCTGACGCGGCTCAACCTTCACCTCAGTTGTAATGTTAAAGATAGCATTCAGAGCTAAGGGGAGCTCTTTCGCCGTAGTGTTTATCTCTATCCCATGAAACGTCAGACCAATAAATGGAAACACTGCTATATCTTTCTTACGCAAGTAGCTGTCAAGTTGCGCGCCGCTAAACTCTCCTAACCCGCTTCGGGCAGCAGACTGTGGCAGTAAATCACTTGCTGCGTACAAATCAGGAGTAAGGGCTGCTTTACCGCCTTGGCTCGCATAGACAATATGTGCTCTCTTACCTGCTTTCGGATCACGCTGGAACCACACTTCGACACCGTTACTCAATTGCCATACGGTGAAGTCACGTTCTCGATCCAATTGCGACACTATCTCACCCTGTGTCGCGGGTTGTTTCAGTTCTGAGGTCACTTGCTGCAACGCTAACGGTTTAAAGCCAGCTTGAGCATACCGCTCAGGGAGTTTATTGAACTGCTGCTCTAAAGCACTCATAGATTCGTCTGCACTATAACCTTGAAGCCAAGCGAGATCGGACGAAAGCAGGCCATCTATGTTGTCATTGACTCGTTTCAGATCAACATGCGTGACAAATTCACTCAGGGCTTTACGATTTGTCTCTCGACTTTGTACTGGCATGGCTTGTTCAATAGCGAATACCTTGTCATCCACGATTTGCAATGGCTTGCGCTTATCCCATTCACTATCGAAGTTAGACAAACTATTGCGATAGCTAGTCATAATACTCTCTAGCTCACTTTGGCTAACCCCATAGTCTCTTAATGAGCGTAAAGTCTCTAAAAACAGTTGCTGACTCGCCTCTCTGTTATCAGCCGAAAAAGCGATACTCGCTGCTGAATATCGGTTGTATTCAATCCATTGAGTGTAGCTTCCCGAATATTGCACCGCTTGAGCGGCATTGTTGAAGGCAGCGTGAAGTCGTTGAGAGATTAACTGCTGAGTAACATCATCTAGCCAGTATTGATACTGCTGCTTAAAAGTGGTGATGGCGATAGGCCCTCTATCAACTAGGAAATGTAAGCTTGGCGACTCCATCTCCCCCACTAATAAGGTGTATGACTCTTCTTTAATACGGTAATCACGTTGCTTGTTAACCGCTGGCTTGCCGTTGCTTTTCCAAGTTGAAAATTGCTGTGAGATAAGCTTTGAAAGCTCTTCACTGTTGATGTTGCCAGAGATGATCAACTCAGCATTTTGCGGTTGGTACCATGTTTGGTAGTAGTTTTTCAGCCCTTGTACAGACGCCTGCTCCACTGACTCTTGAGTTCCTAGTGGATCCTTCCCCTCTACCAACGTACCTTTTATTGCTTCTAGATAAGCTTTGGTAAACAAAGGCTCATTCTCTGGTCGAGTAGCGCGGAACTCACCGAGAATTACGCCTTTCTCACGCTCAACCTGCTCAGGTTCAAACTTAATACCGTCTGCGACATCTCTCATCCAAGTCAAAGCGAGTGTGAGATGTTCTTGATCGGAGAGATCCATTTTATACGTTGTCAGTTGGTACCCAGTGAACGCGTTAATATCGGCACCAAAGCTGCCGCCGGTTTTCTCGAACAGCTTAATGACATCGTTACCTGTAAAATTACGGCTGCCATTAAACGCCATATGCTCAACAAAATGAGCATAGCCTTGCTGATCGTCAGCCTCTTGAATCGAGCCTGCATGAATCATGAGGCGAATTGAAACCTCTTTATCCTCTGTTGGGTAGAGATGGTAGCGCAACCCATTATCGAGTTGATACTGGCTCCAGTTCGCGTCTTCTGGAATGGATTTGTCGAAGTCACTGTTGCAACCGACGATAAGTAAAACGATAGAAAAAGTAAGCCACTTTTTAATAACTTGCATGAACGACTCCTAGTCCAATTACTAACCGCACTATATCGTTCCGCGTGACTCAAATGTAATACACAACAAGCAATGGCAAGAAAATACGACTCACAACATATAATCTTGAAACTTATATGATTATTAGCAAGCTAGATGTTTAAAAACAGGTATAAAAAAGCCCCTAACTTAAGAGTAAGTTAGGGGCTAGATTCAGTTAAGCAAGATTAGTCTACTTGTTTAATTTGTAGCTCTTTAGGCACTTCAAAGAACATGTTTTCTTCACGGCCTTGGATCTCTTCGACAGAGCGCGTACCTACCAGGTCTTTAATACGATCTAGGATCTTATTAACCAGTTCTTCTGGCGCAGAAGCTCCGGCGGTTACGCCGACTCTCACTTTACCTTCAAACCACTGAGGTTCGATGTCTTCAGGACAATCGGTCAGGTAACCCGGCGTACCTAGCTTCTCTGCAAGCTCTTTTAAGCGAGTAGAGTTAGATGAGTTTTTAGAACCAACCACAATAACGACATCCACATCGGTTGCCATTTCACGCACGGCATCTTGACGGTTTTGCGTTGCGTAGCAGATATCATCTTTACGAGGGCCTTGAATATCAGGGAATACGCGTCGCAGCTCTTCAATCACATCCGCAGTTTCATCCACTGACAGCGTTGTTTGGCTAACGTAGTGTAAGTGGCTTGGATCTTTCACTTTCTCTTTTAAGCTAACCACATCTGCCGGAGTTTCAACTAGGTACATGCCACCTTGCTCACTCGCATATTGCCCCATGGTTCCTTCGACTTCAGGGTGGCCTGCGTGTCCTATCAGTACAACTTCCATATGCTTACGACTTGCACGCGCCACTTCCATATGAACTTTAGTCACCAGTGGGCAAGTGGCGTCAAATACGGTTAAATCACGCTCTTTGGCTTCTTTGCGTACCGCTTGAGAAACACCATGAGCTGAGAAGATTACGATGTTGTCATCAGGTACTTCATGTAACTCTTCAACAAAGATAGCGCCACGTTGTTTTAGCCCTTCCACCACAAATCGGTTGTGTACCACTTCATGGCGTACGTAGATTGGTGGTTGGTACATTTCGAGTGCTCGCTCAACAATGCTGATCGCGCGATCAACACCTGCACAAAAGCCACGTGGGTTAGCTAACTTAATTTTCATTTCATTGCTCATGATGATTATATTTTCGCTTTGGCTCGCTATTCTACTGACAAAATTTCAACTTCAAAAGTCACATCTTGTCCTGCTAGAGGGTGGTTAAAGTCAACGGTCACTGAGTCCCCAGCAATTTCTTTAATGATTCCAGGAATTTCCATCCCATCGGGGCCTGAAAACGCCATAATCGTTCCAACTTCAACTTCTGCATCACCGACAAACTTAGTTCTGTCCATATGGTGGATATTGTCTGGGTTAGGCATACCAAACGCGTCTTGCGCTTTAAGCTCAATGGCCTTTTTCTCGCCACTACTTAGCCCGAGAAGACACTGTTCAAAGTTATCACTCAAGCTGCCATCACCAATCACTAGCTTGGCTGGTTTTCCCATATTGTGGGTACTGTCGGCAACAGAGCCGTCATACATCTTAATGGTAAAGTGCAGAGTTACTGCAGAATCTTGGGCAATGGTAGTCACGTTACTGCTTCCTTGAGGTCGTTATTTTTATAGGTGTATACCCTAAATAGTTGGAGTTGCAGCTAGGCGACAAGATAATTCAACCCTTGAGCATAGTGCGCTATGTGATTAGGGGGAATCATCGCAGTCAACAACGCTGCGGCTTCAAATATGACGGGTATACTAAAAAGCGCTACCGGAATCAACCGACAGCGCCTAGGGTTATTCAATTTATCACGAATTAGGCTTTGGCATCTTCTTTCTTGCGAAAGCCATCAAGAATAATCATTGCTGCACCAATACAGATAGTCGTATCAGCTAAGTTAAATGCTGGCCAGTGATAATTACCCCAAAAGAAGTCTAGGTAGTCGACCACAAAGCCGTGGACGACACGGTCAAACACGTTGCCCACAGCCCCACCAATGATCATGGCGTAAGCAATGTTATTCCATTTCTCTTGTGCCGGAAGTTTGCTCATCCAATAAGTCAGCATACCTGTTACCACAAACGCGATACCAGTAAATAGCCAACGTTGCCAACCAGCTTGGTCGCTTAAAAAGCTAAACGCAGCACCATAGTTATGGACATACAAAAGATTAAAGAAAGGCAGTACCTCAATTCGATTCGCCCAGCCATACCCCATGTTATCCATTACGAATAGCTTGATGCCAATATCCGAAAGGAAGATAACCAAGGCTAGCCACAGCCAACGTACGCCTGATTGCTTTAGAGTAAATGTTTGTTCGCTCATAAAGTCCCTAAAAATAACCCCAGTAGATACTGGGGCTATGAATTTTCAATAAAGTTCAACTTCTGATTGCTCTAAATTATTGGTGTTGTAGCAAGGCGACAAACTTACGAGACTCCTGAGCATAGTTGTCCTATGTGATGGAGTGAGTAAGTGCAGTCAACGCAGCTACAACGCCAAGAGTGACGAGCAATTAAGCGAATTTGCGTACTTCGCCTTCCCCATCAACGTTAGACACACAACGACCACAGATCTTCTCGTGACCTTCGATTGTGCCAACATCTGGAGTGTGGTGCCAACAGCGGTCACATTTCTCATTTTCAGTTGCTTTCACTTCAACGAATAGACCTTCGACATCTGTTGCTTGCGCCGCTTCTGACTTCTCGCTTAGAGGCTTAACAACCGCTGCTGAAGTTAGTAGTGCAAAGCGTAGCTCATCTTCCAGCTTGCTTAGTTTCGCCGCTAGTGCATCATCAGCGTAAAGCGTCACTTCAGCTTGCAGAGAGCCACCAATTGTCTTCTCTTTACGAGCGTCTTCTAGCAGTTTGTTTACGCCACCACGAACCGCTTGGATTTCAGCCCAGAATTCGTTGTTAAGCTCTTCGCCTTCAGTTAAGCCGAACAGACCTTCATACCACTCGCCTGTGAAGACAAACTTATCGCGCTCGCCTGGCATCTCGTTCCAGATCTCGTCTGCAGTGAATGACATGATTGGCGCCATCCAACGAACAAGCGCTTCTACGATGTAGTAAAGTGCAGTCTGACAGCTACGTTGAGCGTGACCGCCAAGTTTCGCTGTGTACTGACGGTCTTTAATCACGTCTAGGTAGAATGAGCCCATTTCGATAGAACAGAACTGCATTAAGCGCTGTGTTACTGCGTGAGTGTTGTACTCACCGTAAGCTTTAACGATCTCTTCTTGTGCCGCTAGTGCACGACCTACAGCCCAACGGTCTAGAGCAACCATTTCTTCAGCAGGAACGAGATCCGTTGCTGGGTTAAAGCCGCTTAGGTTAGCAAGGAAGAAACGCGCTGTGTTACGGATACGACGGTACGCATCTGCAGAGCGTTTTAGGATTTCATCAGAAACCGCAACTTCACCTGTGTAGTCAGTTGAAGCAACCCATAGACGTAGGATATCTGCACCTAGCTTATTAGTTACATCTTTTGGCGCAACTACGTTACCGATAGATTTCGACATCTTACGGCCTTGACCGTCAACCACGAAACCGTGAGTAAGCACTTGCTTGTATGGCGCTTCATCTTTCATCGCGATTGATGAAATTAGTGAAGACTGGAACCAACCGCGGTGTTGGTCAGAGCCTTCTAGGTATAGGTCAGCCGACGCGCCGTTGTACTCTTCACGAGCATCAACAACTGAGTAGTGAGTCACACCTGAGTCGAACCATACGTCTAGCGTATCGAGTACTTTCTCGTACTTATCCGCTTCTTCGCCTAGTAGGTCAGAGATTTCTAGATCCCACCAAGCTTGAATGCCTTTCTCTTCAACTAACTGAGCTACTTTCTCAATCAGTTCTAAAGTGTTTGGATGAAGCTCTGCTGTTTCTTTGTGAACGAATAGAGCGATTGGCACACCCCAAGTACGTTGACGAGAGATACACCACTCTGGGCGACCTTCAATCATACCTTCGATGCGGCTTTGGCCCCACTCTGGCATCCACTCAACACCTTTGATTGACTCTAGTGCTTTTGCACGTAGGCCAGCTTGGTCCATAGACACGAACCATTGTGGTGTTGCACGGAAGATGATTGGAGTTTTGTGTCTCCAACAGTGAGGGTAGCTGTGCTCGTAAGCGTGGTGATGTAGCAGTGCGCCTTTCTCTTTTAGCGTCTCAACAACTGCATCATTAGCCTTGAATACGTGTTGGCCAGCAAATAGCTCAGTATCCGGCAGGTAAACACCGTTTGAACCGACTGGGTTAGCCACTTCTAGGTTGTATTTGTTACCGACAGCAAAGTCTTCTTGACCGTGGCCAGGTGCTGTGTGAACCACACCAGTACCAGAATCCGTAGTTACGTGATCGCCAAGGATCGCAGGAACCGTGAAGTCGTAGAATGGGTGATTAAACTGAGATAGCTCAAGGTCGCTACCTTTTGCAAAGCCAAGGTTATGGAAGTGCTCGATACCCGCACGATCCATCACATCTTTCGCTAGCTCAGAAGCAACGATGATACGCTCCTTCGACTCACCTTCTACTTGGATCAAGACGTACTCTAGATCATCACGTAGACATACTGCGCGGTTTGCTGGCAGTGTCCAAGGTGTGGTTGTCCAGATAACGATTGAGATATCGCCTTCGCCTTCATGACCTTCGTTCAATGAGAACTTAGATAGAAGTGCTGCTTCATCGGCCGCTTTAAAGCGTACGTCGATAGATGGAGAAACTTTATCTTTGTACTCTACTTCTGCTTCAGCAAGCGCAGAGCCACAGTCTGTACACCAGTGAACTGGTTTGAAACCTTTTAGTAGGTGGCCGTTATCAGCGATCTTACCAAGTGCACGGATGATGTTTGCTTCAGTTGCAAAATCCATAGTGCGGTAAGGCTTATCCCACTCACCCATAATACCTAGGCGTTTGAAGCTCTCTTTTTGACCTTCTACCTGACCTGCCGCGTACTTACGACACTCTTCACGGAACTCAGCCGCAGAGATTTTTTGGCCTGGTTTGCCTTTTTTCTTTTCTACCATTAGTTCAATTGGTAGACCGTGACAGTCCCAACCAGGAATGTACGGTGCATCAAAACCAGAAAGTGTTTTGGATTTAATAATAATGTCTTTAAGAATCTTGTTTAGTGCGTGACCAATGTGAATGTCACCATTCGCGTATGGAGGGCCATCGTGTAGAACGAAAGATTTTTTGCCTTTCTTCGCTTTACGGATCTCACCGTAAAGGTCTTCTTTATACCAACGCTTAAGCATTTCTGGCTCACGATTTGCCAGATTGCCACGCATCGGAAACCCTGTTTCAGGAAGGTTCAGGGTATCTTTATACTCACTCATCGATTCTTAATTCCGTTGTGTTGGGTGACAGTTAGACATTATGCCAAGCAGCGAACTAAACCGCTTGGGCTTTATACTGACGCAGCCACACCCTTGCTGCTTCAGCATCCAATTCAATTTGTTGTTTCAAAGCTTCGAACGATTCAAATTTATGTTCGTCGCGAATCTTATCTAAAAGTACGATTTCTAGCTGTTTGCCATATAAGTTGGCTTTAAAGTCGAATAAATG
Organism: Vibrio tubiashii; assembly: GCF_028551255.1. NCBI lineage: Bacteria > Pseudomonadati > Pseudomonadota > Gammaproteobacteria > Vibrionales > Vibrionaceae > Vibrio > Vibrio tubiashii. The sequence goes on along the minus strand of NZ_CP117029.1, from coordinate 561,872 downwards.
TACTTCGAGTTGTTGGCGTACGCCATTAACTGTCGGTCTATTACCGATATTGGCAACACCGCCGACAGGTTCTTCGCCCAAGCCTAGAGCTTGCACGGTATACACGCCAGAAACTGGCGACACGCAACGTTTTAGTGGAATGTTCGCCGTCGGGAAACCGATCGTTCTGCCGAGTTTTCTCCCGTGAGAAACTCTCCCACTAATACTGTAATCACGCCCAAGCATTTCAGCGGCGTGCTCAAGCTTATCTTGCGCTAAGGCTTCTCTAATCGCAGTACTGCTTACACGTAACTGTTGTAAACAGAAGCTTTGAGTGCTTACCACTTCAAAGCCGTACTTTTTGCCTGCTTCTTGCAGCATAGCAAAATTGCCTTTTCGGCCACGACCAAAGCAGAAATCATCACCTACGACGAGAAACTTAACACCCAAACGCTTCACCAACAAGTCACTAATAAACTCGTCAGCACTTTGATTAGCGAATTGATGATTAAAGTTAACGCAAAGCAACCTTTCGATATTCAATTTGCTCAACTGAACAAACTTATCTCTAAGACGCGTTAAGCGCGCAGGCGCTTTGTCTTTAGCAAACAACTCCAATGGTTGAGGGTCAAATGTCATTACAATTGAAGGCAAACTTAATTGTTTAGCTTGCTCAGACACTTGGCGTAAAACTTCCTGATGTCCGAGGTGAACACCATCGAAATTTCCGATCGTCAATACACACCCTTGATGATGTGGTTTGATGTTGTGAATACCTCGAATCAATTCCATTGGAGACTACTAAAAACTTGTTTATTGATTATAAATTCTCAAAAAAAGAATTAACGTTGCGTGAAACTGACGGATTATATACTAATCACCCTTATTCTGTCGCTGCTTTTAGATCTTTTAAACGAACACCCATAATAAGCAGTGACAACAGGTAGACAGCCGCGCCTAATCCTATCAATGCCGTTAACCACATTACTCGCTCTAGCAATGTCCAAGTTAGCCACACATTCATCTCTTCTAATTGCCACAGAATCGCGCCAACCATTAGGCCACCAGCAATAACGAGCTTGGCTATAAACAGTAACGTTCTTTTGGTCAGATGATAGACACCTGCGATATGCAAGCCTCTATATAGAAGAGACATATTCACAAAGGCAGACAATGCGGTTGCTATGGCAAGCCCAACGTAACCATAGAACCAAGCGAAGATAGCATTGAAAACCATATTGGTGACCATCGCGATAATGCCATATTTCACTGGCGTTTTGGTGTCTTGGCGCGAGTAGTAACCTGGAGCCAGTACTTTAATCAACATAAAGTTGAGTAGACCTGACGCGTATGCAACCAGAGACATCGAGGCATAGTTCACGTCTTGAGGAGTAAACTCGCCACGCATAAAAAGCACCATTAGCATAGGTTTGGCTAATACCATCAAACCAAGCATGGCAGGAATACCGAGCAAGGTGACCATACGTACGCCCCAATCCATGGTTTGTGCAAATCCGTCACTATGATCATCAACATGCTTGCGAGATAACGCTGGTAGAATGACCGTCGCGATAGCGATACCAAATAGGCCAAGTGGAAACTCTAACAGGCGATCCGAGTAATAAAGCCAACTAATAGAACCTGTCTGAAGGAAACTGGCGATAAAGGTATCGAACAACAGGTTGATTTGACTAACTGAAACGCCAAATAGCGCAGGGATCATTAAGGTACGAATCTTAACCACGCCCGGATCGCGCCAACCCCACTTAGGTTTCACCATAACTCCCGCTTTAATCAGGAACGGGATCTGGAATAAAAACTGAACTAAGCCGCCAAGAAAAACGCCTATCGCTAGACCAATTTCTGGTTGTGATAATTGAGGCGCGATAAACCACGCCGATAAAATGATCATCACATTGAGAAAAACAGGCGTAAAAGAAGAGACAGCGAACTTACCTAACGTATTGAGAATCGCCCCAGACAAAGCGACAAAGGTGATAAACCATAAGTATGGGAAAGTAATTTTGAGCATTAAGCTTGCGAGCTCAAACTTTTCTGCCGAAGGTCCTCCGTTGAGCCAGTCTAAAAACCAGCCAAAACCAAACAGCGCCGTCACCACGCCAGAACCTAAAACGCCGAGCACGGTAACAATAGAGACAATGACGCCTAATGTACCCGCTGCTCTCGCGATAAGCTGACGAGTTTTGTCTATCTCTCCGGCAGCGTGGTATTCCGTCAATACAGGAACAAAGGCTTGAGAAAATGCGCCCTCAGCAAATAGACGCCTGAGAAAGTTGGGGATTTTATTAGCAAAGAAGAAGACATCGGCACTGGCCCCTGCCCCCATAAGGTTGGCAACAACAACATCTCGAACCAAGCCTAAAACTCTAGAGATCAAGGTCATAGCACTGACTATCATGCCTGACTTGAGTAGGCGTTTACTCACATTTACCTCGGGAATCAAAAATTTTGCTCTACTTTACAACAGGAATGTCATAACCAGAGCAGATTAGTATTAGCATTGAAAAAAAAATACTGTTAGAATCCCCGCCATCTTAACCGTGAAGACCTTTCAAACCAAAATTAGTTTGGCTCGATTGGTTTTTGCACAAATTATTTGACATTTAAGCGCAAATGAGGGATATTCCTCGCCCTTAAATTGTCACTGAACTAAGTTTTTGGGAGTTAGACCCTTGGCAAATAGTAAATCTGCTAAGAAGCGCGCTATCCAGGCTGAGAAACGTCGTCAGCACAACGCTAGCCGTCGCTCAATGATGCGTACTTACATGAAGAAAACTGTTGCTGCTATCGAAGCAGGCGACAAAGCTGCTGCAACTGAAGCATTTGCTGCAGTTACACCAATCCTAGACCGCATGGCTACTAAAGGCCTTATTCACAAGAATAAAGCTGCACGTCATAAGTCTCGTTTCGCTGCTGCAATCAAAGCTCTTTAATAGAACTCTGATTTCCCAGTGAAAGAAAAAACCGGCAATTGCCGGTTTTTTTATATCTAAATTTCGAGGCTAAACAACAAACCTCGATAAATCTACTATTTCTCTGAACAGTAAAGGTCGTGCAGCAATTGGATCATTGCTTTCACTTCTTCACTACTCAAAGTGTAATACACTGTCTGTGCCTCTTTTCGAGTATTCACCAAACCATCTCTTCGCAACCACGCTAGGTGCTGAGATAAAGCAGATTGGCTTAGCTCCAACTTACTGCACAATTCCCCTACTGACAGCTCTTGATTGTGTAATAAGCACAAGATCTGAAGACGCCTCTCATTGGCCATCGCCTTAAGCAGCACTACTGCCTGAGCAGAGTTCTTTTCCATCTCTTGTAGATTCATCGGCCACTACCTCTTCCTACAACAATACTTCTACAAACATCAGCCTTACTCAATAAGTAACGCCGTCGATCAGTCACCAGATTCACTGTGTATTTAATTCTATTAGAGTGAATTATTTCAAATATTAATCGAATTGTAACAACTAATCTATTTGTTCAAATAGATCGGAGTCTAATTAAATAGGGTTGTGAAGTCTGCATCACAAACATTCTTCACCGCTGGATGTTGAATCATACGCTCTGCAAATATGACATAGTACTCTTCTTTTAACTCATCAATATGGCCGATCAGTTGTAGACGAAGATCGCTTTCGACTTCCGACATATAGATAGAAGGGGCTAAGAAAATCACATCATGGTGGTAACGAGCAAAAGATTTCATTAATGCGACATCGTCAAATTCACCTAAGATATTAGGCTGTAATCCCTGACGGTCAAACCATTGCAATACTTTACGTCCCATCGCGGTACGGCTGCCAGGAATCAGCAGTTTGCGCTGCTCTAATACTGCAGGAAAGCTAACATTATCGACGTTACCCGAACAGAAGAAGCTCATATTGGATTCACCGAGCTTTTTGCTGTACAAACCAGGGCTCTGGCTAGAGTCGACTGGACAATCAGACAAAATCATATCTAGCTTATGCTGTGCGAGTTGCTCTAAAAGCATCTCGTGAGTTGATTCGAAACAACGTAGATGAATGCTGTTATCTTCAGGAACTGTGGTTAACAGTATTTTGCTCACTAATCGTTTTGATAAGGCATCTGCCACACCGACATCAAATAGAATGTTAGAGCGCTGACTGTAGTTAACAATATCTAGCATCTCATAACTCAGACCAAACATTCGATCGGCATACTTAAACACTAACTGTCCTAGCTCAGTAGGTTCAACGCTACGGCCATTACGCTTAGTTAACTTACCATCCATACGCTCTTCTAGCGCTTTAATCTGCCCAGTCACAGTTTGCGGGGTGAGAAACAGAGCATCGGCGGCTTTGGTAACAGAGCCTTGTTTACATACCATCCAGAAGTAATAAAGGTGGTTGTAGTTTAAGTGTGACATAGAGAAATACTCTTCTTATTTTAGTGTGTAGGTTATAGCAAATGCAGCGCGTGACAACAATAATTCGACTAAACCTACTTTATATTTATTTATCTCAACTTTTACCGAAACCAGAATTATGAATATGACAGCGAGTTGTCACAAACAGGCTAACAACCGAAAATTTTCTGCGATTTTTTCGATTCTAATCACATCCTAAACAGACTCATTTTTTTGAATATAAAGCCAATAAAAACAAAAACTTAAACAGTGCGTAAATTTCAAATTACAGCAATTAACTTACTGCTCAGTTAAAAAAAATTCTATTACACAGAACTGTAATATTACTGAAATATTTCCCCTCTAACATCGCCCTCAGTTTCAACAACAGACCAAAACTAAGACATTAACGGTCCACGGAGAAAATGATTATGAACCAAGCTACTACTACAGCGGCGCCAATTTCGAGCACTACTCGCTGGTTGCGCTGGGCTAACTTGGCATTCATGTTGTATCTGCTACTTCTAGCGGTATCTATGGTAGGCAGTGGTTTCAAATGGGCAACAGGCGATCAAGCTAAAGTTCTATTTGAATTTGCATCTCACCCAGTAGCAGGTTTGATGATCGGTCTAGTCGCAACAGCACTTATCCAATCTTCAAGTACAGTAACTTCTATTATCGTGGGCCTAGTGGCCGGCGGTCTTCCGGTAGAAACAGCTATCCCTATGGTGATGGGTGCGAACATCGGTACAACAGTAACCAACACTCTAGTTTCACTAGGTCACGTTCGTTGCAAAGAAGAGTTCAAGCGCGCATTTGCAAGTGCGACTATCCACGACTTCTTTAACCTATTAGCGGTTGCGATCTTCCTACCTATCGAAATGATGTTTGGTATTCTTGATAAGATCTCACACTGGTTAGTATCTCCATTCCTAGCAACTGGCGATATGAGCATTAAAGGTTTGAACTTCATTAAGCCTCTAACTAAACCAGTCGTAAGCGCAGTTAAAGAGCCACTAGCAACATTCGGCGACCAAATGGGTGGTATCTTACTTATCGTTTTAGGTATCGCGACTATCTTCGTAGCAATCACTGTAATGGGTAAGCTAATGAAGAGCCTAATGGTTGGTCGTGCTCGTGAAATTCTAAAGAACGCAATTGGTCGTGGCCCAATCCACGGTATCTTCTCTGGTTCTATCGTAACAGTACTTGTACAGTCTTCTTCTACGACTACAAGTCTAATGGTTCCACTAGTAGGTTCTGGTGTACTTAAAGTGCGTGACGTTTACCCATTCACTCTAGGTGCAAACATCGGTACTTGTATCACCGCTCTATTAGCAGCGACAGCAGTATCAGGTGAGTTTGCGGTATTCGCACTACAGATTGCTCTAGTACACCTAGTGTTCAACATCATGGCAACAGTATTCATCTACGGTATTCCGTTCCTACGTGAACTACCTGTAAAAGGTGCTGACTTAATCTCTGACATGGCTGTGAAGAACAAAGCGGTTGTAGCTGGTTACCTATTAGCAGTGTTCGTTGCACTGCCAGGCACAATCCTAGCGCTGACAGCTTAATACAAAAGACCATCGCTTATTACAAAGCCCGCAACTTAGGTTGCGGGCTTTTTGCGTTTAAGAAGCGCTAAGGAAGAGGGATAAGGGAACGGGCTTCGCCCTACGGAGAGCTGGAGAGAACTTGAAGGGTTGGCACAATATACATATCAGCCTTTTGTTTTATTACCGTCATCCTCAAGAGCGAGGAACGAGAGAGTTGGGGATCTGTTATAGCAAGTTGAAAACCATGAGAGATTCCCTACTCGCTCCTTCGTCACTCTATGGAATGACCGCTCATACATCAAACCATAACAAACAATGTCATCCTCAAGAGTGAGGTACGAACGAGTTGGGGATCTCTTATAGCAAGTTGAAAACCTTGAGAGATTCCCTACTCGCTCCTTCGTCACTCTATGGAATGACCCAATATGGTGTTGGTATCCTCAATCTGGACAAAGCCCGTCCCCACTCTCCAAAAGCGAAGCAATTCGTAGGACGAAGTCCATTCCCGCTTTCCAAGAGCGAAGCGCTCCATAGGACGAAGTCCGTTCCCGCTCTCCAAAAGCGAAGCGTTCCACAGGGCGCAGCCCGTTCCCGCTTTCCTTCTCTTACAAAAAAGCCGCCCTATCTTGGGCGGCTTAGTAATTCATATCGTCTTGCTAGACTGAAAACGGATATTGAATCGGATCGTGGTGCTCGTAACCTTCTACCCAGAAATCATCCAGTGTAACCCAAGTTTCCAAATCTTCTAGTGACTTAATCTCAGGATTAATATGGAACGTAGGCGCTTTTAATGGCTCACGTTTTAGCTGTACATCACGCATCAGTTCAAGTTGATCTTCATAGATATGAGCGTTAACTATCTTGTGGTATGCCTGCCCTGCTTTTTTGCCAGTAATCTGAGCCATAATAGCGAGGAACACATACACTTGAACCATATTGAAGTTAAGCCCTAGTGGGACATCACAAGAGCGCTGAGTGCTGTTCAAGTACAAGGTATCACCTAACAAGGAGAAGTGATGACTGTACATACATGGGCGCAGACAGCCCATATGGAACTCACCAGGGTTGTAGAAGTTTAGGATTTCACCACGGTCATCGACGCCACGCGTTAAATCATCAACGATTTTACGTAGCTGGTCGATATGACCGCCATCTGGCTTAGCCCAAGCACGACCTTGAACACCGTAAACGCGCCCCATATCATCTTCACCTTTACGGTAAGGATTATTGAGCCACGCCTCGTTGAGGTTTGCGTTGGCATCCCAAGTTTTGGTGCCTAGCTTGCGAAAATCTTCGGCATTGTCGTAGCCACGAATGTAACCAAGTAGCTCAGCAACCGCGGCTTTCCAGAAGCTTTTACGAGTTGTCACTAACGGGAACTGGTTGTTCGCGACATCGTAAGTTAGATCTGCATTGATCACCGTTAGGCAACGCTTGCCGGTGCGCTCATTTTCAATCCACTCACCTTGGTCAACGATACGCTGACAGAGATCTAAATACTGTTTCACACCAATTCCTTACTTCGTTTGTTGTGGTAGTTCATCTTTGTAATGGCCGCGCTTATACGCCCAAACCATCATCAGGATACCAATCAGCACCATAGGTAGGGATAAGATTTGTCCCATAGAGATAAATCCACCAAACAGACCTAAATGTGCATCCGGTTCACGTACGTATTCGACTAGGAAACGGAATGTACCATATCCCGCTAAAAATAGCCCTGATACTGCGCCTAGAGGACGTGGTTTCTTGATAAACCAGTTCAGGATAAAGAACAGCACGATCCCTTCGAGGAACATTTCATACAGCTGAGATGGGTGACGAGGAAGTGGACCACCATTAGGGAAGACAAATGCCCATGGCACATCCGTTACGCGTCCCCATAGCTCGCTATTCATAAAGTTACCGAGTCGGCCCATACCTAGACCAAACGGTACTAGCGGAGCAATGAAGTCCGCCACGCCAAAGAAGGTGCGGCCATTCTTTTTCGCATACCAGAACATAGCGGTAATAACACCCAGTAGGCCGCCATGGAATGACATGCCACCTGTCCACACCTTAAATAGGTAAAGCGGGTCTTGGATAAAGAGATCAAAGTTGTAAAAGATAACGTAGCCGACTCGACCACCAATAACGACACCCAAGAATCCAGCGAACAGAAGATCCGAGACTTGCTCACGCGTCCAACCGCTATCTGCTTTGTCTGCTCGGCGATTCGCCAACCATAGGGCAAAAGCAAAGCCGACAAGGTACATCAATCCATACCAACGGATAGAAAGCGGCCCAATGGACACAAGTACAGGATCGATATTTGGAAAAGTTAGATATCCCTGAGACATAGGTGGATTACTCTTTTTGAAGTTCTGACGATTTTATTTGTATAGATGAGAGTGCTCTAGAGCAACATAGTTCCAGCAACAAACATTAAAAAAACTGCAAATATTTTTTTCAAAGTTGGTGTAGGCAAGGATGTCGCCAGCTTTGCCCCAATGCGCGTCGTCAACATAGAGGTCGACGCAATCGCAACCAAAGCAGGCAGATAGACATAGCCGATACTGTAATCAGGCAGCGCATCGACTTTGTAGCCATGTAAGATAAAACCCGCCATGCCAGAGATAGCAATCATACAACCACAAACCGAAGACGAGCCTACCGCTTTACGCATTTCAATGCCATGGCTGTTGAGAAACGGCACAGACAGCGAGCCACCACCAATACCTGCTAAGCTCGAAACGACGCCAATCCCAGTGCCATAGACCATAGTTGTGGCACTACCTGGCATGGTTTTTTGCGATTTACCGCGGATAGAAAATAGCATTTGAATAGCTAGCAGTAATACGATTACGCCAAACACTTTAGGTAGGTATTGAGCAGGGATCCACTCTGCCACATTCGCACCTAAGAAACCACCGACCACCACACCGGGCATCAGCCACTTAACGACGAACATATCGACATTACCGAGCTTGAAATGGTTAAGAGCCGATGAGCCTGAGGTAGCAACAATAGTCGCAAGCGATGTCGCTAACGCGATTTGCATACTAATGCTGGCATCAATACCCGCTGCTGGTAAAAGAAAAAGCAGTGCTGGAACAACGATTAATCCACCACCAATACCGAGTAATCCCGCCATAACGCCAACGACAGCGCCAAGCAGCATAAAAGAAACAAGTAGTTCTATAGACACAATAATCCTTATTTTTTGCCCGCTCGAATAAAGCCGGCAAAGCCTTTACTTTCAAAAAATGATTGCATCATAGCATAAATGTCATGGCCGTAAGGTTGCATCAAGGCTTTGTCAGCAAGCGAACGTAATTCTTCCGTTTCAGTATGGCGCAACAGGTACTTCACTTTTGCCACGTTCGAGGTGTTCATACTCAAACTACGGTAACCCAAGCCAACCATTAAGAGTGCGCCAATTGGGTCACCAGCGAGCTCACCACAAATACACACAGGTAGATTTAGTTGCTGACAAGTTCGGTGAATATGACTTAAAGCCATAATAACCGAGGGGTGCATTGACTCATAAACATCGGCCACTCGCGCATTGTTTCGGTCAACCGCAAGCATGTACTGAGTTAAGTCGTTAGTACCGATAGAAACAAAGTCTACTTTACTGGCAATCAGTGCCAGCAAGTAGATCATCGACGGTACTTCGATCATCACACCAATCTGTGGCATGGCGATCTGATCATCAAGCTCAGCCACCTCTTCATAGGCGCGGGTAATCAGTTCAATAGCATCATCCAGCTCTTGGGCACCAGATACCATAGGCAGCAAAATACTTAGATTCTGATGCTTCGAACTCGCTTTCATCATCGCCCGTATCTGCATTAAGAAGATGTCGGGATGATCGAGAGTAAATCGAATACCGCGCCATCCTAAGAATGGGTTATCTTCTTCAATCGGGAGATAAGGCAAGGCTTTATCACCACCCACATCGAGCGTACGCATAACAACGCGCTTACTCGGATAACTGCTTAGCACGGCTTGATACTGCTGAGTCTGCTCTTCTTCTGAAGGAAATCGGTGCTGCAGCAAAAATGAGATTTCAGTTCGGTACAGCCCTACCCCATCAACACCTTGGTTGATGGCAATATTGGTATCGGCACTTAACCCGGCATTCAACATCACTTCAATACGTTGACCATCTTTGGTAAATGCAGGTTCTTCAATGCGCTGATTGACCATATTAGCCAACTCGCGTTCTTCATTAGCAAGGGCACGATATTCACGTAGCAGTTGTCGATTGGGTGAAACGAGTATTTTACCGCTATAGCCATCAACAACGCCTTTCTTACCATTGAGTATTTTAGGGTTTAACGTGACACCCATGACCGCAGGGATACCTAATGCGCGCGACAAAATCGCCGCATGCGAGTTAGCTGCGCCCTCTAAGGAAATAACTGCCAGCAGTTTCTCTTTGGGGATCGATGCCAATAGCGTCGCGGTCAGTTCACGCACCACTAAGATAACTGGCTTGTCTAATACCTGCTTCTCTTTATCGGTATTGTGCAAGAAGAACAGCAAGCGCTGGCCTAATTCGCGGATATCTTGCGCTCGTTCTCTCAAATAAACATCAGACATGCGAGCAAAACGGTTGGAGTAGGATTCGACCACTTGGCGCAGCGCCCAGTCTGCACGATCCCCTTTTTGAATTTGCGCTTTAAGGTCTTTGCGCAGCATAGGGTCGTTAAGCAAGTGGGTAAAGAGATCGAATATCGCTAAAGCGTCTTTGTTTATCTCGCTATCGAGCTTTTTACGCATGCGACGGAAATCATTCAGCGCTTCTTCGATTGCCAATAGCAGCCACTCCTGCTCACGATCAATATCGAGGGTCGAAGCAGGATAAACATTACTCAGTTCCGGTTGGGTGTCATCCCACCAAAACTCGCCAATTGCCACACCAGAAGAGGCCGGAACACCACGAATTGCTTGCTGCTTTTTTTCGAGTCGCCACTGACCTTGAGTCTGGGCATGGGCGATAATCACAGCGAGCTGAGCGGCAAGAGTGACCAGAAAGGACTCTTCCATCTCATCAAACTGACGTGGGGTTTTCTGCTGAACGACGAGTACACCAAGCACTTGTTTACGGTGAATAATTGGGGTTCCGAGGAAGCTTTGATAAACCTCCTCTCCCAGTTCAGAGAAGTATTTAAAATTGGGGTGTTTGGAGGCTTCCGCTAGGTTAAGCGGCTCAGCACTGCGTTTAACAAGGCCAACCAAGCCCTCGCTAAACCGGATATGAATTTTATCGCCTTTAAAACGCAGGCCCTGAGTCGCCATTAACTCAAGACGCTGCATTTCTTCGTTAGCAAGATAGACGGTGCAACACTCAGTACTCATCGCACTGCATGTTTGTTTAACTAAGATGTCTAAGGCCTGATGAACTTCTTCTACCTTAGAAACTTGTTCAACTATTTCCCTTAGTTGAGAAAGCATGTCTATCCTCTTCGGTGCTTACGTTTGCCTTTTACTTTACGCTGTTTAAATGGCATTGCCATTGATGCAAACTCTTTCATTGCGCGACGATAAACATCACGCTTAAAAGAAACCACTTGTCTGACTGGATACCAATAGCTTACCCAACGCCAACCATCAAATTCAGGGGAACTGCCACGCAACATATCAATTCGTGATTCATCACAATCGAGTCGCAGCAGAAACCATTTCTGTTTCTGACCGATACAAACAGGTTTTGAATCCCAACGAACAAGGCGCTTTGGTAGCTTATATCTTAACCAATGACGACTTGTCGCGACGATCTTTACGTCTTTCTTTGTAAGACCAACCTCTTCATACAACTCCCTATACATTGCCTGTTCAGGGGTTTCACCTTCATCAATTCCACCTTGAGGGAACTGCCAAGAGTGTTGTCCGTATCGTTTAGCCCAGAAGACCTGACCATGGCTGTTACAGATTACAATTCCCACATTTAAGCGGTAACCATCGCCATCTATCACTGGCCAACCTCTAATAAAATCTTTAATTACAGTGATTTTTCCACATATCCCCAGTAGGAGCAAACTTACTAGTGTGACTAGGGCAGAAAATATTGCTTTCACATCCTTCAATGGATAACTTTTAATCAAATCCGAGGTTACTCACACCACAGTGAGACATAGACCACATTTATTCACCTTTTCTGTGCATAACTATGTGAAGAATCAATGTGAAAGTGATCAATAGCTAAGCAACCTACACTTTGGTGCAGTAACAAGATCAAACTAAGAAAATTTACACCCTATGAAAACAACAACTTATAACAAAAACAAAATTAATTAGTTTGTATCATAGAAGCGTTTCTATCCACCAACACAGATCGGTTAAAGATCAACCATAGTTGATTTTATCCACACTACTTAAGTTACACCTAACTATATGACTAAAATTTCAAGTGTTTTTTCACCTTCGAACCCCTGTTTATTCATACATACCCGCGCCAATTTGCAAGTTTCTCTAACCAAGCTGTGGATAACCTTTTAATTGATGATCTTTCACTCACAACGATCATTCTCTCTACAGTCGTAATTTTCGTTCACTGAGTTACAATGAGCCCACTTTCCACACTGTTGCAATACCAATGAAGCCTGAACCGACCACAGAACAAGAACTGCTTGAACGAGCAAAAAGCATCGCAGGTGTTAGCTTTGCCGATCTAGCAGAAGAAGCCGAGATCGAAGTTCCACCGGATCTTCGTCGTGATAAAGGCTGGGTTGGACAGCTATTAGAGTGGCACTTAGGGGCAACGGCAGGCAGTAAACCGACTCAAGATTTTGAGAAGCTCGGAATCGAGCTAAAAACCATTCCAATTGGGTACTCAGGAAAACCATTAGAAACGACCTTTGTTTGTGTCGCACCACTAATTGGCGTTCATGGTCTCACTTGGGAAACAAGCCATGTTCGCAATAAACTTTCCAGAGTGTTGTGGATTCCAGTGGAAGGCGAAAGGGAGATCCCATTAGCGGAGCGTTGCGTCGGTTCGCCTTTGATCTGGTCGCCAAGCATCGAAGAAGAGCAACAACTTAAAGCTGACTGGGAAGAACTGATGGAGCTCATCGTACTAGGGAAAGTCGAGCAAATTAACGCTCGTCATGGCGAGGTTTTGCAGCTACGACCTAAAGCGGCGAACAGCCGAGTTTTGACCGAAGCCTATGGAGCAAGCGGTAAACCAATAAAAACGCTGCCAAGAGGATTCTATTTAAGAACTCAATTCACAGCGCGTATTTTGGAAAACCATTATCTTTAGTGCGTGGTAAGCGATAGCTCCACATCATGATACAGAGGGCCGTCACTCGCTCCACATTCATCATAAGCGTTATGTAAACGTAGGTATGCTCGTTCCACACCCAGCCTCAGTAACTCCTCTTTGACTAGCTCTAGCGAGTCGAAGTGCACGGGCTCATCATCAATCTTGATTGGCTCTATTTTGTGCTTATATTCAACGGCTAATAGATACTGGGATAAGTCTGAACAACCAATAACAAACACCTTGGGTGGCTGATAGCTGTCTTTATGATGACCATGAATCCACTTATCTAACTGACTTTTTTGCATAGCTCACCTCCAATAATCAGTATTAGCCAACTTTGCAAAATTTGCGAATTTGTTACCCCTCGCTCTTTTCTAATCATACTCAAATCCCCTATAGTGGGATCACATACCCGTAACGACAAGGAAGATCGATGCAATACAACAAGTTACCCCATTCCACTTTGGAAGTGAGTAAGATCTGTCTTGGCACCATGACGTTTGGTGAGCAAAATACTGAGCAAGAAGCTTTTAGCCAGCTTGATTACGCACTTGAACGCGGTGTGAATTTTATTGATACCGCAGAAATGTACCCTGTGCCGCCGAAAGCGAATACTCAGGGATTAACCGAGCAGTACATTGGAAACTGGCTTACCAAATCAGGTAAGCGAGAAAAAGTGGTGTTAGCCACCAAGGTTGCGGGTCCAAGAAACATCCCTTATATCCGCGAAAACATGAGTTTAGATCGGAAAAATATCCATCTTGCGATTGATGATAGCCTGAAACGGTTGCAGACCGATTATGTTGATCTTTACCAACTGCATTGGCCGCAGAGGCAAACCAACTGTTTCGGTCAACTGAACTACCCCTACCCTGACGCTCAGGAAGAGGTGACTTTAATTGAAACGCTCGAAGCGCTCGCTGAGCTAATTAAAGCAGGAAAAGTCCGCTATATCGGTGTTTCCAATGAGACGCCGTGGGGTGTAATGACTCTGCTTCGCTTAGCGGAAAAGCACGAACTACCAAGAATTGTCTCGATTCAAAACCCTTACAACTTACTCAATCGAAGTTTTGAAGTGGGTTTGTCTGAAATAAGCCACTATGAAGGCGTTCAGCTGCTTGCTTATTCTCCACTCGCGTTTGGCTGTCTAAGTGGTAAATACCTAAATGGAGCCCGTCCGGAAGGAGCTCGATGCTCTCTATTTGAACGATTTGTTCGTTACTTTACTCCTCAAGGAGAACAAGCGACACAAGCGTACGTCGATCTCGCAAGGCAACACGGTTTAGATCCGGCGCAAATGGCGTTGGCATTTGTTAACCAAAGGCCGTTTGTCGCATCCAACATCATTGGCGCGACAAACTTGGAACAGCTTAAATCAAATATTGATAGTTTAGATGTCGTATTAACAGATGAGTTGCTTCAAGGGATTCAAGAGATTGGGACGACTTACTCCAATCCTTGTCCATAATCTGTCGTTGCAGAAATAGCGGGGCAGGTGAAGCGCCTGCCCCTGAGATTACGTTGGTATTCGCGCACTGAGTACACGACGAAGATGACGAATACGACGTTCGGCTTTGACGCTATCTGGTTCCGTAAATCCTATTGGACGACCATCTTGCTCAAGACCGATATCACGTAGCAAATGCTCGTTGTTCCAAGGTAAGTCGTAGGCACTACGACGTAGTTTACGTTTCCAATCACGCTCTTCTCGACGTAGATCCGCTTTGACCAAAAGAGTGGCAAGTTTTAGGTATACAGAATGACTCATGAGTTTTCTCCAGTTGAATTTGAAGCTGGGAAAAGATCAACGAATCATGAGATCAAGAATGTTTTAATTCGCTGCTTTTCCGCAGCCAATTAAAAAAAGGATACGGATTAATTACATGGTTTTATCTAGTTTTCGATCGGCTACAAACGTGTTGCGTTTAATAGCATCCATTGCGGGAATGGTTTGATCGACAGACGCACAGATAAATGATTGAACAGTGAAATGTTTCATTGTGCGCCTCCTAGCTAATGTATTAATCCAAATATTTTGATGGGTTTGAGCCTTAGCTCATGGTTAAATTCTATTCATATCAGGTGATATTTCAACCACCTTTCTGCATAAAATTTCAAAACAAATTTTTAACCTAAAAACAACCGGTTTGAGCTTTTGATTATAAGATATTCAGCCAAGGAATATTGCATGTGCAATAGATCATATCGGTAATATAAATAAAGCCGCGCTATCTCTAGCGCGGCTTTTTATTTATAAATCAATCAGCTATGCAGGTATGTCTGAAATTAGGTTGTGTTTGTTTAACAATCGATACATGGTTGCACGCGATACACCTAGCTCTTTTGCGGCCATCGACACCTGACCAGAGTGAGACTCTAGCACCAACAACAAGGCATCCCTTTCACTACGCTCACGAATACTCTTTAAGCTACGGCGGCTATCACTACGCTTAGGTAGATCTAGATGTGGCTCGTCAAGCATCACGGTATCTGACATCAGCACAATACGCTTGATCTGATTCATCAGTTCGCGGACATTACCAGGCCAATGATAACGGGTCATGGCACGTGCTGCTTCTTCAGTAAAACTGCGCGCTTGGGCATTGTACTCTTTTGAATATTCCTGCAAGAAGTGACGGGCAAGAATAGAGATATCCCCAGCACGTTCTTTTAGACTCGGAACATTAATACGCAGCACATTGATGTAGTGATAGAGCTCTTCGTTAAAATCACCATCAATCAAAGCTTTTTCAATATCTGCAGAGTTCGCCGCTAAAACGCGCACATCCACTTCCTTACGACCTGATGCAGTGTCTACCATCCCCTCTTGGAGGAAACGCAATAAATTAAACTGCTGCGAACGAGGTAAGGTGAGAATATCGTTGAGTAATATCGTACCGCCATCCGCTCTCTCTAGAATTGACGGCTCGCTCATATCATCACGATTAATTCCGAATAAATCACTCTCTATTCGACGCTCCGACATAGCGCGGCAGTTAACCGAGATAAACTCTTTGTTTGCTCGCGCAGAGGTACGATGGACGGCACGGGCAACGGTTTCTTTACCTGTGCCATTTTCTCCATAGATTAAGATACTGACATCAGTAGGACCAATGCGCTTAATCTGATCACGTAGACGCTTAACAGGGATAGAGTCACCAATTAATCCCATGTCACTTTGATTGCCGTAATGTGGCCAAACTTTTTTCTCAAGTTTCAGCATGCCTAATTGGTGACCAATGGTGCTGAGCAACTGAGCATCAGGAATTGGAGCGGTAAAAAAGTCGATACAGAAGTTAACGATAAATTGGCAAATAGTATCTGAGCTTAATTGAGACTCACGAATGAAGGCTAACCAGCGTACCTGTTTGTGTTTACTCACCAAGTTAGCAATACCATTGAGACTGAACTCATCATGGCTGAGATCAACAATACCGATACAAGGGCCCGTTTCAGTAAACAGTGCATCGGCTTTGCGTAAATCACCACACTGAGTACATCTCCAACCTACTTGCTCTAAAACTGACAGCCAAGGCTCATAGGTTCCTCCCACTACAACCAACGAACCTGGAACGGAATCCATCCGGAATTGACTACCCATGAAGCTAGTTCCTTTTTATTGATAATGTAAATGCTGTGCGCGTAAACACACATAAAATTGTATGTGGTTACATTATAGAGACTTACAGAGATAATCTGTCTCAAATATAAGACTAGCGGGGGAATCGCACTTTTTCCATGCGTTGTGAGAAGCTACTCGAAAAAAACTTTCTTTGCTAAGTAACTCAATTGCTTAGCAAACAGTGAAGAGATTGACTGGTTAGACCAATACTAGAGGAAAAAACCAACTTTAGCTGTAGGTGACTAAACGCAAAAAAGTCACCCGAAGGTGACTTTTTAAATTATGTTGTTTGCCTACAGCTTAAGCTTGAGGGCGCATCGCTGGGAACAGAATCACGTCACGAATAGTGTGCGTGTTAGTAAACAGCATTGCTAGACGGTCGATACCGATGCCTTGACCTGCTGTTGGCGGTAGACCGTGCTCTAGTGCAGTGATGTAGTCTGCATCGTAGTACATCGCTTCGTCATCACCTGCGTCTTTGGCGTTAACTTGCGCTTTGAAACGCT
Source organism: Vibrio tubiashii (assembly GCF_028551255.1). Lineage (NCBI taxonomy): Bacteria > Pseudomonadati > Pseudomonadota > Gammaproteobacteria > Vibrionales > Vibrionaceae > Vibrio > Vibrio tubiashii. The sequence goes on along the minus strand of NZ_CP117029.1, from coordinate 544,564 downwards.
CGTCTTGGTCTTGTGCATCGTTCAGCTCAGAGAAGCCGTTTGCAACTTCACGGCCACCGATAAAGAACTCAAAACGGTCAGTGAAGAACGGGTTGTCATCGCTACGACGTGCTAGAGGAGAGATGTCCGCTGGGTAGCCAGTGATGAAGGTTGGTTGAATAAGCTGAGGCTCAGCTGTTTCACCAAAGATCTCTTCTAGAAGCTGGCCACAAGTCCAGAACGTTTCTACTTCTACGTGTACAGATTTCGCGATTGCTACCATCTTGTCACGGTCTTGTAGGTCTGCTTCTGTTAGCGCTTGGATCTCAGCGTGCTCAGGGTTGTAGTGCTTGATCGCATCAAACATGCTCATACGAGCGTACTTACCACCGAACTCAACGGTTTCGTCACCGTAAGGCATAGAAGTCGAACCAAGAACGTCCATCGCTGCTGTGCTTAGCATCTCTTCAGTCAGATCCATCAGATCTTTGTAGTCAGAGTACGCTTGGTAGAATTCCATCATTGTGAATTCTGGGTTGTGGCGTGGAGATAAACCTTCGTTACGGAAGTTACGGTTGATCTCGAATACACGGTCAAAACCACCCACTACTAGGCGCTTGAGGTAAAGCTCAGGTGCAACACGTAGGTACATGTCGATGTCTAGCGCGTTGTGGTGAGTGATGAATGGACGAGCCGTTGCACCACCTGGGATCACGTGCATCATTGGCGTTTCAACTTCTAGGTAGCCTTTCGAGCTCATGAAGTTGCGGATTGAAGATACTAGCTTAGAACGCACGATAAATGCGTTGCGAGAATCTTCGTTCACGATTAGATCAACGTAACGCTGACGGTAACGCATTTCTTGGTCAGTCAGGCCATGGAACTTCTCTGGAAGTGGGCGAAGTGCTTTAGTTAGCAGCTCGTAAGACTCCATGTTCACGTAAAGGTCGCCTTTACCTGATTTGTGAAGTGCACCTTTAACACCGATGATGTCACCAATGTCTAGGCCTTGGTATTTCTCTTTCAGCTCTTTTTGAACATCTTTTGCAGCGTATGCTTGGATACGGCCAGATGTTTCTTGAATAGCTAGGAATGGACCACGTTTAGCCATAACACGACCAGCGATTGCTACAACATGGTTAAGCTCTTCTAGCTCTTCCTTCGTCTTTTCACCGAATTCCGCTTGAAGATCGCCAGCTAGGTGCTCACGACGGAAGTCATTTGGGTGGCCGTTTGCTTTGCAGCTCTTACGGATATGATCCAATTTAGCGCGGCGCTCAGCAATTAACTTGTTCTCTTCTTGTACGTTCTCGTTTTGAACAGCATCAGTCATTTTCGATGTATCCTGTTTTCGTTAGTAACGATAGTTTTTTCGGTGAAAAGCTTATAGACCTGATTTCAGGCTAGCTTCGATAAATTTGTCTAGGTCGCCATCTAGAACCGCTTGAGTGTTGCGATTTTCAACGCCGGTACGTAGATCTTTGATGCGCGAGTCATCCAGTACGTAAGAGCGGATTTGGCTACCCCAACCGATGTCAGATTTCGCATCTTCGTTCGCTTGCTTCTCTGCGTTCTGCTTTTGAATCTCTAGTTCAAAAAGCTTCGCACGGAGCTGCTTCATCGCTTGGTCTTTGTTCTTATGTTGAGAGCGATCGTTCTGACATTGAACCACAGTGTTAGTAGGAACGTGAGTAATACGAACCGCTGATTCCGTGGTGTTAACGTGCTGACCACCCGCACCTGAAGCGCGGTATACGTCGATACGTAGATCAGAAGGGTTAATATCGATCTGAATGTTGTCATCAATCTCTGGGTAAATAAACGCAGAAGCAAACGATGTATGACGGCGGCCACTTGAATCGAATGGCGATTTACGAACAAGACGGTGAACACCAGTCTCTGTGCGCAACCAACCGTAAGCGTACTCGCCAGAAATCTTAACCGTTGCACCTTTCAGACCCGCAACTTCACCTTCTGACACTTCGATAACTTCGGTCTTAAAGCCTTTAGCTTCAGCCCAGCGCAAGTACATGCGTAGCATCATTGAAGTCCAGTCTTGCGCTTCTGTACCACCAGAGCCTGACTGTAAATCGATATAACAGTCTGAAGCATCGTGGTCGCCAGAGAACATACGACGGAACTCAAGCTTTTCTAGTTTAGCTTCAAGCTCAGCCAATTCTGGTTCAACTTCATCGAAGGTTTCTTGATCTTCTTCTTCAACAGCAAGTTCTAAAAGACCTTCAACGTCTTCAACACCTTGCTCAAGTTGATCAATCGTTTCAACAACCGCTTCTAGTGAAGAACGTTCTTTACCTAGAGCTTGTGCGCGCTCTGGCTCGTTCCATACATCTGGTTGTTCTAGTTCTGCGTTGACTTCTTCTAGACGCTCTTGCTTGGCGTCATAGTCAAAGGTACCCCCTCAGGACATTTGTGCGCTCAGACACGTCCTTTAGGCGGTTTTTAATTGGATTGATTTCAAACATGTTTGCTCAACATTTATGAGTAGAATTTAACCGGAGAATTCTACTGAAAAATGTGACGAAGATACAGGAATATTTTATTGGCGAATAAAAATGCTTGAATAGAAAAAATCCCCTGTCACGCCTTACGCAACAGGGGATCTTTGATTCAAAAAAGTTGCTTTATTATGCAGCTTCTTCCGTTAGCGACTGTTGTTCTGACTTACCAACAAAAAACATACATGCAATCGCAACTGCCGTTGGCATCAACCACCCCATACCAACATCAAACAGCGGCAGCATGCTCAGTGCTGATACGTCGACACCTGCAACTTTTGCCGCATCAATCAGTGCAAACAGTAATGAGACCAAAATAACCACACGATAAGCCACTTGTGGATTTGGTAGCTTTTTGCGCACAAACGTCAGTGCCACTAGCGCAATCGCTACTGGATATAGTGCAAATAGCACAGGCACAGATAGAGAAATTAGCTGTGATAGACCAACATTTGCCACAGTTGCACAAGCAACACCAATGATCACTACCCATGCTTTGTAAGAAACTGGCGTGATAGAACTGAAGTAATCAGAACAAGCAGAGATAATACCGATAGCCGTGGTCAAACATGCAAGCAGTACAATCACAGACAGCACAATCTGACCATATGGACCAAATAGAGACTGAACGTACAGGCTAAGAATCGCACCACCGTTGTCAGCACCAGCAGCTACTGCGGCACTAGTTGCGCCTAGGTAGAACAGTGATACATAGACAAAGACTAAGCCCGTTGCAGCGACAAATGCTGCGCTAATCAGGTACTTCGCCGTCGCCTTTTGATCATCTACACCTTTTTTACGCAGTGCATCTACGATAAGCCCACCAAACATCAGCGAGGCAAAAGTATCCATGGTGTTGTAGCCTTCAAGGAAACCTTTTTGTAGAGGATGCGTCAGGTACTCTCCTTGCGCAGCGATCATTTCACCTTGCGGATCAATAAATACCGCAGCCGCAAGCACAATCAATCCCAAGAAAAGAACTGGAGTCAGGATTTTACCAATCACATCGATCAACTTGCCCTGAGACCAGGCAAAAAACATCGCAACAACAAAGAATAGGATAGAGAAAACCGTCAAATGCATTTGCGCCGCATCGATAAAGAAGGGCTTAACTGCCATTTCGTAAGCGACAAGACCTGTACGAGGCGCTGCAAATGCAGGACCAATAATGATAAAAATCAGTACCGCAATAGTCATCGCCACGCGCTTTGGCAAATCTTTGGTTAAGTGCTCCCAAGAACCACCAGCAACCGCAATTGCAACGATAGTAATAAGAGGTAGACCTACTGCCGTTAGTAGAAAACCTGTCATAGCAGGAATTAAGTTTTCTCCGGCTAATTGGCCAGCCAAAGGTGGGAAAATAATGTTACCTGCACCCAAAAAGAATGCGAAAAGCATAAAGCCTACCGCAATAATATCTGTTAGTTTTAAAGTCTGATTCACTGTCGACCCTTTACTTATAATTTAATAGATGTTGTGTTTGCTGAGTGATACGAACGTGCGCTCACTCTATAAAATTAAGGCGCGCATGATGACGAAATCCTTATCACCTCGCAAGCTCAAGGCTAAAAACACCATAAAAATTTATAACTCGACCTAAAAATCAGCACACATCACCAAGATCAATAAAAATACCAGTTTAATAAACTAGTCAAAATCCACTACACATTGGACACAAATAGCACAAAAAACCAAACAATCGCGTAACAACAGATCAATTAACTCAAAAACCAACCGAACTCCGACAAACATAAAAGTTATGAAAAAAACAAAAGACTTCGATTTCAAACAATTTAGCATTTATGGCGGCCTTTCAGGCATGCCTGTCAGTACTGACGGAGTACTGCTAGGTGCATGGACTAACTTAGAAAATGCGGAGTCTTTATTGGATATTGGAACGGGGACAGGTTTGCTAAGTTTGATGTGCGCTCAACGTCATCTTTCACTGACTATCGAGGCGATTGACATAGATGACAATGCTATCGAAGCGGCGAGTATAAATTTCGCACGCTCACCTTGGACGCAACGATTAACGCTCCATCAAGGTGATGTGCTTACGTACCAATTTCCAAAACAGTTTGATCGCATCATATGTAACCCTCCTTACTTCAATACAGGTGAGCAAGCGAGCAACATTTCGCGCGCAACGGCTAGACATACAGATACCTTAACTCATCAAGCGTTGCTTGCGCGATGTAAGCAGTTACTGACCAGCCAAGGTAAAGCAAGCTTTGTACTACCTAAAATAGAGGGAGATCTGTTCATTCAGTTAGCGGCAGAACAAGACTGGCATATCAGTCGACAATGCCAAATCAAGCCTACTGAGCGTAAACAGGTCACTAGGCTGTTGATTGAACTGACTAAAACAGCAACGAATACGATTGAAGAATCCCTGACTATTCATAGTGATGGAGGCTATAGCGATGCCTTTATCGATTTGACGAAAGACTTTTATCTTAAGATGTAAAAATAACGTGTGATCCTTGTCACCGAAAACTCTATAATACGTCCCCTTAAATTTATTGTTCACACCAACTGGCTTGTGGAGACATCATAGTGATCAGAAATTTTGCTGAATTAGAGTTAGACCCTAACCTACTCCTCGCAATCGAAGAAATGGGTTACGACCGCCCAACGCAAATTCAAGCTGAAGCCATTCCACAAGCTTTAGATGGCCGCGATATTTTAGCTTCCGCACCAACGGGGACAGGTAAAACCGCAGCGTTTGTCTTGCCTGCTCTGCAATATTTGCAAGACTTTCCTCGCCGTAAACCGGGGCCTGCACGCATTCTAATTTTAACGCCAACTCGTGAGCTCGCAATGCAGGTTGCCGATCAAGCACGCGCACTGGCTAAGCACACTAAGCTCAATATCTTCACCATTACTGGTGGCGTTCAGTATCAAGAGCACGCTGAAATCTTAGGTAAAACTCAGGATATCGTCGTCGCGACGCCAGGACGTTTGATGGAGTACATCAACGCTGAACGTTTTGACTGTCGAGCGATCGAATGGCTGATCCTAGATGAAGCTGACCGCATGCTAGACATGGGCTTTGGCCCAACCGTTGACCGCCTATCTGCTGAGTGTCGTTGGCGTAAACAAACTTTACTCTTCTCAGCGACGCTAGAAGGTAAAGGTGTTGAAGGTTTTACTGCAGACCTACTTAAAGAGCCTGCAGAGATAGACGCAGAGCCTTCACGTCGTGAGCGCAAAAAGATTGCCCAGTGGTATCACCGTGCCGACGATATGACGCACAAGCTTGAGCTACTGAAAAAGATCATCAACGACCAAGCTGAGCGTTCAATCGTATTCCTAAAAACTCGTGAGCGCTTATCAGAGCTACGTGTAGAACTTGAGAAAGCACAAATCCCTTGTGCATGGATCCAAGGCGAAATGCCTCAAGATCGCCGTAACAATGCGATTGCCCGCTTCCGTGATGGCAGCGTCAATGTTCTTCTAGCCACCGATGTTGCTGCTCGTGGTATTGACCTTCCAGATGTTAGCCACGTGATCAACTACGATATGCCGCGCAGCGCTGACGTCTATCTGCACCGTATCGGCCGTACCGCACGTGCAGGTAAGAAAGGTAACGCTATTTCACTAGTAGAAGCACACGACCAACCAATGATGGATCGCGTTGCTCGCTACGTAAAAGAAGAGATCAAAGAGCGCTTCATTAAAGAGATGCGCCCTAAGCACAAGAAGCCGACATTCAAGAAAAAGAAAAAAGACGACAAGAAAAAGTCTGTCGCTAAAGGCAAAAAGAAAGTCGCTAAGAAGAAGAAATAGCTAGAGAGCTAGAGAGCTAGAGAGCTAGAGAGCTAGAGAGCTAGAGAGCTAGAGAAATTTGGAGGGTTGATGTGCGAGCATCAACCCTCTTTGTTTGTGAACGCTTCGCTAATGATATGGGATGCAGGTAGCGGGAGATGGGAACGGACTTCGTCCTACGGATAACTGGATAACTGGATAACTGGATAACTGGATAACTGGATAACTGGATAACTGGATAACTGGATAACTAAAGTTGCTCTCTTGTGGCAGAGGAATCAACCCTCGCTTTCCAGAAGGGCGAAGCCCGATCCCGTTTTCCATAGGGCGCAGCCCGTTCCAGCCTTCCACAGGACGAAGTCCGTTCTAACCCCTAGACAAAAAAATGCCGTCTTAACTAAGACGGCATTTATACAACTGAGATTATCACTCCATCTTCAAAGCATTTGTTGTGAGTTTACGCAGTCAACACCGCTATCGCAGCAAAGGCGAAGAAGATTAGTGTTCGCGGGTGGCGCGGAATTCTACTTCTGGAAAACGCTCTTTCGCTAGATTCAGGTTCACCATAGTTGGTGCGATGTAAGTTAGGTTATCACCACCATCTAGCGCTAGGTTGGTTTGGTTCTTACGCTGGAATTCATCCAGTTTCTTACCATCTTCACACTCTACCCAGCGTGCAGTTGCGACGTTTACGCTCTCGTAGATCGCTTCTACGTTGTATTCTGCTTTCAGGCGCGCTACAACGACGTCAAACTGAAGCACACCTACCGCACCTACGATTAGATCGTTGTTTTGTAGCGGGCGGAATACCTGTACTGCACCTTCTTCAGAAAGCTGAACTAGACCTTTTAGTAGCTGCTTCTGCTTCAGTGGATCTCTAAGGCGAATACGGCGGAATAGCTCTGGTGCAAAGTTAGGAATGCCTGAGAACTTCAGCGCTTCACCTTGAGTAAAGGTATCACCAATCTGGATTGTACCGTGGTTGTGTAGACCAATAATATCACCTGCATAAGCGTTTTCTGCACGTGAACGGTCACCGGCCATGAAGGTTACCGCATCAGAAATATTGATTTGCTTACCGATACGCACGTGATTCATCTTCATACCTTGCTTGTAGGTACCCGATACAATACGCATGAAGGCAATACGGTCGCGGTGCTTAGGATCCATGTTTGCTTGGATCTTAAAGACGAAACCTGAGAAGTTTTCTTCTGTTGCTTCTACAGAACGCTCGTTAGCTTCGCGTGTTTGAGGTGCTGGCGCCCACTTAGTAAGACCTTCCAACATATGGTCAACACCAAAGTTACCTAGTGCAGTACCAAAATAGACAGGTGTTAATTCACCTTGCAGGAACAGCTCAAGATCAAACTCAGGACAAGCCCCCATGACTAACTCAAGTTCCTCACGGACACTTTCAGCAAGGTCTGCGCCTACTGCTTCGTCTAGCTCTGGATTATCAAGCCCTTTGATGGTGCGTACTTCTTGAATCTCATGACCGTGGCCAGATTCATAAAGAATCGTTTCATCACGGTGAATGTGATAAACCCCTTTAAACTCTTTACCACAACCGATTGGCCAAGAGATAGGTGCACACATCATACCTAGCTCGCTTTCAACCTCGTCTAGGACTTCCATTGGGTCACGAACATCACGGTCTAATTTGTTCATGAAAGTGACGATTGGTGTATCACGTAAACGTGTTACTTCCATCAGTTTGCGAGTACGGTCCTCGACACCTTTCGCTGCGTCGATTACCATCAAACAGGAGTCAACCGCCGTCAGTGTACGATAAGTATCTTCCGAGAAGTCTTCGTGTCCTGGGGTATCGAGAAGGTTTACCAAACAATCGTTGAACGGAAACTGCATTACAGAAGTTGTTACCGAGATACCACGCTCTTTCTCCATCTCCATCCAGTCAGATTTTGCGTGTTGAGCTGAGCCACGGCCTTTAACAGTACCCGCTGTTTGGATTGCACGTCCGAACAATAGTACTTTTTCTGTAATCGTGGTTTTACCCGCATCCGGGTGCGAGATAATAGCGAATGTTCTACGTTTAGACACTTCGCCTAGAAATGGAGTATTTGACATGAAAGGTTCTTCTTCTGTCTAAGCGCTAGAGAAGGCAAGAAATACCCTAGCGTAAATGGTCGATTCAATTTTGCGCGGTATTTTCGCTTATAATGGACTGTGGGGCAACTTCCACAGCGAAAATGGCACAAAATCAACGTCAATTTCCCTGTCTATTAAAATATCAATGAAATTGGGCTATAACTAAAGGAGTAGAGGGAACCGATCTGAACTATGCCTAAAAGCAAGAAAATAAACTCACTAGCTTTTCGTCAAGCGAAAACAGTATTCCTAGTTTCCGTTATTCTAGGGATCTGCTTTAGCTTTTATCATATCTTGGTGGATCTCCATCAGGAGCAAAAGCGCATAGAAGAACACTACCAGTTCAAGCTCCTACAGAACTATTCCAATGCCAGTCAAGCGGCCTACCATCTCAATCAGTTGTTGGCCGAACAAGTCGCGTCTAGCCTGATGATGGACAATGCGGTCTACAAGGTACAAATTGTCGATGACTTCGGCGATACGCTAACGGAAAAAGAGCGCAATGTGTCACTGCAAGGTGATTTCACAGAAGCTCTGTCTAGCTATCTCACCCCAACGACGCCGATTTATACCACTGACTTGCATCAACCTAACTCACACGTTGTGGTCGGAACCTTAAGCTTCTCCGTCAATGGCGCTAATATTGCCAAAGACTTTATTGCCAAAACCAGTCAAATACTGCTGTTTGACCTATTTCGAAATATCCTTTTAACGTCAATCCTATTGATGTTCTTCTATCAAAAGCTTTCCAAACCACTGGTTACCTTAATTGAATGGGTACGTTCACTACAAAATACCAAAAGTGACCTTCCGCCACCGACTCTCTACCGAGATGATGAACTTGGCCAGTTAGCTAAGACCTTCCATACCCTTTGGAAAGAGAGAGAAGCTGCAGCGGTACAGCTCAATCAATTGGCTTACTACGATTCTCTGACTGGGTTAGCTAACCGCAGTTTACTTTTGCAAATGCTCAAAGACTCGATCGAAGAAGCCAACACTAATAACCAAGCGGGTGCACTTTTCTACTTAGATTTAGACAGATTTAAAACCATCAATGACTCTCTCGGTCATACGATTGGGGATAATTTAATTAAGGCGATATCAAAACGGATCGAAGCTTGGCTGCGAGATGACTTTACCGCGGCTCGTATCGGCGGGGATGAGTTTGCAATCTTACTGCCCAATACTAGCGCAGACAAAGCCCATGAGTTTGCTCAGCAGCTGCTCGCTCTTGTCTCTAATCCGTATTCTATTGATGACCACCAGCTCTACTGTACGGTCAGTGTCGGTATCGCTATCTTCCCATCGGTGGGCAGCACTAATATCGATGTGTTGCGCCAAGCGGATACCGCCCTATACCGCGCTAAAACAGCAGGGCGAAACAAATACATGTTCTATGAGCCAGAGATGCAGGCTCAGGTAGAATCTTTCCTAGAAATTGAAAAAGGGCTGCACGAAGCACTCAACCAAGGGCAGCTTGAGCTTTATTACCAACCTCAGGTCGATGACAATCATAATATCATTGGCGTTGAAGCGCTGATTCGTTGGAACCACCCACAAAAAGGGGTGCTACCTCCTGGGGTATTTATGCCCATCGCCGAAGAGACAGGGCAAATCCTGCAAATTGGTAATTGGATCATTGAGCAAGCTTGCTATCAATTTTCTCACTGGAAAAAAGAAGGGATACTCCCAAGCACTTTCCGTAGACTGGCAATTAACATCAGTCCATTACAGTTTTCTCAACCGTCGTTTGTGGAGCACATCGTTGACTCTCTCGCCCAAGCGGACATTGACGGTGAACATATTGAGCTGGAGATTACCGAGAATCTACTGTTAGAGAATGTCGAAGCAGCGATTCAGAAAATGGCAGAGTTGAAAGAGCACAACCTAAAAACATCGATCGATGATTTTGGTACTGGATACTCTTCACTACGTTATTTGAAACACCTGTCTGTCGACGTGCTAAAAATCGACCGCTCTTTCGTTACCCAGCTTCATTTAGATGAGAGTGACCAAGCGATCGTTGATACCATCATTATGACCGCACGTAGACTCAATTTAGAAGTGATTGCGGAAGGTGTCGAAGATGCTAATGAGCTCAATGCGCTTAAACAGCTTGGCTGTGCTCAATTCCAAGGCTACTTGTTTGACAAACCTTTACCAGCCTCAGAACTGAATGAACGGTTTGAAAAGAACTTTTACCCCGTAGAAGGCCCTTCGGTCGTCAAAGCGGTACAAAAGTAGCTGTCTAAAAAAAGATATAACTCATGATGATCGCATCTTCTTTACCTGACGTTGTCGGGTAGTAGTTGATGCGGCGATCGACTTCATTAAAGCCAATCGATTCGTAGAGACCAAACGCACTGCTATTGCTTTCTCGCACCTCTAGCCAAGCGCTGTCCGCCTTATCTTGCTCGCAAATATCTAGGAAAGCTTCCATTAACTGCTTGCCGTAGCCTCGCCCTTGCTGACTAGGGCTAACCGCAACATTAAGCAAAGTGACTTCGCCAACGATATTCTGGGCATAGAAGTAGCCCATGACTTGGTTTTCAACCACCAATACATGATGACGCGCGCCGCGACTGTTTAGGTCACGAATCATGGTTTCAGACCAAGGGTGAGAGTGGGCGCTTTGCTCAATATTCCACACTTGATCAAGATGCTCTAATGCGAGCGGTAAAATTGAAGATTGGCTCATAAGAGGGTCACGATGACTGATAAGAACAGATCTGTTGCCATAGGGCTCGACGCTGTTCGTTGTTACCATCAACTTGAGTCAGTAATGGGGAAACAAGCGCTTTAGCTTCAAGACGATCTTGCTGATCGCATCCGGCAAACCAAATCCACTCTAGATGATGATTATCGTTATCGAGCTGGCTCAATTGCTCTGGAGTAACATGTAGAGCCTGTTCAAGTGACAACTTGATGCTTTTTAATACCCGCTCAAACATCTCTGCCGTTTTCCCCTGAGGAAGTTGAGGGGAAACAAGCAGCAATTTACAGTTTTCAGGCAAGATCAATGGCGGTGATTGATAACCCAATAACCTTTCAGGGTGTGCCAGCTGATAGCACTGGATTCCCATTTCTTGTAAATACTCTTGCTGTGGCATATCAATCATCACCCATAAAATCGCACCAATCCTACCATAACAACCCCAGTTCCAATCAAGCATTTGTCTGGGTAATGCACAATAAAAAGCGCCGCCCGAAGACAGCGCTCTAAACTCAGCAAGATCTGTAATCTAGAAACTCGACTTAACGGCTTCGGCAATTTTCAGCGCAGAAGACTGAACTAGCTCTGCATCTTCACCTTCAACCATGACGCGAATTAGAGGCTCTGTACCCGACTTGCGCAGCAATACACGCCCTTTTTCACCTAATTCGGCTTCCACTTCAACCACTGATGCTTTCACAGCATCTGCTTCTAGTGGGTTAGAATCACCAGAGAAACGAACATTCTCTAGAACTTGTGGGTAAAGAGTCATGCCTTGCGAAAGCTCGTGGAGAGACATATCACTGCCCACAACCGAGGCAAGCACCTGCAGCGCTGCAACAATCGCATCACCCGTCGTCACTTTATCTAGCAAAATAACGTGTCCTGAGTTCTCAGCGCCGATTTTCCAGCCTTTTTCTAGCAGTTGCTCCATAACGTAGCGGTCACCAACAGCAGCGCGTACAAATGGAATGCCTAGCTGTTTTAAGCCATTTTCCATACCAAGGTTGGTCATCAGCGTACCAACGACACCACCTTTTAGCTCACCGCGGCGCAGGGCATCACGTGCGATAATGTAAGCAATTTGGTCACCATCAATCTTGTTACCTAGGTGATCAACCATGATGATACGGTCGCCATCGCCATCGAAAGCCAAACCAAGCTCTGCACCTTCTTCAACCACACGTTTCTGCAGTGCACGTACATCTGTAGCGCCAACTTCTGCGTTAATGTTGGTACCATTAGGCTCAATACCCATGGCGATCACTTCTGCACCTAGCTCGCTAAACACAGCTGGTGCAATATGGTAAGTCGCACCATGCGCGCAATCGACCACGATCTTTTTACCCGCTAGACTTAGCTCTGATGGGAAAGTGCTCTTACAAAATTCAATATAACGGCCCGCAGCGTCGTTAAGACGGCTTGCTTTACCAAGTAGTGCCGACTCAACACATTCAATGTCTTTATCAAGCTCAGCTTCAATCGCCAGCTCAATATCATCTGGTAATTTAGTGCCTTCTGACGAGAAGAACTTAATACCGTTATCGTAATATGGGTTGTGCGATGCTGAAATAACGATGCCCGCTTCTGCACGGAAAGTTTGCGTCAGGTATGCGACTGCCGGTGTTGGCATTGGGCCAGTAAAGGTCGCTTTTAACCCTGCTGCGGCCAAACCCGCCTCAAGAGCAGATTCAAGCATGTAACCTGAAATGCGTGTGTCCTTACCGATGATTACTTTCTTTGTGCCCTGCTTAGCCAATACGCGACCCGCAGCCCAGCCTAGCTTAAGCACAAAATCTGGAGTAATTGGGTACTGGCCCACTTTGCCACGTACACCATCCGTACCAAAATAACGTCTCTTATCAGACATGGTTGTTCCTTTTTATCTTTCTATTCTGCTCAATGATTCACTTTGGTCATTGAGACAATTCTCATAGCATCAAGCGTTTGTTCAAAATCGTGCACGCGAATGATTTGCGCACCTTTCATTGCGGCGATTGTAGCGCATGCCACGCTCGCTGACACGCACTCAGCCGGAGCTTTGTCGAGGAGTTTGAAGATCATAGATTTTCTCGACATCCCTGCAAGAACTGGCAAACCAAATTGATGGAATTCTTCTAGGTGAGACAGCATCTGATAGTTGTGTTCTAGTGTTTTACCAAAACCAAACCCGGGATCAAGTATCAGCTTTTCACGCTCGATCCCCACCTCTGCACAAGCTTCAATACGCTGTTGTAAAAACTCACCGACTTCTTTTACCAAATCATCATAGTGAGGGTTTGCTTGCATAGTGCGAGGCTGGCCTTGCATATGCATTAAACAGATAGGTAATCCTGTATCTGCCGCTACCTCAAGCGCTCCAGGCTCTTGCAAAGCTCTGACGTCATTGATGATATCAGCACCCGCTTCAGCCGCTTGGCGCATTACTTCCGCTTTACTGGTATCAATTGAAATCCACACGTCAGATTGCGCACGAATCGCTTTAATCACTGGAATGGTTCGTTGAAGCTCTTCAGCTAATTCAACATCGGGAGCACCAGGGCGGGTTGACTCACCACCAATGTCAATAATGGTTACACCAGAATCAATCATACGCTGAGCTTGAACAAGCGCATCTTCTAAAGCGCGAAACTGACCGCCATCAGAAAAAGAGTCAGGGGTAACATTTAGAATCCCCATCACTTGTGGTTGAGATAAATCGAGAGTTTTATTATTTGCTTTTAGAATCATAAACACAAAAACCCCGAGTTGCCTCGGGGTTTCTCTTAATCATAACAATTATTCTGAGTCTTTCTTCTCAGTCGCTTCCGCTGAGGTGCTCTCTTGAGAAGTGGCAGCGTCGTCCGCTTTCGCTTCAGCAGCTGAAGCCTCTTCCGCTTTACCCTCTGACTTATCTTCAGGTTTCGCGTCTGACTTGTTGCTCGGGTTATCACCCCAACCAGCAGGTTCACGGATTTCTGCTTTACGTTCCATTAGGTCATCAATCTGACCTGCATCAATGGTTTCGTACTTCATCAACGCATCTTTCATTGCGTGCATGATATCCATGTTATCTTCAAGGATCTGTTTCGCACGCGCATAGTTGCTGTCAATCAAGTGACGAACTTCGTCATCGATAAGTTTCGCCGTATCATCAGACATGTGTTTAGTCTGAGTTACGCTACGGCCAAGGAACACTTCACCTTCATCTTCTGCATAGAGAAGAGGACCAAGTTTTTCCGAGAAGCCCCACTGAGTCACCATCTTACGCGCGATATCAGTTGCACGTTCGATATCGTTCGAAGCACCTGTTGATACCTTGTCTGCGCCGTAGATTAGCTCTTCAGCAAGTCGACCACCGTACAGGCTCGAAATCATAGATTCTAGATGTTGACGAGACATACTTACACGATCTTGCTCTGGTAAGTACATTGTCACACCAAGAGCACGACCACGTGGAATGATCGATACCTTGTACACAGGATCATGTTCAGGAACTAGACGACCCACAATCGCGTGACCCGCTTCGTGGTAAGCCGTTGACTCTTTCGTCTCTTCAGACATCACCATAGAACGGCGCTCTGCACCCATCATGATTTTATCTTTCGCTAGCTCAAACTCAACCATAGATACGTTGCGCTTGTTACCACGTGCAGCGAATAGCGCCGCTTCGTTAACAAGGTTTGCTAGATCTGCACCTGAGAAACCTGGTGTACCACGGGCAATTAGCGATGGCTCTACATCACCTGCTAGAGGCACTTTACGCATGTGAACTTTAAGGATCTGCTCACGACCACGTACATCTGGTAGACCTACGACAACCTGACGGTCAAAACGACCAGGACGAAGTAACGCTGGGTCTAGTACGTCTGGACGGTTAGTCGCGGCGATAACGATAATACCTTCGTTACCTTCGAAGCCATCCATCTCTACTAGCATTTGGTTAAGTGTTTGCTCACGTTCATCGTGACCACCACCTACACCAGCACCACGCTGACGACCTACCGCATCAATCTCATCGATAAAGATGATACAAGGCGCCGCTTTCTTCGCTTGTTCGAACATGTCACGTACACGAGATGCACCTACACCAACAAACATTTCAACGAAGTCAGAACCAGAGATAGTAAAGAATGGTACTTTCGCTTCACCAGCAATCGCTTTAGCTAGTAACGTTTTACCTGTACCTGGAGGACCGACCATCAGAACACCTGTTGGGATCTTACCGCCCAGCTTTTGGAAACGGCTTGGATCACGTAGGTAGTCAACCAGTTCTTTTACGTCTTCTTTTGCTTCGTCACAACCAGCAACGTCAGCAAAAGTTGTTTTGATTTGTTCTTCGCTCATCATACGAGCTTTGCTCTTACCGAAAGACATCGCGCCCTTACCGCCGCCGCCTTGCATTTGACGCATGAAGAAAATCCACACACCAATCAGTAAGATCATAGGGAACCAAGAGATGAAGATAGTACCTAGCAGGCTTTGCTCTTCTGGAGGTGTGCCCTGTACTTTCACATTTTGGTTAATTAAGTCATCAAGTAGCTTCTGGTCGTAGACCGGCATGTAAGTAACATAACGCGAGCCGCCGCCACGACGTGTGAAAGTGATTTCACCGTCTTTAAAAGTTGCTTCCTGAATCTGGCCTTGGCCAACTTCCTGTACAAACGTGGTGTAATCCACCGCTCTGCCATTGCTCTCTCCAGGGCCAAAGCTCTGGAAAACCGACATCAATACGACAGCGATAACAAGCCACAGAATTAAATTTTTTGCCATGTCACTCAAGGTGTCAGCCTCTCGATAACTAATTGTAATTAAAGGTAGGGTACTACAGTTTATAACCTGTAGCTATAGTGTTAACTAACCCATCAATGGGCAAATAGTTAACCTTTGTAACCAGTGGCTACAACAAAGACTTCTCGTGAGCGAGCTCGCGATGAGTCAGGTTTTCTGATTTTTACGACTTTAAATGTGTCTCGGACTTCTTTGACAAATTGATCAAACCCTTCGCCTTGGAAGACCTTTACAACAAAGCTACCATTAGGTGCTAGAACTTGTCGACACATATCTAAAGCCAATTCAACTAAATACATTGCGCGAGGTTGATCGACTGAATTATTGCCTGCGATGTTTGGCGCCATATCTGACATCACCACATCGACCATTGAAGGTTGAATGCGATCAAGCAAAGCATCTAAAACCGCTTCTTCACGGAAGTCACCTTGTAGAAAGCTAACTCCTGCAATTGGGTCCATTGGCAACAAATCACATGCAATAATTTGCCCATCCTCACCTACTATCTTAGCAGCATATTGAGACCAACCACCGGGAGCTGCACCTAAATCGACCACAGTCATACCAGGTTTTAGCAATTTATCCTTAGTTTGGATCTCTTCCATTTTGAAATAAGCACGTGAGCGATAGCCTTTTTTACGGGCTTCATTGGCGTATTTATCATCAAAATGTTCTTTCAACCAGCGACCTGAGCTAGCGGAATGTTTCTGTTTACTCATTTGTTACCTAATAGATAGAGGGAACAACTAACCCAATAAATTATAGTCTTCAGGGTTAGATGGCGTTAAAATGGTATTTTTCAACCCTTATATTAAAGAAAATTGGCCGCGTAATGAACCTAAGCACCAAACAAAAGCAGCATCTAAAAGGCCTAGCGCACAGTCTAAAACCTGTTGTGCTTATGGGCGCAAACGGACTAACTGAAGCTGTTCTAGCGGAAATTGAAATTGCTCTTAACCACCACGAGCTAATCAAAATCAAAGTTGCATCAGAAGATCGCGACACTAAGAACCTGATTATTGAAGCTATTGTACGTGAAACACGTGCAGAGAAAGTACAAGTAATCGGTAAGACTTTAGTTCTATTCCGCCAATCGGAAGAACGTAAAATCGAGTTGCCACGTAAGTAATTTTACTTTCATGAGCAAGAAAAAAGGTCGCCTATGCGACCTTTTTTGATATTCAGAGCAACTAATTTGCTTAGATGTACTCGACGCTGTCGATTTCGAAGTCGCGATCACCACCTGGTGTAGAGATAACCACTTCGTCACCTTCCATCTTGCCGATAAGACCGCGCGCGATTGGTGAACTTACCGAGATACGACCCGCTTTAATGTCAGCTTCGTCATCACCTACGATCTGGTAGGTTTTCTCTTCTTCAGTATCACAGTCAATCAAAGTAACGGTTGAGCCGAAGATAACTTTACCCGTGTTGTCCATTGTGGTGACGTCAATAACCTGAGCAACCGATAGCTTGTACTCGATATCACGAATTTGAGCTTCACAGATACCCTGCTCTTCACGAGCTGCATGGTACTCGGCATTTTCTTTAAGGTCGCCTAGTTCACGTGCTTCAGCAATGGCTTCAGAAATCTGTGGGCGAAGCTTCAATAGTCTTTCTAGTTCTTCACGTAGCTTTTTCTCGCCACGTAGTGTCATTGGCACTTTTTCCATTATATACCTCATTCCAAAGCAATCTTTGGACAAAACAAAACTACCTAATCCAGTGGACTAGGTAGATGCATTAACTAATCAATTGCCTCTAGTGTAAACAAACTTGGCGCCTAAATCACTCAAATTAATCAAGCGTGATCTCTATCTCAAAATGTGCGCGATAACCAATTGATAAATCGACGCAGTTTTTGAATCCGATCGCGGCACGAAACATATTTTACCTAAAAAAAAATAAAGGTTTAGATATAAACCAACCTATCAACAGCGCAACTTAACCCTTTACAATCAATGATTTGATATTATTTTATGTTTAATAAAACACTGTTCATAAGTTCGATTTATATCATTTTACTAACCCATCATGGAACTTTGCGTTAAAAACTTAGCTGACTTATTCAGCGAGATTAGTCTTTATTGCTCAATAACTTGCTATAACGCGTTGTTATGAGACTGGATTAATAGCGCTGATAACTAGAGGAGTCCCACGGTTAAGTGGAGATACTCCTCGACATACAACTATTTATGGACAGTAAATTAGGACTAATAAGATGAACAAGACTCTGATCGCTCTAGCAGTTTCAGCTGCAGCAGTAGCTACAGGCGCAAACGCAGCAGAAATCTACAACAACGATGGCAACTCTATCGAAATGGGCGGCCGTGTTGAAGCACGTCTAGCAGTAAAAGATGGTAAAGCTGAAGACCAATCTCGCGTACGTCTAAACTTCGCTGGTACTTCTCAAATCAACGACAACCTTTACGGTCTTGGTTTCTACGAAGGTGAGTACAAAGCAACTAAAGACAACGACACAGAGCAAGATACTCTAGAGCATCGTTACATGTACGCTGGTCTTGGTGGTAACTTTGGTGAAGTAACTATGGGTACTGTTAAAGGTTCTCTAGCAGCAGTTACTGATTTCACAGATATCATGGCTTACCACGGTGCTAAAGCAGCAAACAAAGTTGAGTCAGCTGACCGTCCAGACCGTTCTATCGCATACGCTGGTGAATTCTCTGGTTTTGAACTTCGCGCAAACTACACTTTTGAGTCTTCAAAAGAAAACAACGATAAACTAGTTGGTGATGACAACAATGGTTACGCACTATCTGGTATCTACAACATCGGTGAAACTGGTGTTCGTCTAACAGCTGCTTACGCTAAGCAAAACGGCATCTCTTACAAAAACGATGCAGCTAACGTAAACATCAGTGCAGATGCTTCACAATACATGGTTGGTGCATCTTACGAAATCAGTGATTTCTACTTCGCTGGTCTATACAGCGACACTAAATACGATGAAGTAAACGGTAACAACACTGCAAAAGCAAAAGGTTACGAATTAGCAGCAGCTTACACTCTAGGTCAAGCTAAATTCACTTCAACGTACAACGTAGAAGAAGTTAAGTACCAAAGCAATTCTGAAAAGAGTGCTAACTCTGTAGCGATCGACGCGACTTACTTCTTTACGCCTAACTTCCGTTCATACGTTTCTTACGACTTCAACCTTCTTAAAGAAGACAAAGTTGGTAAGCTAGCATCTGAAGACCAAGCAGTACTAGGTATGCG
The DNA here is from genome assembly GCF_028551255.1 of Vibrio tubiashii. NCBI lineage: Bacteria > Pseudomonadati > Pseudomonadota > Gammaproteobacteria > Vibrionales > Vibrionaceae > Vibrio > Vibrio tubiashii. The sequence goes on along the minus strand of NZ_CP117029.1, from coordinate 525,472 downwards.
TTACGACTTCTAATTTCCTGACATTAAGTCATGAATCTAAGACGCCTGCTCTATAGCAGGCGTTTTTTTTACCCGCTATACTGACCCACTAAAACCGCTAACCGTGAATTCTTATGCTGCGCTTTGTTGATCGTTTTACCTCTGTTTGCTTACTCTCTCTAATCAGCGTATCTGCCTCGGCCTATGCGCCACTGAATGAATTGCCTTTAGGTAGCCGCGCAGCAATTAAAGTCGAATCTCTTCAAAGCCAGAATCAAATCCAGCAAACCGACAACCAAAGTCAGTTCTTCCCACCGGCTAGTACATTAAAGATTGTGACTGCGCTTGCTGCCAAATTAGAGCTCGGTGATGAATTTCAGTTTGCAACTAGCATTGAGAAGACTGACAGCGATGTGGTACTGCGTTTTAGCGGCGATCCTACTTTAACCACCCAAGACTTAAAGCAACTACTGAGTCAGCTACGTAATAGTGGCACCAAAAAAATCAGTGGCGATCTCTGGTTAGATAACAGCGCGTTTACCGGTTACGACCGAGCAGTAGGGTGGCCATGGGATATTCTTGGCGTTTGTTACAGTGCACCAGCCAGCGCCATTTCGCTTGATGGTAACTGCGTTCAAGCCTCTATCTATACCCAAGAAGATGGGAACACTCGCGTCTATGTGCCTGAGCATCAACCTATTTATGTCACGACGGTGGCAAGTTCAGTATCTAAAATCGAACAAGAGAGCTCACAGTGCGATCTGGAGTTACTCTCTTCTCCAGACAACCACTATCAACTCCAAGGATGCCTGCAGAATCGTAGCAAGCCGCTGCCGCTAAAATTTGCCGTGCAAGATCCCGCGCTATATACCCAGAGAATTGTTAATACCCTGCTTGCTCAGCTTAATATCGAACTAGCGGGCAGTATTCGGCTTGGCGCTCCCGAGCAGCAAGGCAAAGTCATTGCCACTCATTACTCGCAAGCACTGCCTCAGCTGCTCGAAACCATGCTCAAAAAGTCTGATAACCTTATCGCCGATAACCTAACCAAGGCCCTAGGCGCAAAGTTCTTTATTCAACCTGGTAGTTTTGCCAACGGAACTAAAGCCATTAAGCAGATTCTCTTTACCCAAACTGGCATTGATATAGAGCATACCCCACTGGCGGATGGTTCAGGGCTATCACGCAATAACCGCTTTACCAGTCAAAACATGGCAGCGGTACTGCGCTATATTTGGCAACATGACAGTGAATTAGGCTTGATCGCCTTAATGCCCACGTCAGGCACCAATGGCACTTTGAAATATCGTCGCAGTATGCGTAAAGCGCCAATTAAAGGCGAATTGATTGCCAAGAGTGGTTCCGTGTATGGCAGCTACAATATGGCAGGCTATGGGTTAGATAAATCTGGTCAGCCGAGTACGCTATTTGTTCAGTTTGTGACGGACTATCATCCACCAAAAACAAAGGGCGATGATAAACCTACCATCGCCCCGATCACCAAGTTCGAAACCTTGTTCTATAAAGATATTGTCCAGTTCAGTCAGGCGATGCCTAAGAAGTAATTAACTACAGTGAAGTAGATCCACATTCCTGAAATATCGACAATAGACGCCAAAACTGGGCTAACCAACACAGCTGGATCGAGTTTAAACGCACGCGCTAGGATTGGTAGCAAGCCACCTAGCGTGGTCGACATCGTCACCTGAATAAACAGCGCAACCGCGATCGCAAGTGCGATGGTGTTAAGCTCAAAGCCACCCGTACTGCTGCTATCGCTAAAAAGTAAGATACGGCCAATAATCACCAAGGCTATGGCAAAAGCTAAGCAAATCGCCACTCGGCTCTCTTTCCAAAACACTTCTAACCACTGCCTTTTACGCAACTCACCCGTCGCTAAAGCTCGTATCACCAAGGTCGCCGCTTGCGTACCGGTATTACCACCCGCCGCTGCTATTACAGGCATATAGATCGCCAATAGCACCAACTGGCTCAAAGTATCTTCATATTGAGCGATAATTAGACCTGAAACTATGCCAAGTAATGCGAGCGCTATGATCCAACCGATACGTTGCTTTACATGCTCAATAACTGGTGTATCTAGGTAACCATTCGAAGGCTCAACTTCCGAATGAATAAAACCAAGCTGGTGCGCGTAGTGACGTGCCAACTTTTCATATCCATCAAGCTCTAACGCCGAGATCAATTGTTGGACATAACCCACTGAACAGTGGTGTAAAATCCCGACAGCTTCCTCTACCGGCATAACCGTAAGTAAATGGACCTGCTGGGCTTGCTCGTATTGCAAAAATGCATTGCGAGCGGCACCGATCTCCTCTTGAGAAAAGTGCGGGGTGTTTTCAATGTAAGTATTGCTCATTACCGTCATGGCGAATCTCCCGATTGGCAATAGGTAACGACCATCAAATACAGCTGATATTGAATCAAAATATAGACACGTCTATCCGTACACGAGTGCACAGAAAAGCTGTATTGGATTCTAGAATTTAGAGGAGAAAAACGTGAGGATTCACAAAGAGATAAGAAGCACTCTACCGCAATGGTAGAGACGTGAGACGACAATACCGAAGCGGACTATTTTTCCCCTTTCATACTAGGAGGATGGTCGATATTGTTCATAAAAGTCTCCGAAAAAACTGCCGTTTTGGCAGCGCGAGGATAATAACAAAAGTTCCCCACTAAAGCAGCCCAAATTTGCAAAAAAGTTGGATATTTAACCTCTAGCGACACGCATAAAAAAAGCGCCTCGAAAGGCGCTATTATCAAACCGATATTTGGTATCAACTATTTGATCGTGATACGAGCAAATTTACGTTTACCCACTTGGAATACGTAAGTCCCGGCTTCAGGAGTAAACTTAGAGTCTGCTACTTTCTCGCCATCAATCTTAGCTGCACCTTGCTTAACCATACGCATCGCTTCAGAGGTAGAGGCACACAAGCCCGCTTCTTTAAGAATATTGCTTACCGGTAGGCCTGCATCAAAAGCAAATTCTGGCATTTCGTCAGGGATTTGGTTCTTAGCAAAACGGTTTACGAACTCTTGCTCTGCTGCATCAGCATCTGCCTGAGAGTGGAAGCGTGCAATGATCTCTTTCGCTAGAGCTACTTTTACATCACGTGGGTTTTGACCCGCTTCTACATCTGCTTTTAGTTGAGCAACTTCGTCCAGTGGACGGAATGAAAGCAAGTCGTAGTAGTTCCACATTAGGTCATCAGAGATCGACATGATCTTACCAAACATTTCGCTTGGCGCTTCACTGATACCAATGTAGTTGTTGGCCGATTTAGACATCTTCTTCTCGCCGTCTAGACCAACAAGAAGTGGCATCATTAATACAACCTGTGGCTTCTGACCATTCGATTTTTGCAGTTCGCGTCCCATCAGTAGGTTGAACTTCTGGTCAGTACCACCTAGCTCAACGTCAGTTTCCATCGCGACTGAATCATAACCTTGTAGTAGTGGGTACATGAACTCATGAATAGCGATAGGCTGACCGCCTGCATAGCGCTTTTTAAAGTCATCACGCTCTAGCATACGTGCTACGGTTTGGTTAGCAGCAAGGCGAATCATGCCCTCAGCACCTAACTCAGACAGCCATTCAGAGTTAAACTGAATTTTCGTCTTAGCTGGATCTAGAATCTTAAATACCTGCTCTTTATAGGTTTCAGCGTTGCGCAGTACATCTTCACGACTTAGTGGCGGACGAGTATTGTTCTTACCCGTTGGGTCACCAACCATGGCAGTAAAATCACCGATAAGGAAGGTAACGTCGTGGCCTAGCTCCTGAAATGCACGCAGCTTGTTGAAAATCACTGTATGACCAAGGTGAATATCCGGTGCAGTTGGATCGGCACCTAACTTAATACGAAGAGGACGACCCTCTTTCAACTTAGCAATCAGTTCTTCTTCTGGAATCAGTTCTTCAACACCGCGCTTAATCTCGGCTAGTGCAGCTTCAATGCTCGCCATTCTTGTTCACTCCCACAGATTTGGCAAAAATTTGTTAGTTGGTCATCTTACTTGAATAGCGATGCTTTTTGAAACCAGTTAGACTAAACAGCTTAGCTTTTTTACTGAATTTTTTAGAACGGACATAAGATGTTGTCTCTTTTCGCTCGATTGCCATGGATTCACCGAGCCCTTATCGCCTTATTTAGCGCTTTTATCGTCATTGCTTTGTTTCTGCCAGCGCCGAAAGATCTCCGTCAAGAGGAGAGCAACTATCAAGTAGGTAAAGCCTACCCATTGGCCATTGATCTTGAGTTGCTCGCTTTGCAAGAGTCAGCACCAAAACTTGCTGTGCTGCGATGGGAAAAACATACCATAGGCTCTGGCGACAGCATGGCACTCCTTTTTCAACGTGCTGGGCTTTCTTCTCGCCTGCTGTATCAACTGACTTCAACTAATAAAGATATTGAAAGGCAGTTAACCCGAGTTCGACCGGGGGATTCATTCCAGCTAGGCTTCGATGCTGACAACCAACTGATTCAGCTAAAACGCGTCATTAGCCCATACGAGACCTTTCTTGTCACCAAATCAGAGAGTGGCTACACCTCTACGATTGATAAAAAGCAGGTCCACTATCAGTACAACTATGCTGAGGCAGATATCACTTCAAACTTCTGGAACGCGGGTGTCAATGCTGGCTTAACACCAAACCAGATCATGGAGCTAGCGGGCATTTTTGGCTGGGATATCGACTTTGCTTTGGATATTCGTGGCGGGGATAACTTTAAGATTCTTTATCAAGAGAAAGTCGTAGAGGGTGAAGTTGTTGGCCGAGGTAAAATCATTGCCGCCATCTTCAAAAACCAAGGTGATACCTTTAGAGCGATTCTCGACGACAAAACTGGTAACTATTATGACGAAAATGGTCGTGCAATGAAGAAAGCCTTCTTGCGCTCTCCGCTCGATTTCCGTCGCGTTAGTTCAAACTTCAACCCAACTCGTCGCCATCCCGTAACAGGGAAAGTCCGCGCACACCGTGGCACTGACTATGCTGCACCAGTTGGCACACCAATATGGGCTGCTGGTGACGGTACGGTTCTAAAATCGAGTTACAACCAGTTCAATGGTAACTATGTGTTTATCAAACATAGCAATACCTATATTACTAAGTACCTCCACTTACAGCGTCGTAAAGTCAAAACAGGACAACGTGTAAAACAAGGACAAACGATAGGCACGCTAGGTGGAACAGGACGCGTCACTGGTCCTCACCTACACTATGAGTTCTTAGTAAACGGGGTACATAAAAACCCAAGAACGGTTAAGCTACCACAATCTAAATCTCTGACAGGCAAAGCGAAAACCACGTATATTGCCAACGCAAAATTAAGATTAGAGAAGCTAGAGCGTTACGGAGAGTTGCTCGCGACTCCATAAAAACAAAGACCCGCATCATGCGGGTCTTTGTCATTTCTAGTGTTTCTATTCAGCTTCGATGACTTGGTTAGCCTGCTCTTCCACTTTATGTACTCTGCCAAGCATCAGCAGACAAGGTGTCAGTACTAAGGTCAACACAGTAGCGAAGGCTAATCCACCCGCTACTGCTGTTGCCAGTTGTGACCACCACTGAGTACTTGGCGCGCCAAACTCGATCTTCTGATTGATGAGATCGATGTTCATTTCTAGCACCATTGGCAGCAAACCAAGTATGGTCGTCACCGTGGTTAGCAGCACAGGTCTTAAACGCTGCACACCCGTACGTAATATCGCTTCGCGTTTATCTAGCCCGCGTTTTAGTAGCTGATTGTAGGTATCAATTAACACGATATTGTTGTTAACCACTATCCCTGCAAGGGCAATAACACCAATACCTGACATGATGATGCCAAACGGTTTTTGGAACACAAGTAAGCCGACAAATACCCCCACAGTTGAGAACAGCACAGCACTTAGAATCAAAAATGCCTGATAGAAGCTATTGAACTGAGTAATCAAGATCAGCGCCATCACTACCAAGGCGACCAAGAAAGCATTTTGTAGGAAAGCGGAAGAGTTTTCTTGCTCTTCATTCTGACCACGAATCTTAAACTCAACACTCGAAGGAAGATCGAGCTTGGAAACCGCCTCATTGATCTTTGGCAACTCCAATGCGAGGTTATAGCCCTCTTTCATGTCGGCCATAATGTTGATCACGCGATGTCCGTCGATACGGCGAATCGTATCTTGTTTATGCTCAGGAACAATATTGGCAAAATTAGTAATCGGCACAAGACCTGCGGCTGTTTTGACTCGTAATTGATCAAAGCGGCCAATATCACGTTTCTCTTCCGGATAACGAACCAAAATATCGACTTCTTCAGTGGCGTCATCGGGTAGATAGTCACCAATTTTTAAGCCATTGGTGACAAACTGAACTGTATTACCAACTAATGTTGCGTCCGCGGCAAAGCGCGAAGCATCATCACGACGAATATCGATCTGCCAGTCGATGCCCTCTTTGCTTGAGGTATCACTCAGGTTGGTAAACGCAGGGTAATTGTCTGCCCATTGCCTCACTAGCTTTGCGGCGCCATCGAGTTGATCGGGGATCCGCGCTGACATTTCAATCACTAGGTCATGCTCAACAGGGGGGCCTGCATCTGGGAACTTGTACTCAATTTCCACCCCCGCATATTGATCCGTTTGTTGTTTAAGCTCTTCAATGATCTGTTTGACTTTACGGCGGTACTGCCAATCGACTGGCGTAATTTGGATTTGTCCTATTTCGTCATCGCCACCTGTTTTGGTGTAGACACTTTCAAACTCATCATGCCCAAGCATCACCGCCTCTATGTCTCGCATGATGACATCTTTCTCATCAAGGGAAAGATCGCCATAAGAGCGCACTTTAACTGTAAAGAAAGGCGGATCAACTTCAGGGAAGAACTCAGCGCCCAAGCCCGCTTTGGCGTAGGTAAAGCCCACCGCAATGGCTAGCAGAATTGCACTCAACAAAATCTTCAGTGGATGGCGAATCGCGATATCTAAGGTATGAAAATAGAGCTTAGTGATACCGGTCGCTTTAGAGAAATCACCGTCATGCAAGGCTACCATTTTTTCACGCTGCGCTTTGGTGACGTGTTGCGGTCGACCGATCAAGCTCCCTAGTACAGGAACGAGCAATAACGCCATTGCCAGCGATGCGGTTAACGTTGCGATCAAGGTAAGCGGCAAGTACTTCATAAACTCACCAGTCACATCAGGCCAGAAAAGCAGTGGCGCAAACGCCGCTAAGGTCGTCGCCGTTGACGCTGTAATTGGCCACGCCATACGTTTTGCTGCATCTCGATATGCCTCTCGACGTGATGTCCCTTCTTGCATGCGCCTGTCGGCAAACTCGGTCACCACAATGGCGCCGTCCACCAACATACCCACAGCCATAATTAGCGAGAACAACACCACAATATTAACCGTCAATCCAAATACGGACAGCACTAAAAGCCCAGTCAAGAAAGAGCCTGGTATCGACACCCCAACCAAGAAAGCGGTTCGAACGCCTAAAATCGCGATGATGACGATAACAACTAAAATGATTGCCGACAGGATGTTGTTTTGCAGATCGTTAAGCATCATCTTAACGTCTTTGGATTGATCCCAAGTGTACTTAACTAACAGGTTATTCGGCCATTCAGGACGTTTTTGTGCCTCTTGCAATACCGTTTTAATTAGCGCAACGGTTTCGATGATGTTTTCACCCGCACGCTTTTTCACATCAAGCACTACAGCCGATTTACCATCGAGTCTGGCGTAGCTCTCTGGATCTCGGAAAGCTCGACGTACGGTCGCAACATCACCAAAAGTGATCACTTGCTTACCGTCTACTTTGACAGGTAGTTCAAGTACATCTTTCAAGGAATCGAACACTGACGGCACTTTCACTGAGAAGCGCCCATAACCGGTATCAACAAAGCCTGCCGCAACCACTTTATTGTTCAAGGCAATCAGGTTGTAGATGTCTGCTTGATCAAGCCCGTAGCTTTCCATTAAAAGCGGATCCACCACGATCTCAACAATATCTTCGCGATCACCAGCAATATCCACTTCAAGGATCTGACGATAGCTCTCAAGCTTATCTCTTAGTTGGCGCGCAATCTGAACAATAGTGCGTTCTGGAACCGTACCATAAAGCACGATAGATAAGGCAGGCTCTTCTGACGCCAAAGTCACTTCATTAACAGTAGGTTCATCACTATCACTGGGTAACTTAGGCTTAGCGAGATCAACGGCTTCACGCACATCTGCCATCGCTTTGTTGAGATCGACACCGACACTAAATTCCAGCATCACAGAGGCATGCCCCTCCGATGCGGTAGAGGTCATCTCTTTAACCCCTTCAATTGACCTTAGCTCTTGCTCGATTGGACGTACTAGCAGTCTTTCTGCGTCTGATGGCGAAATACCTTGGTGCCCAACCGAGACATAGATAATGGGGATGGTGATATCTGGACTCGATTCTTTGGGAATCGTCACGTAAGTCGCAGCGCCAGCAAGAAGAATAAACACCAACAACACCATCATGGTGCGCGTGCGAGAGAGCGCCGCATCAATCAATGCAAACATAATCGCGCCTCCTAATCTTGCTGTTCTACAGCGATGACTTGATCGCCATCGCGAACGAAGCCCTGCCCGGTAGTGACGATATCAACGCTCTCACCCAATCCTGTCAGCCACACGCCATCTTGTTCAGCTTTAACTAGGTTAATAGGAACAAACTTAATCCGATCTGCGACTAGAGTTTTCACCCCAAGATTACCGTCATCATCTAGAGCGAGCATGGCTGGCGTGACCTTGATAGCAAGTTGATCTTGCAAGTTCAGTGTCACTTCCGTACTGATACCAGCAGGAATTCTCTGCTTCGGGTTAGGCAGCTCAATTTCTATCGGAAAGGTGTTGGTCGAGTCAGAGGAAACGCGTGAAATGTAGCGAACTTTGCCTTGTGCCTGTTGGCCATTAATAAAGCGAACTTGCGCTTGTTGGCCGAGCACTAAATCTTGAATATGTCGCTCGCTGACATCGGCTTCAATCACAATCATACTCAAATCAAGTAAGCTCGCGACAGGATCGCCAACACCGACAAAGTCCCCTGTTTCGATAAACAGATGATCGACAATTCCAGTAAACGGCGCTGTCACAGAGGTGTTACGCAAAGCAATTTTGGCATTACTTACCATGGCTTTAGCTTCAACCAAGCCTGCCTGAGCGTTGGTGAAGGCTACCTCACCCTGCAAGCCTTTACTTTGCAGTGACTTGGCCGCTTTAAACTCTTTCTCTTTCACCTTAAGCATGGCTTGCGCACGCTCAAGCTGAATCTCAAGATCGCCTTTATCAATCAGCGCAATCACTTGTCCTTGCTTAACATTGTCCCCTTTGGAAACTTTAAGCTGGGTAATTTTACCTGCAATCTCAGCGCCTAGTTTTGCTTGCTTATTGGGAGCGGTCCGTCCATAGAGATCGATGCTCTTATGGGTAGGATTGGCGACAAACGAAGTGAAAGCAACCTTAGCTAAAGGGATCTCCTGTTCGTTATGCTGCGGGGTGGAGTCTTCAGCATTTAACATACCGACGCCAAGCCAAAGCGTAAGTACAGTGACTAAAAAAAGAGATACAAGATAAGGTCTGGTCGCGATAAAACGCAACGGAGAGATACTAGCCATAACTATCCTTAGTAATTCTATATCGCATCCTAATTCAACCGTAACAACCTACGTAACGGTGACTAGGTAAGCCTTAGATATAGGGGCTCACGAGATTCATTCGTGAGAAGTATTATTCAGGATATAAATTAACCAAACAAAAATAAAATACAGTTGGACAGTATTTCAGAGTAGGTCTCAGTTTCTGGAATCTGAGAAGCAGATAAAACAAAGGCTGCAATCAATGCAGCCTTTGACAAAACAGTCAGTGATTAAACACTAAAAGATGCACCACAACCACAGGTAGTGGTTGCATTCGGGTTGTTAACAAAGAAGCGCGAGCCTTCAAGACCTTCAGTGTAATCGACTTGTCCACCCACTAGGTACTGGAGGCTCATAGGGTCAACGACTAAAGTCACGCCACTATTTACAATCGTGGTATCACCTTCATTGACGCTTTCGTCAAACGTAAACCCGTATTGGAAGCCGCTACAGCCGCCGCCCGTGATGTATACACGTAGCTTCAGGTTTGGGTTCTCTTCTTCAGCAATTAAAGCGCCTACTCGCTGAGCCGCTGCATCTGAAAATGTTAATGGGATATTTACTTCGCTCACGATGACCTCTCTCAGTCTTCTGCATCCAGACTGCACTCACCATCTGGAACTTATCTTTTAATATTGCAGTGATTATCTAATACCTGAGTGAAGCGTTCAAGTATTCACCACTTTTCAAGCCATTTTTTACACTATTTGCGGTTTATTTGCTGTCAAAGTATTCAGAATGTGGCGCAAAGCGTTTTATTGAATCCGGCAGGGCAGGTACAATGCGAGCCAAATTGGTCCGAGCAATCAAAAGAGGATATCCCATGACCAAATCAGCTGATCTATTTCAAAAAGCACAGCAAACCATTCCTGGCGGCGTGAACTCTCCAGTACGTGCTTTTAATGGCGTTGGTGGCGCGCCAATCTTCGTAGAACGTGCCGACGGCCCATTGATTTTTGATGCTGATGGTAAAGCCTACATCGACTACGTAGGCTCTTGGGGTCCGATGATTCTTGGTCACAACCACGCAGTCATTCGTGAAGCGGTTATTGATGCAGCACAACGTGGTCTTAGCTTTGGCGCTCCGACTGAGATGGAAATTGCTATGGCTGAGCTTGTATCAGAACTTGTTCCATCAATGGAGCAAGTGCGTATGGTAAGTTCAGGTACGGAAGCGACAATGAGTGCGATTCGTCTAGCGCGTGGCTACACAGGCCGTGACAAGATTATGAAGTTTGAAGGCTGTTACCACGGCCACGCAGACAGCCTACTGGTGAAAGCAGGCTCAGGCGCACTGACTTTAGGTCAACCAAGCTCACCAGGTGTTCCTGCTGATTTTGCTAAGCACACGCTAACCGCAACATTTAACGACCTAGATTCAGTACGTGAGCTTTTTGCAGCAAACAAAGGTGAGATCGCTTGTATCATCGTCGAGCCAGTAGCAGGCAATATGAACTGTATTCCGCCAGTAGAAGGCTTCCACGAAGGACTGCGTCATATCTGTGATGAAGAAGGCGCTCTATTAATCTTTGATGAAGTAATGACAGGCTTCCGCGTTGCTCTAGGCGGCGCACAAGGCTACTACAACATCAAGCCAGACCTAACGACTCTAGGTAAAGTTATTGGTGGCGGTATGCCAGTTGGCGCATTCGGTGGTCGTAAAGAAGTCATGCAACATATCGCCCCAACAGGTCCTGTTTACCAAGCGGGAACACTTTCTGGTAACCCAGTGGCAATGGCTGCAGGCTTTGCATGTTTGAACCTGTTAAAAGAAGAAGGCAATGAAAAACGCCTAGCTTCAAAAACCAAGCAACTTGCAGAAGGCTTTAAAGCTTTGGCTGACAACCACAACATCCCTTTAGTGGTTAACCAAGTTGGCGGTATGTTTGGCTTCTTCTTCACTGACCAAGAAAGCATTACCCGCTACGAAGATGTGACGAAATGCGATATCGAACGCTTCAAACGCTTCTTCCACCTAATGCTAGACCACGGTGTTTACCTTGCTCCATCAGCATTCGAAGCAAGCTTCACATCACTTGCTCACGGTAGCAAAGAGATTGAAGCGACACTAGAAGCGGCTGACCGCTGTTTCGCAATTATTGCTGAAGAAGCATAATCATAGCGCTTGATACGAAATGAAGGCTGCCGAGTGCAGCCTTTTTTATTGCCAGTTAACGACCACTAATACCGCCAACCCCAACAACATCAGAGCAAACCAAGGTATTTTGCGCTTAGGCTCGCTCTTACTATCGCAACATTTCTCTTTCTCACAACAGCCCATACTCTTTCCACTCCGCGAATAACATTTTGATTTTGCGTTGAACACTCAGACATTTACAGCCATTATACTGATACAGTATCGAAATCTTGGACAAGAAAAGTGTCAGATAAAGTCAAATTAACTTCCAGCCATTGGGTATTGATTGTTGCCTTACTTGCTGCTGGGCTTGCTTGCTTTTTGTTAGTTGAGCCTTACATCAACTCAATTGTCATGGCATTTATCATCTCACTACTGATGTTTCCTATTCATGAATGGATAGAAAAACGCATGCCGAAGCACACTAATTTGGCATCGCTACTCTCATGTATCGTGCTCACCTTCATCATTGTTTTCCCGCTGTTGTTTGTCTTTGCAGCCATTGTTCAGCAAGGTTCGGCTTTTTCACAAAATGTCTATCAGTGGGTTACCCATGGCGGTATTCAAACGATTTTCGAACACCCTTGGGTAGTGAATGGACTGTCGTTAGTCAATACTTACTTACCGTTTGATACCATTAGTCCTCAAGAAATTGCCCAAAAGGTCGCGCAATTTGCCACTTCTTTCGGCAGTAACCTTGTTGGTATCAGCGCAAAAATCTTAGGCGATGCGACCAACTTCTTAATGGACTTCTTCTTAATGTTGTTCGTGTTGTTTTTCTTACTCCGCGATCACGATAAAATCATCAGCGCGATTCGACACATTTTACCCTTGTCACGTAGCCAAGAAGACAAGCTACTCGATGAAGTGGAACAGGTGGCTAAATCTGCTGTAATGGGTTCATTCTTAACAGCCATTGCGCAAGGCTTTGCTGGCGGTATTGGTATGTGGATTGCTGGATTCCCAGGCTTATTCTGGGGCACCATGATGGGCTTTGCTTCCTTTATCCCTGTCGTGGGAACCGCGCTAATCTGGATACCTGCCGCGATTTACTTGTTCTTAATCGGTGATACCACATGGGCGATTTTCTTAACGGTTTGGAGCGTCGCGATCGTTGGCTCGATTGATAACCTGCTGCGTCCACTGCTAATGCAAGGCAGTGCAGGAATGAATACGTTAATGATCTTCTTCTCACTGCTAGGTGGTCTACATCTGTTTGGCTTAATTGGCTTGATCTACGGTCCAATCATCTTTGCCGTCACCATGGTGTTGTTCAATATCTATGAAGAAGAGTTCCAAGGCTTCCTTGATCAACAAGATCGCAGTTAGCGTTTACCTTAGGCTCTGTTGAGCGAGTTTATCACTTCAAGATGAGGGAGGATTATGCGAAAATCCTCCCTCATTTTTTTATACTGAGTTTGCTATGTCTGCTTATATTGCACCAAGTCAAATCGCTGAGAGACAGTTTGCCTACTTCGAAGGTAAGCATGTTTTGGTCGCTGGAGAAGCTGAAGATCTTTTTCCCGTCGAACTTACTAAACACTGCCACTCTGTCACTGTCTTCACCACTAACTATGGTTACCATCGACAGTTGAGCGCATACTCGCAGGTGACAAGTGTCTTTGGTGCTGAATTTAACCAGCAGACTCAAGCCGATATGGTGCTGCTCTACTGGCCGAAAGCAAAAGCCGAAGCGGAATACTTACTCGCCATGCTGATGGCAAAACTTGGCAAAGACACAGAGATCGTGGTTGTCGGAGAAAACCGTTCAGGTGTGAAAAGCATCGAGAAAATGTTTAAGCCGTATGGCTTGATTACCAAATATGATTCTGCACGTCGCTGCTCCTTCTACTGGGGACAGTGTACGCAGACTCCCGCTCCGTTTGAACTGAAAGCTTGGTTTAAAACCTATCAAGTCGAATATCAGCAAACTTCGCTGACGATTAAGAGCTTACCGGGTGTATTTAGTCATGGTGAGTTTGATATCGGTAGTAAGCTACTGCTTGATACGCTACCTGACTTAAGTGGCAAGGTGCTCGATTTTGGTTGTGGTGCCGGGGTTATCGGTAGTGTGATGGCACTATTGAATTCAGATATTGAGCTAGAAATGTGCGACATCAGCGCATTAGCAGTGGCATCGAGTAAAGCAACTTTAGAAGCCAACGGGTTAACGGGTAAAGTTTTTGCTTCTGATATCTATTCTGATACCAGTAACGATTATGACTTTATCATTAGCAACCCGCCGTTCCACGCGGGGCTGGACACTAGCTATAGCGCAACAGAAACCTTACTTGCCGAAGGTCCAAAGCAGAGCACAAACCAAGGCCACTTGTACATTGTTGCCAATAGCTTTTTGAAGTATCCACCAATTATTGAGCAAGCTTACGGTAATTGTGAGACGCTAAATAAGACCAACAAATTCGCTATTTACCACGCGAAAAAGTAATTCAACTGCCCAATCCCTCGCTTGGATTGGGCAATATCCCGCCTATACCCATTAAATTTGCGCCACTCTCCACGCTTTGATCGCAACTTACTTGTCAAAGTAAAAAAACTCGTTAATTTTGTCATCTTAGGAAAATAACGTTTTGTCTCGCTTATCTGGGGCGCCCTCTTCCATATAAGCAATATTGTTACGGAAACTAAACTCAGGCTATGTTTAAGTTTTATCGAAAACAGAAGTTTAAACGCCTTCAGAGTACCTTAATGCTGGCATTTTTAGTGTTGAGTATTACCCCTCTGACGGTTATTGCGATCTTTTTCTTACAATCCCACACTCAAGATCTTCAAGAGCAAAGTACCTCACACCTCACCTCGGTTCGAGATAGTAAGCGCCAACAAGTGATCGATTACTTATACGCCAAGGAATCTGAGGTAATGGGCTTCGTCCGTTCGGAATTAGCCTATGCCAGTGGCGGACGTTTCTATGGCTTGGTCAACGCATTTAGCAGCTTAGGTTTGGATATTGAGCAAGCTCGTGAGTACGCTCAGCGTCGTTATATCCAAGGTTCAGGCGACCAAATTAAAACCTCAATCTTACCTCAGTCCAGTGTCTACAACGGTACAGAGCGCTACCGCCTACTCCACAAACGTTATCACTGGGCATATCTAGAGCTTCTAAAGCGCTCTGATTTTGATGACATTCTACTTGTCGATAGAGAAGGTAATGTCACTTACTCGATCTACAAGCATGATAACTTTGGAACTAACCTGCTGACGGGTAAATACAAAGACGATAATTTAGGTAAAACCTTCGCTAAGCTGCGTAATCTGGTTAACGATAAACGCAAAACCAATGAAGATTTTACCCCTCTGATTATTTCTGACTTCTCTAGCGAGCAGGGAAAACCCGTAGCTTGGCTTGGTGCGCCTATAATCCAGCAAGGCTATTTGCACAGTTATGCGATGTTCAGGTTGCCAAATAATGGCATCACCAAACTGGTCGCCGACAAGAGCAATCTGGTGTCGATGAAGACGTTACTAGTCGGCTCCGATCATCAATCACGCACCCTTGCCTACCAACAAGAAGATATTGATAAAAGCCGTCAAGTGGTCGACCTTGCACTTACAGGTGCAAGCGACGTAGGCACTTATACTAATACCGAAAATGAAGCGATTATTGCCGCATACAGCCCAATTTCCTTTAAAGGCATTGACTGGGCGATTGTGGTAGAAGTGCCAGAAAGCGTCGCCTTCGCCCGTGTCCACCAGCTCGAAACCCTATTTATCTTCGCCATGCTTACTGCCATTCTTTTGGTTGTTATGGCCTCGCATTATTTGTCGAACTTCATCACCTCACCGCTGCTACAACTGACTTGGGCAGCAGAAAAAGTGTCGGCAGGCGATCTTGATGCCGACATGAACAACACTCAGCGCAAAGACGAAATCGGGCGCTTAGCGATCAGCTTCGAGCGGATGCAACGCTCCATTAGAGAGAAGATCCTGCTGATCAAACAGCAGAATGAAGAGCTAGAAAGTAATCTTCAACTGATCCAGAAGCAAAATGAAGAGCTGCAATTGGCGAATAAACTCAAAGATGAGTTCTTGGCCACCACCTCTCATGAACTACGCACACCACTTCATGGCATGGTCGGTATTGCTGAAGCGCTCGCCTCTGGCGCTAATGGCCCAATCACCTCTGAACATAAGTATCAGCTCGATATCATCATCAATAGTGGTCAGCGTTTAGCAACCTTGGTTGATGATCTGCTCGACTATCATAAGATGCGCTATGGCAATCTAGATATCGAGACCAGTGCCGTCGATTTAGCAGGTTCTACTCGCTTGGTATTGGAACTCTCTTCTCACCTTATTGGCTCCAAGCCTCTGCGGATCATTAATCAGGTTCCTGACGAACCAGTCTGGGTTAGCGCCGATCCGCAACGACTAGAGCAAGTTTTATATAACTTGGTCGGCAATGCGATTAAATACACAAGCGAAGGGAAGATCGTTATCTCTGCCAGTGTGGTAGATGACAACATTCGCGTTCAAGTGGTCGATACAGGGCAAGGCATTCCAGCGGATCAACTTGACCACATCTTTGAACCGCTTATTCAAGCAGGAAGCGACGCGAGTCGTTATCGTCAGGGAGCGGGATTGGGCTTGTCGATTAGCCGTCAGCTAATTGAACTAATGCAAGGTACGCTCTATGTCAGCAGTCAACCTATGGTTGGAACCACCTTTAGTTTCACACTGCCAATCGCCAATACAGAGCAAATTGAGCAAGCAAACCATTATGAATCCGCTCATTTTAGAGCGCCAAACTCTGGTGAGATTGAACTAGAGGAGCCAGCAAGCTTACCTGAAAATCCAGACGGCCCACTATTACTTGTCGTCGACGACGAACCCGTAAACTTACGGGTACTGGATAGTTTCTTACGCCTAGAAGGCTATCGTGTTCGAACCGCGAAAGATGGTCATGAAGCGCTTGAAGCCATCAGTAAAGAAAAACCTGAGCTGCTGCTGCTGGATATCATGATGCCGGGAATGAGTGGCTACCAAGTGTGTGAAACTCTACGCGAGACCTACGATCATGCACAACTGCCCGTGATCATGCTAACCGCTTTAAACCAAACTGATGATCGGGTTCGCGGCTTTAACTCGGGTGCCAACGACTACCTATCCAAGCCATTTAACAAGCAAGAGTTGGCTGCTCGTATTGTCGCTCATCTCACCGCTAGCAAAGCGGAACAGCGTCGAATCGAAAATCAGCAGCTGCATCAAGAGCTAAAACATCGGGCAATCGTCGAAGCGAGTTTACTTGAGACACAAGGCCGACTACTTGAGCAACTTGAGACCGCTCCAGAGGCCATTGTCTGTGTACGAGAAGACAATAAGATTCGCTTCGCCAACGAGGCGGCATCAAGACTGTTTAAACGCTCAACCGAACAGCTAAAACGTTCAAGCGCCGACGAAATCATTGCGCCTAAGTTCCTTAACGTGGAACAAGAACACTACTGCGGCACTATTGATGTCTATGTAGAAGATGTAAGGCAACACCTGTCGGCGGATATCCTTAAGCTGCCTGAAGGAGCCGGGCTACGCTCTATGTACATATTTAATGTGGGTGGCGGTATCAATGCAGCGCGTATTAACAACCTAGAAACCGCAATTGAAGCGTTATCTAGCTTCGCTTTTGAAGGGGATAAAGCAAAACTGCAGGAGCTTAAAGAGCTAGGTGGAGAATTTACTCGCTTGGCAGACCGAGCAACAAGCGACAACAAATCAAAACAAGAGGTGATGCGCGAAGTATTGGTAGAAGCGATGACCAACGCGCTTATTTATTGGGAATCGGTAACAGGCCAAACTAAGTTTGCTTTTGCTGAGCAAAGCGGTTTGTGGCGCGTGTATCTCGACCGAAGTACACTGCAAACCCGTACCTTGGACAAATACCTCCGACCGGAAACCCTACCTAAGACTCCGCGCTGGAGAACCGTATTAAGCTCTCTCGATTACATTCTTGAGCACTGTAATGAACAAAGTCCAGAGAGAACCCACATAGAAGGATTACGCGATAAATTGCAGCATTTGCTCACCAGCTAACGCGTCGCAACAAACGAACTAAAGCCTGCTTGTGCAGGCTTTTTTATTGCCTATTCAAAATGAATAGAGCAACTTTAAATGACGTTAATACGCTGCGTAAAACAACTCAAACAAGGTGTTATTTTCAAGCTCTACCACTTACTAAAAATGACCAAAACAAGCTTATTATCGTCTCTATTGAACAAATAAAGCTCATATTGCGAAGCCAATCACAACAAGACGGCAGTTTTTATTTAGTGGAAAAAATTAACGCTTTATAGCACGCGTGACTAAGATCTCACGTTCTAAAGATGGTAGAAAACCTTTTACTTTAAAGGGGGGTGACAAGTTAGTAAGCACCAACAAAGCGAACGCAAAAGGTGACTTATTGCGACTCAGTTCAAACTCAATTATTGGCCAAAAAATCACTCCTATAGCGCTTTTTTAACATTATTGACGTCATAATTAGGGGTTTTAACGGTTTTGACGGGAATAGCAATTGCGAAAATTGACGTTAAGGTGTTTTCTTACTGTGCCTAAGGCCTACAGGCCACTCTAGACTGCTCGTCACCTCCGGCGAAAAGTTACCTACAGAGGTAGGCCTTAGTGAGTGTTATTCAATTGATGACATTCCAATCCATTAGTGAAATGAAAGCAAATAGTAAGGAACAGCTATGCTTGCCAACATTAAAAAAACAGCACTAGCAACAGCAATTATCGCAACAGCAGCAACTGGTTTTACTTCAGTAGCCGCAGCAGCTGAACGCAGTGAATTAACTATCCACCCTAAAGAGTTCACCACTTTCGTACGTAACTTTAACCCATACTTAGGTGCAACGAACTTACATACAACAACAGATTTCCTATACGAGCCTCTTGTTGTTTTCAACGAGATGCATGGTAATACACCTGTATTCCGTCTTGCAGAGAACTACACGATTGCAGACGATCTACTTAGCGTTGTATTTGACCTACGTAAAGGTGTGAAATGGTCTGATGGTGAAACCTTCAACGCAGATGACGTGATCTACTCATTTAATCTAGTGAAAGAGAAGCCAGAACTTGATCAAAGTGGTATCAACTCTTGGGTTTCTAGCGTTGAGAAACTGAATGACTACCAAGTTAAATTCAATATCAAAGAAGCGAACTCAAATGCTCCTTACGAAATTGTAAAAGTACCTGTAGTTCCTCAGCACGTATGGAGCAAGATTAAAGATCCATCGACGTTCACTAACGAAAATCCTGTAGGCTCTGGTCCGTTTACTGAAATCGCGACTTTCACTCCACAACTTTACATTCAGTGTGAAAACCCGAACTACTGGGACGCAGATAACCTAGATGTAGACTGTCTACGAGTTCCTCAGATCGCAAACAACGACCAATTCCTTGGTAAAGTTGTAAACAGCGAAATGGACTGGACTTCATCATTCATTCCAGATATCGATCGTACCTATGCAGCAGCAAGTCCTAAGCACCACTACTGGTACCCGCCAGCAGGTACACAGGCATTTGTTGTTAACTTTAAGCACCCTGACGCAGCTAAAAATGAAGCGTTAACAAACGTTGATTTCCGCCGCGCATTCTCAATGGCACTTGACCGTCAAACTATCATCGACATCGCGTTCTACGGCGGCGGTACAGTGAATGACTTCGCTTCAGGTCTAGGTTATGCATTTAAGACTTGGTCTGATGAAGGCACTCATAAGAAATACCAAGGTTACAACACATACAACGTTGAAGGCGCTAAAAAGCTGCTAGAAAAAGCTGGCTTTAAAGATGTTAACAATGACGGTTTCGTAGACACTCCATCAGGTAAGTCTTTCGAACTTCTGATTCAATCTCCTAACGGTTGGACGGACTTCAACAACACAGTTCAACTAGCGGTTGAGCAACTTGCTGAAGTAGGTATTAAAGCAAAAGCTCGTACTCCAGACTTCTCTGTGTACAACCAAGCGATGCTAGAAGCTACGTATGACGTTGCTTACACCAACTACTTCCACGGCGCAGATCCACACCTATACTGGAACAGTGGCTACAACTCTGAGCTACAAGCTGGTGACGGTATGCCTCGCTTTGCAATGCACTACTACAAGAACGACAAACTTGATGGTCTTCTTAACAGCTTCTACAAAACAGCTGATAAGAACGAGCAGCTAGAAATCGCTCACGGCATTCAGGAAATCATTGCTAAAGACCAAGTAACGATTCCAGTATTGTCTGGTGCATACATGTTCCAATACAACACAACTCGCTTTACTGGTTGGTGGAACGAAGAAAATCCAAAAGGCCGTCCAAACATTTGGGCTGGTATCCCAGAGCGTCTACTACACGTACTGGACCTAAAACCAGTTAAATAAGTAGTTGTTCTAACTATGCGGCATACATTCCGTATGCCGCAAAATCCCCCACACTGTAACCAGTTTGTTATGTGGCGCTAGTCGTCAGGGGATTGTTCGCTCTAAATTTCGTTTTCGCTAGGGCGACCTGAAGCCAGAAACAGGGAAAATCTGGGTAAGTAAGGTATAAGTTATGGGTTATTTTTTAAGACGTTTGTCGTTCTATTTGGTCGCGCTATTAGTTGCGGCGACATTAAACTTTATTATTCCTCGTGCGATGCCGGGTGATCCGGTCACCATGATGTTCGCTAACGCATCGGTTCAGGTAACGCCTGAGCGTATCGCAGCAATGAAAGAGCTACTAGGTTTCGTCGATGGCGGCCTGTTTGTTCAATACGTTGCTTACATGAAAAATATTCTTAGCTGGGAACTGGGTACTTCAATCCAATTCTACCCGCTATCTGTAAACAAACTGCTTGGTGGTGCGTTTGGTTGGTCACTGTTCCTTGCAGGTTCAGCCGTAATCCTATCATTCTCACTAGGTTCTATCTTAGGCATCTTCGCCGCATGGAAGCGCGGCAGCAAGTACGATGCTTTCGTCACACCAGGCATGCTCATTATTCAAGCCGTCCCTCAAGTTGTTATCGCGATGCTAGCGCTCTTTACTTTCGCAATCGGCTTGAAATGGTTCCCAACAGGATATGCCTACACAGCAGGTACAGTGCCTGAATGGACAAGCTGGGAGTTCATCAAAGACGTCGCCTACCACGCCATCCTACCGCTGTTTTGTGCTTCTGTGGTTCAGATCGGTGGCTTCTTGATCAACATGCGTAACAACATGATTAACCTACTCGCCGAAGACTACATCACTATGGCGAAAGGTAAGGGTTTAAGCGAAAACCGCGTTGTTTTCAACTACGCAGCACGAAATGCGCTACTGCCAAGTGTGACTGCCCTTTCAATGTCACTCGGTATGGCGATTGGCGGTCAGCTGATTGTAGAAATCATCTTTAACTACCCAGGGCTTGGTACGGTTCTTCTTAACGCGATTCACGCACGTGATTACCAGGTTCTTCAAGGTCAATTAATCATTATGACGCTGTTTATGCTGTCATTTAACTTAATTGCAGATATGGCTTATGTCGTTCTAGACCCTCGCCTGCGCAAGGGAGGAAAATAATTATGAAACAACTATTTAAGCTAATTTTAGGTAACGCATACGCACGTGTCGGTTTAGCCATTGTCTCAGTGTTCTTACTTGTCGCGATTTTCGCACCGGTACTGACTAAGCATGCTCCAGATAAAAGAACTGGTAATCCACATGAGTACCCAGGTTTTGTTGTCACATCAGCAAAAGCTAACCCAGATGGTTGGATTGCACAGAACTTAGCGACTGATCGCCGCACCATGATCATGTCTAAAAAAGCCGATCACGTTCTTGGTACTAGCCGCATGGGCCGCGATATTTGGTCTCAGCTTGTTCACGGTGCGCGTATTTCTCTCGGTGTCGGCTTTGGTGCGGGTATCACAGTATGTCTACTTGCAACCATCATCGGTATCTCAGCAGGTTACTTCGGAGGTCGTGTTGATGACGTGTTAACCGCCGCGATGAACATCATGCTGGTTATCCCTCAATACCCATTGCTATTTGTTTTAGCCGCCTTCATTGGTGAGGCAGGGCCGCTAACCATTGCCATCATTATCGGTTGTACCTCCTGGGCTTGGGGCGCGAGGGTTATTCGCTCTCAAACGCTTGCCTTACGAGAGAAAGAGTTTGTTAAAGCCGCTGAAGTGCTTGGTGAGTCCTCTTTCCGCATCATCTTTGTTGAGATTCTACCGAACTTAATCCCAATCGTTGGTGCGAGCTTTATTGGCTCAGTGATGTACGCAATTGGTATGGAATCTATCATTTCGTTCCTTGGTCTCGGTGACCCGAATACCATCAGCTGGGGCATCATGCTTTACAACGTTAACCAATCATCTGCGATGCTAATCGGCGCATGGTGGGAAGTTCTAACACCTTGTATCGCACTTACTGTACTGGTTACGGGTCTAGCACTGCTTAACTTCGCAGTCGATGAGATTGCCAACCCTCAGCTACGTTCACATAAAGGCATGAAGCGTTGGAAGAAGCTTGCAGCTCAAGACAAGAAAGAACGTACACCTGAAATGCCACCTCAAAATGCACTTTGGAGCGGAGATAAATAATTATGACTAGCCCACTTATTTCTATCCGCAACCTTTGCGTTGACTATATTACTGACGCAGGCGACGTCCGTGCTTGTAACAATGTCAGCTTTGACATTGCCCCAGGTGAAGTGTTTGGTCTAGCAGGCGAGTCTGGTTGTGGTAAATCTACCGTTGCCTTCTCGCTAATGCGCCTGCATAAGCCGCCTGCATTTATTACCGGTGGTGAGGTTATCTTCAATGGTGAAGATATCCTTAAGTACAGTGACGATCGAATGCAGTCGTTCCGTTGGAGCGAAATGTCGATGGTGTTCCAAAGCGCAATGAATGCTTTGAACCCTGTACTGACCATGGAAGAGCAGTTTTGTGACGTTATTATGCGCCACACCAACATGACTCGTGAACAAGCCCGTAAACGCGCTGAAGGTCTGTTAGAGATTGTCGATATTCACCCTAGCCGACTCACTGACTACCCGCACCAGTTCTCGGGTGGCATGCGTCAACGCTTGGTGATTGCGATCGCTCTCGCGCTCAATCCTAAGATGATCATCATGGATGAGCCAACCACAGCACTGGATGTTGTGGTTCAACGTGAGATTCTGCAAAAAATCTATGCACTGAAAGAAGAGTTTGGCTTCTCAATCTTATTCATTACCCATGATATCTCTTTGATGGTCGAGTTCTCTGACCGCATCGGCATCATGTACTCAGGTGAGTTAATTGAAGTTGCGCCTTCGAAACAAATTCTAGAAAGCCCTTACCACCCTTATACCAAGGGGTTAGGTAGTTCTTTCCCTCCATTAACTGGGCCAAAAACTAAGTTGACTGGTATTCCAGGAAACCCTCTCAACCTACTGGAAATTCCACAAGGTTGTCGTTTCCAAGCACGCTGTGACCGCGTTCACGAGGCATGTACTCGCGTACCGACTCAACTACGACAAATCGAGCCTAATCGTTTCTCAAATTGCCACCTTTATGGTGACCCGATAGCTCAAAGCAAACTCTAGAGAGCCATTGAGAAATAACTATAAAGATTACTGGAGACAATTATGAGCAAAGAATTTGGCGAGCTATTGGTAGAAGGGAAAAACCTAGTTAAAGATTTCCCGATCAGTAGCAATGCATTACAACAGCCAATGATGCGTGCCATCAACGACGTATCATTTAAAATGTACAAAAGCCGCGGCCTGTCTGTGGTTGGTGAATCTGGTTCAGGTAAATCAACAACCGCCAAGATGATCGCAAAAATGTATGCACCAACCGATGGTGTGATTGAGTACAAAGGTCGTGATATTCAAACCATCGACTCGCGTTCTGACCTAATGGCGTACCGCGAAGGTGTACAGATGGTTTGGCAAGACCCGTTTGGTTCACTAAACCCTACTCACAATATCTTCCACCATATTCTTCGTCCGTTGCTGATCCATAAAAAAGTGGATCCTCGCAATAAAAAGGAACAGGAAGAGCGTGTATACGATCTGCTTGAGCAAGTAGGTCTTATCCCACCAAAAGAAACGGCGCAAAAGTTCCCACATCAGTTATCTGGTGGTCAGCGTCAGCGTGTCAACTTAGCTCGCAACATC
Source organism: Vibrio tubiashii (assembly GCF_028551255.1). Lineage (NCBI taxonomy): Bacteria > Pseudomonadati > Pseudomonadota > Gammaproteobacteria > Vibrionales > Vibrionaceae > Vibrio > Vibrio tubiashii. The sequence continues at coordinate 501,543 of NZ_CP117029.1, read as the reverse complement.
GCAGTAGGTGCGGAAGTGGTGTTGGCCGATGAACCGACGTCAATGCTGGATGTTTCGATTCGTGCTGGTGTACTCAACCTAATGGAAGAGATGAAGTTTGAGAAACAAATGTCTCTGCTTTACATCACTCACGACATCGCTACTGCACGTTACATTGCAGAAGATCTCGCAGTTATGTATGTCGGCCACATGGTTGAATGGGGCGATACTGAAGAGATCATTCATAACCCTCAGCACCCATATACACAGCTATTGGTTTCTGCGGTACCAGATCCAAGCAAATCGATTCACGAGAAACTCAAAGGCAACAAAGGCGAGATCCCACTCTGGACGCCAGTCTCTGTAGGCTGCCCTTTTGCCGGTCGATGCCAGCACGCTTCTGATAAATGTCGCGAACAGCTACCAGAAGTGACTCAGCTTTCTGATAACCACTTTGTTCGCTGTTACCTATACGAAAACTAAAACCTAAAGAGCCAAGATTTTCTTGGCTCAACTAATACCAAGATTGATTTTTCGGAGATTTTAATGCTGCTACTTACTAACCATATTGGTTATGAAGCCCTTGGGCCAAAGCAGGCTGTTTTGATGACCGGCAAGACACGACTTTCATCTACCACTGCGTTGTTAGTATGTGCCGACAGTCATCAAACTGTGGCGACTTTTGCTATTGAGAAAGGCACAAAGGTCGCTAATTGGCACCAAGGGAGTTTTTTTCGTATTGAATTCTCTGATTTTGAACAAGCAGGACGCTTCTACCTAAGAGTTGAAAACCTGCGCTCTGAAGTATTTGCAATTGAGCAAGGCCTACTGCTCAACACAACCTTTTCCGATCTGCTCCACTACTTCAAATCACAACGATGTGGTGGCCGCTTTGACAAACAAGATAAGCAGGTTCCTATTCTCGGCAGTGATCAAACCGTAAATGTTCAAGGCGGCTGGTATGATGCCTCAGGGGATGTCAGCAAATACCTAAGTCACTTGTCGTATGCCAATTACCTAAATCCGCAGCAAACTCCGATGGTAGTTTGGAACATGCTCAAAGGTTTAGAACTTGTAGGTAGTGGAGATGCTTTGCCCGCTTTCTCTAAAGTTCGCTTAATTGAAGAGGCGCTATTCGGCGCAGATTTCCTAGTGCGAATGCAAAATGAAGCCGGTTACTTTTACATGACCGTATTTGATAAGTGGTCGAAAGATACCAAACAGCGAGAGATTTGTGCCTACGCGACTCAAGACGGCCACAAGTCTGAAGACCATCAAGCAGGCTTTAGACAAGGTGGCGGTATCTCTATCGCGGCATTAGCTCAGGCAGCTCGATTAGATGAATCCGGTGAGTTTACTCGCCAAGAATACTTAGCCGCTGCTGAGAAAGGCTATTGGCACCTTAAAGAGTTTAACCGCCAATACCTAGATGACGGCCAAGAGAACATCATTGATGAGTACTGTGCGTTGCTAGCCGTGACTGAACTGCTGCGTACAACAGAAAATGAACAGTATCTTGAAGAGTGCCGCTACTGGAGCAATCAACTGGTCTCACGTCAACAAAGTGACCAAAACTTCAACCATTACTGGGCTGCCAACCAAGATGGCAGTCGCCCATACTATCACGCCGCTGAAGCCGGCCTGCCCGTTATCGCTCTATGTGAGTACCTCAATGTTGAGCCTAACGCTCAACGAAAATCACAAGTGACCGAAGTGCTCAATCGAGCGGTGAAGTTTGAATTGACGATTAGCAATAGCGTGGCAAACCCATTTGGTTACCCTCGCCAATACGTCAAATCGGTTGATGGTGAAAAGCGCGATGCATTCTTTGTCGCGCAGAACAATGAAAGCGGTTATTGGTGGCAAGGAGAGAATGCACGTTTAGGCTCTCTCAGTAGCATGGCATTTTTAGCCCTTGCGCATATTGAAGATCATGCGATGAAGCAACAACTGCTCGCATTCGCCCAAAACAGTCTCAACTGGATCTTAGGCCTTAACCCTTACCATATGTGCATGCTAGATGGGCATGGCATCAACAATCCAGATTACCTGCCACAGCTTGGATTCTTTAATGCCAAAGGCGGCATTTGTAACGGTATTACCGCAGGATTTGAAGACGAAAACGACATCGCCTTTAACCCAGAAAAACAGAAAGACGACATGTTGCAAAACTGGCGTTGGGGAGAGCAATGGATTCCACATGGCGCTTGGTATTTACTCGCGATAGTAAGTCAGTTCGCTCACTTCAATACTGAGGAGACAACCAATGAGTAAGTTATTTGTTGGTATTGATGGTGGCGGTACCTCGTGCCGCGCCAGAATCCGTGATGAGCAAGGCAACTTAATCGGCGAAGCGAAAAGCGGTAGCGCCAATATTTTGCTAGGCGTTGAAGTTGCAATGGCTTCGATTGTTCAAGCTATTACCGAAGCCGCCGCTCAAGGTGGCTTAACTTCCAATGATTTTGCGCGCATGCATCTTGGCCTTGCTCTAGCAGGTGCTGAGCAAAAATCAGCATGGCAAGCCTTTATGGAACTACCACACCCATTCGCTTCGATCGTGCTAAACACCGACGCGTACGGCGCCTGTATTGGCGCCCATAATGGTGATGCTGGTGCGATCATGATTGCAGGCACAGGCTCTTGTGGTATCTACCTTGAAAATGATCAACAACATGTTGTCGGTGGACGTGAGTTTCCAATCTCAGATCAAGGTGGCGGCGCTGTTATGGGCCTACGCCTTATTCAAAAAGTTCTTCTTGCTCAAGATGGTATCGGCGAAAAGACTCCACTTGCTCAGCACGTTCTCGCTCATTTCAACCATGATGTTGACCAAATAGTGGAATGGTCTAAATCGGCATTACCAAGAGACTACGGACAATTCTCTCCTGCCATTTTTCAACACGCCCATCAGGGCGATAGCTTAGCAATCGACATGCTTAAGCAGACGGCTGCAGACATTGAAATGTTCCTAGTGGCACTTAATCGTAAAGGTGCAACTCGCATCTGTTTAATGGGCAGCATTGCTGAGCGCATCAAAGCTTGGCTTTCGCCACCAGTACAGTCTTGGATTGTTGAACCGCAATTTGATGCCATCGAGGGCGCAATCATGTTTGCCGGTCAACCTGAGCACAATCTTTATTAAGGATAAGATTATGAGCTTTCGCGTCGAACTTGCTGTCCTATCCGAACAAAAGCAGTTTTGCCGTTTTGGTTTAACTTTGCATAACCTTACCGATCAATCACTCGACAACTGGCAGCTGCAGTTTATCATTGATCGTTTTATCTTGCCTGATAGCTTTACTCATGGAGAAATCAAACAGGTTGGTAGTTTCTGCACGGTCAAACCTGATATCGAAATTCTTGAGGCCAATCAGCACTACTACTGCGAGTTTAGTATCAATACTGCTCCATTTCGTTTCTACACCGACGGACTAAAAGACGCGGTCATTATTGCTAATGGTGGTCAGGAAAAGCATCAGGTCGTCTTGACCCCTATTGCCCTTGCCTCGCCATATCGTGAACGCGCCGAGCTCCCGAGTGTTGATACGCCTGAAATTGCGCTGATTCCTAAGCCAAATAAGGTCGAACTATTTGATGGTAAATTTCAACTGACTCGCTCTAGTCAAATTACATTACAAGCTAATCTAGCCGAGAAAGCCGCCACCTGGTTGCAGCTAGAACTAGAAAGGTTGTTTGACTTTAAAGCTCAAACCATAGGTCATAGCGAGATTGTTTATCGCAATAATCCGACTCTTGATGAAGGTGAGTACCAACTTACGGTGAGTGGTGCAGGCGTTCGCCTTGAAGCAGGTTCTCGCTCTGGTTTTGTTCATGCCAGCGCAACCCTGTTGCAATTAATTGAGCAAGATGACGACCATAGCTTATCTCTTCCGTGTATTAAGGTCGTTGATGCGCCACGTTTTAAGTATCGCGGCATGATGTTGGATTGTGCTCGCCACTTCCACTCAATTGATATGGTAAAGCGTTTAATCAACCAACTCGCCCATTACAAATTTAATACTTTCCACTGGCACCTAACCGATGATGAAGGATGGCGTTTGGAAATTAAAGCGCTGCCAGAGTTAACCAAAATTGGTGGCTACCGCGGAGTTGGGACGGAGCTTGAACCTCAATACAGTCACCTAGCTGACATATATGGCGGTTATTACAGCCAAGAAGAAGTCAAAGAGGTGATTGCTTATGCAGACGAACGCGGAATCAACGTAATTCCAGAGATCGATATCCCAGGCCATTGCCGTGCGGCGATTAAATCTTTACCAGAGCTATTACAAGATCCCAATGATCGTTCTCAGTATCGCAGCATTCAGCACTACAACGACAATGTGCTCTCGCCAGCCCTTGCTGGCACTTACGAGTTCCTCGACAAGGTTTTACAAGAAGTCGCTGAGCTATTTCCCTCCCCTTGGGTTCATATTGGTGCCGATGAAGTGCCTGACGGCGTGTGGCTAGAAAGCCCTGCCTGCCAGAAACTGATGCAAGAGAAGGGTTATCAGAGCGCTAAAGAGCTCCAAGGTCATCTTCTCGGCTATGCGGAGAAAAAGCTTCGCTCACTGGGTAAACGTATGGTGGGTTGGGAAGAGGCTCAACACGGCAATAAGGTCAGCAAAGATACGGTTATTTACTCTTGGCTCAGTGAAGAGGCTGCTCTTAACTGCGCTAAACAAGGCTTTGATGTCATTTTACAGCCAGGTCAATCGACTTATTTAGATATGACCCAAGACTACAGCCCAGAGGAACCTGGGGTCGATTGGGCAGCGGTTATCCCTCTCGAAAATGCTTATCGCTATGAGCCATTAGCGCAAGTTCCTGATAACGATCCAATAAGAAAACGCATTTTGGGTATTCAGTGCGCACTATGGAGCGAAATCGTCACACAGCAAAATCGCATGGATTACATGGTTTTCCCACGACTCACTGCCATGGCAGAAGCTTGTTGGACAGAGAAATCCGAACGGGATTGGGAAGACTATTTAGCACGGTTAAAAGGCCATTTACCTTTACTCGACAGGCAAGATATTAACTACCGTCAACCGTGGAAATAACACTGGAGCGAATGGTGAGCATTCGCGGTTTTCACTAGCTTAAATTTTTGGCTGCCAAAGTGGCAGCTTGGTAAAAAGGAAATCAACATGAAATACGGCTATTTCGATAACGACAATCGTGAATACGTCATCACTCGACCAGACGTACCTGCGCCATGGACTAACTACTTAGGCACAGAGAAGTTCTGTACTGTCATCTCGCACAATGCAGGGGGTTATTCATTCTACAACTCCCCTGAATATAACCGTGTTACCAAATTCCGCCCTAACGCAACTTTCGATCGCCCGGGTCACTATGTTTACCTGCGCGATGATCAAACTGGCGACTACTGGTCAATCTCATGGCAGCCAGTTGCAAAAAGCTTAGATGAAGCAAGTTATGAAGTACGCCACGGCTTGTCATATTCAAAATTCAAGTGTGATTACAACGGCATTGAAGCAACAAAAACGCTCTTTGTACCAAAAGGGGAAGATGCGGAAGTGTGGGACGTTGTGATTAAAAACACATCTGATAAGCCACGTACTATCAGTGCTTTCTCATTCGTTGAATTCTCATTCAGCCACATTCAATCTGATAATCAGAACCACCAAATGTCACTTTACTCGGCAGGAACTGAGTACAAAGATGGCGTGATTGAGTATGACTTGTACTACAACACCAACGACTTTGAAGGTTTCTACTACCTAGCCTCTACATTCGCTCCTGACTCATACGACGGTCAACGTGATAGCTTCCTAGGTCTATACCGCGACGAAGCAAATCCAATTGCCGTTGAACAAGGTAAATGTACCAACAGCGCGCAAACTTGTTACAACCACTGCGGTTCGCTACACAAGCAGTTCACCATCCAACCTGGCGAAGAAGTGCGATTTGCTTACATTCTAGGTATCGGTAAAGGTAATGGCGAACGTCTGCGTGAAAAGTATCAAGACCTCGCGAATATCGATGCTGCGTTTGCAGGCATTAAAGCGCACTGGGACGAGCGTTGTGCTAAGTTCCAAGTCAAATCGCCGAACGAAGGCTTAGATACAATGATCAATGCTTGGACTCTATACCAAGCTGAAACCTGTGTGGTTTGGTCTCGCTTTGCTTCTTTCATTGAAGTCGGTGGGCGTACTGGTCTGGGTTACCGAGATACTGCTCAAGACGCGATTTCAGTCCCACATTCAAATGCCGCAATGACACGTAAGCGTCTTGTTGATCTTCTTCGCGGTCAAGTTAAAGCCGGTTATGGTCTACACCTATTTGATCCTGATTGGTTCGATCCTGAAAAAGCCGATGTGGAGCCTTCAAAATCTCCAACCGTAGTTCCGACACCATCTGATGAAGATAAGATCCACGGCATCGAAGACACTTGTTCGGATGATCATCTATGGCTAGTTCCTACCATCTGTAAGTACGTAATGGAAACTGGGGAGCATAGTTTCTTCGAGGAAGTCATTCCTTACGCTGACGGCGGAGACGCAACAGTTTACGAGCATATGAAAGCCGCACTCGATTTCTCGGCAGAATATGTCGGTCAAACCGGTATCTGTAAAGGTTTACGTGCTGACTGGAACGACTGTCTAAACCTAGGTGGCGGTGAGTCTTCTATGGTTTCATTCCTCCACTTCTGGGCTCTGCAAGAGTTCATCGACCTAGCGAAATATTTAGGTCGCGATGCAGATGTTGAGAAATACACCGAAATGGCGGCCAATGTTCGTGAAGCGTGTGAAATGCACCTTTGGGATGATGAAGGCGGATGGTACATCCGCGGCTTGACCAAAAATGGCGATAAGATTGGTACTGCACAACAGACCGAAGGCCGTATCCACTTAGAGTCAAACACTCTTGCCGTTCTATCGGGCGCAGTATCGCAAGAGCGCGGTGAAAAAGCGATGGATGCTGTAGATGAGAATCTATTCTCAGAATACGGTCTGCACCTTAACGCACCTTCATTTGCGACACCGAACGATGATATCGGCTTTGTCACCCGTGTATACCAAGGCGTAAAAGAAAACGGCGCTATCTTTTCGCATCCAAACCCTTGGGCGTGGGTAGCAGAAGCGAAACTAGGTCGTGGTGACCGCGCAATGAAATTCTACGATGCGCTCAACCCATACAACCAAAATGACATCATAGAAAAGCGTATTGCTGAACCTTACTCATACGTGCAGTTCATTATGGGGCGTGATCACCAAGATCATGGTCGCGCTAACCATCCATGGTTGACGGGCACTTCGGGCTGGGCTTACTTCGCAGTAACCAACTTCATCTTAGGTGTACGTACCGGTTTTGATGGTTTGACCATAGATCCATGTATTCCAACTGATTGGCCTGGCTTTGAAGTCACTCGTGAATGGTTAGGCGCGACCTACAACATCAAGGTCGAGAACCCAAGCTCAGTAAGCAAAGGAGTCAAGTCAATCACGGTTAACGGACAAGCAGTGACAGGCGCTGTTCCAGTTCAAGCGGAAGGCAGTGTCAACGACGTTGTGGTTGTTCTTGGTTAACGCCAGCAATGAGCCTCTTTCGAGAGGCTCTTTTACTTAAAGGATTATCACTATGATTAAATTTGGAACAGGTGGCTGGCGCGCATTCATTGGCGAAGAGTTCACTAAAGACAATGTTCGCTTAGTGGCTCAAGCTCTGGCCAACATCATCAATCAAGAACAGGTGGCTGACAAAGGATTCGTAATTGGTTACGACCGTCGCTTTTTATCAGATAAAGCTGGTCGCTGGTTTACAGAGGTTTTGGCTGCAAACGGCATTACCGTTAGCTTTATCGACAAATTCGTTCCAACGCCAATTGTGATGTTTAAGGCCAAAGAGATGGGCTGTGCCTACTCTGCCTGTATCACCGCTTCACATAACCCAGCCGACTACAATGGCATTAAAGTCTTTATCCAAGGCGGGCGTGACGCTGATGAAATCATCACTGAAAAAATCGAAACACAAATTAGCCAGCTAAGCGCTGAGCAGGTTAAGTCGGTTGATTTCGACCAAGCGGTTGAAGACAAACTGATCGATGTCATCAACCCAATGAATGAGTTTGTCGATTCGATCATTAACTTCATCGATATTGAATCAATTAAGAAAGCCAACTTGCGTGTTTTGATCGACCCTATGTTCGGTGTGGCGAAAAACGCGCTGCAAACTGTACTGATTAACGGCCGTTGTGATGTCGATGTGATCAATGATGGTAAGAACCCAGGTTTTGGTGGTTTGATGCCTTCACCGAGTGCCGCGACCTTGTATAGGCTAAAACACCTTGTGGCGGCAGAAGGTTACGATATTGGTATTGGAACCGATGGTGATGCTGACCGTTTAGGTATCATCGATGAAAAAGGCCACTTTATTCACCCTAACGAAGTGCTGATCCTGCTCTACTACTACTTACTAGAGTACAAAGGCTGGAAAGGCTCCGTGGTTCGAAATATTGCTACGACGCATATTCTCGATAAGATCGCCGCTGATCATGGTGAGAAATCATTTGAAGTACCGGTAGGCTTTAAGCATATCAGTTCTCAGATGGAAGCCGATGATTCGCTGATCGGTGGTGAAAGTTCTGGTGGCCTTACCATCCGTGGACACATCAAGGGTAAAGACGGTGTTTTCGCCTCCAGCCTATTGGTTGAAATGATCTCTGTGACCGGCAAGAAACTGTCAGAACTACTGGATGAAATATACGGCAAGTATGGCTATGCCTATACCGCTGAGGGAGACTGTACCTTTAAGCCTGCGCAAAAAGAGGTACTCTACAATCGTATTTATGTTGAAAAACAATTGCCTGATTTTGAGTTTGAGATAGACAAGGTGAGCTATGAAGATGGCGCTAAGGTCTACTTCAAGAATGGTGGTTGGGTGATTGCGCGCTTCTCCGGTACTGAACCACTGCTACGTATCTTTGCAGAAATGGCAGACAAAGAGACCGCTGAGCAGGTCGTACAGCAAGTCAAAGCCTTCTTGCAATTATAATGAATTCACTTCCCTATAGGTGAATACAATTAGCCCGGCGACTTAGCCGGGCACTTTTTTAACTAGAAAGCGAGCACACCTTGGGTCTCAACCTTGACCGACACTTGCTGGCCTATGGTCAAAGGCTCTGCTGAGCTTGCTAGCAATCGACTGCCACTCGCATCAATCACATAACGGCAGTGATCACCCATAAACTGTTGTTCCAATACAGTCACTGCACTCTCTTCAGCCGCGCTGATCTGCACATGCTGAGGTCGAAGCAGGAGCTCGCAATGGTCACCAATTTGAATATGTTGCTGAGCAGTGGCTTCAACCAAACCCAGTTCAGTTTCAAACTCAGACTCAGAAGAACGCTTAGCCGTTAGGTAGCTACCACCGCCCAAAAAGTCTGCCACAAACTTGCTTGATGGTTGATAGTAGAGCTCACTTGCGGTGCCATACTGCTCTATCACACCATGGTTCATCACTGCCATCTTGTCAGCAAAGGCGAACGCCTCTTCACGGCTGTGAGTAACGAAAATCGCCGTCACCCCTTGCTTCTTAAAGATCTTGCGGATCTGGGCAATAAGCTCATGACGAACTTGAGTATCAATGTTTGAGAACGGTTCATCGAGCAGTAAGAGATCGGGTTTATACGCCAAAGAACGTGCTATTGCGACGCGCTGTTGTTGACCACCAGAAAGTTGGTGAGGATAACGATCCCCATAACCATCCAAGTGAACCAAGGCTAACATCTCGTCAACTTTGGATTTTTGCTCACTAAGCGATAGTTTACGCAGACCAAAAGCAACATTCTCAGCCACTGTTAGGTGAGGGAACAGCGCGTAATCTTGAAAAATCATACCAATGTTACGCTGCTCTGGCGGGAGCCAATTCGCGCCATCATCGATAGTCATACAGTTCAGGCTCATAGTGCCCGAGCTTAAAGGCAGCAGACCAGCAATCGCCTTGAGTAGAGTTGTTTTACCGCAGCCACTCGCCCCTAGTAGACAAACAATTTCACCTTGCTCAACTTCTAGCGACAGTGACTCAAGCACTGTCGTTTGCTCATCGTATTTACACGTTAAGTTTTTAATTGATAATGCACAGCTCATTAGTGGGAATGCTCCAGTGAACGGTTAACAATAACTAAAGGCACTAAGCCGACCAAGACCAATAGAACGGCGGGCATTGCCGCTAGTTCTAGATGCTCGTCAGAGGCAAAGTTATAAACATAGGTGGCCAAAGTTTCAAAGTTGAAAGGACGCAGCAGCAAGGCTGCATTAAGCTCTTTCATTGACTCAATAAACACTAATAGTCCCGCGATTAAAGCCCCTCTGCGTACCAGTGGTAAGTGGATTCGCCAAAGCATGGCATTGGCGCTGCACCCCATGGTTCTTGATGCCATGTCCAGTGAAGGAGAGACTTTACTTAAACTGCTTTCAATACTGCCGATAGCAACTGCCGAGAAACGCACTACCATGGCAAAGATCAGTGCAAACATAGAACCAGAAAAAATTAATCCAGGTCGGCCCCAATCCATATACTTGGCAATGTCATTGACCAAGTGATCCATGAATAACACTGGAACCATCACGCCAATGGCAAGCACCGTTCCAGGCACCGCGTACCCCATCGAGGACAAGCGCATAAATGCAAGGCTCTTACGCCCAGGATTAACGCGTTGGCAGAAGTTAACAATCAGTGCGACCACAACACCAATCACCGCAGCAGTAAGCGAAACATACAAGCTATTGAGCGCATACTCGCGAAATTCCGCCGTCCAGCTTTGAGCGAAGTATTTGTACGCATAGATAATCAATTGGCCAAGCGGGAAGATAAAGGCAACACAAACAAGCCCCCAACACCAAGATAAGGCTAGCCATTTTTTCCAACCGACTAGCTGATAGCGGAAGTCTTCTCGACTACTAAACTGATTTTGAAACAGTTTCTGCTTACGGCGACTATAGCGTTCTGAGCTAAGTAATAGAATGACGACAACCAACATTATCGCTGAGATTTTCGCTGCGGCAGTTAAGCTTGAGTAACCAAGCCAAGTGTCATAGACCGCTGTGGTTAAGGTATTAACCGCGAAGTAACTGACCGTACCAAAATCACCAATGGTTTCCATTGCCACCAGCGAAAGCCCGACGGCAATAGACGGTCTAACTAAAGGTAAAGAAATACGACGGAAGCTCTCCCAAGGCGAGCATTTCAGAAGTCGCGCCGATTGGAGCAGAGAAACGTTTTGCTCCATAAAAGCCGCACGACATAGCAGGTATACGTAAGGATAAAGTACTAAGGCGAGAACAATAATCGCGCCAGTTAAAGTTCGAATGTCTGGAAACCAATAATCACCAGGTCCCCACCCGGTCAAATCACGCAGTAATATTTGCACAGGCCCTGCAAAGTCGAACCAATCAGTAAAAATGTAACCAACGATATAACCAGGCATCGCAAGCGGAAGTACTAGCGCCCATTGCAAAACGCGCTCTCCAGGAATACGGCACATCGCCATTATCCATGCAGAAGGAATACCAAAAAGAAGAGACAGCGCCATAGTACCCGCAACTAAGACCACCGTATTAAATGCGTAAGTCGGCATCACCGTTGACATCAAATGAGTAAAAAGCTCATTGGTTTCGCCAACAGCAGTCATGAATATCGCTAAGATCGGCAAAACCAGTAGCAAAGCGAGCGCTCCGCTACTGGTTTTCCATAAATAATTTTTTTCTTTCATCGCCTACTTACAACCAGGATTTATGAAATATAAATGCGTTTGCAAATACCTCTCATATCCCTTTAATAGTTTAGGGTATTTATACCCTTATAAACAAACAACCTCAAGTAACCCTACAAAAAGAGCGACTTGAGGCTGTGTTTATTTAGTGAGCCAATGACTCGCTAAAAACTATTATAGGTCGAATTTAACTTCGTCTAGTAGCTTGATCGCATCTTCATGGTGGCTTGCGATGTCATCTAGAGAAATTGTATCTGGCTTGAAATCACCCCAAGACGCAACCAGTTCAGAACGCTTAACGCCATCTTTTACTGGGTATTCGTAGTTCACTTCTGCGTACATGCTTTGTGCTTTATCGCCCGCTAGGAACTCCATAAGCTTCACTGCATTCTCTTTGTTTGGAGAGTGCTTAGCCATCGCCATACCAGAGATGTTTACGTGAGTACCTGTTGACTTCTGGTTAGGGAAGTTGATGTAAACTGCATCAGCCCAAGCTTTTTGCTCTGCATCGTTAACCATCTTACCTAGGTAGTAGCTGTTACCAAGAGAAACGTCACATAGACCTTCTTTGATTGCTTTAACTTGAGCACGGTCGTTACCTTGTGGCTTACGTGCTAGGTTAGCTTTAACGCCTTCTAACCACTCTTTAGTCGCTGCTTCGCCTTCGTGAGCAATCATTGCAGAAACTAGAGATACGTTGTAAGGGTGCTTACCGCTACGAGTACAGATTTTGCCTTTGAATTCAGGCTTAGCTAGATCAGCGTAAGTGAAGTCTTCGCCTAGACGACCAACACGGTCACGTGAAGAGTAAACGCTACGAGTACGCGTTGTTAGTGCAAACCACTCGTTGTTAGAGTCTTGGTACTGTGCAGGAATATTTTTCTCTAGAACTTCGCTCTCAACAGCTTGAACAAGGTTTTTCTTAGTCAGCTCAGATAGGCGGCTGATGTCTACAGTTAGAATCACGTCCGCTGGGCTGTATTCACCTTCTTGAGCTAGCTTCTCTGCTAGACCTTTCTTAGCAAACTTAACGTTTACTTTAATACCTGTCTCTTTAGTGAACTCGTTGAACATTGGCTCAACTAGGAAAGGTTGACGGTAAGAGTATACGTTCACTTCTTCTGCAGCGATTGCCGCTGTAGGTGCGATTGTCGCGCAAGCTAGTGCAGAAAGAGTCAGCAGTTTTTTCATTGGTTCAGTCCTTTAACTTCGTAATGATAACGTTTATCAGTTGCGTTATTATATTCATCATAGTTTAGAAAACAATGATGCGAAACAAAAAAACCTGCTCATCAGAGCAGGTTTTTGATACTTTTATTTGTAACTATATGTTACTTCACAGTTACGAACTCTGGGTAAGCACCAACACCGCAGTCATGCATGTCCATACCTTCCATCTCTTCGTCTTCAGAAACTCGGATACCGATTGTTGCTTTAAGCACGGCCCATACCACTAGACTTGCACCAAATACCCAAGCAAAGATAACGGCAGCACCAAGTAACTGTGCACCAAATGTTGCATCACCATTGCTTAGCGGCACAACCATCAGACCGAAGAAACCACATACACCGTGTACTGAGATAGCACCAACAGGATCGTCAATCTTAAGCTTGTCTAGACCGATAATGCTAAATACCACTAGTGCGCCAGATACTGCACCAATTGCTACCGCGTAAAGTGGTGAAGGTGATAGCGGGTCTGCTGTGATAGCGACAAGACCTGCCAATGCGCCGTTAAGAATCATAGTAAGGTCAGCCTTACCCCAAGTTGTTTTACAGACAAGTAGTGCTGCAATGGCACCTGCTGCTGCTGCTGCGTTGGTGTTAAGGAAGATTTGACCCACTGCGGTTGCATTCTCAAAATCAGAGACCATTAACTGAGAACCACCGTTGAAGCCGAACCAACCGAACCATAGGATAAAAGTACCAAGCGTTGCTAGAGGCATGTTTGAGCCTGGAATTGGGTAGATTTCACCGTTCTTACCATATTTGCCTTTACGAGCACCTAGAAGTAGAACACCTGCTAGAGCTGCGGCTGCACCTGCCATATGAACGATACCTGAGCCTGCAAAGTCACTAAAGCCCGCCTCTGATAGGAAACCACCGCCCCAAGTCCAGTAACCTTCCATTGGGTAGATAAACGCTGTCAGTACCGCTGAGAAGATAAGGAAAGACCATAACTTCATACGTTCAGCAACGGCACCTGACACAACTGACATAGCTGTTGCGACAAACACGACCTGGAAGAAGAAGTCTGACTCTAGCGAGTGATCAGCTCCTTCGCCTTGAGTACCAATCAGCGCACCAAATGATGGTAGCCAACCGCCTTCACCATTATCAACATACATGATGTTGTACCCAACGATCAGGTACATAGTACAAGCGATCGCGTATAAGCAGATGTTTTTAGTTAGAATTTCAGTAGTGTTCTTTGAGCGAACCAGACCCGCTTCTAACATAGCAAAACCTGCTGCCATCCACATTACCAACGCACCCGAAATGAGGAAGAAAAAGGTGTCTAGTGCGTAACGTAATTCTGTTACTGTTGTTGTTAATTCCATCTTATTGTCTCCAGTCCTTTGAATTCTTAAAGCGCTTCAGCGTCCATTTCACCGGTACGGATACGCACCGCTTGGCTGAGGTCATAAACGAAAATTTTTCCGTCACCGATTTTTCCTGTGTGGGCTGCTTTTGATACCGCCTCAATCACACGGTCAACGTTTTCTGCCTGAGTCGCTATTTCAAGTTTCACCTTAGGTAGAAAGTCGACTTGGTACTCGGCACCACGGTATAGCTCGGTGTGACCTTTCTGACGGCCAAAACCCTTAACCTCTGATACTGTCATCCCTTCAATACCAACATCGGCTAGGGCCTCACGAACATCGTCTAATTTGAACGGTTTGATAATCGCATTTATAAGTTTCATCGCATCCTCTCTGAAGCTGTCATCCTTTTGTTTATTAATAATCCAAGGTGCGTGCCAACTTGTTAAGTTATTGATTTAAATAAAAACAAGCCCTAAACATAGCTCGATAAACAAAAAGGGCGCACCAATTCGGTGCGCCCTATTCACAAAATTAAAGCAAGCCTAAGATGGCTCACCACAAAAGTGCATTACTTGGTCGTCAGGAAGGTTTTCCATTGTTCAATAAGATCTTCAAAGTCTTCTACCCCGCAGTTCGCTGTACTTTCACTGTCATAAAAATCAAACTCGCTTTCTGCGTCCATCTCTTGACCATGAGTAAGAACATTCTCTTGAACCGTGACTTCATCACCTTGAATCATCAGGGAAATTTCAGTGCCTTCTAAACTATGCTCTTGCTGAGGATTAGATCGTGCTGCGCGAATTAACTCATCAACGCGATCAATTTTCTGCCAATCTTTACCAATTTCTTCCTGCAGCCAGCGTGCAACAATTTCGTGCCCCATACTGGACTTCACATAGTATTCGCCCATTAAAGTGTTTCTAATAAACTCGAATTCCATAGGGCGCCTCTTGTGGTTCTGCCTAACTTAATGGGCGGCAGTATACAGGGTCGGGATTCGAGGGTCGAGAATTGGGATGCGGGATACGGGATGCGGGAAATTTTCAAGGTAGGGGTTTTGCCTCAACCATTTTTGTTTCAAATAATCGACCTTGTCATCCTCAAGAGCGAGGAACGAGAGAGTTGGGGATCTCCTCAAGCTAGTAGATAGCTAATTGAGATTCCCTACTCCATCCTTCGTCAGTCTAGGGAATGACAGAATTAAAATAGATACTAATACTCTCGCATCTAGAGCGAAGCGCTCCCGCTCTCCATAGGACGAAGTCCGTTCCTTTGTCTAAAAAAAAGCGCCCACCTTAAGGTGGGCGCTTTATCAGCTATTCAATGTTCCAGAGCTACTTATGCAGGCTCTTGAAAGATAACCTCATCCGCCTTCTTGGTGTAATCTTCCATCTTATGGAAGTTCAAGTAACGGTAGGTATCTGCTGCTGTCGCATCGATCTGCTTAGCGTACTCTAAGTACTCTTCCTTAGTTGGAATCTTACCTAGAATTGCACCTACAGCTGCTAGCTCTGCTGAAGATAGGTATACGTTCGCACCTGTACCTAAACGGTTAGGGAAGTTACGTGTAGAGGTAGACATGACTGTCGCTTTATCTGCCACACGTGCTTGGTTACCCATACATAGCGAACAGCCCGGAGTTTCGATACGAACACCCGCACGGCCGTAAATGCCGTAGTATCCTTCTTCGGTTAGCTGATCACGGTCCATCTTGGTTGGTGGCGCAACCCATAGTCGAGTATCTAACTGGCCACCAAATTGCTCTAGCAGTTTACCGGCCGCACGGAAGTGACCAATGTTAGTCATACATGAACCGATGAACACTTCGTCGATGTTAGTGCCCTGAACTTCAGATAGAAGGCGAGCATCATCTGGGTCATTTGGTGCACATAGAATCGGTTGATCGATGTCAGCCAAGTCGATTTCAATTACGTGAGCGTACTCTGCGTCGGCATCCGCTTCCATCAATTCAGGGTTAGCTAGCCACTCTTCCATCGCTGTAATGCGGCGCTCGATAGTACGGCGGTCACCGTAACCTTCCGAGATCATCCACTTAAGCATAGTGATGTTCGAGTTTAGGTACTCTTCGATCGACTCTTGAGAGAGTTTCACGGTACAGCCAGCTGCTGAACGCTCTGCTGACGCATCTGAAAGCTCAAACGCCTGCTCAACCGTTAGGTGCTCAACACCTTCAATTTCAAGTACGCGGCCAGAGAATTCGTTGATCTTACCCGCTTTCTCAACCGTCAATAGACCTTGTTGAATTGCGTAGTAAGGAATCGCATGGACTAAATCACGCAATGTGATACCTGGTTGCATTTCACCTTTGAAGCGGACCAAGATTGACTCTGGCATATCAAGTGGCATAACACCTGTTGCAGCTGCGAATGCCACAAGACCAGAACCTGCTGGGAATGAAATACCTAATGGGAAACGAGTATGCGAGTCACCACCTGTACCTACTGTATCAGGAAGAAGCATACGGTTTAGCCATGAGTGGATTACACCATCACCAGGACGCAGTGACACACCGCCACGGTTCATGATGAAGTCAGGTAGCGTGTGGTGAGTGTTTACGTCTACTGGTTTCGGATAAGCAGATGTGTGACAGAATGATTGCATCACTAAGTCTGCTGAGAAGCCAAGACACGCAAGGTCTTTTAGCTCATCACGCGTCATAGGGCCAGTCGTATCCTGAGAACCTACTGTTGTCATCTTAGGTTCGCAGTATTGACCAGCGCGAACACCTTCAACGCCACAAGCTTTACCGACCATCTTCTGAGCCAGTGTGTAACCCTTGTTAGATGCAGATGGATCAATTGGCTTAGCAAACAGATCCGTTTCTTCTAGACCAAGAGATGTACGAGCACGGCTTGTTAAGCCACGACCGATGATCAGTGGAATACGGCCACCAGCGCGTACTTCATCAAGCAATACTTTGCTCAGTTCGAAGTTCGAAATCTCAGCGCCGTCTTTACGCACTACACCTTCATATGGGTAGATATCAATTACATCACCCATGTTCATGTCTTGAACGTTTAGCTCGATTGGTAGTGCACCTGAGTCTTCCATTGTGTTGTAGAAGATTGGCGCAATCTTGCCACCTAAACAGATACCACCAGTACGCTTGTTTGGTACAAATGGGATATCTTCACCCATGAACCAAAGCACTGAGTTAGTCGCTGATTTACGTGAAGAACCGGTACCAACAACGTCACCCACATACGCAAGTGGGATACCATCTTTTTGTAGCTCTTCGATTTGTTTGATAGGACCAACGCTTCCTGGCTCGTCTGGGTTGATACCATCACGTTCCATTTTCAGCATCGCTTTAGCGTGAACTGGAATGTCTGGGCGAGACCAAGCATCTGGTGCTGGAGATAAGTCATCGGTGTTTGTTTCACCAGTAACTTTAAATACTTTAACGGTGATTTTTTCAGCTACTTTTTCTTTCGAGGTAAACCACTCAGCATCAGCCCATGACTGAAGAACTTGCTGTGCGTATGTGTTACCTGCTTTTGCTTTCTCTTCTACATCGTAGAAAGCATCAAACATCAGTAGCGTGTGTGAAAGTGCTTTAACAGCGATTGACGCGAGTGCGTCATCATCTAGCAAATCAACCAATGGAGCGATGTTGTAACCGCCCTGCATGGTGCCAAGCAATTCTGCTGCTTTTTCACGGCTGACAAGCGGCGAGTCCACTTCACCTTTAGTCACAGCCGTTAGGAAACCTGCTTTAACGTAAGCAGCTTCATCAACACCTGGTGGGATACGATTCTCTAGTAGGTCAAGAATAAATGCTTCTTCACCTTGAGGTGGGGTTTTAAGAAGTTCAACTAGGCCGGCAACTTGCTCAGCATCTAGTGGTTTAGGAACAACTCCTTCAGCAGCACGCTCTTCGACGTGTTTACGGTAGGCTTCAAGCACGACTTTTTCCTCTCATTGCGGTTCCTCCCTCTTATGCTATTTATTCAAAGAATAAGGGAGTGAACATCCTTGGAAACTTGGCTCTCCTTGCCATATTTTTCATTCAATGCTGACTGATAAACAGTGCCAGAGAGGCCAAACTGTGGGCGGTAGAATAGCAAATTTAACGTTAAATTAAAATCTCATCATTTTGACCAACATAGCAACTTAAGACTAAAGTTCTATGATTTTTCATGTCAATTCAGCCCATATCCTACTCATTGAGAATAGGATATGGTGATATTAAATGAGAAAGTGGTTACTTAAATGTAGTGCCAATAATTAGGTAAACAGAATCAAAGTTCTGCTCAGTACGGCCGTAACCAAACATTATTGGTCCTATCGGAGAATCCACCCCCGCGAACACTGAGCCAGCGGCATACAAAGGCGCATCGTCAATACCAAGATCTGGATCAGACCAAACACCGCCATATTCTAAGGAACCTCCAATATAGAATGGTGAAGTAAACAATCCAAAGTCATTGTCAAACCAACGATAGCGATAAACAAGGCTACCAAATACTTTATTCTGTCCAATCAGACTGTTACGTGGAATGCCCGATAAATTTAGAAAACCACCAATTTCTTTAGGATCAATTGGGACAGATGAGTTTTTATTGTTTACAAAACCAAGGTCAACATTTGCGACCAAAGTATGGCGAGAAAATGTATGCGCAGCGATCATCTTAGCGCCAAATTCATAGGCGGTATCTTCCTCGTAGACTCTCTCTGTTTCGACCGTTCCGCCAACACTTTCATCATGTGAAATTAAATAATCGAGGTTAAGATAGAATCCTTTACGCGGTAAGCTGTAGTTATCTAAAGTGTCTATTCGATAATTCGCAAAGACACCTAAGCGTTTAAAGTCTAAGTCCAAATAAGACGGCAGGGTCGACAACTCTCCTTCACCATCAACATATCTTGCACCAACTTTAAAGCGCCGCCATAGCGTGTCTTGATAGCCAAGCGCCCACTCTGCAACCCACTCGTTGTAGGTTAAAGGGAAATAGTTTTTGGTGGCATCTAACGTTGTGTCTTCGAAACCTGAATCCGGCACATTTCGCTTTTCACTGTTGAAGGTAATCCCAAAAGTTGTAAAAGCTTTCTGGCTTGAGAAAAATGGCGTATACAGCTCAGCCTGAAATAACTTATCAGTACCAATTTCAAAATTGGTTCTTAACTCTGCACCATAATCATTGAGGTCAGTAAAGTTACTTGAAAGGCCAAGTGAATACTGGCTATCGGTACTAAAGTCATCTTCCAAAAAGAAGCGAAAATTAACGTAGTTAGGGCCCCATGATTTCTCATTAACATCAACAATCAGCGTATCTTGACCTTCAACGACATCATAACGGTACTTAATAAGCTCAAAACGATCTAAAGCATACAAGTCTTGAACGCTTTGCTCGACCTCAGACAGGCTGTACTTATTGCCTGATTCTAAATTTAACCTTTGTTCCAGCAGCTCATCGGCATAGTGAGTATTGTTGTTGATCACAACGTTCTGGACGGTAATTTCGTCTCCATATCGCAGCTTACGGCGTGCCTCTTCTTTATGGTCAACATACTGTTGATATTGCGCTGAAGAGAGGCTGTATTGCTTGAGGAGCTCTTTATTCTCCATGGTGACCTGATAGCCTTTATTGAATGCTTCAGGCATTTTGGCAAATTCAGTCGTTTCCATATCGCCCACTTCAGGGCGTAAGTATAAGTCTTGCTCGGTGAGTAGTTCAGCTTGCTGATTGGTCGTATTACGGACTAGATAATTGGAGAGTTGATCGGCAACGGTAAACAGCGTGGTAAAGTCTTCTTTATCTTTGTACGCTGTACTGATATCCACCGCAATAACAACATCAGCACCAAGATCTCGCGCAATGTCGACCGGCATGTTGTTGGTGACACCACCATCAACAAGTAAGCGTCCATCAAGCTCATACGGTGGTAGTGCACCCGGCACAGACATACTCGCCATCATGGCATCCACCAAATAGCCATGATCAATAACAACTGGCTCTAGCTCAATGATGTCTGTCGCCACTGAACGATAAGGAATAGCGAGTTGATCAAAGGATTCAAAAGGAGGCAAATTACCTGCGGTTTCGCGCAAAAGTTTAAGCATGCCCTGGCCTTGCACTATGCCTCGTTTACCGCGAATCTCCCCCCAGCTTAAGCCAAGATCGGTGGTGAGTTGGTACCTGTCTTCGTACTCTTTGTCTTGAACTTTGCGTTGACTGCGATCAACCCGATCGCGGTAACCACTATTCCAGTCGACGGTATCAATAAAGGACTCGATTTCGTCGGCACTCATACCTGTTGCGTATAAACCACCAACGTATGATCCCATGCTCGTGCCCGTGACGATATCGACAGGAACTCTTAGCTCTTCCAGTGCTTTTAATACGCCGATATGCGCGGCACCTTTAGCGCCACCACCCGCTAAAACAAGGGCGACTTTAGGTCTGACTTCTTGTTCCGTCTCAGGCTGAGCGACCGCACTAAATGCAACACTTCCGATGACACATGCTAGGAAGCCAACGAGTTTTCTCACAATTAGAGTTCCTTTCTGGGGCTTATATGGTGTTTATACTGTCAGACGTTATCGCCGTAAAGTATTAATATTCAACACAATGATTACTACCAACTAAATAATTCTTTTATCCATTGTTTGGGTTGATTCTCGCACTGTTTTTTCAGACTGTCGCCAACATCCCACACAGGTAATTTAAACTGATTAGAACAATCTAGATCTAAACTACCCCGCGCCGTTTTCGCAAAACCTAAAGTGCTGACACCTTGCGGCCAAGGCAGGGTTAATTTCTCTGGAATTCGATGCTTTAGATACTCAGCGTAGACTCTCAATGCGCCACTAGAGCCTGTCAGCTTAGTCGGCTTATTGTCATCTCGACCTAACCAGATGGTTGTCACCTCGCGCCCATCAACGCCAACAAACCAGCTGTCACGCGTATCGTTACTGGTGCCTGTTTTACCAGCTAGTGCAGCCCAGCCAAATTGGCTATTAAGATAACGGCCCGTCCCTTCAAGCACCCCACGTTTCATCGCATAAGTCGTCAGCCATGCCGCTTGCTGATCAACGGTTTGCGAAACTCTTGGCAGTGACTGATACAATACATTACCGTC
This sequence comes from Vibrio tubiashii, assembly GCF_028551255.1. NCBI lineage: Bacteria > Pseudomonadati > Pseudomonadota > Gammaproteobacteria > Vibrionales > Vibrionaceae > Vibrio > Vibrio tubiashii. The sequence continues at coordinate 480,174 of NZ_CP117029.1, read as the reverse complement.
TAAATCGATGACTGAACGGAGCGCGGACAACCTAGCCTGCTTACCTGAGTTGGTCAGGGTTTGATACATCTGTGCCACTTGGAAGGGCGTCAGCGTGAATGAGCCAAGGAACATCGACGGTACAGGGCGAATTTCATTTTTATCCACACCGAGCTTTTCTAAGGTTTTAACCACGCTAGGTATGCCTACTTGCATCCCTAGTTCAACGGTTGGCACATTTAATGACTTGGCTAAGGCAATATATAGCGGAACATCACCACGAAACTTACGATCATAGTTACGCGGCGACCAAACGTTACCTTTACTGCCCTTTAAACTGATTGGCTTATCATGCAAAGTCGTCGCGAGGTTGTATTTGTCCGGCTGCTCAAGCGCTGTTAAATAGACTGCTGGCTTAGCCAAAGAGCCGATTTGACGACTGGCATTTAGCGCGCGGTTAAAACCGTCATATCCCGTGCGTTTACCACCAACCATAGCGCGAATTTCTCCGCTATGGCGATCAACGGCGACAGCGGCACCTTCTAATGACTTACCCGCGACGCTAGCAAGTTGCGGGATTTTCTTCGCAATAGCCTGCTCTAGCTCATGCTGAGAGACAGGGTCTAGTGAGGTAAAGACTTTAAAGCCGACATCTGACTGGAAAGCTTCGCCCACTTTCTCTCTCAGTTCAATTTTCAACTGTTGGAAGTACGCAGGCTGACGACTGGCTATCTGTGGATTATCTTGAATATCCAACGGTCGACTGGCGGCCATATCATACTCATGCGCTGTGAGAATATCGTGTTGCATCATCAAACGTAGCACTAAATCGCGACGTTTTTTGGCACGCTCTGGGAAACGAACTGGGTTGTAATAGGAAGGGCCTTTCACCATGCCGACTAACAACGCCAACTGATCAATACGTAGCTCTTGAATAGGCTGACCGAAATAAAGCCGAGCGGCTAAACCAAAACCATGAATTGCCTGTCCGCGGCTTTGTCCTAGATAGACTTCGTTAAGATACGCCTCTAAGATCCGATCTTTGCTGTAACGGTGATCAAGAATGAGAGCAATATAAGCTTCGCGGATTTTTCGCCATAAGGTGCGGTCACTCGATAGAAAGATATTCTTTGCAAGCTGTTGTGTCAGAGTACTGCCCCCCTGAACCGTTCGCCCCGCCTTCACATTAGCAACTAGAGCACGCGCTATCGCTAATGGTGAAACGCCATCATGCTGATAAAAATCGCGATCTTCAGTGGTCAGCAAAGCATCGATCATCACCTCAGGAAATTGCTCACGCTTAATAAACAGCCTTTGCTCGTCGTGGTTTTTCTCAAGCATTCCCAACATCTTAGGCTCAATGCGCAGATATCCGAGATCGCCTTTCTTTTCTAACGATTGAATCCGCTCAAGGTTGTTTTTCGAAAAGTGGAGCATCACGCGGCGATCAGGCTCAGGGCCATCGCTAAACTCAAACGGGCGACGTATTAGCTCGATCTTAGTTGACGACGATGAATACTCACCGGGATAGCGAGGCTGACGCACCTTACGATAGTTAAGTACATCCAGTTCGTTACGCACTTCTTGGATGGTAATCGAATCTCCCGGCGCTAGGTTAAGAATACGTGCGTAAACCACTGTCGGTAGGTCGAAAAGCTGTCCTTCAAAGCGCTGTTTCACCAATGTATCAAGATAGATACCGACCACTAGCAACACAGCAAGACCGGCTAAAGCAAGCTTCCAGCTCAAGCTCCAGATAGCCTTTAACCAAGAACGCTGTGGTTTCTTGTTTGGGCTCCGTTTTGGGGATTTGGTCGCGCGTTTACGCACAGGCTTATTGGTTGTCTTTTTGGTGCCTGCCGACGTTGTTTTCTTGGTCATGAGTTTAGCTGTCTTTTGGTTTTCGTTGTCGCCACATGGTTAGTAGGGTCATCCGGCCAAACGTGCTTAGGGTAGCGCCCTTTCATCTCTTTCTGCACATCTTTGTATGCACCACGCCAAAAGCTCGCCAGATCTCGCGTTACTTGCAGCGGTCTTTGCGCGGGAGAAAGTAGCTCTAATACCAAACGCTTCCTACCCTGAGCAATTTCAGGCGAAGCCTGTTCTCCAAACACTTCCTGCATGCGCACCGACAAGACTGGATCCTGCCCTTGCTGATAGCGAATTTTCTTTTTGCTGCCCGTTGGCACTTGGTAATGTGTTGGCAGCCACTTGTCTATCTCTTGATTTAGTGGCCAACCTAGATAAGCCAAAAGCGCCGCGCTTAAATCCACCTTTGCCAATGCCTTCACCGAACCCACACCATTTAGGTAAGGCTCTAACCAATCAGATAAGTGGTTCAATAAGCCTGCTTCATCTAACTGAGGCCACTCTTGTTCCGGCAACCATTCCTGTCCGCAGCGCATACGCTCTAAAAGCTCAACGCTTTGCGGTGTCCAATTTAATACTGAAAGCCCTTTACGTTGAACGAAATTAAGTAAAGCTTGCGTCATTTTTTCGCGTGGCGGTTCAGGAAGCGTTTTTCGCCCAATAATTAAGCGGCCGAGTTTAGTCTGACATTCAGCAATCAGACGACCTTTTTGTTCATCCCAATCAACCAATTCTATTAATGTAAACAGCTCTGGAGAACGCTGCTGCAACGCCGCGAGGTCAAGTTCCAAGGCAGAAAATATTTGTGAGGATTCCGATTGACCGCGCATCAAGTCAATCACGACAATATAATCACAAGCAGCGAGTCTTTGACTGTCTTCTATCTGTGCACCATGTCCATTGGCGAGTAAGAAACGTCCTAGCTGATTACTACGAGCCTGAGCAATTCGATCAGGGAAAGCAAGCGCCAACAAACAGGCAACGGATGACTCGTCAACGTTAGTCAGTGAGAAATCGCTACCGATGCGCTTGGCAATGGTTCGTGCGCGCTCAATCACCATTTTTTGTTTGCTGTGTTTACCCAGCTTTAAGCGGTGCACGCTGTGCATAAAATCCAATGTGTTGCGTTCAGGCTCTTCCAAAAGAGCGATAATTGCCGCAGCGGTTTGGCTTGAGTGATTTGCTTTGGCAAGCATAGCGCAAGCTCTAGGCTCTAATCCCAGCTTCGCGGCCAGTTTACCGGCTTCAGTTAACTGACCTTTTCTGTCCAATAGCCCAAGCTGCACAAGCAAGGCTCTGGCTTGGTTTATCGCACTTTCAGGCGGTACATCTAGCCAGCTTAATTCAGCAGGCGTTTGTGCTCCCCACTGAGCAAGCTCCAATACCAAATTGGACAAATCTGAATGCAGTATTTCCGGTGAAGGCACATAAGGCTGCTGATTGAGCTGTCCTTCAGAATACAAGCGCACACAAATACCCGGCTCTAAACGCCCTGCACGCCCCGATCTTTGCTCTGCCGATGACTGAGCAATTCGAGTTTGTTCTAAGCGAGTGACACCACTTTTCAGATCAAACTTCGCTACACGCTCATAACCTGAGTCAATAACTAGTCTAGTTCCTTCAATGGTCAGCGAGGTTTCTGCAATATTGGTGGCCAATACAACCTTTCTCTCGCCATTTTTAGCCGGTTGGATTGCGGCTTGTTGCTGCGCAAAGTCGAGCTGCCCATAAAGAGGGCAAATCTGAACATCACTCGCGAGATGTTGCAACCGCTCTTCAACACGTTTGATGGCCGCCACGCCCGGCAGAAAGGCCAATAAAGAACCGGATTCGTTGTCTATCAGCGAAGTGATCTGCTTCGCCATCTGATCTTCTAAGCGTTCATTTGGCTTAGCTGGGACATATCGGTGCTCGACGGGGAAGCTTCGACCTTGAGATTCAACGTATTCAACGTCAGGCAACAATTGAGATAGCGCGAGTTGATCTAATGTCGCTGACATCACCACTAATTTAAGGTCATCGCGTAGCGCTTCTTGGATCTCCAAACAAAACGCGAGCGCGGTATCAGCATGAATACTGCGTTCATGAAACTCATCAAAGATCACCAGATCGACGCCAGTCAATTCCGGATCGGATTGAATCATGCGAGTCAGAATACCTTCGGTCACCACTTCCAACTGGGTCTGCTGACTGGTTTTGTTTTCTCCACGAACACGATAACCCACTCGCTGTCCAACCTTCTCTCCAAGCTGATCGGCAAGGTAACGGGCAATATTACGCGCGGCGAGTCGCCTCGGCTCCAGCATAATAATCTTGCCTTTGACCACACTTTGCTTAATCAATTGCAGTGGGAAATGGGTTGATTTACCCGCACCTGGGGCTGCTTTGAGAATGAGCTGTGAATTGTTGCGTACACCAGAGATGAGCTCTGGCATCACGCCCTGAATAGGCAATTGTGACAAAGGAGAAACCTTGTGGTGTAATGTTGGCAACTATTGTACATAAAAACAGTGCTAAATGAAGTTTGAACCATCATTAGAATCAGCCACATTAATCAAACGCTATAAGCGCTTTCTCGCCGACATTACATTACCGGATGGCAGTGAGCGCACTATCCACTGTGCCAATACAGGCGCAATGACAGGCTGCGCAACACCAGGAAACAAAGTTTGGTACTCAACGTCGGATAACCCTAAGCGTAAGTACCCGAATAGCTGGGAATTATCGGAGACCAGTCAAGGTCATCGCATCTGCATAAATACCGCACGCGCGAACCAGTTAGCTGTGGAAGCCATAGAAACAGGTGTGATTAGTGAGCTGCAAGGTTATGACCAACTTCAAACTGAAGTGAAGTATGGCAATGAAAATAGCCGGATTGATATCTTGCTCAAATCAGAAAATCAACCAAAATGCTATATAGAGGTTAAAAGCGTCACCTTATTGGATGAGGATTTACAAGGCCAAGGGTATTTCCCAGATGCAGTCACTACTCGTGGACAAAAGCACCTGAGAGAGCTCACAGAAATGGTGCATTCTGGAAGCAGAGCAGTACTTTTATTCACTGTTTTACATTCAGGGATTGAAAAAGTCGCTCCAGCACTCCATATAGACGCCAAATATTCACAATTACTGAAATACGCTCAAGAACAAGGGGTGGAAGTACTGTGCTACAAGGCAGAGCTTTCAAGCGATGAGATTAAACTGGTCAAGTCACTCGAATTTAGCCATTAACGGCGAAAAATGATGTGACCTTCACATTGACAGTAAGTTTAACCTCAAGTATTTGCCTCCAAAGATTCTTTTTGCTATAGATACCCGCCTTAAAAATAACTGCGAGCGCAGTTGACTAGGTGTTAGTAGGAGATGCTGCATGCCAGACTCAAAGAAAAAAGCGCTAGGCATCCTAGCCATTGCAGGGGTTGAGCCATACCAAGAAAAAGCAGGTGAAGAATACATGTCACCTGAGCAGTTGGCTCATTTTACAAAAATTCTATCAGCTTGGCGCAACCAGCTCAGGGAAGAAGTTGACCGCACTGTACACCACATGCAGGACGAGGCAGCAAATTTCCCAGATCCAGTTGACCGTGCTTCTCAAGAAGAAGAATTCAGCTTAGAGCTACGCAACCGTGACCGTGAGCGTCGTCTGATTAAGAAAATCGAAAAGACGCTTAACAAGATTGAAGAAGACGATTTTGGCTTCTGTGAATCTTGTGGTATCGAGATCGGTATTCGTCGCCTAGAAGCTCGTCCAACCGCTGACCTTTGTATTGACTGTAAGACTCTTGCAGAAATCAAAGAGAAGCAAATGCAGGGTTAATCACTCTTGCAATGACTATTGAAGGGAGCTTTGGCTCCCTTTTTGGTTTGTATCACGGCATAAAAATAGTATGAGTTATATTGGTCGCTTCGCTCCATCTCCATCCGGCCCACTGCATTTTGGCTCCTTGATTGCCGCTTTAGGCAGTTATTTCCAAGCGAAAGCAAATCATGGTCAATGGTTAGTCAGAATTGAAGACTTAGATCCACCACGCGAAATGCCCGGTGCTGCTAGTTTAATTTTACAAACCTTAGAAGCATACCGTCTGTTTTGGGATGGCGAGGTGGTTTACCAAAGTCAACGACACGACTTATACCAAGCGCAAATTGAGCGTTGGTTAGCAAGCGGACAAGCATATTACTGCCAGTGCACACGCAAGCAAATTAAAGCGCTTGGTGGTTTCTACTCGGGCACTTGCCGTGACCTTGGCCTCACCAATCATCAGCAGTGCGCAATTCGATTACGCATGACCAAACCGGTTTATGAGTTTGAAGATAAGCGTCATGGCACTTTGCACATCCCAAACGCCTTGGCAGATGAAGATTTTATTATAAAGCGCCGCGACGGGTTATTTGCCTATAACCTTGCAGTAGTATTGGATGATATCGAGCAGGGAATTACTGAAGTAGTGCGCGGGGCAGATTTGATTGAGCCGACTGGCAGACAAATCAGTCTTTATCAAATGCTAAACAAAGCCCCTGTAGGCTATTTACATCTTCCGTTAGCACTTGATACAAATGGTCAGAAGTTATCCAAACAGAACCATGCGAAAGCGATTGATAACGAAAACCCGAAACCTGCATTGCTTGATGCGATGACATTCTTAGGGTTTGATATTAAGGAAGAAATTCGACATTCGAGCCTAGATGAAATCATTGAGTGGGGGGTACAAAATTGGCACCTAACTCAGCTGCCTTCATCGACTGAGATCACGCCATTATTCTCAAACCGCTCGCTGTAGGCTATTATTAGCCGCAAATTCGCCCCTAGCGGGCCTAAGAAACTAAACTCAAGCAAGATTGGATTAACCAATTATTGCCAAATGCACATGAATAAAAACGACTATACACCCAGCGAATCTCGGGCAATTACAGAACTCGATTTAAATATTATTACTCGCCAAGAGCATAACATCTCGCGCAAAAAAATCAGTGATAATGCATTGAAGGTGCTATACCGTCTTCATGGTGCAGGCTTCGACGCATATCTTGTCGGTGGTGGCGTTCGAGACTTATTGCTCGGTCAAGCACCTAAAGACTTTGACATTGCAACCAATGCTACCCCAGAGCAAATCAGGCAGCTATTTAAGAACTGCCGTTTGATTGGTCGTCGATTCCGCCTCGCCCACATTATGTTTGGCCGCGACATCATTGAAGTGGCAACATTCCGTGGTCACCACCAAGAACCAAGCAAGAATGTCTCTCAGCAGTCAAAAGAAGGCATGCTGTTACGTGATAATGTTTACGGCACCATCGATGAAGATGCAGAACGTCGTGACTTTACTGTCAACGCGATGTATTACAGCATCGGTGACTACTCTATTCACGATTACGCCGGTGGCATTGAAGACCTCGAAGACAAGCTGATTCGCTTACTCGGTGATCCTGAAACTCGCTATCGCGAAGACCCAGTACGTATGCTGCGTGCGATTCGCTTTGCGGTTAAACTCGACTTTGATATTGAAGAAGACACCGCAGAGCCGATTGAAGAGCTTTCGACTTTACTTCAGGACATTCCACCCGCACGTCTTTATGAAGAATCATTAAAGATGCTGCAATCAGGCCATGGTCTAGAAACTTACCACCTGATGCGTGAATACAACTTGTTCCAACAGTTGTTCCCAACGATTTCAGAGTTCTTTACTGAAGATTACTCATCGCAAACTGAGCAGATGCTTGATCTGGTATTAGATTCTACCGATCAGCGCATTGAAGAAGGTAAACGCATTAACCCAGCGTTTATGTTCGCTGCTATGCTGTGGTACCCACTGCAAGAGAAAGCTAAGCAATTGATGGAGAAGCGTAAGCTCTCTTTCTATGACGCGATCATGGAAGCGAGCAACTACGTACTTGATGATCAGGTACGCACCATCGCCATTCCACGCCGCCATACGGCAACAATTCGCGAAATCTGGCAATTACAGCTTCGCATGCCCCGTCGCAACGGTAAACGCGCTTTCCGCCTAATGGAACTGAACAAATTCCGTGCAGGCTTCGATTTCCTTGAGATGCGCGGTGAGATTGAACAAGGTGATACCGAGCTATTAGCCAAATGGTGGGAAACCTTCCAAAATGCAGGTCGCAATATGCGTCAAGCAATGGTTGCCGACTTAGATTCTTCAGCTGAAGGCCTACCAAAGCAGCGTCGCCGCAAGAACTACCGTAAGAAAAAGCCTAAGGCTTCGTCATGATCACGGTCTTTATCGCAGTAGGCAGTAATCTTAGCGATCCTGTCTCTCAAGCCAATGCGGCTATTGATGCACTAAAACAACTTCCTAAGTCAGAGTTCGTGCGTAGCTCATCTTTGTACAGCAGTACACCGATGGGCCCTCAAGACCAACCTGACTACATCAATGCCGTGGTTGAAGTAAAAACAAAATTAACGCCACTTGAACTGCTTAATAGCACTCAAGCTATTGAACAAGAGCAAGGGCGCGTCCGTAAAGAAGAGCGTTGGGGTCCAAGAACCTTAGATCTCGATATTCTGCTTTATGGCAATGAGGTGATGGATTCCGAGCGCCTAGTCGTCCCTCACTACGGAATGAAAGAGCGAGAGTTCGTACTCTACCCGCTCGCAGAAATCGCACCAAATTTAACCCTCCCATGTGGGACCAGACTGGAAGACTTACTCAAAGTCGTTGAGCAAAACGGTCTGCGTATTTGGCAATCATAGCCAACTCCTGTAAGGAAAAATCATGAAAAAAATTTCTATCAACGACCTAATGAAATGGAAGCAAGAAGGTCGTAAATTTGCAACTTCTACCGCTTACGATGCGAGCTTCGCTCAGCTATTCGAAAGCCAAGAGATGCCAGTACTGCTAGTAGGCGACTCGCTAGGTATGGTGCTTCAAGGTGAAACTTCAACGTTACCAGTGACGGTTGAAGAACTTGCTTACCATACTCGCTGTGTTCGTGCTGGTAGCCCTAACTGTTTATTGATGGCTGATATGCCATTTATGAGCTATGCCACACCAGAGCAAGCATGTGAAAATGCCGCAACTCTGATGCGTGCTGGTGCAAACATGGTAAAAATTGAAGGTGGCGACTGGCTAGTCGACACTGTGAAAATGCTTACGGAGCGCGCGGTACCTGTGTGTGCCCATCTAGGACTGACTCCACAATCGGTGAATATCTTTGGTGGTTTCAAGGTACAAGGTCGCGAGCAAGATAAAGCCGATCGCATGGTTCGTGATGCACTGGCTCTGCAAGAAGCAGGCGCACAGATCATTTTGCTTGAATGTGTTCCAAAAGAACTTGCCGCACGCATCACCGAAGTGTGTGATGTGCCAGTGATTGGTATTGGTGCCGGAAATGCTACTGATGGCCAAATCCTAGTTATGCACGATATGTTCGGTATTGCAGCGAACTACATGCCAAAATTCTCGAAAAACTTCCTTGCTGAAACTGGCGACATGCGCAAAGCTGTAGCTAAATACAAGGAAGATGTCGAAAGCGGAGCTTTCCCTGGCGACGCACATACCATCGCGTAAGGATTATAGTCATGCAAACTTTTGCTGAAATTGCCGCTCTTAGAGAGCAGATTAAGCAGTACAAGCGAGATGGACGCAAGGTGGCTTTTGTTCCAACCATGGGCAACCTGCACGAAGGCCACTTAACCTTAGTTCGTAAAGCTCGTGAGCACGCCGAAATTGTTGTGGTGAGCATCTTTGTTAACCCAATGCAGTTTGACCGTGCGGACGATCTAAACAACTACCCTCGCACCTTGGAAGATGATCTTGCCAAACTAGGCGGTGAAGGTGTTGAAGTTGTCTTTACTCCGACGCCTGAAATCATCTATCCAAACGGGGTAGAGAATCAAACCTCTGTGGAGGTTCCGGGTCTATCTAACATCCTTGAAGGTGCCTCACGCCCAGGTCACTTCCGTGGTGTCGCCACTGTGGTAAGCAAGCTTTTCAATATTGTTCAGCCTGATTTCGCTTGTTTTGGTGAGAAAGATTTCCAACAGCTAGCCGTAATTCGCAAGATGACCGAAGACTTGGCTATGGATATCGAAATCATTGGTGTGCCAACAGTGCGTGAAATGGATGGCTTAGCAATGAGCTCACGTAACGGCCTTCTGACCATTGATGAGCGTCAGCGTGCTCCTGTCTTAGCTCGTACTATGCGTTGGATTAGCAGCGCTATGCGAGGCGGACGCGATGACTACGCGTCTGTGATTGAAGATGCCAATGATCAGCTTCGCGCAGCAGGCCTACAGCCTGATGAGATCTTTATTCGCGACGCCCGCACCCTGCAAGCGATCACTGCCGATACCACTCAAGCTGTGATTCTAATGTCTGCTTTCTTAGGTAAAGCTCGCCTGATCGATAACCAAGTTGTCGAAATGGTAGTTGAATCGAAAGAAGAAGAAACGGCAGAAGCACCATCAGAAAGCGCCGAATAGCGACAAGCAAAAGCGAAAAAATTAAAGGCTTGGTGCATTGCACCAAGCCTTTTTCGTTTAGGAACGCTTCGCTCACGGAGAAGGGATGCGGGATGATTTTGCCCGTTTTGGAATACATACCATTCCCCCATCCCTCTTCTTGAAGGGTGAAGCCCGCTCCCGTTTTCCAAAAGCGAAGCGCTCCCGCTCTCCATAGGACGAAGTCCGTTCCCAGTAAACTGCTAACTACGCAACCCTATTCCGCGAGTCACTAGGTAATGGGCTACCGCATACAAAGCAACCACAAACACACCCAGTACGCTAAACGAAGTCACAATACCGACATCAGAGACGCCTAAGAAACCATAGCGGAAAGCGTTGACCATGTAGACGATCGGGTTGATCTTAGATACACCTTGCCAGAACTCAGGCAACAAGCTAATTGAGTAAAACACACCACCTAAGTATGTCAGAGGTGTCAGAACAAAGGTCGGGATGATCGAAATATCATCGAAGGTCTTAGCATACACGGCATTGATCAAGCCACCGAGTGAGAACACCACCGAGGTCATAAATACCGTCGCAATAATAATGCCCCAGTGATCGACCTGAAGATCAACAAAGAAAAGCGAGACGAAGGTGACGATAGTACCAACAAGCAAGCCACGTACTACACCACCCATAACAAAACCAAGAATGATCACATAGTTTGGCACAGGTGCTACAAGCAACTCTTCAATGTTTTTCTGGAACTTGGCACTGAAGAATGACGACGCGACATTAGAATATGAGTTGGTGATCACCGACATCATAATCAACCCCGGAACGATATACTCCATATAGCTAAAGCCGTTCATCTCACCAATACGCGAGCCGATCAGGCTACCGAAGATAATGAAGTAGAGTGTCATCGTAATCGCAGGCGGAACTAAGGTCTGAACCCAAATACGAGTAAATCGATTGACCTCTTTTGTTAGCAGACTACAAAAGGCTGTCCAATATAGCTGATACATCTTACTTCCCTCCTTCTCTAACAATGCTGACAAATAGTTCTTCTAAACGGTTTGCTTTGTTACGCATAGACAAGACTTGAATACCTTGCTCGGTAAGTTGGGTAAAGATCGCATTCAAACCTTGTGTCTTTTCAATTTCAATCTCCAAAGATCCATTGATAAATGTCTGGCTATTTACCCCAGACAAATGTGGTTCTGAGCTACCTTCTGCTAAGTCGAGAATAAAGGTCTCAACATGGAGTTTACCAAGCAGATCCTTCATCGTGGTGTTTTCAATCAGCTCGCCCTTGTTGATGATCCCTATGTTACGACACAGCATTTCCGCTTCTTCTAGGTAGTGGGTGGTTAAGATTATGGTGATACCTTGCTGTGAGTTGATCTCTTTCAAGAACTCCCACATTGAGCGACGTAATTCGATATCAACCCCAGCAGTCGGCTCATCGAGAATAAGCAGTTGTGGTTCATGCATGAGCGCGCGAGCAATCATCAAACGACGTTTCATACCACCAGAAAGATTTCTTGCACGTTCGCTACGTTTTTCCCAAAGATCGAGCTTAGTTAGATACTTTTTAGCTCTGTCTTTAGCAAGTTGCTTAGGAACGCCGTAATAACCAGCTTGTTGCAGCACAATCTGTTCGACGGTTTCGAACTGATTAAAGTTAAATTCTTGCGGCACTAAGCCAAGGTTTTGCTTAGCGAGCTCTAAATCTTTGTCGATGTCATAGCCAAACACCTTAACTTCACCTGAAGTCTTGTTCACTAGCGAAGAGATAACCCCTATGGTGGTCGACTTACCTGCTCCGTTTGGCCCAAGTAAGGCGTAAAAATCCCCTTTGGCGACATTTAAACTAATGCCTTTAAGCGCTTCAAACCCACCCGCATAGGTTTTACGCAGCTGCTCGATTTCTAATGCATACATATTATTTACGATTGCCATTGCTACATCTTATTTGTAAATCAGTTTATCGTTGAATAACGATGATTACAATTAAACCTTTCGAATAGTTTGGAAATGAATGCTATCGAGATAAAAAAACGCCACTAGCGTTTCCTCTAGTGGCGTCAGATATCTTATATAATTCGTTGTTTATACAGCTTCTAACTGATGCTCATCGGTATCAACATGCTTAACTGCCGCGCGAAGTGCTTCGTAGCGGAACTTGAAGGTATTGTCTTGAGGAACCAAATCAATTACGTGGAATTTCTCTAGTTGCTGGCGAGTTTTCTCGTTCGGACACAGCAAATAAACCTGACAATTGGCATCGAGAGCATCTTTAATCGCATTCTCAAGTGCCAAGCCAACCGTTACGTCAATCATAGGCACATCGGTCAGATCTAAGATCATCACTTCATAATCTGAAATACTGGTATGTTGACGAGATATCGCTTTTGAAACACTGAAGATCATTGGCCCAGAAAGATAGAAGAACAACACCTTGCCATTCGCCATATCGAGCAATCCACGTTCGCTATCGGTGAGCGGTACATCATCTTCATCCGCATCACTGATGGCTTTAACCTGACGAGCTTGTTCACGACTTAAGCGTTCAATGATGATGATATTTGAAATAAATACACCAAGACCAACCGCTACAATCAAATCAACGAACACCGTCAACAGCATTACGCCGTACATCACCGCCATACCCGCAAAGCTAACCTTGTGAGCACGTTGGATAAAGCTCCAGTCTAGGATATTAAAACCTACGTACACCGCAATACCGGCCAGTACAGCCATTGGGATTGGTTCTGTTAGCCCACCAGCAACCAGTACCACCAAAGCGAGCATTAACGCACGAACCACGCCAGATAAAGGAGAACGAGCCCCGACTTGAATATTGGTTACCGTCCCCATGGTCGCACCTGCGCCAGGTAAAGCGCCAAATAGACCAGAGATGATATTTGCTAACCCTTGCCCTCGCAGCTCCTTGTCGGAGTCGTGCTCTTTACGCGTCAAAGAGTCACCAATTACCGCTGTCAACAAGGTATCAATACAGCCCAATGTACCAAGCACCAAGGCATCAATAACCATCTCGGTAAACATCGCAGCATCAATATGAGGGATCACCAATGATGGCAGACCTGCTGGAATTTCACCTATACGGCGAATAGATTCTGTATCGAAGATGATGACCGAGAGTAAGGTCACCGCGACCAAAGCGACCAGCTGTGCAGGTACATAGCGGCGATATTTCTTGGGGAAGAAAAACAGAATACCAAGCGTTAGTAAGCCTAAAAACAGCTCGCTAAACTTCATATTGGCGACAATATCAGGGATCGCTGACAGGGTTCCCATAACACCACCAGCAGGCGCAGCTTGCCCCAGTAGTGGTGATATTTGTAATATAATCAAAATAACGCCAATACCTGACATAAAGCCGGATATCACGCTATATGGCATCAAAGTTACGTATTTTCCTAACTTTAATGTCCCGAGTAAAACTTGAAATGCGCCGGCCATCATGACAACCGTAAAGGTCATCGCCATCCCTGTTTCAGGGTACTTAGCCATCATGCTAGTCAACACCGCGGTCATGATAACCGTCATTGGACCGGTAGGCTCAGAGATTAGTGTGTTTGACCCACCAAACAGAGCAGCGAACAGACCGACCATGATCGCGCCCCACAAACCCGCTTCAGCTCCGGCACCGGAAGCCACACCAAAGGCTAGCGCCAAAGGCAACGAGATAATAGCCGTGGTGACACCACCAAATAAATCTCCTTTGAGATTCATATCTTCAAAACGACTAACAAACAAAACGTTACTCCATGTCTAACACGTCATAGCCCAAAAACGTTTCCGCGGCTCTATAGAGAGCAACAGAGATTTGATTTGGACCTAGTCACAACGTACTGGTTTTAGGTTATTCTGGTTATTGAGAGCAGTTAAAAAAATAACCTTAGTTTTTGTAGCTAAACATTACGCGAAATGTAATAAATTTGCTGCGAAATGTAGCTAACTCCATCACCTTAACAAATGTTACTTGAAAGAGATAAGTGTTAATTACATCTCATCACTCATACGTTATAACCATTAGTTAGGATAGCGACTAAGTTTATGATTTTTGGCGCTCGAACACGTCAGATGAGTGCCGTTTTACCCAATTTTGACGGGAAGGGAATTGTAACATTGTGTATAGTGATGCAAGTTTTTATTAAGGGTTGTGAGTAAGATGCCGGAAATTAAACAGTTATTTGAGAACAATTCGAAATGGTCCGAGTCGATCAAAGCGGAGCGTCCCGAATACTTTGCCAAATTGGAGCAAGGGCAAAGCCCAGGCTTCCTATGGATTGGCTGTTCAGATAGCCGAGTCCCAGCAGAACGATTGACCGGACTCTACTCTGGTGAGCTGTTTGTACACCGCAACGTCGCGAACCAAGTTATCCATACTGACCTTAACTGCTTATCCGTGGTGCAGTACGCCGTAGACGTATTGAAAGTAAAACATGTCATTGTCTGTGGTCACTATGGCTGTGGTGGCGTCAAAGCGGCTATTGATAACCCTCAGCTAGGCTTAATCAACAACTGGTTACTGCATATCCGCGATCTCTATTTTAAGCATCGTGATTACCTAGAAACCATGCCAGAGCAAGATCGCGCAGATAAACTCGGCGAGATCAATGTCGTTGAGCAAGTTTACAACCTTGCTAACTCAACCATTATGCAAAACGCTTGGGAGCGTGGACAAGATATTGAGATTCATGGCGTGGTCTATGGCATCGGTGATGGTAAGTTAGAGTACTTAGGCGCTCGTTCTAATTCTCGTGAAAGCGTAGATAGCTCTTACCAAAAAGCGATGGAAAGCGTCCTAAACCCGCAACACAAGCTTCTGTGTCGTTAACCGGCTACCTATGCTCTATTCCATAAAAAGCGCCCGCTAAGTTAGCGGGCGTTTTACTGTATTCGGCTTTAAATATTAGGTTACTCTTGAGGAACCACTTTGCCAATGTAAGGTAAATGACGGTATTTTTGTGCGTAGTCGATACCAACACCAACAACAAACTCATCTGGAATTTCAAAACCAATCCACTTCACGTCTACTGCAACTTCACGACGAGAAGGCTTATCTAGTAGCGTACAGATTTCAATCGACTTAGGCTCACGAAGGCTTAGGATCTCTTTTACTTTGTTCAAAGTGTTGCCCGTATCGATAATGTCTTCGACTAGCAGGACATCTTTGCCTTTAATATCATCATCAAGATCTTTCAAGATACGAACATCTCGCGAACTTTCCATTGTATTGCCGTAGCTAGAAGCGGTCATGAAATCCACTTGGTGAGTCAGGTCGATCGCACGCGCTAAGTCAGCCATGAATACAAATGATCCACGCAGAAGCCCCACTAGAACCACATCTTCGCTGCCCTTGTAGTGCTCGCTAATTTGCTTGCCTAGCTCTTTAACTCGTTCACTGACTTCCTGCTCAGAAATCATTACTTCTACTGTATGTTTCATACCAATCTCGTTTTTCACGTTAGCTGTATAGAGCGTAGCTAGGGTCTGTTGACCTTTCGCGGTTAAATTTTGTTCGAGATAAAATCGTTTTAGGCGCGGCAAGGGGTGTGTAACCTAGCATTCTAAGTAAATACCCCTTAACAAAGCAAAAAACGATTTTAGCCGAACCCTTCGGGCAGCGTTTGTGGCTCCCTTCTGCTGCGTTATCGGCTTATCAGGTAGGGCAACTACAATTCAAAGCCTCTGCCTTGCATAAAGAACCCACAAACTGCTGCAAAAATCAGCTCGAAAGGTCAACAGACCCTTTAGTCACTCAAGATTTAGGCGCGTAGTTTACCACCAGCATGCGACAAGGAAAAACGTTTGCCTAAATAATTCATGAAACACAGGATTATTTCTTATTGATCTTTAGCACGATATTAACAAAAGTGATTATAAAATAGACTGAAACCGTTGACCTTAACCATATGCACCATTACACTCATAGGGCGTCAGCAAATTATAAATTAATAAATAGGGCAAAAAGCCCAAACAAATATAAACAACTCATTTGGCAAGGAAATTAATTATGGACTCAATTGCTAAAAGACCGCGTACGCGTCTTTCACCGCAAAAACGAAAACAGCAACTAATGGAAATCGCACTGGAAGTGTTCGCTCGTCGTGGTATCGGCCGCGGTGGTCACGCTGACATCGCAGAAATTGCGCAGGTTTCTGTGGCTACTGTCTTCAACTACTTCCCTACTCGCGAAGATCTGGTCGATGACGTGCTTAACTACGTTGTTCGTCAATTCTCAAACTTCCTATCAGACAATATCGATTTAGATATTCACGCGAAAGAGAACTTAAACAATCTAACTTCAGCAATGGTTGAACTGGTACTTAACGACTGCCACTGGCTTAAAGTGTGGTTCGAGTGGAGTGCATCAACCCGTGATGAAGTATGGCCACTGTTTGTTTCAACAAACCGTACTAACCAACTCTTGGTGCAGAATATGTTTGTTAAGGCCATTGAACGTGGTGAAGTGTGTGAAGAGCATGAGCCTGCTGAGCTAGCAACTCTGTTCCACGGTATCTTCTACTCACTGTTTGTGCAAGCAAACCGTACTCAAGATGAAGACGGCATGAAGAAGCTAACTGAAAGCTACTTAAACATGCTGTGCATCTACAAGCACGCGAAAAACGCGTAACCTAAAAGTCTGACGCACACTAAGACAAAGCCTGCTCAATGAGCAGGCTTTGTTATTTACAGGGCATAAAAAAACCGCTGAGAGAGCTCAGCGGTTTTTAGATTCAGCTAGAAGAGTAGATTACTTCTTCTTTTTCGCTTTAGGGTTTGGAAGGTCAGTGATTGTACCTTCAAACACTTCCGCCGCTAGACCTACTGACTCGTGCAGAGTCGGGTGAGCGTGGATTGTTAGTGCGATATCTTCCGCATCACAGCCCATCTCGATCGCTAGACCGATTTCACCAAGTAGTTCACCACCGTTAGTACCAACGATAGCACCACCAATTACGCGATGAGTGTCTTTGTCGAAGATTAGCTTAGTCATACCATCTGCACAGTCAGATGCAATTGCACGACCTGAAGCTGCCCATGGGAATGTAGCCGTTTCGTAGTTGATGCCTTCCGCTTTCGCTTCTTTCTCAGTCTTACCAACCCATGCCACTTCTGGCTCAGTGTAAGCAATTGAAGGAATAACTTTAGGATCGAAGTAGTGCTTCTTACCAGCAATAACTTCAGCAGCAACGTGACCTTCATGCACACCTTTGTGAGCAAGCATTGGTTGACCAACGATATCACCGATAGCAAAGATGTGAGGAACGTTAGTACGCATTTGCTTATCAACATTGATGAAACCGCGCTCGTCTACTTCTAGACCCGCTTTTTCTGCATCAAGAAGTTGACCGTTTGGTACACGACCGATAGCAACTAGAACAGCATCGTAGCGCTCAGCTTCTGCTGGTGCTTTCTTACCTTCCATTGAAACGTAGATACCGTCTTCTTTCGCTTCAACTGCTGTTACTTTCGTTTCAAGCATTAGGTTGAACTTGTTCTTGATACGCTTAGTGTAAACTTTCACGATATCTTTATCCGCAGCTGGGATAACTTGGTCGAACATTTCAACAACATCAATTTGAGAACCTAGAGAGTGGTAAACCGTACCCATTTCTAGACCGATGATACCACCACCCATGATTAGAAGTTTTCCAGGAACTTCCTTCAGCTCTAGAGCGTCAGTTGAGTCCCAAATACGTGGGTCTTCATGTGGGATAAATGGTAGTTTGATTGGGCGAGAACCCGCTGCAACGATTGCGTTGTCGAAGTTAACAACAGTTTTGCCTTCTTCGCCTTCCACTTCGACAGTGTTAGGACCAGTGAATTTACCAAAACCGTTAACCACATTAACTTTACGCATCTTAGCCATACCGCCAAGACCGCCAGTTAGTTGGTTGATTACTTTCTCTTTCCACTTACGGACCTTGTCGATATCCGTTTGAGGCTCACCAAATACGATACCGTGGTCAGCAAGTGCTTTTGCTTCTTCGATAACTTTAGATACGTGAAGTAGTGCTTTAGATGGGATACAACCCACGTTTAGACACACACCACCAAGAGTGCTGTAACGCTCGATAAGAACCGTTTCTAGACCTAAGTCTGCACAACGGAAAGCGGCAGAGTAACCAGCAGGACCTGCACCAAGTACTACAACTTGGGCTTTAATTTCTTTGCTCATTTTGACCTCTTGTAGTCATTATCCCTAACAGGCTGAGTGGGTATTGATTCTATATGTTCAAGTCAGTTTATTTTAAACAGTTATTTTCAGACCGCCATCAGTTTACAGAGATGTTAATGGTGTGAAAAGTAAATCAATTTAGCCTGTGAGCTAGA
Source organism: Vibrio tubiashii (assembly GCF_028551255.1). Lineage (NCBI taxonomy): Bacteria > Pseudomonadati > Pseudomonadota > Gammaproteobacteria > Vibrionales > Vibrionaceae > Vibrio > Vibrio tubiashii. The sequence goes on along the minus strand of NZ_CP117029.1, from coordinate 461,549 downwards.
CAACAATTCGCTTGAGAAAACCTTATTGACTCTAAGGTCTGCAATCAAATTGTTTGATAATTATTAGTAGTAGAGGCGGCTCTAATGCCGCCTCTAAATCATCTAATCTTTAATTAAAGAACTAGACGACGGATGTCTGATAGCGCTGCGTTCAAGAACGTGATGAAGCGAGCACCTTCAGCACCATCAATCACACGGTGGTCGTATGATAGAGATAGTGGAAGCTGTAGACGTGGTTCGAACTCTTTACCGTTCCACACTGGCTTCATTTCAGACTTAGACACACCTAGGATACCAACTTCTGGTGCATTTACGATTGGTGTAAACGCAGTACCGCCGATACCACCAAGGCTAGAGATTGTGAAACAACCGCCTTGCATATCACCAGCAGTTAGCTTACCAGCACGTGCTTTCTTAGAAATAGCCATTAGCTCTTCAGACAGCTCGTAGATGCCTTTCTTGTTCACATCTTTAAATACAGGAACAACTAGGCCGTTAGGCGTATCTACTGCGATACCGATGTTCACGTATTTCTTCAGAATGATGCTTTCGCCATCTTCAGATAGAGAAGAGTTGAACGCTGGGAATGCTTCTAGCGCTTTCGCCGCAGCTTTCATGATGAACACAAGTGGTGTGATCTTCATACCCGTGTCTTTCTTGGCTTCGATAGCGTTCTGCTCTTTACGAAATGCTTCTAGCTCAGTGATGTCAGCGTTATCCCACTGTGTAACGTGAGGGATCATTACCCAGTTACGGTGCAGGTTAGCGCCTGAGATCTTCTTGATCTTAGAAAGCTTCTGAACTTCAGTTTCGCCGAACTTGCTGAAGTCCACTTTTGGCCAAGGTAGTAGACCAAGAGCCGCGCCGTCGCCTTTACCAGATGCCGCTGCACCTGTGCCAGACTCAAGACGCTTAAGCGCATCTTTAACGTAAGACTGTACGTCTTCTTTTAGGATACGGCTCTTACGACCAGTACCTTTAACCTTAGAAAGGTTAACGCCAAACTCACGAGCTAGACGACGAACAACTGGAGACGCGTGTGCGTACTCATTGTTCTCTTGGAAATCACCTGTTGCTGCTGGTGCCGCTGGAGCTTCTGCTTTAGGAGCTGAAGCTGCTGCAGGTGCCGCCGCTTGAGCTGGGGCTGCTGCTGGAGCAGGTGCTGCACCCGCCACTTCGAAGACCATAATTAGTGAGCCAGTTGACACTTTGTCGCCTGCTGCAATCTTGATCTCTTTAACCGTACCAGCAAATGGAGCAGGAACTTCCATTGAAGCTTTGTCACCTTCAACAGTGATTAGAGATTGCTCTTCTTCCACTGTATCGCCAACTGCAACCATGATCTCAGTTACTTCAACTTCATCACCGCCGATATCAGGAACGTTAACTTCTTTCGCTGCTGATGCTGCTGGAGCCGCTGCAACTGGAGCTTCTGCTGCAGCAGGTGCCGCTGGAGCGCCAGAGCCTGCTACTTCGAATACCATGATTAGCGAGCCAGTCGTAACTTTATCGCCTGCTGCTACCTTGATCTCTTTTAGTGTACCCGCGAATGGTGCAGGTACTTCCATAGAAGCTTTGTCGCCTTCAACCGTTAGAAGAGATTGCTCTTCTTCAATGCTGTCGCCAACTGCAACCATGATTTCAGTCACTTCAACTTCATCGCCACCAATATCTGGTACGTGAACTTCTTTAAGCTCTGCCGCTGCTGCTGGAGCTGGAGCCGCTGCTGGAGCTGCTTCTGCCGCAGGAGCAGGTGCAGCGTCAGCTGCACCCTCGGCTTCGAAAATCATGATTAGAGAACCAGTAGAAACAGAGTCACCTTCCGTAACTTTGATTTCTTTAACGATACCCGCTTGAGAAGCAGGAACTTCCATAGAAGCTTTATCGCCTTCAACTGTGATAAGAGACTGCTCTTCTTCAACCTTGTCGCCAACGCTTACAAGAATTTCAGTAACTTCAACCTCATCCGCACCGATGTCTGGTACATTAATTTCGATTGCCATTTCTTATTTACCTTCTCAATTAAGCGTATAGCGGGTTAGTTTTTTCAGTGTCGATGTCGAACTTAGCAATAGCTTCAGTTACTACTGACTTCTCAACATCACCACGCTTAGCTAGTTCAGTTAGCGCTGCAACTACCACGTAGCCTGCGTTAACTTCGAAGTGACGACGTAGGTTCTCACGGCTATCAGAGCGGCCGTAACCATCTGTACCCAGTACTTTGTATGACTCAGAAGGCATGAACGCGCGAACTTGTTCAGAGTAGTTCTTCATGTAGTCAGTCGCTGCGATAGCTGGCTCAGTACCCATTACTTGTGCAATGTATGGTACTTTCGCTTCGCCTTCTGGGTGAAGCATGTTGTAACGTTCTGCATCTTGACCGTCACGAGTTAGCTCGTTGAACGATGTTACAGAGAACACGTCAGAAGCGATGCCGTACTCTTCACTTAGGATAGTTGCTGCTTTACGTACTTCGTTCATGATAGTACCAGAGCCCATTAGCTGAACTTTAGACTTGTCACCTGCGTAAGACTCAAGCTTGTAGATACCCTTACGGATGCCTTCTTCAGCGCCTTCTGGCATTGCTGGCATTGCGTAGTTTTCGTTCATCACAGTTAGGTAGTAGAACACGTTCTCTTGGTTCTCACCGTACATGCGACGGATACCGTCTTGCATGATGACTGCAACTTCGTAAGCGAATGTTGGGTCGTAAGAGATACAGTTAGGAACAGTGTTCGCCATGATGTGCGAGTGACCATCTTCGTGCTGTAGACCTTCACCATTTAGCGTTGTACGACCAGCAGTAGCACCTAGTAGGAAACCACGAGCTTGTTGGTCACCAGCCATCCACGCCATGTCGCCAACACGTTGGAAACCGAACATAGAGTAGTAGATGTAGAACGGGATCATTGGTAGATCGTTAGTGCTGTATGACGTTGCAGCAGCAACCCAAGAAGCCATTGAGCCTAGCTCGTTGATACCTTCTTGTAGTACCTGACCAGATGTCGCTTCTTTGTAGTAAGAAACAATGCCTTTATCTTCTGGTGTGTATTCCTGACCGTGCGGGTTGTAGATACCGATCTGACGGAATAGACCTTCCATACCGAACGTACGTGCTTCGTCACAGATGATAGGAACGATGTTCTTACCAATGTTCTTGTTCTTAAGCAGGATGTTAAGAGTACGAACGTAAGCCATAGTTGTAGAGATATCACGCTTTTGCTCGCTTAGTAGCGGCGCGAACTCTTCTAGCTCAGGTACTTTGAATTCTTGAGTGAACTTAGGTAGACGCTGTGGCGTGTAACCTTTTAGTTCTTTACGACGAGCGTGTAGGTAATCGTATTCCGCAGAACCTTCTTCAAGTTTCAGGTACGGAAGCTCTTTAACCGCTTCGTCAGTTAGGATGTCTTGAAGACCTAGGCGATCACGTAGGTGTAGTACGTGAGTCATATCCATCTTCTTAACTTGGTGCGCGATGTTCTTACCTTCAGCCGCTTCACCCATGCCGTAACCTTTAACAGTCTTAGCTAGGATTACTGTTGGACGACCTTTAGTTTCTGCCGCGTTTTTGTATGCTGCGTACAGCTTAGAAGACTCGTGACCACCACGCTTAAGTGCGAAGATTTCGTCATCAGTCATGTCTGCAACTAGTGCAGCTGTCTCTGGGTACTTACCAAAGAAGTGTTCACGTACGTAAGCACCGTCTTTAGATTTAAATGTTTGGTAGTCACCATCTACAGTTTCGTTCATTAGCTGTAGAAGCTTGCCAGACGTATCTTTAGCAAGTAGTGCATCCCAGTTGCTACCCCAGATAACTTTAACAACATTCCAGCCAGCACCTTTGAATAGGCCCTCTAGCTCTTGGATGATGCTACCGTTACCCATTACAGGGCCATCTAGACGCTGTAGGTTACAGTTAACTAGGAAACATAGGTTGTCTAGCTTCTCACGCGCAGCGAAAGATAGTGAACCACGTGATTCTGGCTCATCCATCTCACCGTCACCTAGGAACGCGTATACACGCTGAGCCGAAGTATCTTTCATACCACGACCGTCTAGGTACTTAAGGAAACGCGCTTGGTAGATCGCAGAAATAGGACCTAGACCCATAGAAACTGTAGGGAACTGCCAGAACTCAGGCATCAGTTTAGGGTGCGGGTATGATGGGATACCTTTACCGTCTACTTCTTGACGGAAGTTATCTAGCTGCTCTTCAGTTAGACGACCTTCAACGAATGCACGAGAGTAGATACCTGGTGAGATGTGACCTTGGTAGTATACTAGATCGCCACCGTCCGTCTCGTTTGGAGCGCGGAAGAAGTGGTTGAAACATACTTCGTAGAATGCAGCAGAAGACTGGAAAGACGCCATGTGGCCGCCTAGCTCTAAGTCTTTCTTAGATGCACGTAGAACGATCATGATTGCGTTCCAACGGATGATGGAACGAATACGGCGCTCAAGAGTTGTGTCACCTGGGTAAGCTGGTTCTTGATCTGCAGGAATCGTGTTGATGTAGTTCGTTGTGATACCTGTTGGCATATCAACACCGTCTAGACGTGCTTTGTCTAGAACTTGCTCTAGTAGGAACTGAGCACGTTCTACACCTTCTTCACGTACAACTGACTCAAGTGCTTGTAGCCATTCTTGAGTTTCCAGTGCATCTACGTCATGCTTCATATCAGACATGGCGATCTATCCTTCTATTGGTTGGATCTACTTATTTAAAGTAACCGTTTCTTGTTTTAAGAATCGTTACCTTGCTGAATTCGACGCAAAGAACGCTCTCTGCGAGACTCTTCACGAGTCAAATCCAACAATGTTTCTTCAATATAAGCTAAGTGTGAGTGAGACATTTCACGCGCCTTTTCAGGCTGACCAGAAACAATCGCATCCACGATATTAGCTCGGTGTTTACTTACTTTTTCGACCACTTCATCGCGGCGATGTAAGAGCTTTAAATTCTGCAAGACATTCTGCTCTAGCAAAGGTGCAAGGCTGCGAACAATGTGCAGAAGTACCACGTTATGGGCAGCTTCAGTTAAAGCGATCAAAAACTGCATTACCGCAGCTGATTCTGCTTCGACATTCTTCTTAGTTTGCTCTTCACTGATGTTTTTCAGGCAAGCCTGAATACGAGCGAAGTCTTCCTCGGTACCACGAACTGCTGCAAAGTAAGCGGCTATACCTTCCATCGCATGACGCGTTTCCAGTAAATCCAGCTGAGTTTCGGAGTGGCTAGACAATAAATTTAGCAGAGGATCTGAAAAGCTGGTCCAGATGTTCTCGCTAACAAAAGTGCCACCACCCTGACGGCGAGTAAGAAGACGTTTAGCTTCTAAACGTTGTATCGCTTCTCGGATTGAAGGACGGGAAACATCAAACTGTTTTGCCAGTTCGCGCTCTGGAGGCAGCTGCTGCCCCGGAGACAATGTTCCTTCCACAATCAGCCTTTCTAACTCTTGTTCAATCACATCAGAAAGTTTTGGCTGACGAATCCTTTGATAAGCCATAGTTGTTTTTCTTCTACTCTTTGCAGTCAATTGGTAATACCAATTTTAAGTTGGCGAGAAAATTAACATAATTAAAACGCAAGTTCCAGACAAAAATTGACCCAAATCATAGAACGAGCCATGTACCAACACTTTGATAACAATAGCTGATTAAAACAGCAATCAAATTGGTCTGACCAATTACAAAATATAAACAGATGGGAATAAACCGTGCTAGGTATCACAGTTTAATTGGTAAGTTTTAAAGGAATATGAACAGAATATGTCGTGAAAAGATGGGAAGTTGCGGGATGCGGGATGCGGGATGCGGGATGCGGGATGCGGGATGCGGGATGCGGGATGCGGGATGCGGGATTGATTATACCCCTCTAGTAAAAAGCGCCGTCAACCACTTCGCTAAATCTTCCCTTTTTCGAAGGGCGAAGCCCGCTCCCGACTCTCGAAGGACGAAGTCCGTTCCCGATTCTCGCGGGCGTAGCCCGATCTCGGAGCAACGCGTTCTGTAGGGCTATGCCCGTACTCTACTTAGCCTCAATATGATCAATCATCAACTGCAACGATTGATTGCCGCGGAACTCGTTGATGTCGAGCTTATACGCTAAGCGCACCGTTTTCACTGAAGCATCAGGCCAGCGGCGCAGATCAACGTTGAATGCAATGCCATCAATCATGATATTGGTTGGGTGACCTTTGTGTAGAGGTTCTAACATAAGCTTTAAGTGCTTCTCGCCAACCAGTTTCTGATGAAGCACTTTAAATTCACCGTCAAACAGAGGTTCTGGAAAAGCTTGCCCCCAAGGTCCACCAGCACGAAGCATCTCGGCGACATGCATAGAGAACTCTTCTGGTTTCAATTCACCATCGGACAAAATCACCCCTTTCAGCGCCGCTTCGTCCAAGTCTTGTTTCACGGCTTCATCAAACAGATTAGAAAAGCGTTCATAATCTTTCTCTAGAATGGTGAGACCTGCCGCCATCGCGTGCCCACCAAACTTCACGATTAAACCAGGGTTCTGGGTATCGATGCGATCTAAAGTATCACGCATATGCAAACCCGGTATTGAGCGGCATGAACCTTTAATTGAACCTTCACCACCATCAGCAAAAGCAATCACAGGACGGTGAAACTTCTCTTTAATGCGTGAGGCTAAAATACCAATCACGCCCTGATGCCAATCCCGCTGAAAAAGTACTAGGCCATGAGGCATATCTTGATCGCCGAACTGCAGACGTTCACAAAAAGCCATCGCTTCTTGCTTCATTCCCTCTTCAATTTCTTTGCGAGTTTGGTTCAAGCCGTCTAACTCGCTTGCCATTCGACGTGCAGCATGAATGTTGTTCGCCATTAACAGCTCAACGCCAAACGACATATCATCTAAACGACCCGCAGCATTGATACGCGGCCCTAACGCAAATCCAAAATCAGAAGCCACCAAACGACGTGAATCTCGCTTCGCTACTTCTATCAGAGCTTGAATGCCCGGACGCGCTTTACCCGCTCTAATTCGCTGTAAACCTTGATGAACCAAAATACGATTGTTTTCATCCAGAGGCACGACATCGGCAACCGTACCGAGTGCCACTAAGTCAATCAGCTCCATTAACTTAGGCTCTGCCACCCCTTGCTCGGCAAACCAGCCGGTTTTACGCATATGAACGCAAAGCGCCATCATCAAGTAAAAGGCAACGCCAACGCCAGCTAAAGCCTTGGAGGGAAACGCGCACTCTTGCAGGTTAGGGTTGACCATAGCATCAACATTCGGCAGCTCATGACCAGGTAAGTGGTGGTCAGTCACCAATACCTTCAAGCCCTGCTCTTTCGCATAGCGCACACCATCAATCGAAGAGACCCCATTGTCGACGGTCATAATCACCTCAGCGCCAATCTCAATCGCTTGATCAACAACCTCAGGACTTAGGCCATAGCCATCTTCAAAGCGATTCGGGACTAGGTAGTCGACATTACTCGAACCTAACATCCTAAGCGCCAACACAGACAAAGCCGAACTTGTCGCCCCATCTGCATCAAAATCACCCACCACGATTATCCGCTTGTTGTGCTGAATAGACTCAAATAACAGCTCAACCGCCGCTTCAATACCATGCAGTTTTTGATAGGAATGCAACGCACGCGCTGTAGTATCTAGTTGTTGCTGCGATGTGATGCCTCGACTGGCGTAGATACGTTTAAGTAAAGGCGCAATGGTATCCGGCAGAGAGGATAAATCAGGTTCAGGGCGACGTTGGATTTCAATCATGGCAATAGATCGGGTGATGATAAGTTAAGTGGGACAATCATAGCAGTAACCAAACTAAACTGAGGATATTTAGTTTGGCTACTTGATTAGTTTAAGTTACGACTTTGGAGTTTGTTGCAGGCGTTGCAACATCTGTTCTGGTGGCAAGTAACCACCCACCATCTCACCATTAGGTAAGAAGATCGCTGGCGTACCACTGATTCCCAGTTCACGACCTAGCGCATAGTGATCCTGAATAATCTGCTGATACTTAGCAAAGTCTTCACTCTTTTCTGGGAACTCACGCTTTACCTTACCGTTGTGCATCGCGGATTGTGGGTCTTCTGCGCCCCAAATCGAAGCCATTTGATCAGCCACTGAGCCTGTCGCACCCTGACGAGGATAAGCGAGGTAACGAATAGTAATGCCTAGATCATTGTAGTCTTTCATCTGACTATGAAGACGAACACAGTAGCCACATGTAATATCAGTGAAAACAGAGATCACGTACTTCTCATCTTTGGCTTTAAACTCAATCATGCTGTCTTTAAAGGCTTCAATTTTCGCCGCATTGATTGGCGCTTGGCGTTTTGCTAGCACATCTTCGTACTTGCCATTTGAGTCCAGCTTGTACAAGGTACCCGTGATAAAGTAATCGCCAGTTGGTGATGCGAACAGGATTCCACCGCTGGTTTGTATTTCAACTAAGCCATCAATATCAGCGGGAACAACGTCCTTCACTTCCAATCCTAGCTTGGCAAAATGTTCTTCTAGCTGCGCTTTATCAAATTTCACCTCGCCTGCAGATACGGTTTGTGTAGCAAGTAGAAATGGCAATGTAAGTAGAGTCATTCGGCGTAATATGCTCATTCAATTCACCTTAAATCGATTTAGTTATAACCATGAGCGCTTAAGCCCTTGGGTGATGCTCACTGTGTAGCTGTTTCAATCGTTCAGTTGCTACATGAGTATAAATTTGTGTTGTAGACAAGTCACTATGCCCCAAAAGCATCTGTACTACACGTAAGTCTGCGCCGTAGTTCAACAAATGGGTCGCAAAAGCGTGTCTTAGCACGTGAGGAGAAAGTAGTTCGGTATCTATTCCAGCTATCACCGCGTAGTGCTTTATACGATGCCAAAACGTCTGGCGAGTCATTTGTCGCGCGCGTTTACTTGGAAACACCACATCAGAGGTTGTCTCTCCAAGTAATTCAGACCTGCCTTGGTGGATAAAAGTTTCAATCCATTCAACGGCATTTTCTCCCATCGGCACCAAACGCTCTTTACCACCTTTACCCGTGACCCGAACAACGCCTTGACGCAAGCTGACGTTTTCCATTGTCAGGCTGACTAACTCTGTGACACGCAACCCGGTCGCATAAAGCAATTCAAGCATGGCTTTATCACGCAGCTCCATCGGATCATTCGGATCTGGCGCATCAAGTAGCGCATCCACTTGTTCTTCAGTCAGATCTTTAGGCAGGCGTTTGGGTAGTTTTGGGCTTACCAGTAGTGCACTCGGATCATCACTGCGTACTTTCTCTCGATGCAAATACTGAAACAGACGTCGAATTGCGGACAACATTCTTGCTCGTGAAGTTTGCTTATAACCTTCGTCAACCAACCACGTCTGATAGTCTTGCAGCCCAGACAAACTGATAAAGTCGAGACGATAATTATTGGCTGTCATCCACTGGATTAGCTTTGAGAGATCATTTCGGTATGAGGCAAGGGTGTTTTCAGATAAACCCCGCTCCATCCACATCGCATCTAAAAACTGTTCTACTAGCCCTTGGTCAGGCGACATTTGTTGTGACACGGCAAACCTCAAAAATTTTTTCTGCGGTCAAATGTAAGTGCCACAAAACAATAAAGCTATAAAAATTGCTAGTGAAAGTGGATATTCGCTGCAAAGCTCGCCATTTTGTGGTTAGAATTCACCATCAATTCTCAAAATATAAAATAATGCTATGAAAATCGGTCTATTTTACGGCTCAACGACTTGTTACACCGAAATGGCGGCAGAGAAAATCCGCGCTATCATTGGTGAAGACCTTGTTGATATTCACAACGTTAAAGAGTCACCACTCTCTTTGATGGAAGATTATGATTTTCTGATTATCGGCATTTCAACCTGGGATTTTGGTGAGATCCAAGAAGACTGGAATGAGTTATGGGATCAAATCGATGGCGTATCGCTAAATGGCAAAACCGTCGCACTATTCGGCTTAGGCGATCAAGAAGGCTATGGCGAGTGGTATCTGGATGCTATGGGACTCTTGCACCACGAGCTGAAAAAGACCGGAGCTAACTTTGTTGGTTACTGGCCTAACGACGAGAACTACGAGTTTGAAGCCTCAAAAGCACTAACCGAAGATGGCAGTAAATTTGTCGGCCTAGCGCTTGATGAAGATTCCCAATATGAACTGAGCGATGAACGTATCGCCACTTGGGTCGAGCAGATCTTGGTTGAGTACCAAGAGACGCTGTAAAAACGGGAATCTGGATGCGGGAACGGGCTTCGCCCTACGGATAACTGGATAACTGGATAACTGGATAACTGGATAACTAAAGTTGATCCATTTTGCTTGAGGTATCAACTCTAGCTCTCCCGCAGCAAAGCGAACCATAGAGCGGAGCTCGTTCCCGCAGGACGAAGTCCGTTCCTATTTCTAAGGGCGCAGCCCGCCCCTAAACCTTCCCCAATCAAACACCAAACCCGGATCGGTTTTGCGCAGTGGCGCAATGTATTGGTGGCCAGTAATGCGCGGTAAGGTGATTTTCGGGTAGCTGACTTGAATCTGCTTGGTGAGCTCCGTTAACGCTTGGTATTGCTCATCTGTGTAGGCAACGTAGTCACTGCCCTCTAACTCAATGCCGATCGAATAGTCATTGCACTTATCTCGCCCGGCAAAGCTCGAAACACCTGCGTGCCATGCCCTTGCAGTAAACGGTACAAACTGAACTACCTCCCCATCACGTCTGATTAAGCAATGAGCCGAAACACCCATATTATGGATCACTTCAAAGAACGGATGATCATTCGGGTCTAGTTGCCCAGTAAAAAACTGTTCAATATACGGACCACCAAACTGACCCGGCGGTAAGCTGATGTTATGCACAACCAAAAGCGAAATGTCTGTAGTGTCTGTTCTGTGGTCAAAAAAAGGTGAAGGTACATGTCTAGCTTTGTTGTACCAACCATTTTCATCGATCATAAGCGGCTCATTATCATGACTAACTCTCTGATTTTATCCCTTTGGCGATGAAATGCGAGATTAATGGCTGAATTTCACACTCAGTCAGCGTATCATGCCCACCTCTTGTCCAACTGCGTATTAGATTTGCGATGAAAAACACACACAATAGCCAAGAACGTCTCGAATATTTGAAACAGCAACTTCCTTTAGAGATCTCCCGCGCTGTCGCGGATACCATCAAGGAAGATCTGGGTGGTACTCTAGACCCTGCCGCAGATATTACCGCAAGTCTAATCCCAGCAGATGCACACAACGAGGCAACCATTATCACTCGTGAACATGGTGTTTTTTGCGGCAAAGCTTGGGCTGACGAAGTATTTAAACAGCTAGGCGGCGAAGTAAAGATTGAGTGGAATGTAGAAGATGGCGATAAAGTAGCGCCTAATCAAGTACTGTGTACACTTTCAGGCCCATCTCGTGCTCTTCTTACTGGTGAGCGCAATGCGATGAACTTTATTCAAACGCTTTCTGGTTGTGCAACGGCCGTGGCTGAATACGCTGAGAAAATTGAAGGCACAGGTTGTCGCCTACTTGATACCCGCAAAACCATTCCTGGCCTGCGTAGCGCACTGAAATATGCGGTAGCCTGTGGTGGTGGTTTTAACCATCGTATTGGTGTGTTTGACGCTTACCTAATCAAAGAGAACCACATTATTGCTAATGGTGGTATTTCTCAAACCATTAAAACAGCCAAAGAGCTCAATCCTGGCAAACCGGTTGAAGTCGAAACAGAGAGCCTTATAGAACTGCAAGAAGCGATTGAAGCAGGTGCCGATATCATTATGCTCGACAACTTCACCACCGATATGATGCGTGAAGCAGTAAAAATTAACGCAGGCCGCGCTGCACTAGAAAACTCGGGCAATGTGACGCTAGAGACTATCCGCGAATACGCTGAGACTGGCGTTGACTATATCTCGGTTGGTGCACTAACTAAACACCTAAAGGCGATGGATTTATCCATGCGCTTTAAATAACTATCAGCAGAAAAAACAACGTACTACTCAAGAAAATAGAGGCTTCGAGCCTCTATTTTTGTATTCGTCCTAAGCTTACCCATCTCAACTCATGCCCTAGCTCGGATCAAATTGTACTTGATATGAAACTAAGGACTATTTTTTCCTAACTTACTCGGAAACAACCTGCTCGCACATTTCTGCTTAGCACCCCATTCAATACTCTCTCCGGACAAATCGTCTTTTATCTATGGAGAGAAATATGCAAAGTTTACAAAGCCGCAAAACCAAAGGCTTTACCTTAATTGAGTTGATGATTGTGGTTGCCGTAATTGGCGTTCTAGCAGCAATTGCAGTGCCTCAATATCAAAACTACGTAAAAAAAGGAGCATTAGGCTCAGCGTTAGCATCGGCTACTGCCTATAAAACAATTGTTGAAGACTCCATTGCCATTGACGGCACTTTTCCGAGCATTTCACAGGCTTTTGCTATTGGCACTATTAACGCAACTTCAGGTGCAATTGCTACAGGGACTGATACTAATGATATAGTTGCGTCAATTACTCAAGGCTCAGGTAAAGGCCAAACTGTAACGCTTAAGCGCAATGCCAAGGGAGAATGGAATTGTACCCTCTCCTCGACGGTAACAATATCTGGTTGCTCATAGTGCTAACCAACCTGCCCTCTATTTTGCGCCAAGCTGAGCTTCTTGACCCTGTTCAAGAAGCTCAGTTGGTTGAATTGGTTAAGGACACAAATCTTAACGTGGCCGAAGTAATAGTAGAGCAAGGTTGGCTCACCCAAGCAGAATTAGTCTCACAACTCTCGCAAATTTTTGCCTTACCCATCATCGACTTCGCCAATTACGATTATCAAACGGTATGCCACAGTTTAGGCCTGCGCGAACTGATCACCCGCTCCCGAGCAGTGCCTATTCTACAGAGTGAACACCAACTGCTTATCGCCGTTACCGACCCGACCAATATCGCAATCGAAGAAGAGTTTCGCTTTGCGACCGGAAAGCAGATTGAGTTAGTTTTAGCTGACGTAAAGCAGCTCAATGGCGCGGTACGTCGCTTGTATGGCAGCGCTATCTGTGGTGAAGAAGCGAGTCATGCAAAAGAGCTGAGCGAACAAGAGCTCGTCAGCTTAGTCGAGCTCTCTAATGATGAGATTAACCCAGTCGAAGACCTGAGTAGTGATAACTCACCGGTAAGTCGGTATATCAATCAAATATTACTGGATGCGGTTAGGAAAAAGGCATCTGACATTCACTTTGAACCCTATGAAGCCTCTTATCGTGTGCGATTTCGTTGTGATGGCATTTTGATTGAGACTCAACAACCTAGCCATACATTAAGTCGCCGTTTATCGGCAAGACTAAAGATCATCGCCAAACTCGATATTGCCGAGCGCCGCTTACCTCAAGATGGACGCATCAAGCTTCAACTCAGTGCAAGTACCGCTGTCGATATTCGTATTTCAACCCTACCAACTCTATGGGGCGAAAAGATCGTGCTACGCCTTCTCGATAGCAGCAGTGCCGAGTTAGACATTCAATCACTAGGGTACAACCAACACCAACAAGCTTTGTATCAAAAAGCACTGAGCAAACCCCAAGGCATGATTTTGATGACAGGACCAACAGGCAGCGGTAAGACAGTCTCACTTTATGCGGGGTTAAACATGATCAATACCCCACAAGTGAACATCGCCACCGCAGAAGACCCGGTGGAAATTAATTTAGCGGGCGTTAACCAAGTTCAAATCAACCCCAAAATTGGATTAGACTTCGCCCAAGCCTTGCGCGCCTTCCTACGCCAAGACCCGGACATTGTCATGGTCGGTGAGATACGCGACCTCGAAACGGCTGAAATCGCAGTCAAAGCGGCACAAACAGGTCACCTAGTGCTATCAACATTGCATACGAACTCGGCTGCCGAAAGCGTCGTTCGCTTGCAACATATGGGCATCTCCCCATTCAATGTCTCTTCATCACTGAGCTTAATCATTGCCCAGCGTTTGGCACGAAAGCTGTGTAACCATTGTAAGCAGCAGCAAACCTTGCCAGAGACACATTGCCAACAACTGGAGTTAGCAAACAACACCGTGGTTTTTGCTGCTAATGAACAAGGGTGCAGTGAATGCAGTCAAGGCTATTTTGGGCGAACTGGAATCTATGAAGTGATGCAGATAGACGACAAGTTAGTGCAAGTCATCAATCAAGAGGCAGATGCTAAAGCCATCGAAAAGGTCGCGATAAAGCAAGGAATGCAGACGCTTAAAGAGTCTGGAACGGAGAAACTGCTCGCAGGAGTCACCAGTTACCTAGAGTTGCAACGTGTTCTTTACTTGTAGGTGATCTGAAATGAAAGCAACATCTCATCAACTCAAACAGTATCGCTGGAAGGGGGTTAACCAGCGAGGAAAGATCGTCTCTGGCTCTACGCTGGCCTTAAGTGACAACGAAGTGAAAGATAAACTGAGTGAACAATCGATTCGTGTTAAATCTCTAAGAAGAAAGTCACTGTCTCTCGTTACTCGCCTAACACAAAGAGTCAAAAAGAAAGACATCACTCTACTCACGAGGCAGCTGAGTACTATGCTCGCGACTGGAGTACCTCTTATTCAAGCATTGAAGCTTATTACTCTTAACCACCCCAAAGCTGAGATGAGATCGATCTTAAGCCACATAAGCAAAGAGGTAGAATCAGGAAACCCGCTCTCTCAGAGCTTAGGCACCGCTAGCCCGCTATTCGATAGCCTTTATACCGACCTCGTTGCCACTGGAGAGCAGTCTGGCAACTTAGCGGAAGTACTCCAACGTATTGCTGACTATCGGGAAAAATCGCAACGACTTAACGCCAAGGTAACCAAAGCGCTCATCTATCCCACTATGGTGATGACCACGGCTTTCGCTGTGACGTATCTAATGCTAACGATGGTGATACCTCAGTTTGAAGCGATGTTTGCAGGCTTTGGTGCTGAGTTACCTTGGCTTACCCAACAAGTGCTGGCCTTATCCGCTTGGTTACAAACCTATTCAGGACCTAGCTTAATTGGATTGATGCTGCTATCAGGGGTCATTAAGCTCGGTTTAACAAAATCATACCGACTTCAATTACTGTTTAGTCGTGCCCTACTCAAGATCCCGCTGCTCGGCAACATTTTAACTAAAGCGGCAATTGCTAAATTTAGCCGAACACTTGCCACTAGCTTTAACGCCGGAATCCCAATTCTAGAAGGTATAAGAGCCTCCGCTAAAACGGTTCGTAACCAGCATTATCACCAAGCAATCAAAGCGGCTTTGCTCGATGTCACTGCAGGTATGCCGCTGTATCTTTCACTGCGCAACTCTGACTGTTTTCCCGAAATGGTTTTGCAGATGATAATGATAGGTGAAGAGTCAGGTCGGCTCGGAGAAATGCTACACAAAATTGCCGATGTGTATGAGTTTGAGATCGATAATACTGTTGATAACCTTGGTAAGATCATAGAGCCCACGATAATCATCTTTCTAGGTATTGTTGTCGGTGGTCTGATTGTCGCAATGTATTTACCTATCTTTAATTTGATGAGTGTCTTAGGATAAGATACAAGGCTTATCTAATTGAACTGAATGCTTTTACTTAAAGAGCTGTACCTACTTTATGGACGTTTTTGACTATTACCCTTGGCTTTTTCCTACACTAGCAACATTGTTTGGTCTTATCGTAGGCAGCTTTTTAAACGTGGTTATTCATCGCCTGCCGATCATCATGGAACGTGAATGGCGAGCCGAATGTGCGGAAAGCTTTCCTGAATACCAAATATCGCCCCCAGAAGGGACTTACAACCTCAGCGTTCCAAATTCAACTTGCCCCAAATGCGATACCCCCATTCGCATGATAGACAACATTCCTGTTGTTAGTTGGCTGATACTGAAAGGGAAATGTCGTCAATGCGATAATAAAATAAGCATGCGCTACCCTCTGATTGAGATCTTATCAGCAGGTCTATGTTTTGTTATCGCAAATCAGTTTGCATTGAGCTACTTCTCGATTGCCTTGCTGTTTTTCACCTTTACCCTTATCGCGGCAACCTTTATTGATCTCGACACCATGCTGCTGCCAGACCAACTCACTCTTCCTCTAACTTGGGCAGGAATTACACTCGCTTTGTTCGGAATAAGTCCTGTGTCTCTGCAAGACGCGGTGATCGGTGCAATGGCTGGCTATCTTTCTTTATGGTCAATTTACTGGCTGTTTAAGCTAGCCACAGGCAAAGAAGGGATGGGTTACGGAGACTTTAAACTGCTTGCCGCCTTAGGCGCTTGGCTGGGTTGGCAGTATTTGCCGATGATCATTTTGCTCTCTTCTTTAGTTGGCTTAATTTTTGGCCTCATTCAGCTCAAATTGAAAAGCCAAGGAATCGACAAAGCCTTCCCATTTGGCCCTTATTTAGCTATTGCAGGCTGGTTGAGCATGATGTGGGGAAATGACATTCTCAATTGGTATTTAAGCAACTTTTTAGGAATCTAATATGGCACTAGTTATTGGTATTACTGGTGGCATTGCCAGTGGTAAAACAACGGTTGCAGACCTATTCCAGCAAGAGTTTGGCATTGAGATTGTGGATGCTGACATTGTTGCTAGGCAAGTGGTTGAACCCAAAAGCCAAGGCTTGCAAGCCATTGAACAACACTTTGGTCAAAGCGTTATTCAGCAAGATGGCACATTAAACCGAGCAAAACTGAGAGAAATCATCTTTAGCGATCCGAGCCAAAAGGAATGGCTGAACAATCTACTCCACCCTATGATTAGAGCCCAAATGCTCTCTGAACTTGCCGAAGTACAATCAGAGTATGCCTTACTGGTCATCCCTTTAATGGTGGAGAACAACCTACAGGCACTTGCAGATAAGGTGCTAGTGGTCGATGTAGATGAGCAATCGCAAATTCAGCGCACGGTTGAGCGAGACCAAGTTGATACTGCTCAAGCGAAAGCGATTCTCTCTTCGCAAGCAACGCGAGAGCAGAGATTAGCCATCGCGGATTATGTGATTAAAAATAATACAGAAAACCAAAAACTTTTGCCTCAAATCACAGAATTACATAAAAAGTTCCTAGAAATCAGTAGGGAAAATCGGTGAGAATAAAGGTTGAAGAATACAGAGCTGCATATTGATGACCACGCATTATTTTGAACATCCACTAAACGAAAAAACTCGCATCTACCTCCGTGTTGAAGCTTTGCTTAATCAACTGGATGTAGCGGCTCAGTTTAGTGATGATATGCAGCACCTGATTTTCTATCGTTCTTTGTTTGATCTGCTTGAGATCTTCGAGCAAATTCAACTTAAGAGTGAGCTAGCCAAAGATATCGAAAAGCAAAGATTAACATACCGCTCTTGGCTCAATGTCGAGGGAGTTGACCAAGATATGCTGCAAAATATCTTAAATGAAGTCGACGCGGTACACAGTGATCTAATGGGTGCTGAACGTTTCGGGCAAAGTCTTAAGGAAGACCGCTTCCTAAGTGCAATTAGACAACGTTTCAATCTCCCAGGAGGTTCATGTTGCTTTGACCTACCAGCACTTCATCACTGGCTACACCTACCACTTGAAAACAAAAAAGCCGATGCATCTCAGTGGCTTTCAACCCTAAGACCACTCGCTGAAGCCCTCAAGCTTTGGCTTAAACTCACGCGAGAAACGGGTCACTTCCACGCCATTCAAGCCAATTCAGGTTTCTATCAAAGTGACGCCGATGAAGCCAACATTCTCCGCTTAGAAATCCCGATGCACTTTGGCGTCTACCCTATGATTTCAGGGCATAAGAACCGCTTCGCGATAAAGTTCATTGAGTTTGAATCGGGTCAAGCATCGGTTGCTAACGTTGAGTTCAAACTCGCTGTGTGTAGCTAACAACAGACTCCATATTCAAGCTATACTAAGCCCACACCTTTGTTTAAGTTCAGAGAAACACCATGTCTAAGATTACCATCGTTCCTTGCCCTCAATGCGGCCAAGATGTTACATGGGGCGAGCAGAGCCCTTTCCGCCCGTTTTGCAGTAAGCAGTGTCAGATGATTGATTTCGGCGAGTGGGCTGACGAAGAGAACACGATCCCCGGTGCACCAGATATGTCTGATGCTGACGGCTGGTCGGAAGAACAGTACTGAAAATACGGAACGCTGCGCTTCGGGATTCGAGGACAAAAAGCTGATGTGAAAAGCATCGGCTTTTTTGTTTTTTGGAGAGCTGGAGAGCTGGAGAGCTGGAGAGCTGGAGAGCTGGAGAGCTGGAGAGCTGGAGAGCTGGAGAGCTGGAGAGCTGGAGAGCTGGAGAGCTGGAGAGCTGGATGATTGTCTCTCTTTAGGGGTAAGTTCTGTCAACACTCCACAAGCACTTCGAGAAGGGCGAAGCCCGATCTAGCTTTCCAAAAGCGAAGCGTTCCATAGGGCGTAGCCCGTTCCAGACTCTCTAAGCGAAGCGCATAAAAAAGCGGAGACCGATTGGTCTCCGCTAATACTATGAGAACGCTAGTTATAGCATTACTTCTTAGCAAGTTTCTCTTTAATACGAGCAGACTTACCAGAACGCTCACGTAGGTAGTACAACTTGGCACGACGTACTGCACCACGGCGTTTAACTTCGATGCTATCAACCATTGGAGAGTGAGTTTGGAACGTACGCTCTACGCCTTCACCGTTAGAAATCTTACGTACAGTGAATGCAGAGTGTAGACCACGGTTACGGATTGCGATTACAACGCCTTCGAAAGCCTGTAGACGCTCACGGTCACCTTCTTTTACCTTAACTTGAACAACAACTGTGTCACCAGGTGCGAAGTTAGGTAGGTCTTTTTTCATTTGCTCTTCTTCAAGAGCCTTGATGATGTTACTCATTTTCAATATTCCTAGAATAAACTGATACTAAATTTAATAGGTTACTTAGCTCGGGTCTCTTTAATGAACTCGGCCAGTAATTGTTCCTGTTCGTCAGTCAGAGCTAGGTTTTCCAGGAGCTCTGGTCTTCTTAGCCAAGTACGGCCTAACGACTGTTTTAGTCGCCAGCGACGAATGTCCTTATGGTTACCAGACTTGAGTACCGCAGGTACTTCTTTATCGTCTAACACCTCAGGGCGCGTATAGTGAGGGCAATCTAGCAAGCCATTAGCAAAAGAGTCTTCTTCTGCTGACGCGAAATCTCCTAGTACACCCGGAACAAACCGAGACACTGAATCAATCAACGTCATGGCTGGTATTTCACCACCCGTCATCACAAAATCCCCAATTGACCATTCTTCGTCAACTTCAGATTGGATGATACGCTCATCTACCCCTTCGTAACGGCCACAAATAAGAAGCAAGTTCTCGTTTGTTGCCAGTTCCTCTACCCCTTGTTGGTCAAGTTTTCGACCTTGAGGAGAAAGGTAGATGACTTTCGTCTTACCCGGTGACGCTTGCTTGGCTGCGTGGATAGCATCGCGCAAAGGCTGAACCATCATAAGCATGCCAGGGCCGCCACCGTAAGGTCTATCATCAACAGTGCGATGTTTGTCGTGCGTGAAATCACGAGGATTCCAAGTCTCAATCGACAAAAGACCTTTTTTAACCGCTTGACCTGTTACTCCAAAATCAGTAACAGAACGGAACATTTCAGGAAATAGGCTAATTACGCCAACCCACATGTTTATCTCGCTCTGGTAATTTGGAGTTTAGAATCCAGGATCCCAGTCAACTTCGATCCGTTGAGCTTCACGATCAATGTTTTTGATCACTTGCTCTTCAAGGAACGGAATTAATCGTTCCTTTTGTCCGAAAGCATCTTTTAGATTTGCTTTAATTACGAGAACATCGTTGGAGCCAGTTTCTAACATGTCGGAAACGACACCTAGATCGTAACCTTTATCGGTTACTACTTGCATACCAATCAAATCACGCCAATAGAACTCGTCTGATGGCAATTCTGGTAATACCGCAGGGTCAATTGAGATTTCAAAGTTAGTCATGAGCTGCGCTTCTTCACGCACATCAAGACCTTCCAGCTTTACCACCAAACCTTTGTTATGGCGCTTCCAGCTTTCTACTTTGTACTCGACCCACTTTTCACCTTGCTTAATAAACCAAGGTGCGTAATCAAATATGCTTTCAGTATTGTCTGTGTAGGAAAAAACCTTGAGCCAACCGCGAATGCCATAAGTAGCACCAAACTTGCCTACAACAATCTTGTCATCGCTCATTGTTTCTTTACCTTTCATCGACATAAGCTAATTTCTACTTCTTAAAATAAGAATTAAGCCGCTTTTTGAGCGTCTTTAACTAGCTTAGCTACGCGGTCAGATACAGATGCGCCTTGACCAACCCAGTGGTTAACGCGATCTAGGTCTAGACGTAGACCTTCTTCTTGACCTTGAGCAGTTGGGTTAAAGAAACCAACTTTCTCGATGAAACGGCCAGTTGCTGCATTGCGGCTGTCCGCTACTACGATTTGATAAAATGGACGCTTCTTAGCGCCGTGACGTGCCAAACGAATGGTTACCATGTCGTCCTCTTTGCTTTCTCAAAAATAAAATTAACCCCAGAAACCATTTATCGCTAAACAGTTTGGGGCTCGTGCCAAAATAAAGCTCCGGAATTTTACTCTTATTCCGGAGCAATGCAAGGTATTTAGCTACTTTTTCACCACCATAAAATGAGATTTAAGTTTGTGACTTAGCTAACACCTTGAATTTTTTGTTGCTGGGTAAAATTAGCGTCCAAATGGATTGAAGCCACCGCCTCCCATTCCGCCCATACCACCCATCATGCCTTGCATGTTGCGCATCATGCCTTTCATGCCACCTTTCTGCATTTTCTTCATCATCTTCTGCATCTGAGTGAACTGTTTAAGCAGGCGGTTAACGTCTTGTACTTGGGTACCAGAACCTGCAGCAATACGTTTCTTACGTGAGCCTTTAATTAGCTCAGGGCGCTGGCGCTCTTTCATGGTCATTGAGTTGATGATCGCTTCCATCTGCTTGAACATCTTATCGTCAACTTTGTCTTTCACGTTGTCCGGTAAATTGCTCATGCCAGGTAGCTTATCCATCATACCCATCATGCCGCCCATGTTTTGCATCTGACCAAGCTGTTCACGGAAGTCTTCAAGGTCAAAACCTTTTTTCTCTTTAAACTTCTTAGCCAGCTTCTCTGCTTTATCTTGGTCAACATTACGTTGCAGATCTTCGATAAGCGACAGGACGTCACCCATACCAAGAATACGAGATGCGACACGATCCGGGTGGAAAGGTTCTAGTGCGTCGGTTTTCTCACCAACACCGAGGAATTTGATTGGTTTGCCTGTGATATGGCGAACAGACAGCGCTGCACCACCACGCGCATCACCATCTACTTTGGTCAGAACCACACCCGTTAGAGGCAGCGTATCACCGAAAGCTTTGGCCGTGTTCGCCGCATCTTGACCTGTCATCGCATCGACAACAAACAGAGTCTCCACAGGGTTAATAGCAGTATGCAGCTCTTGAATCTCAGCCATCATCTGCTCATCAACCGCTAAGCGACCCGCCGTATCGACAAGAAGTACGTCGTAGAATTTCTTCTTCGCGTGGTCGATGGCAGCATTAGCGATATCAATCGGCTTTTGATCAGCTGAAGATGGGAAGAAATCAACACCCACATCTGAGGCCAATGTTTCTAGCTGTTTGATCGCTGCAGGACGGTAAACGTCGGCAGAGACAACCAGCACTTTCTTCTTATCGCGCTCTTTTAATAGCTTTGAAAGTTTACCAACAGAAGTGGTTTTACCTGCACCCTGCAGACCCGCCATTAATACAACAGCAGGTGGCTGAGCAGCTAGGTTAAGCGCTTCATTGGACTCACCCATCACCGCTTCAAGCTCAGCTTGAACGATCTTAATGAACTCTTGGCCTGGTGTTAGAGATTTCGAAACCTCAACCCCAACTGCGCTCTCTTTAATACGCTTAATAAATTCACGTACAACCGGAAGAGCAACGTCAGCTTCAAGAAGCGCCATACGCACTTCACGCAACGTCTCTTTAATATTGTCTTCGGTCAGACGACCTTTACCGCTGATGTTTTTCAGCGTTTTGGATAAGCGATCCGTTAAATTCTCAAACATCTTAGTCTCTTTACCCAGACGGTGTGCAAGGAGGCTCGCCCGTCAATATTGGCGAAAAATTACTATGAGTATACCTTAGCCAACCCATGCTTGACACTGCCTAGATAACTTTTGATATCTCAAGTCACGCAAATGAGCGAGATAAGTCATAGCTCAAGCCGTTGATGCAAGGTATAATTTATTAAAAATTCACCAGCTCTAGAGAATAATGGATAACCTAATCGCCGTTGTTGCAGCCATACTTTATCTATTAGCCATTGCAACCATCGTTCCGGGACTTGTACATCAAACAGGGATCCGCGTAAAAACAGTCTTCGTTAGTGCCATTCTAGCGCTGGCTTTTCATGCGTGGTTGCTAAGCGATCTTATTTTAGGCAGCTCCGGGCAAAACCTCAGCATTCTGAATGTCGCTTCATTAATCGGCTTTATTATCTCTTTAGTCATGAGTGGCGCGATGTTAAAAACTCGCCTCTGGTTCTTGCTGCCGGTGGTGTACAGCTTTTCCGCAATGAATCTTGTTGCGGCTGCATTTTTACCGAGTACTTTTATTACTCATCTAGAACAAGACCCTAAGCTGCTGATTCATATCTCCTTGGCACTGTTCTCATACTCGACTTTGACCATTGGAGCTCTGTACGCCTTACAGTTGGCATGGCTTGACCATAAGCTCAAGACCAAGAAAGCCTTGGCGATCAACCCTAACTTGCCACCTCTATTAATGGTTGAGCGTCAACTATTCAATATCATCTTAATTGGTAATCTACTACTGACAGGGACACTACTGACTGGCTTTATCTTTGTCCAGGATATGTTTGCTCAAGGCAAAGCGCACAAAGGCATCCTTTCGTTTATTGCTTGGGTTGTCTATTCAGTGCTGCTTTGGGGACACTACCAGAAAGGCTGGCGCGGCAGGAAGGTGACTTGGTTTGCCGTAGCAGGTGCCACTTTACTGACCCTAGCTTACTTTGGCAGCCGATTTGTACGAGAAATCATTCTTCGCTAGCTAACTAGTCTCAACAAAGGTGCATCGAATGCACCTTTCTTTTACAATATTCAGTTCTCTTTTTGAAATTGACTTAACCTAAGAATTAGGTCATAAATTAACCAAACATAACAAGGAAAAGATAAGCTTTGGACGACATATCAACGGGTATCTTATTTGCGCTACTCGCGTGTCTTATTGTTATTTCAGGATATTTTTCAGGCTCCGAGACAGGGATGATGTCTCTGAACCGATACCGCCTCAAGCACCTAGCAAACACAGGCCACAAAGGTGCTAAACGTGTTGAAAAGCTGCTCGATCGCCCCGATCGTTTGATAGGCTTGATCCTCATTGGCAACAACCTCGTCAATATTCTTGCTTCTGCAATTGCCACCATTCTAGGTATGCGATTGTTTGGTAGCTTAGGTGTCGCCATTGCAACTGGTACGCTCACCTTAGTCATTCTGGTCTTCGCCGAAGTCACCCCAAAAACCCTTGCTGCTCTTTATCCGGAAAGAGTTTCCTATGCCAGCAGCGTTGTACTGACTATTTTGATGAAGGTGCTTTCTCCGCTAGTTATCTTGGTTAACTTTATCACCAACGGTTTCATCCGCCTTCTCGGTATCAAAGCCGATCATGGTGGTGACGATCACTTAAGCTCTGAAGAATTGCGTACTGTCGTCAATGAAGCAGGGAGCCTGATTCCACGCCGTCACCAAGATATGTTGATCTCGATTCTCGATTTAGAGCATGTAACGGTAAATGACATCATGGTGCCACGTAATGAGATTACCGGTATTGATATCAATGACGACTGGAAATCTATCGTACGCCAGTTGACTCACTCTCCGCATGGCCGCGTTGTCTTATACCGCGATCAAATTGATGAAGTGGTTGGTATGCTGCGTTTGCGCGAGTCATACCGTTTAATGCTAGAGAAGAATGAGTTTACTAAGGAAACCTTGCTCCGTGCTGCCGATGAAGTTTATTTCATTCCGGAAAGTACCCCGCTCAACGTGCAACTACTTAAGTTTCAACGCAACAAAGAGCGAATCGGTTTAATCGTTGATGAGTACGGCGATATTATCGGCCTGATTACTTTAGAAGATATCTTGGAAGAGATCGTAGGTGAGTTTACTACTTCTATTGCGCCAAGTTTATCTGATGAAATTACCCCACAAGGTGATGGTAGCTTCCTTATCGAGGGCAGCGCCAATATTCGAGACATCAACAAAGGACTCAAGTGGACTTTACCTACTGACGGACCAAGAACGCTGAACGGATTGATTCTCGAACACTTAGAAGATATCCCGGAAAGCCACCTCAGTGTGCAAGTCTCTGGTCATCCAATGGAGATCGTTGAGCTTGAAGAGAACCGCATCAAGCTAGTAAAAGTATTTCCTGTTCTCAAAACTCAGTAACAAGTACAAAAGCTAGAAGATCAAAAAAGCCTTGGAATTCCAAGGCTTTTTGCTATCAGTCTGAAGATTAATCTTCAGTGACACTAAATAGGTTTTCCATATTTAGTCCCTGCTTGATCAATATCTCTCGTAGGCGACGTAAACCTTCTACCTGTATCTGACGAACACGTTCACGAGTAAGATTAATCTCGCGACCGACCTCTTCAAGAGTCGATGGCTCGTAGCCAAGTAGGCCAAAGCGACGCGCTAAAACTTCTTTTTGCTTTGGATTAAGCTCATCTAACCAATGGATTAGAGAGTTTTTGATGTCGTCATCTTGAGTTGAGACTTCAGGGTCTGAGTTATTAATATCTGGAATGATATCAAGCAGAGCCTTTTCACCATCACCACCAATGGGTGTATCAACAGAGCTGATACGTTCATTAAGGCGGAGCATTTTACTCACATCATCGACTGGCTTGTCTAGCTGAGTCGCTATCTCTTCTGCAGTAGGCTCATGGTCAAGTTTTTGTGAAAGTTCACGAGCGGTACGCAGGTAAATATTAAGCTCTTTGACGACGTGAATAGGTAATCGAATCGTGCGAGTTTGATTCATTAATGCACGTTCAATGGTTTGGCGAATCCACCATGTTGCGTAGGTAGAGAATCTGAAACCACGCTCTGGGTCGAACTTCTCAACCGCGCGGATCAATCCTAGATTCCCTTCTTCAATAAGATCAAGAAGCGCTAGGCCACGGTTGCTGTATCGACGTGAGATTTTCACTACTAAGCGAAGGTTACTTTCGATCATTCGTTTACGCGCAGCTTCGTCACCTCGCAAGGCACGACGCGCATAAAGAACTTCTTCTTCAGCGGTAAGTAGTGGAGAAAAACCAATTTCACCTAAGTAAAGCTGGGTTGCATCAAGACTTTTGGTCGATGCATCAAACTCTTCTTTGGTTTCTTGTGCGGGTTTTGCGGATTCTACGGCTTGAAACGTTTCCGTTGTTTCTTGACCGATTTCGAATTCTTCGACTTTCGTTGCTGTATTGCTGATACTCATAGCGCCTCCCCCTGGCGAGCTAGCAAGACATTACTACGTCTAATGTCGCTATTTTACCTAACAGTAAATTTACGGTAAGTAGCGTTTTGGATTTACTGACTTACCTTGATAGCGAATTTCAAAGTGCAAACGAACGCTGCTTGTTCCTGAGCTGCCCATTGTTGCAATCTTTTGGCCTGCTTTTACACTTTGTCCTTCGTGTACTAGCAACCGATCATTATGTGCATATGCACTGAGGTAATTGTCGTTATGTTTTATAATCACGAGATTACCGTAACCACGTAGCGCATTGCCTGAATAAACGACGGTGCCACCTGCTGTTGATACGATGGATTGACCCCGCTGTCCTGCGATATCAATACCTTTATTCCCTTGATCTCCAGCAGAAAAGTTTTTGATTACTCTCCCTTTTGTTGGCCATAACCACTTGGAAATTTTATTGTTGTTGGTAGCTGGTTTGCTAACAGTTTTGTTAACATTTTGTTTACCTGTAGAACCAACATACTCCTTTGATTTCGATTGATCAACCTTCTTTGGAGGATCTTTTTTCGCCGTTTTGTGATCTTTCTTAGCTTGAGTTGAGCTAACCTTTTGATTCGAGTTTTTGCTCGAACTTGACTTATTGCTTGGGGTAGATGGTGTGCTTGCCGCAGCCACAACAGCGCCCGCCCCAGTACCACCGTACGCTGGTGCGGTATAAGCGGGCTGCCATAGCTTTAACTTTTGTCCTGGATAGATGGTATAAGGGGCTTTCAAACCATTGTAACTAATGATTTCTTTTACATCCTTGTCTGTGACATAGGCTATAAAATACAGCGTATCGCCTTTTTCAACTTGGTAGTAACTGCCTCGATAGCTACCTCTTGATACTGAGCTGTAGTCTTTTTTCAGTCCGGTCACTGGCGCAGGAGTATGCGCCGCGCATCCAATCAATACGCTGCACAAGGCTAATACCAGAAGAAAGTAAGACTGCTGCTTCATCTTTATGCCAGATCACCTGCAACCAAAGGAACAAACCGCACCATCTCTATCACTTCGGAGAGATAATCGTCACCGTTACGGGTAATCTTCAACAATTGCTGTTCTTCATTCCCGACAGGAATCACCATAACGCCGCCCTCAGCTAACTGAGCAAGTAATGCCGCAGGTACTGATTCTGCTGCTGCAGTAACGATAATCGCATCGAATGGGGCTTTTGCAGCCCAGCCTTGCCATCCGTCACCATGCTTGGTCGAAACATTGTAGATATCAAGCTGTTTCAGTCGACGCTTAGCTTCCCATTGCAGCGCTTTAATACGCTCAATCGAAAATACATGATCGACTAGTTGGGCCAACACAGCGGTTTGGTAGCCAGAGCCTGTGCCCACTTCAAGGACTTTACTCTGCCTCGTTAGGCCCAATATCTCAGTCATCTTGGCGACGATATAAGGCTGAGAGATGGTTTGCCCTTGCCCAATCGGCAATGCATTGTTGTCGTATGCTTGATGCATCATCGCTTGAGAGACAAATTGCTCTCTCGGTAAACGATAAATAGCATCGAGCACTTTCTGATCTTGAATGCCACTCGCGACAAGAAAGTCGATTAATCTGTCAGCATGTGGGTTTACCATTCTTATTGTTCCTTTAACCAGTTATCCATACTTGTCAGAGATTCGTGCGCCGTCAGGTCAACTTGCAGCGGTGTTACTGATACGTAACCTTGCTCAATCGCAAAGAAATCCGTCCCCTCTCCAGCATCTTGCTCTTTACCTGGAGGACCTAACCAATAAATATCATGACCACGAGGATCTTTCTGCTTAATCATTGCTTCAGCGTGATGGCGCGCACCCAGTCGAGTCACCTGAGTTCCTTTGAGCCGAGAAAGCTCAACATCTGGAATATTAACGTTGAGAAGCCTGTTGGTTGGAATAGGTTTGGCTGCATGCTGAGAGACTAACTCGCGCGCAATGGCTGCTGCAGTTGCAAAATGATGCTTACCCACCAGCGAAAATGCTATCGCTTGTACGCCAAGAAAGTGGCCTTCCATTGCTGCTGCTACAGTCCCCGAATAAAGCACGTCATCACCTAAGTTAGCACCGTGGTTAATTCCGGCCAGTACCAGATCAGGCAAGTCATCTTTCATCAACTCATTGAGCGCAAAGTGGACACAGTCCGTTGGTGTCCCTTGAACTGAAAAAATCTTTGGTGAAATTTCTGTCACACGTAAGGGCTGCTCTAACGTTAATGAGTTAGAAGCACCAGAGCGGTTACGGTCAGGCGCAACGATCGTCACCTCTGCCATATCTCTTAACGAATCGGCTAAGGCATGAATCCCTTCAGCATGAACGCCATCATCGTTACTCATTAAGATTTTTAGTGGCTTATCATTCATTGATAGTGGCGCTCCACTTCGACCTCTTCAATTAGCTCTCGAACAATGGCAGTCGCAAAACAGCCTGCATCTAAAGAGAACTTCAAAGTCACTTGGTCACCATTAACTTGCCAAGTGAGGTCTTGAGGCATTAATGAAATCTCACGTCGCTCATGACGCATGCGATTACCACGAATCAATGCCATAAGGTCAGGCTCTGCATCCAAATGCGGCTGCTCAAGCTCAAGCGCTTGCTCTAAAGTCGGTAAAGCGTTATCGCCCGCCATTGCGGCAGTAATTTGCGCTTGGCCTAAACTCAGTTGCTCCGTCACACTAGCTAGATTGTCCTGAGTGATAGTCACTCGCTCATCACCTTGCAAAACGATGTCTCCCATCACTGGCTGAGCGAAAAGGTCTTTCTCAATACGCTCTGATAGAATCGAGTTGAAGATCCAAGATCGTGCAGCAGACAAATAAAGGCTACGTTTATTCTGGTTGCGAGTGCGGACGTTCTCTCGCCCCCAGCGACGAGCTTCGTTAAGGTTATTACCTTGATTACCAAAGCGCTGGCTACCAAAATAGTTTGGCACCCCTGTTTTCACCACAGACTCTAAACGTGACACCACATCTTGCACATCGCTCACTTCAGTGATGGTCAGCGTAAATTCGTTGCCAACCAAGTCACCCGGGCGCAACTTTTTGTTATGTCTGTCTGTTGCCAGTATTTCAATACTCGGATATTGGGCGAGGAAAGCACTAAAATCTGGTGTGTCTCCTTTTGGCAAATGGACACTCAGCCACTGCTCTGTGACTGCATGGCGGTCTTTAAGGCCAGCCCAGCTCACATCTTTAGATTTGACACCGCATGCTTTGGCCAATTCATTCGCGACAAAGCTAGTATTTTCACCCGTTTTACGGATACGCACCATAAGGTGTTCGCCGCTACCAGTGAAATCAAAACCTAAATTTTCGTTGACTTGAAAATGCTCAGGCTCAACTTTTAGCTTGCCCTTTGCTACTGGCTTACCATTTAAGTAAGCCAATGGAGATAAAATATCAGACATAGTTTTTTCCATTACTTGGCAGCCAAAACAATTCGAGCCAACCAGTAATCTATTTATTCTTTAATCAGCACCACAACCGCTGCAGTTGCAATACCTTCTTTGCGCCCAGTGAAACCCAAACGCTCAGTCGTCGTTGCTTTCACGTTCACATTACCGATATCTGTTTCCAGATCTTGGGCAATCAACTGACACATAGACTCAATATGCGGCGCCATTTTAGGTGCCTGCGCCATGATCGTAACGTCAGCATTACCAAGAATATAGCCTTGTTCTCGCACTCGACGGTAAACATCGCGTAATAAATCTCGGCTATTGGCTCCTTTCCACTTGTCATCAGTATCAGGGAAATGACGACCAATATCACCAGCAGCGATTGCACCTAGCAATGCGTCACACAATGCGTGTAGAGCGACATCACCATCCGAGTGGGCAATCAGCCCTTGCTCATATGGAACGTCAACACCACCAATTATAACCGGGCCTTCGCCACCAAATTTATGCACATCAAAGCCGTGGCCAATTCGAATCATGAGTTATCCTTTGTTTCTATTTAGATAAAACTCAGCTAACGCTAAATCTTCTGGTTGGGTTATTTTTATATTGTCAGCGCGTCCTTGTACTAAGGCGGGCTTTTCTCCTAACCATTCCATTGCTGACGCTTCATCAGTGATAGCAACACCACTTGCGAGCGCCTTCGTCAATGCTTCTGTTAGCGGCTGAGTTTTAAAAAGTTGTGGAGTAAGTGCATGCCACAATGCTTCTCTTTCGACAGTATGATCAATATTTTGCTCACTATCCGCTCGTTTCATCGTGTCTCGAACTGGCGCTGCAAGAATACCGCCTAACTGATTGTTATCGGCTTCTGACATCAAACGATCGACATCTTCAAGTGCGAAACATGGCCGCGCCGCATCATGTACTAGCGCCCATTCGGCGAGTTGATTTTGCTCGATGTACTGCAAAGCGGATAACACGGAATCTGCCCGTTCTTTACCACCCGGCACTCGAATAACATTCGGGTTCTCTGCTAATGAAAGTTCTGGATAGTATGGGTCACCGTCTGTAATCGCGACGACAACTTTATGGACCATAGGATGGAGCAAAAGTTTTTCAACAGTATGCTCTAATACTGTATGACCTTGGATCTGGAGGTACTGCTTAGGGCGGTCCGCTTTCATGCGACTCCCTACACCAGCGGCGGGGACCACAGCTACCACAGACAGACGGGTCGAAGACATTTAATTGTCCTCTCCAACGATACGATAGAAAGTTTCCCCTTCTTTGATCATACCAAGCTCATGGCGAGCGCGTTCTTCAATCGCATCAAGCCCTTGGCGTAAATCATCGATCTCCGCAAACATTTCATCATTGCGAGTTTTTAAGTTGCCATTCACTTGGTGCTGTACTTGGGTTTCAGCATTCACGGCCTGAAAATCGGAAATGCCATTTTTGCCGAACCACAGTTCAAATTGTAGCCAGCCTAAAACTAAGGTTAGGGTCAGTGCAAAAATCCGCATACCGTCAATCAAAGAAGAGAGATAAAGAAAGACCACATATATATCACAATGTCGTGGTTCAAGCGAGATTGGACTATGTGGACTTAGTAAAGATTGTGTATCTGTTTGAAAGACTTAGTTCATCATTAAAAACGCAAACAAGCCAACACCTAAAATCAAACGGTAGATAACAAATGGTGTCATACCCATGCGCGAAATAAGCTTCAAGAAGAAGTGGATACAGATGTAGGCACTAATAAAAGAAGTCACAATCCCTGTTAGCAAAAAGCCTAAGTGGATAGGTTCACCACTCGTGACTAGCTTAAGGCCTAGATAACCGCCCGCTAACAAGATGATTGGAATCGACATTAGAAACGAAAAACGAGCCGCCGCTTCACGGGTAAAACCAAGATACAGAGCCGCAGTGATGGTTGCACCAGAGCGAGACGTGCCTGGGATCATCGCCATTGCCTGAGCGATACCAATAAACAGCGCTTTCTTCCAATCTGCTTGATACTCATCATCGGCTAACTTTGAGTTTTTATCGACATACCAAAGCAGTAAGCCAAATACGATGGTTGTCGTCGCAATAACCCAAGCACTACGCAAATACAGCTCGATAATGTCTTTCATCAGCAAGCCAAACACACAGGCTGGAAGGGTCGCTAAGATAATCATCCATGCTAACTTAGCTTCTTTGCTGCGCTCGCCTTTAAAAATCGAACCTAAGAATGCGGAGAGTAAGCTAATCACTTCTTTGCGGAAATAGATCACTACCGCAGCTAAAGTACCAACGTGCACTGCAACATCAAATGCTAGCCCTTGGTCTTCCCAACCCAGAACGGCCGATGGCAGAATCAGATGCGCAGAACTAGAAATAGGCAAAAATTCGGTTAGTCCTTGAATCAAAGCAAGAACAAAAGCTTCAAAATAACTCATTAAAATCTCATAACGTCTTCAGGTCTTGTGACCTTAGTTAAACCATAATGGGATGGCTTCTAAATCAGTATCAAACGAGGTCTGCTGCCAAATTTGTTCAATCGTCCGTCCATCTTGAGGGACAACTAATTGCGGACAAAGCTCGAACAGTGGCTTGAGAACAAAGGCATATTTAAAAATATCACCACGCGGTATCTCAGGCTTAGATGAACAAGTTTGATCACCAAACAGGATAATATCGAGATCGACAGTGCGAGGCTCAAACTTGCCAGCGTTCTCAGCGCGCCCCCATTTGAGCTCAATTTTACGCAGTTGTCGTGAAAATTCCGTTAAAGTTAACGATGTTTTCATTTCTACGACAAGGTTGTAAAAGGCATTGCTCTCAAAGCCAATCGACTCGCACTCATAAATCGTCGATAAGCGAATGTCGCTACCGATCGCATTCAACTCAGTAATGGCGGCTTGGATATGTTTGCGCCTGTCAATGTTTGAGCCAATACCTATATAGGTAGTGATCATGCAGCGCCTCTTTCGATCACCACACCCACACCTGCTGCCTGAGGGACAGCTCCCGGCTTAGTTAAACGAATTTTGATCCAAGGTACATTGAAGCGAGACATAATCAGTTCAGCGACTTCTTCGGCAACACGCTCGACTAACAGGAATCGACCGCCTTCAATATGAGACAGCACCGCCTGGCTAACCTGAGCGTAATCAAGCGCATCGACCACATCATCGCTTTTACCTGCAGGACGATTATCGTGAGCCATTTCGATATCAAGCACCAATTTTTGTTTGATCTCTTGTTCCCAATCATAAACTCCAATCGTGGTGATCACTTCGAGTTGCTCAATAAATACTTTGTCCATCTGTTGCTTCCTGTAGAGTCGGTTATCTTAGAGGTCGGATACCCAAGTTACCTAAAAAGTCGTACTATTTGCAGCTCAAACTAGACTGATATTGTAGTTTGAGAGCGTCAAGCGCGATATGATATCAGTTACTTGCTTGGCTAACACCTGTTTCGGACGAGTTACTCTACTATGACCCCACTAGCACTGATCATGATCATCTTTGCCTATTTGCTAGGCTCGATATCGAGTGCAGTGCTGATTTGTCGTGTACTGCGCTTACCGGATCCTCGTGGTGTTGGTTCAAACAACCCTGGCGCGACTAACGTACTCAGAATTGGCGGCAAGAAAGCAGCGGTTGCTGTTCTTCTGTGTGACATGTTGAAAGGCACCATTCCTGTTTGGGGTGGTTACTTCCTTGATATTGATCCTATCATTCTTGGCGTTATCGCGATTGCCGCCTGCTTAGGTCATATGTACCCGCTGTTCTTTCACTTTAAGGGCGGCAAAGGGGTAGCGACAGCCTTGGGCGCCATTGCTCCGATTGGATTAGATCTGACGGGCATGATCATCGCAACTTGGCTAAGCGTGGCGTTTTTGTTCCGCTACTCGTCTCTGGCCGCGATTGTCACTGTGTTGCTTGCCCCTTTTTATACGTGGATGGTCAAGCCGCAATATACACTGCCAGTAGCCATGCTGTGCTGTTTGATTATTTTCCGTCATCACCAAAACATTAAGCGCCTATTTGAAGGAACCGAGCCTAAAGTGGGTGAAAAGAAGAATGGATTGAATAAAGCCTCATAGTTATGAGGCTTTATAGAGGTTTTCTAGTCTAATTAAGAGTATACGCGCTCTAAGAAGCTCTTAAGCATCTCAGTAACAAAATCCGCTTGCTCTAGATTAGAGATATGACCCGCTTTCGGAATCTGAATGAGCTCTGAGCCAGAAATAGTATCGTGCATCAAGTATGACTCTAGAACCGGACGAGGTTTATCTTCTTGGCCTACCGCAATCAAAACCGGTAGAGCGAATTTTTCGATCTCTTCAATTTGGTCGCGACGACCAAATACCATGCGCCCTACACGAGCGACTTCAACCGCTCTATCACCTTTTAAGCTGCGCAAAGATTCAGTAAAGCGCTCGACCAATTCAGGGTTATCTTGCTGTGCGTTATTGGCAAAAAACAGTGGCGTCACCGCTTCTACCAATGGTTCTGGTACTGCTTGCAACTGACTAATTGTATCGAGCATACCGAAGTATTTGGCATGGGTAACTTCAGGCTCAAGACCAACAAAAGTATCCATCAATACTAGCGACTGAACGCGTTGTGGTACTAGGCTAACCACTTCAGTGCCCCACATTCCCCCTACCGACAGACCAACAATTGAGAAGGTTTCGATATCAAGATGATCCATCAATGCGACAATCTGCTTAGCGTAATCCGTTAAAGAACGCGTCGACTCTGGGGCAAAGTCTGATTGGCCATGCGCCCATAACTCTGGA
Organism: Vibrio tubiashii; assembly: GCF_028551255.1. Lineage (NCBI taxonomy): Bacteria > Pseudomonadati > Pseudomonadota > Gammaproteobacteria > Vibrionales > Vibrionaceae > Vibrio > Vibrio tubiashii. The sequence continues at coordinate 427,818 of NZ_CP117029.1, read as the reverse complement.
ACGATACAGCGGTAATTTTGGCTCAATGCAGCGACTTGTGGCGCCCACATCTCGCTATCCCAAAGATAGCTATGGCCAAGAACAATCACTGGACCTTGACCAATATCTTGGTACGCCATTTCACGCCCGTCGATCGCAAACTTATTCATCTCTATTTATCCATTTATTTTATAAAGTCCGAAGCGTAGCACTTTTTACATCATTAACAGCTCGGAGCTTAGATACAAAAAAGTCGCCTTGCTAGGCGACTCTGCTCTTATTCAGCTATTGGCTCTAGTTGATCGATAGGCCAACGTGGTGTCGCTTGTACCGAAAGATCGGCCACTTCACCATTTTTCAGTCGCTGCATACCTGCATATGCGATCATTGCCCCATTATCTGTACAGAACTCTGTACGTGGGTAGTAAACTTCGCCACCAATTTTCTTTGCGAGCTGCTCAAGATCAGCGCGCAGACGACGGTTGGCGCTTACTCCCCCAGCAATCACGATACGCTTAAAAGCTGTTTGCTCAAGCGCTCGCTTACATTTAATCGTTAGAGTCGCACACACAGCTTCTTCAAACGCCAACGCGATATCCGCGCGGGTCTGCTCATCATCACCATTGGCAGCAATGGTATTGGCAGTAAACGTCTTTAGACCCGAGAAACTCATATCAAGTCCAGGTCGATCCGTCATAGGACGTGGAAACTTAAAGCGGCCAGGCGTACCTTTTTCCGCTAGTTTAGACAGCAAAGGGCCGCCCGGGTAATCTAAGCCCATTAACTTAGCGGTTTTATCGAATGCTTCACCAGCCGCATCATCAATAGACTCACCAAGGATCTTGTATTCGCCAATACCTTTTACTTCAACCATCATCGAGTGACCACCAGAAACCAAGACCGCAACAAATGGGAAAGGTGGCGGATTGTCTTCAAGCATTGGTGCTAATAAATGCCCTTCCATATGGTGAACAGGTACAGCAGGTACACCCCAAGCATAAGCAATACTACGACCTATGGTGGCACCAACCAGCAGTGCTCCCACAAGACCCGGGCCCGCGGTATAAGCGACGCCATCAATATCTTTTGGCGTCAGATTCGCTTCCGCCATTGCCGCTTTAATTAACGGAATCGTCTTTTTAACGTGATCGCGTGAAGCCAGCTCAGGCACTACACCACCATAATCCGCGTGCAGTTTTACCTGACTATATAATTGATGCGAAAGCAGTCCTTTCTCATCATCGTAAATAGCAATTCCTGTTTCATCACAAGAGGTTTCGATACCAATAATGCGCATGGTTTACCTTGGATGTCTCTGTCTAGTATTCAAAATTGGCGCAATCTTACCGCGCCTTCGCTTCTCAAACAAATTTTGTGCAAACTCTACCCAACAAAATACTTTACAAAGCCAGTGTGATCAGATTAAAATTCCGCACCATTTTTGATCAAGCTGATTGTAGACCTAGCGACTAAGCTAAGTACTGTGAAGTCAGCATTAACGAATTAACCCCTGAGGTGAAAGGCATATGCCAGTAGTTAAAGTACGTGAAAACGAACCGTTCGACGTTGCTCTACGTCGTTTCAAACGCTCTTGCGAAAAAGCAGGTATCCTTTCTGAAGTGCGTCGTCGTGAGCACTACGAAAAACCAACTACAGTTCGCAAACGCGCTAAAGCAGCAGCTCAAAAGCGTCACGCTAAGAAGCTAGCTCGCGAAAACGCTCGTCGCGTTCGCCTGTACTAATAACTAAGTCCTAAAGGATTATAGTTATGGCTCTGATTGACAAACTCAAAGAAGAGCAAAAATTAGCGATGAAAGCCAAGGACAAAATACGCCTTGGCACTATTCGTTTAGCTCTGTCAGCAATTAAGCAACGTGAAGTCGACGAACGGATCACTCTGGGCGAAGACGACATTCTTGCTGTGTTGACCAAAATGGTTAAACAACGTCGCGACTCTGTGGCTCAATTTGAATCAGCAGGTCGTCAAGATCTTGCAGATGCTGAGAAAGCTGAAATCACTGTACTTGAGGACTTTATGCCTCAACCGTTTACTGACGAAGAAGTCGCTGCGCTAATTGATAGTGCAATTGCTGAATCTGGTGCTGCGGGCATGCAAGACATGGGTAAAGTGATGGGCGTTCTTAAGCCTCAAATTCAAGGGCGCGCAGATATGGGTAAAGTTAGCGGTTTAGTTCGCGCTAAACTGGCTTAATAACCCAACCCAATTGCAACAAGCCGTGCTATCCTTCGGAATGCGCGGCTTGTTTGTATCTACCCTTTCTTATTGTTAGTGCATTTTTCTAAGGTTTTATGGCAGGACACATCCCTCGAAGTTTCATTGATGATCTCCTTGCTCGACTTGATATCGTCGACATTATTGACGCTCGCGTAAAACTTAAGAAAAAAGGCAAAAACTACGGCGCTTGTTGCCCATTCCATAACGAAAAAACTCCATCATTTAGCGTTTCTCAAGAAAAGCAGTTCTATCACTGTTTTGGTTGTGGCGTACACGGTAACGCCATCGACTTTATGATGGAGTATGAACGTCTCGATTTTGTTGAGGCGATTGAAGAACTCGCTTCTTACCTAGGCTTAGAAGTTCCGCGAGAGCAGCGCCAAGGTGGCAGCTTTCAATCCAACCAACCTAAAGCCAACTCTGAGCAGAAACGTAATCTGTATGACTTGATGGGCAGTATTGGTCAGTTCTACCGTGACCAACTTAAGCAGCCTAAAAGCAAAGTCGCGATTGATTATCTCAAAGAGCGTGGCCTGTCTGGTCAAATCGTGCAGAAGTTTGGTATTGGCTATGTAGCTGATGAATGGGACCTTATACGCAAGAACTTTGGTCAAACACCGCAAACGCAAGAGATGTTAGTCTCTGGCGGTATGTTAATTGAGAATGACAAAGGTAACCGCTACGACCGCTTCCGTGGTCGTGTGATGTTCCCGATTCGCGATCGCCGTGGAAGAGTGATTGGTTTTGGTGGTCGAGTCATCGGTGATGGTACGCCGAAATACCTTAACTCACCTGAAACACCTATTTTCCACAAAGGTAAAGAGTTGTACGGCTTGTATGAAGTTATGCAAGCCTACCGCGAGCCTGCGCAAATCCTAGTTGTGGAAGGCTACATGGACGTGGTTGCTCTAGCGCAGTATGGCGTCGATTATTCAGTCGCATCACTGGGCACCTCAACCACAGGTGATCATATTCAGCTGCTGTTCCGTCAGACCAATACCGTGGTTTGTTGCTACGATGGTGACCGAGCAGGTAAAGAAGCCGCATGGCGAGCGTTAGAGAACGCACTGCAATACCTAAAAACCGGCAATACGCTTAAATTTTTGTTTTTGCCCGATGGTGAAGACCCAGACAGCTATGTCCGTAAGTATGGTAAAGAGGCGTTTGAAGAACAAATAGAACAAGCAACGCCACTTTCGAGCTACTTGTTCGACAACTTGATTGAAATCCATAGCCTGAATCTTGGAAGCAATGAAGGTAAATCCGCACTTCGAGCTCATGCCAGTGCATTGATTGATAAAATTCCTGATCCTTACTTCCAAGAACTGCTCGAAAAACTATTGGATGAGCGTACCGGTTTTGACAATCGTCTACGTCAGACACGTAAGAAAACCAGCGAAACTCGACCTCAACCGCATAAAGAGATCAAACGTACGCCTATGCGCGAAGTGATCGCTTTGCTTATTCAAAATCCGAGCTATGCTGAAATGGTACCAGACCTCTCTACTGTGAGAGAGTTAACAGTACCAGGACTAAGTTTATTTGTTGAGGTGCTTGATTATTGTCATCAGCATCCCAATATCACTACGGGTCAGTTATTAGAACGCTGGCGAAATAGTAGCCATGAGGCACTTTTATCTCGTCTCGCTGGGTGGGAAATCCCCCTCGACGAAGATAATCAACAAGATATATTTTTAGATTCATTGGACAAGATTCTTGCCCAATGCGTCGAAAAGCAAATTGAAAACCTGCAGGCCAGAGAAAGAAGTGTCGGTTTATCAACCGAAGAAAGAAGGGAGCTGCTAGCTTTGATGCTAGATTTAAAAGCGTAACCCTGTTCGAATAGTCAGCAATAAATAAATTTGTTAAGATGTGTGGTTTGCAACTCGCATACTAATTCCTTCACCAGATACTAAGTTGGATACCGTCTATGGATCAAAATCCGCAGTCACAGCTAAAACAACTTGTCATTAAAGGCAAGGAACAAGGCTATCTGACCTACGCAGAAGTAAACGACCACCTGCCAGCAGAAATCGTCGATTCAGAGCAGGTCGAAGATATCATTCAGATGATTAACGACATGGGCATTCGAGTAGTAGAAACTGCTCCAGATGCTGATGATCTAGCGCTGAACGATGACGATACAATTACCGATGAAGATGCAGCTGAAGCTGCTGCTGCTGCGCTTTCAAGCGTAGAGAACGAAATCGGCCGCACTACTGACCCAGTACGTATGTACATGCGTGAAATGGGTACCGTTGAGCTATTGACTCGTGAAGGCGAGATCGATATTGCAAAACGTATTGAAGATGGTATCAACCAAGTTCAAAACTCAGTGGCGGAGTATCCAGGTACTATCCCATACATTCTTGAGCAATTTGACAAGGTTCAAGCTGAAGAGCTACGTCTAACTGACCTAATCACAGGCTTTGTAGACCCAGACGCTGATGAGACGGCTGCACCAACAGCAACTCACATCGGTTCTGAGCTTGCTGAATCAGATCTTGAAGATGAAGATGCTGAAGAAGAAGACGCGGAAGAGTCTGAAGACGATGAAGAAGAAGAGGAAGATACAGGCATCGATCCTGAGCTTGCTCTAGAGAAATTCACGGCTTTACGTAACACATTCCAGAACTACCACCTTGCTTGTAACGAGTACGGTAACGAGAGCCCGAAAGCGACACTGGCACATGAGATGGTTATCGACGTCTTCAAAGAGTTCCGTCTAACGCCTAAACAGTTCGACTACCTTGTTGAAGAGCTACGCACTTCTATGGAACGTGTACGTACTCAAGAACGCTTAATCATGAAAGCGTCTGTTGAGTACGGCAAGATGCCGAAGAAATCGTTCATCACGCTATTCACTGGCAACGAGTCAAGCGAAGCATGGCTAGACGAAATCCTATCTTCTGATAAGCCATACGCTGAAAAGATTCGTCGCAGCGAAGACGACATCCGTCGCTCTATCGCGAAACTGAAAGTGATCGAAGAAGAGACGTCACTAACGGTTCAGAACATCAAAGACATCAGCCGTCGTATGTCTATCGGTGAAGCGAAAGCTCGCCGTGCGAAGAAAGAGATGGTTGAAGCGAACTTACGTCTAGTAATATCTATCGCGAAGAAATACACCAACCGTGGTCTACAGTTCTTGGATCTGATCCAGGAAGGTAACATCGGTCTGATGAAAGCGGTAGATAAGTTCGAATACCGTCGTGGTTACAAGTTCTCGACTTACGCGACATGGTGGATCCGTCAGGCGATCACTCGTTCAATCGCAGACCAAGCTCGTACAATTCGTATTCCGGTACACATGATCGAGACGATCAACAAACTTAACCGTATCTCTCGTCAAATGTTGCAAGAGATGGGGCGTGAGCCACTACCGGAAGAATTAGCTGAACGCATGCAAATGCCGGAAGACAAAATCCGTAAAGTACTCAAGATTGCCAAAGAGCCGATCTCAATGGAAACACCAATCGGTGATGACGAAGATTCGCATCTAGGTGATTTCATTGAAGATACAACGCTTGAGCTACCGCTAGACTCTGCAACTGCAGGCAGCCTAAAAGTAGCAACTAAAGACGTTCTAGCCGGTCTTACACCGCGTGAAGCGAAAGTACTACGTATGCGTTTCGGTATCGATATGAACACTGATCACACTCTAGAAGAGGTGGGTAAGCAGTTTGACGTAACACGTGAGCGTATCCGTCAGATCGAAGCCAAAGCACTACGTAAACTTCGTCACCCTAGCCGCTCAGAAACTCTGCGCAGCTTCCTAGACGAGTAAACTCTTCAGCTTTGCTAAGATTGATGAAAAGGTGAGCACTGGCCCACCTTTTTTATTGCCTATCGATTTAAGTGGATAAAATCTAAGCGCATTTACCCTAGATAGCGTCTAGACAGCCAGATCTGCATCCCCTATAATCATTGCCCTACACGGCCCCTTAGCTCAGTGGTTAGAGCAGTCGACTCATAATCGATTGGTCCGCAGTTCAAGTCTGCGAGGGGCCACCAAATTCGTTCGGTAAAGAACAAGAAAGGCCTGAGAGCGATTCCGCTTCTCAGGCCTTTTGCTTTTTAGCCGCTGTGTAGCAAATTTTTCTACTACATATTTGCTAGCCGATGAGATTAAAACCCTTTGGCTTTCTTAATCAAATCGTACGCGTTTTGAATCTCTTGTGCTTTCTCTTTGGCGACATTCATCATTTCAGGCGGTAAGCCTTTTGCCATCAGCTTATCTGGGTGATGTTCATTCATCAGCTTACGATAGGCTCGTTTGACTGTTTTCGAATCTGCACTGCCGTCCACGCCGAGCAGCTTATAGGCATCGCTGAGTTGATCCGCAGTAGACGCTTGCTGCCAACTTCCCCCTGACTGATGAGAATGTCCACCACCTGCTTGACCACCAAATCCTCCTTGTTGGAATCGAAATGCTGCTTCTTGCATACGTAAACGTTGTTCAAGCTGCTCAGATGAAAAACCAAGCCCGCGAGCAATTTTATGCAGAACATTACGCTCACTAGGGTGAATATCACCATCGGCAAAAGCTGCAGAAATTTGTAGCTCTAAGAAGAATTGCATCAAGTCAAATCGACCACCAGATGAAATTCGCACTCTTTCCAATACTGTCTCAAGCGGGAAATCGCTTTCTTTGCCTTCTCTGAAAGCATCTTGCGCAGCTTTTCGCTGTCGACCATGAAGATTCATCCGCTCCATCATAGTAGTCGCTAGCTGAATTTCCTCTCGCGTCACTTGTCCTTTTGCTTTTGCGACGTGGCCCATCACCGCAAATGCAGCTTTAAAAAACTCTTCCTGTCGCTCCGCCTGACTTGGCCCACTGCCAAAGCTAGAATTAAAGCCCGCTTGACGTAAACGGCGCGCTTTATCGAATTGGTGGCCTATAAATAAACCGAATACAGCACCAAATGGGCCTCCAAATAGGAAACCAAAGAATGTGCCGAGAATTTTGCCAAAAATATGCATTATGTGCTCTCAATCTCTGAATTTTTTCTTCGCGTCGCGGTCTGATAGTGCCGTAAGCTGTAAATTACTTTATTATAAGGACCGATTTATTTTACGTTCGGTCCCTATTCACCGGATATATCAAGTTCAACAGGATAGTAAAACTCGATGTTACGTTTTCCCCGCACCTTGCTAGCCGCTTCAATCAGTGCTGCTTTCGTAGTGCCTCAGACTCAAGCAGAAACTATATCAGACGATAGTGTGCAGGAACTGCCCACTATAGATCAATGTTTGATCAACGAACCTGAAGCAGAAAATCCAAATCAACTGCCTGTTAACGTTGAAGCAGACAGCTTAGAAGCCATTAACGGCGACAAAGCGACCTATCGTGGCAATGTGGTTGTCGTTCAAGGCAAAAAACGCATGTTGGCTGATAATGTCACCATGCATCAACAAGAAAACATTGTTGTCGCAGAAGGGAACGTAACCTTTAGTGATGGTGAAGTAAAAACCATCTCAGAGAAAGCCACCAATAACCTCAACACTGAAGAAGTCACGCTAGAAAATACCAACTATAAGTTCCTGTGTGAACCGGGGCGCGGTGAAGCAGTATACGTTGCCAAAACGGGCAAGGCAGTATACGAAATTGAAGATGGCACTATCACTTCTTGTCCAGAAGGGGATAGCTCTTGGCGTATGCGTGCAACGAGCATCGATATCGACCAAAATGAAGAGCAAGCAATTTTCTACAACCCGAGATTTGAGATCGTCAATGTTCCTGTGTTCTATCTGCCCCTCTTAACTGTACCGATTGGTGATACCCGTAAAACAGGCTTCCTATATCCAAAAGTCTCCTATGGGTCAAGAGACGGCTTTGAGATGGCGGTGCCAGTCTACTGGAACCTAGCCCCAAACTACGACTTAACAACCACTTTTAAACATATGCAAAATCGCGGTAACCAGCTAGACAGTGAGTTCCGTTACTTATCTGATTTTGGTTTGAGCACCTTGAAGTCTGAATATCTAGTAGATGATAAGAAAAACCCAGAACTGGGCGACCGCTGGGGCTTTCAGTGGCAACACTCCGGGATTTACGAGCAAAACTGGAAATTTGAAATCGACTATTCAAAAGTCAGTGATATTACCTACTTCACGGATATGGACTCTAGCATTGGTAAGCAAGAAGATGGTCAGCTAACTCAAGAAGGAAAAGCAACCTATCGTTCTGATAACTGGGATGCATCATTGCTAGCACGTGACTTTCAAGCGCTAACACCGGGTGCAACGCCGTATCGTCTACTGCCTCAGCTGAGCTTTAACTACTATGCACCAGAGCTTATGCGTTATTTAGACTTCGATATGATCAGCCATGTTTCACGCTTTGATACGGATGCTCAGGGTCAACCTTCCGCAACTCGTGTGCACGTTGAACCTGGCTTCACCATTCCTGTCGGAACAACTTGGGGCACTTGGACGACTGAGGCTCGCCTGTTAGGAACATACTACCAGCAAGATTTAGACGGGGTGGACACCACTTCTGGTAACAAAACAACCAACCCTTACTACGGCCTTGAGGAAACGGCCTCACGAGTAATCCCTGAGTTTCGAACTCATGCAGGGGTCGTGCTAGAAAGAGATACGGTTATTTTTGACAATTATACTCAGACACTCGAACCACAAGTTCAATACTTATATGTCCCTAACAAAGACCAAAGTAATATCGGTAAGTACGATACCACATTATTGCAAACCGATTATTATGGATTGTTCCGTAGCCGTAAGTACAGTGGTGTTGATGAAATCAAAGATGCCAACCAATTTAGTTACGGTGCCTCAACACGCTTCTTTGATGATGCTTATAAAGAGCGCCTTAATATCTCATTTGGCCAAATTTTCTATTTGGACCGAGAAAACAAAGCTCCGGGTTCAAAATCTAACTTCTCTGCTTGGGCAGTAGAAATGGACTTCAACTATGACGACTACCTTTTCTACCATGGTGGCGTTCAATATGATATCGAATCTAGTGAGCTTCAACTCGGTAACAGCACCTTAGAATATCGCTTTAGTGATGGCTACATCCAAGGTAACTACCGTTATGTAACAAAAGAGTATATTAAGAACACGCTGGGCGACAGTCTGGGTAACTTAGATAGTATTACCGAAGACGGTATATCTCAAGCAGGATTGCTAACTGGCTATCAAATAACTCGTAAGTGGAATGCTAGCGCTCAGTACTATTATGATTTAACGACTGACAAGTCATTAGAGTGGCTAGCAAGATTGAACTACGCCTCTGATTGTTGGTATATAGGTTTTACTTACAGCAATAAGTTAACATCTTGGAATGGTTTAAGTGGCAACGGATTTACTGATTATCCAAATGCAACTCCAGAGTATGAAAATAACTTTAGCCTTAATTTTGGTGTTATTGGTTTCGGCACATCGATTGGAGCCGGTTCTGATCTGGCAGGTCTTGATAGTGCAGGTAATTCTCTGGGCTATGGTCGTCCATTCTTCTTAAACAACTAATTGCTTAGCTCGCTGTCTAACCGTAGCGAGCTATTTATTTTTATAGGATTTTCAATGAAATTTTGGAAACACACTTTACTTACCATGCTAACGGCGAGTGCAATCAGCCCAGTTCAAGCCGAGCCAATGCCTCTAGATAAAGTGGCGGTAATCGTTAATGAAGGCGTGGTACTGCAAAGTGATATCGATGTCTCAATTAAAACGCTTAAGGCCAATGCAAAGAAGAACGGCCAACAGCTGCCTGATGAAGATGTGTTAATTGAGCAAGTGACCGAGAAACTGATCGTTGATACGATTCAACAACAGGAAGCAGAACGTATTGGTGTGCGCATCGATGATAACCGCCTCAATGAAGCGATCACTGAGATTGCTAAGAACAACAACCAAACGGTTGAACAGCTTAGCGCTTCAATTGCAGAGGAGGGCTTAAGCTACGCAGAGTTTCGTGAGCAAATTCGCAAAGAAATTGCAGCAAGTGAAGCACGCAATGCACTGGTACGTCGCCGCATCAACATCTTACCCGCGGAAGTGGACAACCTAGCCAATATTCTTGCACAAGAGACTAATGCAACAGTTCAATACAAGATCGGCCATATTCAGCTACGCGTAGATGACGGCGATGATAAATCAGCGATTGAAGCAGAAGCCAACCAACTAGTTAAAGAGTTAAAAAACGGCGCCGATTTCAGCACTATGGCTTACACCTACTCAAAAGGTCCTAAAGCGCTACAAGGTGGTGATTGGGGCTGGATGCGTAAAGAAGAGATGCCAACCATCTTTGCTGATCAAATTAATCTACAAAACAAAGGTAGCATTATTGGCCCATTCCGCAGCGGCGTTGGTTTCCACATTATCAAGATCGAAGACGTTAAAGGTCTAGAAACTGTCGCGGTTACCGAAGTCAATGCTCGCCATATTCTTATTAAGCCAACCGTCATTCTTAGTGATGAGGGTGTACAAAACGATCTTAACGAGATTATTCGTCGCATTAAAGCTGGCGAAACTACCTTTGGTGAAATGGCGCAGCAATACAGCCAAGATCCTGGTTCAGCGGCTCAAGATGGTGAGCTAGGTTACCAAACTTCTGATCTTTACGTCCCTGAGTTTAAGCACCAAGTTGATACTTTACCTGTCGGCCAGATTAGTGAACCATTTAAGACGGTTCATGGTTGGCACATTGTGGAAGTTATCGATCGCCGTGAAGTGGACCGCACTGACTCAGCACTAAAGAACAAAGCTTACCGAATTCTGTTTAACCGCAAGTTCAATGAAGAAGCGAGTGCTTGGCTGCAAGAGATTCGTGCAAGTGCCTTCGTCGAAGTGGTTGAGGAAGACGATCAAGATGACCGTTAAGCGCATTATTGTTACTGCAGGTGAACCTGCTGGCATTGGCCCCGACTTGGTTCTTGCTCTTTCCAAAGAGAACTGGAGCCATCAAATCGTGGTCTGCGCAGACAAACAGATGCTAGCTGAGCGTGCAGCTCAGCTTGATATTTGTGTCGAATTAATTGACTATCAAGCCGATAGTGAAGTGGTCGCTCAAAAAGCGGGGACACTGGTGGTTGACCATATCCCTTTAGCTAATCCTGCCGTTGCAGGCCAGCTCGATGAAGCTAATGGTCAATATGTATTAAAAACATTAGAAAGAGCCGCATTGGGCTGTATGAATAATGAATTTGATGCTATTGTCACCGGCCCTGTGCATAAAGGGGTGATAAACCGTGCTGGTGTGGCATTTAGCGGTCATACCGAGTTCTTCGCTGAGAAATCCAACACACCACTTGTGGTAATGATGTTAGCGACCGAAGGGCTTAGAGTGGCCTTGGTCACCACACACATCCCACTCGCTTATGTATCGCAGGCAGTAACAGAAGAAAGACTAGAGAAGATCATCGACATCCTAAACAAGGATTTGGTGGAAAAATTCGCTATATCTTCGCCTAAAATCTACGTATGTGGCTTAAACCCGCATGCAGGAGAAGATGGTGTGCTCGGCATGGAAGAGATTAAAACCATCACTCCCACTCTGAACAGACTGCGCCAAGAGAAAAGTATCAACCTCATTGGCCCTTTGCCTGCAGATACCATCTTCAATGAAAAATATTTGCAAGATGCCGATGCAGTGCTCGGGATGTATCACGATCAGGTACTTCCTGTATTAAAATATAAAGGCTTTGGCCGCTCGGTGAACATTACCTTGGGCTTGCCGTTTATAAGGACCTCCGTTGATCACGGCACCGCACTTGACCTTGCAGGGACTGGCAATGCGGATACAGGAAGCTTTAGAACGGCTTTGGCTCATGCGATTGAGCTAGTCGATAAAAAATCGAATTAACTTGAGAATACTATGAGAAACGATGTCCACTTAGGACACAAAGCAAGAAAACGCTTTGGTCAAAACTTCCTAAATGACCCTTACATCATTGATGGAATTGTCTCTGCAATTAACCCAAAACCTGGGCAAAACTTGGTTGAGATCGGTCCTGGTCTAGGTGCGATTACTGAACCAGTAGGTAAAGAAGTCGATAAGTTTACGGTTATTGAGCTTGACCGCGACCTGGCAGAGCGCCTGCGTAACCACCCTGATTTAGGTGACAAGCTGACTATTCATGAAGGCGATGCAATGCGCTTCGACTTCACTCAGCTAGTTAAACCAAACAACAAACTACGTATTTTTGGTAACCTGCCGTACAACATCTCTACGCCATTGATGTTCCACCTATTTGAGTTTCATAAAGATGTGCAAGACATGCACTTTATGCTGCAAAAAGAGGTAGTTAACCGTTTAGCAGCAGGCCCTGGGACTAAAGCTTACGGCCGTTTAACCGTAATGGCTCAATACTTCTGTAAGGTTGTTCCTGTACTAGAAGTGCCACCAACTGCATTCGTTCCGCCACCAAAAGTGGATTCTGCTGTGGTACGCCTTGTCCCTTACGAGGAGATCCCTCACCCAGTGACAAGCTTAAAATGGCTTGATCGCGTGTGTCGTGAAGGCTTTAACCAACGCCGTAAAACAGTTCGCAACTGTTATAAAGCACTACTCAGTGCTGAGGTTCTTGAGCAACTCGGAGTTAACCCAAGCATGCGCCCAGAGAATCTCACCCTAGAACAATTTGTCGATATGGCAAACTGGCTAGACGCCAACCACAAATAAGCGCTATACATTAAGGGTGATAAATTGCAGATTTATCACCCTTTTTTTGGCTTTGCATAGGAGTTTACATGGAAGCTACCCCTTGTATTAAAGTCCAAGTCCATACCAAATACATTCCTGACCAATCTCAACCCGATGCAAAACGCTACGTTTTTGCCTACATCATTACGATCAAAAATCTCAGTCAACAAGCCGTCCAACTGATCAGCCGACGCTGGCTGATTACTGATGCCAACGGCAAGCAAATGACCGTTGAAGGAGAAGGCGTGGTTGGCCAACAGCCCGTTATCTCAGCTAGCGACGAGTACACTTATAACAGCGGTACGGTAATCGAAACCCCTGTTGGCGTGATGCAAGGGCAATACATTATGCATGACCAAGATGGCAATGAGTTCATCACTGAGATTGAACCATTTAGGCTCGCCATCCCCAATATTCTTAACTAAGGTACATCCGTGGCTACATACATTGTCGGTGACCTACAAGGTTGCCTTGATGAGCTCTTACTACTGTTAGATAAAGTCGCATTCGACTCGAAGCGAGACACGCTGTGGATTGCTGGCGATCTTGTTGCCAGAGGGCCAAAATCGCTTGAGACACTACGCTTTGTACGCTCTCTAGGTTCCTCTGCCAAAGTCATTTTGGGCAACCATGATTTGCATCTTCTTGCAGTCTCGCTAGGGTTGTTCAAAGTTAAAAACAAAGACAAAACTGCACCTATTTTTGCTGCCGATGATAAACAACAGCTGCTTGATTGGTTAAGAGAGCAACCTCTGTTAGCCGAGCACGATGATTTTGTTATGTGTCATGCTGGCATCTCTCCTCAATGGTCTTTGGAGCAAGCACGCCAAGCAGCAAGTGAAGTGGAAACCATATTGCGTAGCGCAAGATGGTCTTGGTTGATTGAAAACATGTACTCCAATCAACCGGACCTGTGGCAAGACTCTTTACAAGGTATCGAGCGTTATCGCTACATTATTAATGCCTTTACCCGGATGCGTTTTTGCTCGGCCGGTAGCCGATTGGATATGGACTGCAAACTACCACCGAGTGAAATAAATGACGATAATCTCATTCCTTGGTTCAAGGTTAAAGACAGAGTACAACTTGAAAAACCAATACTATTTGGTCACTGGGCAGCACTTGAAGGTTATGCCGGAGAAGAGGTGATTGGCTTAGATACTGGCTGCGTCTGGGGCGGTCATCTGACTATGCTGCGATGGGAAGATAAGCAGTTTTTCTCCCAAAAGTCGTTAACAAACAACGATTAATCCTTGAAAGGCTGGCACACTGTGTACGTTGCCAACCTTTTTGCACAAGTCAGATAATAAAGCTCAAATAGCAGCCAGCACTACCTGCAACTTTCGACTCACTTACAACAACTCCCTCTCGAAGGGCGAAGCCCGATCTCGGAGCAAAGCGTTCTCTCATCTCGCAGGGCGTAGCCTGTTCTTAGCCGTTTCTCTCTAGAACTACAAAACGCATATCGTAAGCATTCTTCTCATCGGCAGAATAAGACTCGGAGTAAGTTTCTTTAAACTCATCACCCCATGATGGGAACTGAGTATCGCCTTGAATATCTGCTTCAATATGAGTGACATATAATTTATTGGCTTTAGGTAGGCAAGCCTCATAAATAGTACCGCCACCAATGATCATCACTTCCTCCACATCCCCGACTACTTGCAGAGCTTCATCAATAGAAGTTACCGTTTCAACGCCTTCAATCACCAAAGACGCATCACGGCTAATCACAATATTTTGTCTACCCGGTAGCGGACGTCCAATTGAGTCATAGGTTTTACGTCCCATCACAACCGGTTTACCCATTGTTGAGCGCTTAAACCAAGCAAAGTCAGCCGGTAAATGCCATGGCATCTGATTGTCTTTGCCGATAATACGATCATTGGCCATTGCGGCGATCATACTGATGATCATTGAATAACTCCTTGGATTCTAAACGATAGGTTTGCGGCGATAGAATAGCAACCCAGGCATGGCTAAGCCAACTGCTAATCCCGCGATAATGAACATTGCTTTAAGGAAGTTTTCCATCAACATCGCCACAAGCTCAGGACTGTATCCTCGATGATTCAGCTCAACCAAAGCAATCATCGCTTTAAAGGCAAACACACCGGGTACCATTGGAATCAGAGCCGCGACAGTAAACACTTTCGGGTGAGCCAAAAATCGTGCTGACCAATGAATACCAACCATGCTGACGATCATAGCTGCAAAGAAAGTTGCCCATTCAATGGGAACACCAAAATGCATCATCAAATAACGTGAACCATGACCAATGGCTCCCCCTAAAGCACAATAGATTAATGCCTTTTGCGGTACGTTAAATACCAATGCAAAACCAACTGCTGGGATAGCAGCAAACAACATATCATTGAGTAAGCCCAACATGAGATCTAATGAGATCATACCACCCACCCCCATACACCGACTAAACTCATTGCTGCGACGATACCGAGACTTGTCGCCAGTGTCAGTAAACTTGCCATCACAAAGCGTGCTATGCCCATGTTGATATAGCCTTTAAGCATATCTGCGACTGAGTTAATTAGAGGGAAGCCGGGAACGAGCATCAAAACCGAAGAGGCCATGACCAGTGAAGGAGAGTTACCCAGCTCATAGATAACCGCTTGCGCTGAAACTACAGTGGTCACAAATGCTGTTGCGGTAAAGTTCATTAATGGATTGAAATGGCGATGACCAATTTCTTGTCTTACTACCATGCCGACTGATGAAGCAATAAAAGTCATCGCAAACACAACCCAGTCACCACCCGCTAAATGGCTGAATGCAGCGCATGACAACCCGATCATAAACACAACTAACCAGCGGTTATAACGTTCAGGACTAATCTTATCCAGCTGCTGCTGCGCTAAAGAGTAATCGATAATGCCACGTTCGAGCATAATGCAGATTCGTTGCACCTGAGTGATTGCTCGCATATTAATGCCGCGATCAGGGCAACGACGGGCGGTAGTAATACAGTGTTCTTGATAAACGGTAGTGACGACTAATGAACTTGCAGATAACGAAACTTCGACTTCATCCATACCCGCGGCGAAACCGAAGCGGCGCATAAGATCACCTACAAGGGTACTTTCAGCACCATGCGCCAAAAGCATTTGCCCAGCTTGGGCGATTAAACGAGACACCGCCCGTTGTTTAGATGCCATGATTCTATCCTACTCCTTTAGAATGCCCTTTATTGTGCAGAGAAATTTACTGTAGTGATTTGATTTAGACACAAAAAAGCCGCAATAGATATTGCGGCTATAAATTTTATGCACTGTTATTCGCGGACGTAGACAACGTGACCGTCATCTTCTTCATCGTCCCAATCATCCCAGTCGTCATCATCTTCAGTGATAACATCGTCACCTGCGATCGCATCTTTGTGGTAATCATCCCACATGAAATCGACTTTCTCTTCTTCAGAGATTTCTTCCTCTTCGCGCGGTAGGCTTTCCATAAAGTCAGCCAGTTTATAGCAAAGCTCTTTGGTGCCCTGTTTATTCACTGCAGAGATCTTGTAGTAATCCTCTTCCCAGCCTAAAGCATCGATAATATTTTGGATCACTTCGTTTGCTTCTTCTTCAGGCATCAGATCAACCTTGTTGAAGATCAGCCAACGCGGCTTGTCTGCTAACTTCTCGCTGTATTGCTCTAATTCATCAATGATGGTTAGCGCATTTTGCACAGGATCGCTTTGATCGATCGGCATAATATCGATCATATGCAGCAGAACGCGACAACGCTCTAAGTGCTTCAAGAAACGGATACCAAGGCCAGCACCATCAGCAGCACCTTCAATCAAGCCTGGAATATCCGCAACAACAAAGCTCTTCTCTGGAACAACACTCACTACACCAAGACTCGGGATAAGCGTCGTAAATGGGTAGTCCGCCACTTTTGGCTTCGCTGCAGATACTGAACGAATAAATGTCGACTTACCTGCATTCGGCAATCCAAGCATACCCACATCAGCAAGTAGCAACAGCTCTAAACGAACTTCGCGAATTTCACCTTTAGTACCTAACGTCTTTTGACGTGGTGCTCGGTTTACTGACGATTTAAAACGGGTGTTACCCAAACCGTGCCAACCGCCTTTTGCCACCATGACTTTTTTGCCATGTTCAGCAACTTCAGCAACGATTTCATTGGTGTGAATGTCAACAGCACGAGTACCAACAGGCACGCGAAGCACTTTGTCTTTACCGCGCTTCCCCGTACAGTTACCGCCACGGCCATTCTCACCACGCTCTGCTTCATAGAAGCGCTGGAAGCGATAATCAATTAGCGTGTTAAGGTTTTCATCAGCTTGGATGTATACATCACCACCGTCACCACCGTCGCCACCATCCGGGCCTCCTTTCGCAACGAATTTCTCACGCCAGAAACTCACTACACCGTTACCGCCATCACCGGCTTGAACTTTTACTACCGCTTCATCAACGAATTTCATCTCTTACTCCGCCCTTGTGCTACTTATCGTAGCTGCGTTGCAAATATCATCTCAAAACACCCTATCTCTTAGGGAGAAGTGAATGATATAAATTCTAGCAGATTCCATTTTCAGATCGATCACCTTGATCTTCGATCGTTCTGCTAACTAGGAATACATATTGAGGGACTTTTTTCAAAGTGCCTTAGTATAGATTCCACGCTTCGAAGCCATCTCTTGAGCTACCATAAATAAAAAACCCCGCCGAATCGGCAGGGCTTTTGAATTCAGCTTGAAAGCTAATAAGTGATTTAAACTAGGTTTAAATTACTCAGCTTCGATGCTAACGAATTTACGGTTTTTAGGACCTTTCACTTCGAACTTCACTTTACCTTCAGTAAGAGCGAATAGAGTGTGGTCTTTACCGATACCAACGTTAGTACCAGCGTGGAACTTAGTACCACGTTGACGAACGATGATGTTACCTGCAAGAACAGACTCACCACCGAAACGCTTAACACCTAGACGTTTGCTTTCTGAATCGCGGCCGTTACGAGTAGAACCACCAGCTTTTTTGTGTGCCATTGTTAAACTCTCCTAATCGATTAAGCGTTGATACCAGTGATTTTCACTTCCGTGAACCACTGACGGTGACCTTGTTGCTTACGAGAGTGCTTACGACGACGGAACTTAACGATTTTAACTTTATCGCCACGACCGTGTTGTACAACTTCAGCAACTACTTTACCGCCCTCTACTAGAGGAGCACCCACTTTAATGTCTTCACCGTTAGCAACAAGAAGAACTTTATCAAATTCAACAGTTGCACCAGTTTCAACGTCTAATTTCTCTAAACGAAGAGTTTGACCTTCGCTTACACGGTGTTGTTTACCACCAGATTGGAAAACAGCGTACATATCTTACTCCGCTTTTTCCGCACAGCCGTATGCTATTTGAGCATCAAGGGTGTGCGCTAAACTAATCATCAATAGGGCGCAGATTCTACAGAAAGGTCGCACCTATGACAAGCCATATTTTGAAAAAATTGGCGAAAAGCTAATCGCCAATGAAAAGTGCCCAGATGATGCCCTTTAACCATGTATTAATCAACGTTTTTTAGTGTATTATTCAGCAATTAAAACAGATAAGAATACCTTACTAGTTCTAACTTCAGCCGGAATTACAATGGATTTTAAAGCTATCCAAGCACTCACCGCCGATGACATGGCAAAAGTGAATGAAACAATTCACGCACAACTCAACTCTGATGTCTCTTTAATCAATCAACTGGGTTTCTACATCGTTAGCGGTGGTGGCAAGCGTATACGTCCTCTTTTAGCTGTTCTGTCAGCTAAAGCACTTGGCTACAGAGGAGAGGCTCATACCACCGCAGCCGCTTTTATTGAGTTTATTCATACCGCGACTCTACTGCATGACGATGTCGTCGATGAATCAGACATGCGACGTGGTAAAGCCACAGCTAATGCAGCCTTTGGTAATGCAGCGAGCGTTTTGGTGGGCGACTTTATATACACGCGCTCATTCCAAATGATGACGGAGCTAGGATCATTAAAGATCCTTAAGCTAATGAGTGACGCGGTAAACGTCATTGCGGAAGGTGAAGTTCAACAACTGATGAACTGCAACGACCCTGACACCACCGAAGAAAGCTACATGCAAGTTATCTACTCTAAGACGGCTCGCTTGTTTGAAGCGGCAACCCAGATTGGTGCCATCCTAAACGAAGCACCTGAAAAGGTAGAGCTTGCCTTACAGAATTACGGCAAATACCTCGGAACCGCATTCCAGCTGATTGACGACGTGATGGATTACACTTCTGATGGTAAAGAGATGGGCAAGAATGTCGGCGATGACCTTGCTGAAGGTAAACCGACCTTACCTCTTCTTTATGCAATGCGTAACGGTAGTGCAGAACAAACGGAGATGATTCGTGAAGCGATTGAAAAATCCAATGGTATGGAACGCTTGAACGATATTCTCGCAGCGATGGAACAAACCGGTTCTTTAGAGTACACACGCCAAAAAGCTTACCAAGAGGCAGATAAAGCCATTGCTGAGCTCAAGGTATTAGAAGAGTCTGAATATAAGCAAGCACTCGTCACGCTTGCTCATATGGCTGTTCATCGCACTAGTTAATTTTTGCGATAAGTAAACTGCATATACAACAACGGGAACCTCTAGGTTCCCGTTTCTCTCTTTATTAGAGAGTTCCAGCTCAGCAAATCGAAGGTAACTTGACTGGTTACTATGCTTAGAGTCTTTGCGCTCCAAAGTTTTAATAACCTCACCCGCTATTCAAACCTAGCACTAAAGGTTGATCTTTAACATTACCTTAGTACATTTTGTGAGCAATATATTTTTTAGAATGCTTAAATAAATCATTATTGCATCCTTTGCTCATCACCTTCCCAAATTAGCCTTTGGTAATCAAAACGTCATGAGGTGATCATCTAACTCTCATCTCGCTGAAGCCTTCTTGCAACATCCCATACCTATCCTCATTTCGACCCACTACCATTTTGAGGATGCTATGGAAGTTTCTAGTCCGTTTCGTTTACCGAAAAAGACCCCATTTCGCTTAGGAGAGAGCTTTACTGAATGGGCAACTGGTCTCAATAAGCTCGATAAATTTTATGCTCAGCGCCCTGCTGGCTGTGATACTCAAGCCTTTCTTCGCTTCACTCTTGAAGTGCTCGGTATTGACTATCAGGTGTGTAAAGGTTCGTTAAGCCATATTCCGCAATCGGGCTCTACTGTGATTGTCGCCAACCATCCTCTAGGTTGTGTCGAAGGCGTGATTCTTGCCGAGCTACTCCTTCAAATAAGAAGTGACGTTCAGATCCTCGCCAATCAATACCTAAAAACGGTTCCTGAACTTGATGAACTCTTTATTGGTGTGGATGTATTCGAAGGACAAAACGCTCACAAGTCCAACCTAAAAGCACTTCGTAAAGCCCACCAGCATTTAGAACAAGGCGGTCTGTTGCTGCTATTTCCTGCGGGAGAGGTCTCACAGTTAGTCGATAGAAAAGCGCAGCGCCTTGAAGACAAAGAGTGGAGTCGCTCAGTCAGTAGTTTGATTCGCAAATCAAGAGCAACCACCATTCCGGTGTTTATCGATGGCCAAAACTCTCAGCGCTTTTATCTCGCGGGGAAAGTACATCCTCTACTACGCACCTTGATGCTTGGCCGAGAGTTGCTCAATAAAACGCATCAGAAGATTCAAATCTCTATTGGCTCGGCGATCAAATACAAGGAAGTCAATGGACTCACAGACACTCAAATCGTCAACTACCTGCGCTTAAACACCTACTTATTACAAAGCAAAACACTGACGCAGCAAAAACAGAACTTATCATCTAGCTCATTTCTACCTATCGCCACTCAACTCCCCATTGATGATCTCGAAGCGGATCTCAGCACCATGCCCGAAGATCATTTGTTGCTTTCGAGCGCGGAGTTTGACGTCTACTGTACAACCGCCGAGCATATCCCTTCAATGCTGCACGAGATCGGACGCCTGAGAGAACACAACTTTCGCCAAGTTGGAGAAGGAACAGGTCTGGATCTTGATCTTGACGAGTTTGATCGTGATTACTTACATCTCTTTATTTGGGATAGAGAGCATCGATGCCTCGTGGGCGCTTATCGGTTAGGACTGGTCGATCAACTCATCAGTAAACATGGGATTAAGGGACTCTACTCAAGAACCTTGTTTAACTTTGAACAGCCTTTTATCGATACCATGAGTCAATCTATAGAAATGGGGCGCTCTGTAATCGATGAGAAATATCAGAAGAGTATGGCGCCACTATTGCTGCTTTGGAAAGGTATTGCCGCCTATGTAGATAAGAACCCAGAGTATACCCACCTATTTGGTCCTGTCAGTATCAGCAACGATTACAGTGAGCAAACAAGACAATTACTCGCAGAGACCATGACCCTTCATCACTATGACTCCGAAAAAGCCGAGTACGTCACCCCTTCTAACCCATTATCAACTAGCGCTCCAAGCTGGAATACAAGCATGCTCACAGCCCTTGCCGATCTGCAGCTATTATCAAGGGTCATTGCTAGAATCGATGATGGCAAAGGCGTACCAGTCTTATTGAGGCAATACCTTGGACTAAATGGAAAGCTAGTATCCTTTAACGTTGATCCTGCCTTTAATAACGCACTTGATGGCTTGATCATGGTTGATCTAAGAGATGTACCACTCAAAACCTTAGCGAGATATATGGGGGCCAACCAAGCTGAGGCTTACTTAAAATCCCATCATATTGAGATCTAGAGAAGTCATGTCTCCCTCCCCTAAGTGCTGCGTGACCAAGGCAGCACTTTTGTTATCCAGATTATCTGCTTACAACACCTCACTAATCGCTCGATTGCAATAGAAGCGACCTTTACATCTAGGAAAATAAACTGGTTGAAAATATAGTTATAGAGATTAAAACCAAGATCACTTTCAGGATCAGATAAAAATGAGATTGACGAAAAAAACAACAAGATAAAAGCTAGGTGAGATAACAAAACACAACAATAAGGAAGTCGCTTAGTTATGTTGCCATCCAAGCTAAAACTGCGCTCACTGTTAGCAGGAACGCTAACACTATCACTTGCTCTTAGTTCATTCTCTGCACTTGCAGCAGAAAAAGTCTACCGCTTAAAACTTGCCGAAACTTGGGGACCGAATACCCCCATCTTAGGTGATGCAACCAAGAACATGGCCAAGCTTGCCGAAGAGATGTCAAACGGTCGCTTAAAAATTCGTATTGATTCCGCTAATAAACACAAAGCCCCTTTAGGGATATTCGATATGGTCAAGTCTGGTCAATACGACTTGGGCCACTCAAGCTCCTACTATTGGAAAGGCAAAGTACCTAACACGTTATACTTCTCCTCCATGCCATTTGGCATGATCTCTACTGAGCAATATGCTTGGTTTTATCGCGGTGGCGGTATGGAGTTAATGGAAAAAGTCTATGCACCACACAACCTTCTTTCTTTCCCCGGCGGTAACTCTGACATTCAGATGGGTGGCTGGTTTAAAAAAGAGATCAACTCAGTAGACGATCTAAAAGGACTTAAAATTCGTATTCCAGGCTTTGCTGGTGAAGTGATGGCAAAAGTAGGTGCAAAACCAACCAACATCGCTCCGGGAGAACTCTATACCTCATTGGAGCGAGGAACCATTGACGCACTGGAATGGGTAGGTCCTGCATTTGACCTTAGAATGGGCTTTCAGAAAATCGCACCTTATTACTACACGGCGTGGCATGAACCGGGTTCGGAAACTCAGTTCTTAGTGAATAAAAAGAAATGGGATTCACTACCTAAAGATCTACAAACAATATTGGAAACAGCATTCCGAGTGGCAGCATTTGATATGTACACTCAGGCAGTCGATGCAAATGCAAATAGTTGGGCGACAATGAGTGCGGAGTACCCAGATATAAAAGTAAGAGACTTCCCACCGGAAGTGTTAAAAGCGATGCAAACAGCAACCACCGAATTGCTTGAACAGCAAGCTAGTAGCGACGCATTAGCGAAAGAGATCATTGAGTCACAAAAACAGTACTTAACTAAAGTACGTGCATGGACTGACATCTCTTCTAAAGCTTACCTAGATACCAACTAACACAACTTTGTGGCAGAGGAGACTCTGCCACGCGATCTGCCTTAAATAGCGACAAACTTACTTGGCTAGACGGTGAGTTTGATGTGTTACTCAATTACAGAAATCACCCTTTCTTGACAAAAGTCACAAAATAACCCCCAACACCCTCACAACAAAACCATACAAGGATCACATTAATCGTTAATTCGAATAATCAAAGAAGACATAAAGTGACCTACATCACTAAGTGCCAAGACATTAAAAAATCAAAAACAAGACATTGATCGATTAATTTTTATTGACAAAAGAGCAAGTGCTAATTTGTAAAAAAGTTACACCCAAAATATTTGAACTAGATCGCTTAAATACTATTAGGTAGAAGTGTTTTATTTGCGACTAATCACAAAAAACCCGTTGTCAGTTCCAAACTGAATTTGTGTGGTAAATTGATTGGGTACTAAGCAATCAAGCGGTTTTGGCGAACCGTACTACTACAATATTCATCAGAACATCGAACGGGGAACTCTTATGATATCACCAGATGCTAAGATCAAGATACAAAATTTTGGTCGTTTTCTGTCTAACATGGTAATGCCGAATATCGGCGCGTTTATCGCATGGGGCTTTATCACGGCACTCTTTATTCCAACTGGCTGGCTACCTAATGAAACGCTAGCGGCTATGGTTGGCCCAATGATCACTTACTTACTACCGCTCCTTATTGGTTATACCGGTGGTAAACTTGTTGGTGGAGATCGCGGTGCGGTTGTTGGTGCCATCACGACCATGGGCGTCATCGTTGGTACTGATATACCAATGTTTATGGGCGCGATGATGGTCGGCCCTCTGGGTGGTTGGGCAATTAAGAAATTCGACAACTACATTGATGGCAAAGTGAAAAGCGGCTTTGAGATGTTGGTCAACAACTTCTCTGCTGGCATCATCGGTATGCTATGTGCAATTTTGGCATTCATGTTCATTGGACCTTTTGTCAAAGTTCTTTCTGGTGGTCTAGCGGCTGGCGTTAACTTCTTAGTCTCAGCGCACCTTCTTCCTTTGACCTCTATTTTTGTTGAGCCAGCGAAGATTCTGTTCCTCAACAATGCGATCAACCACGGAATCTTCTCACCACTAGGTATTCAGCAAGCTTCTGAGGCCGGTCAGTCGATCTTTTTCCTAATCGAAGCAAACCCAGGTCCTGGTTTAGGTATTCTGTTGGCTTACATGGTTTTCGGTAAAGGGACTGCTCGTCAAACTGCAGGTGGCGCTTCAATTATTCACTTCTTTGGCGGTATCCACGAGATTTACTTCCCGTATATTCTAATGAACCCACGTCTTATCCTAGCTGCAATTGCTGGCGGTATGACAGGCGTATTCGTACTCGTCATGTTTAACGCGGGCATCGTCTCTCCAGCTTCTTCAGGTTCTATCTTTGCCATCCTGTTGATGACGCAGAAAGGCTCTATCGTTGGTGTATTAGCTTCTATTGCAGCGGCTACTGGTGTTTCATTTACCGTTGCTGCCTTGCTGATGAAGACTCAAACCTCAACGGAAGAAGATGGCGACAAAGCGGCATTAGAAAAAGCCACTTCACAAATGAAAGAAATGAAGTCTGGCGCAAAATCAGATTCAACAGTCAACGCTCAAAACAAAGGCAACATCGATCTTGCAAACGTAACCAGCATTATTGTCGCTTGTGACGCAGGTATGGGCTCTAGCGCGATGGGCGCGAGCATGCTGCGTAAAAAAGTCCAAGATGCAGGTCTAAACATTGATGTAAACAATCTAGCCATTAATAGCCTAACTGAGAGCGCTGATATCGTGATTACCCACAAAGATCTAACGGATCGTGCTCGCAAGCATGCTCCTAATGCCCAACATATTTCTCTGACTAACTTTTTAGACAGCGAAATGTACAACCAACTTGTCACTAAGCTTCTTGCCGCTCAGAAAGGGGCAGCAGCAAATGATGATCAAAACGTTAAAGCCTCTGTACTCGCTGCCAATGATGACAGCTATGAGCCTCAGCAGCCTTCTGTTTTCCAAATCGCACAAGAAAACATCCACCTAGGCTTAAGCGCTAGCAACAAAGAAGACGCGATTCGTTTTGCAGGTAACAAACTGGTTGAAATGGGCTACGTAGAACCAGAATACGTTGATGCCATGTTTGAACGTGAGAAATTGGTCCCAACTTATTTGGGCGAGTCTATTGCTGTCCCTCACGGCACCATTGAAGCAAAAGACAAAGTAAAGAAAACCGGTATTGTCATCTGCCAATACCCAGCAGGTATTCAATTTACTGATGACCAAGACGATGTCGCCAAACTGGTTATTGGTATTGCCGCTAAAAATGATGAACACATTCAAGTGATCACTACCATCACTAATGCACTCGATGAGCCTGAAGCGATTGAAACGCTAACCAGCACTCAAGATGTGGCTAAGATTCTGAATATTTTAGGGAATCCACAAGCCGCGTAATCCTTCACTCAAAACCTTTGCTCCTGAGAGCAAACGAGGTCGACTGTCACCCCCTATGCAGTTGGCCTCACCCTAGAGTCGTTAGTTTTTATTCTTTTATTTGGTAGGTAAATTATGAAAAATGCAGTTCATTTTGGTGCAGGCAATATCGGTCGCGGTTTTATTGGAAAGCTACTTGCTGACGCGGATGTTGAAGTCACGTTCGCCGATGTGGATACTCCGCTTGTCGATCAACTCAGTCACAAACAAGAGTACAAGGTTAAAGTTGTGGGCACTGAGTGCCAAATAGAGACCGTAACTCACGTGACTGCGGTCAACTCAGCAAGTGAAGATGTAATTGAGCGTATAGCGAAAACCGATTTAGTCACCACAGCCGTTGGTCCAAATGTGTTGGATATTATTGCAAAAACAATCGCAACAGGAATCACAAAGCGCTTTGAATCTGGTAATGAATCTCCGCTTAATATTATCGCCTGCGAAAACATGGTTCGTGGCACCACTCACCTCAAAGGTGAAGTTTACAAACACCTAGATAGCTCACTGCATGGTAAAGCGGATGAGTTGGTTGGCTTTGTCGATTCAGCCGTTGACCGCATTGTGCCACCCGCAGAAGCTGCCAACGATGATCCACTCGAAGTCACTGTTGAAAGCTTTAGCGAGTGGATTGTTGACGAGCAGCAGTTTAAAGGTGAAATTCCCGACATTTCTGGAATGGAGAAAACCGATAACCTAATGGCCTTCGTTGAGCGTAAGTTGTTTACTCTCAATACTGGTCACTGCATTACGGCTTATTTAGGTTGCTTGAAAGGCCACCAAACCATACGTCAGGCTATTGAAGACCCAGAAATTAGAGCGGATGTAAAACAAGCGATGTTCGAAAGTGGTGAAGTCCTGATTCGTCGCTATGGCTTTGATCGCGAGTTACACGCTGCTTATATCGAAAAAATTCTAAGTCGATTCGCTAATCCATATTTGGTCGATGAAGTCGACCGCGTCGGCCGCCAACCAATTCGCAAATTAGGCGCAAATGATAGATTAGTGAAGCCATTACTAGGTACAATTGAGTATGGCACTGAAAATCAAACGCTTTTAAAGGGTATCGCCGCAGCTCTCAAATATAAGAGTGAGGATGATCCGCAAGCAATTGAGCTACAAACCTCTTTGCAAGAACATGGCATTCGCCACACGCTAGCAAGGTACACAGGTTTGGATGAAAACAGCAAAGAAGTCGCGCAAATCGAATCCTTCTTCGCGGCACTATAACAACAAATACGGGGAGGAGAACTCTCCTCCTCCATCAACAAAAAGTTTTAGTTCAGTATATGGCAGACAAAATTAATGAAACCGACATTATAGAGCGATTAAATAGCGCCCCATCGGTACGCGGCTTTTTTATTGCTGCCGTTGACGTATTTAATGACTCAATTGATGCACTGATGCAAAGAATCTTTCAGAAAGATAACTTTGCAGTGCAATCGGTTGTTGGCCCGTTGCTCCATGACTCCGGTCCATTAGGCGATTTATCTGTCCGTTTGAAGTTACTGTTTGGCTTAGGTGTTCTACCTAATGATGTCTATCACGATATAGAAGATATCATCAAAATTAAAAATGAACTTAACAGTGACGCAGCTGATTATCAGTTCACTGACCCCAACGTTTTACAACCAATCAAAAAGCTCAACTTGGTAAAAAAAATGGGCATGGTACAACTTGAAGTCGCCGAACCAGATGACGACATCGATCTTGAGTTCTACCAACTACAGCTTCAACGTCAACAGCAAATCATAAAGTCAGGGCTCTCACTGGCAATTGTCGAGATATGTAATGAACTCGGCAAAGAGAGCCCATTCTAATAACAACGACGACTTATCATTGTCAGCCTCCTATTGACTTACAACAGGAGACATCATGTTAAAAGCGGTTCTTTTCGATATGGATGGGCTTATCTTTGATACCGAGTCTATCTACAAACTGAGCTGGCAGTATGCCGCTAGTGAACAAAACCTCGACTTAAGCGACGACTTCTATCAGCAATTCATCGGTGTTCAAGACCCGGAATGCGAACGGATTCTCGCTGAGCACTTTCAAAACGCACTCGACCTATCACGCTATAAACAAGTTCGCGACGACCATTTTCATCGCTTAAGATCCAATGGCATCGCTTTCAAACCCGGTTTTGACCCACTATTCCAAGACATTAAGCGACGTGGACTCGCAACAGCCATTGTCACCTCCTCACACCTTGCTGAGGTCAAATACAATTTCACCACCAGCGACTACCTACCTCAGTTTGATTTAGTCATCACAGCAGAAGATGTCGAACGCGCTAAACCTTACCCTGACTGCTACCAAATGGCTTGCACTCATCTCGGTTTGACAGCCGAAGAATGTTTAGTTTTAGAAGACTCAAATAACGGAGTAAAAGCGGCACTGGCAGCGGGTTGTCCTGTGGTCATGGTGCCAGATTTGTTACCACCTCAAGCAGAAATCATCGACAAGATGACTGTAGTCGAGAGCCTAGAACAACTCATTACGCTCCTTGATTCTTTTTAGCCTGCACTAATAATAAAAGAGCCGAGGCGCAAAGCTTCGGCTCAATAACGGTTAGTAATAATTCACCATTAAATGGCAATACACATAGGTGTATTAGAAATAGGGCCACGGAATACTTTCGCTTTCAGGTCAAACACCTCATCAAGCAAAGACTCGGTAAACACCTCATCGGGCGAACCTTCTGCTATAAGCTGGCCTTGCTCAAGTACAATCAAATGATCGCAATAACGGCACGCTTGGTTGAGATCATGCAATACCACCACAACCGTTTTGCCTTTCGCATTCATTTGTTGCATCAGCTTCATCAACTCCACTTGATGAGACATATCCAAGTAGGTGGTGGGTTCGTCCAACATCACCACTTCCGTGTCTTGTGCCATTACCATCGCAATCCATGCCCTTTGACGCTGTCCGCCAGATAAGGCTTCAACAGGTTTATCGGCAAACTCCAAAACCCCTGTATCCAGCATAGCTTGTTCGACAATGGCTTTATCCTCCTGCCCTAACCTTCCCCAATGTGACACATAGGGAGAACGGCCATACTCGACCAGTTTTCTGACGGTTATCCCTTCAGGACTCACTAAGATTTGCGGCAACAGTGACAAGGAACGAGCTAGGCGCTTATCTCCATAGCTCGACAACGGCTTTTGATTAAACAAAACGTCACCAGATAAAGGTGTATTGATTCGAGCTAACGTCTTCAATAACGTTGATTTTCCGCAGCCGTTTGGGCCGATCAACGCAGTGATTTTGCCTTTCGGTATTGAGACTGACAAATTAGGAATGATTGTATTTTTGCCATAGGCGACAGTCAGGTTCTGGGTCTTAAGCATGATTACCAACCTCGATAGCGATAAAGAAGAAAAATAAAATACGGTGCTCCGATAACGGATGTGAGCACACCTGCTGGTAATTCAATAGGCGGTTGAATCCCACGAGCTAAGCCATCAGCACAAGTAACTAATAATGCGCCAACCAAGGCGGAAGCGGGTATCAACAGTTTATGGTTATGACCAAACAGCAAACGTGCCAAATGAGGGGCTAATAGGCCAACAAAGCTGATTGTTCCGGCAACAGCTACGCTGATACTGGCTAAAAGAACCGCCGCTAACAGTGCTAAAGATTGGATTTGATTCGGTTTGGTCCCTAGAGTGGTCGCACTCTCTTCACCCAACCCCATTACATCTAAGCGCCATGCTAACCATAACGCGAGTGGTATCAGCAACGCGAGAGTGCCCCAAATGACAGGAACTTGCTGCCAATTTCGCCCCCAAAGGCTGCCCGTCAACCATACCATGGCGGTATTAATTTCAATGGGATGAGTAACCAACAAAAAGTCGATGCCACTGGCGAGAAAAGCACTCACCGCGATACCAATCAAAGCTAACCTTGCAGGTGTTGGCTTCGAACGCCATGCCAGAACCCCAATTAATCCCGCCGCTAAGATACCCCCAGACATTGCAATCAATGGTAGCCAGTTTAACGACGTATTAGGAAACCATACTAAACTCGCTGTTGCCGCTAACCCAGCGCCAGCACTTATTCCCATCAGATCGGGAGAAGCTAACGGATTTCGAATCACACCTTGAACCAGTAAGCCCGATAGTCCGAGTCCCGCTCCAACGCCAATTGCCAACAAGGTACGAGGAAAACGGTATTGATGAATTACAAAGTCATCGTTTGAAAAAGAGAACAGAAGTTCGATAACTTGGGAAGCAGACAGCGAGGCGGCTCCCACCAATAGGCTAGCAGCCGCCGCCAGACCAACAAGCCCGAGCAAAAGTGCCAATTTTGTTTGATGAAGCATTAAGACCTCCTCATCGCAACAAGGATAAAACATGGCGTTCCGATCAATGCCGTAAGCACTCCCACCGGAGTTTCAGTTGGAAACGCAATCGCACGAGATAAGGCATCAGACCAAGCGACAAGAGCCGCCCCCGTAAGGGCTGAGCAAGGGATCAGTAAATGATAGTTATGACCGACTAGCGGTCTGACTAAATGGGGAACAAGAAGACCAACAAAACCGATAGGACCTGCAATGGCAACGCACGTTCCGGCCAACAAAACTATGGTGAGGCCAGTAACTAGGCGAGTCAGTTGGATATTGCTCCCCAACCCAACGGCCACTTCCTCGCCAAGCGCCAATAAGTTGAGATTACGCGCTAACCCTATCGCTAAGCTCAATCCAACCAAAGCAGGCGGCCAAAGTTGATTCCATTGCTCATTATCAACGCTTGCTAAAGACCCCGTCAGCCAATGCAAAACACTGTAAGCCATATCATCAGCAAGGATAAGCGCTGCTCTAGTAAGACCAAGCAGCAGAGCACTGATTGCAATGCCCGCTAATACCAAGCGCAAAGGGTGAGAACGAACAGAGAAAAAACCGCCTAGCATCATCACTGACATGCCACTCAGTAGCGCCCCTAGTACTGCATTAAGAATTGGGTTGATATCACTGACAATTGGCATGCCAATGGCAGCGAATGCCATAAAACACGCCGCCCCAGCGTTTATGCCCAGAATCGAGGGAGATGCCAACGAGTTACGCGTCAGCCCTTGCATCAGTAAACCTGCAACAGCAAGACAAGCACCAATCATTAACCCAGCATAGGCCCTTGGAGCTCTTAAGGTTGCAAGTATCTGGTGATTCATATTGCCTTGATCAAATGAAAACCAGTAGCCGACTAAATCTTTGAATGTGAGTGAGAAGTTTGACCAACCCAGCATTGAAGCGGCGTAACCCGTCACGACCAAAACAAAAATAGCGGCGATGATAAACATCGCTCGCCACGGGGTTTTAGACTGACAATAGTTTTGGTTCAGTGTCGTTGCGTTGCTCATGAAGAGCCCAAAATCTGCTCTAGGTTCTGCGCCATATTCTCCGCTGCTAACATGCCTCGATTGAGTGACCAAAGCGCAGGAGACACTTCAATAATATGCTGTGCTTTTGCTGACGAAAGCAGCTTAAACAAAGGGTTCTTTTCCCATTCGTTAACAATGTTTGGCTGGGAGTACGCACCAATCAGCAGCCAATCAGGGTTTGTTTTTAGCAGTAATTCAAAGCTTGCTGGCAGATAAGCTTTTTCTGTAGCCTGTGTAATTGGACTCTTGATACCTAGCTCAGTAAGTACACCACCGGCATAGGATTTAGGGCCATGAAGCCACATACCTTTGTCTGAAACAACCGCAAACTGAACCGTTTGTTTGAGTGCAAAATTCTGCTTGTATTCAGCCATCGCTTGTTGATGCAGCTGAATGCGCTTTTCCATCGCTTGTTGCTTATTGAGCACGATGCCGATCTTGCGCGCAGATTCTAGATTCTCATGATATGACTCACCGCGGCTTTTCAGCAGCAAGGTCGGTGCAATACGGTTGAGGTCTTGATAAATCGTCGGATGACGCTCAGCATCCGCAATGATCAAATCCGGTTTTAGTACCGCAATCGCCTCTAAGCTAGGCTGCGAGCGCATACCAACAGATTGCCATGGCTGAACTAAATCACGCACTGCAGGAATAACTCTTGTCGCATCGTTGTCATCAGCCACACCAACAGGTGACACGCCGACCGCAGCCAACGCATCAACAAAAGAAAACTCCAAGACAACAACGCGTTGAGGCGTGCTATCTAATTCGAATGTCCCCTGCTCATCTTGGACGACGCGAGTTTTGGCCGAGCTTTGAAAAGGCATAACGCTTACCAGAAACAAGATCAACGCAGCAAGCCATAAGTTGCCAGATAGAAACCGAGATTTATTTTCCATGTTTTTGTATCTCCAAATAAAAAATCATAAAAGTCGCTAAAGTGAATTGGCGACTTTTAATTCGTTAACTTCAGTAAATAGTCAGTTAGAACTGGTAGTTCAGGTCTAAGGTGTAAGAACGCCCTGCCGCTGGGTAACGACCAACAGGGCTGGTATCGATGCCTCGGAAATAGTAATCCTCATCGAACAGGTTATTCACCGCGACATTCATACGCAGCTTACCTTTGTCATCCTTGTAGAGATCGGTTCCAAGGTTGAAGTTCCAGACCATGTAAGCGGGAACTTTACCCTTAGCACCCGTTGAGTCTTCTTCACTTGTATTGGCGTTATTAGAATAGGCATCGCTGAAGTAGTAGCCCGAAATGGTTGTATCAACACCGACAAATGCGTAGCTAGCATCCCAACTCAGCTGATGTTTAGACGCATAAGGAAGCTGATTACCTTTGTTTGTGCCTTCTTCTTCTAACGTCGCATCTAGGTAGTTGTAACTTGCACCTAGGCTAAGCGCTTGCATTGATTCAGGAACGTAACGAGCCGATAGCTCAATCCCCTGATGAAGCGTCTTACCGATGTTTTCAAATGTTTGCGTTGCACTTTGCCACTGCAGTTGATCTTTAAAATCAATGCGATACAAAGCAGCGTTGAAGCTAGTGGAATCTTGGGTATAGCGAGCACCTAACTCGTAGTTCCACGCCAGTTCACTCCCCTCTTGCCCCAGTCCTCGAATGTAAGCTATCTGAGGTGCGCGCAGAGATTTTTGAGCATTCGCATAACCAACCCACTGCTCCGTCAGGTTATAAGCAACCGTCAGACCGGGTAGCCATTCGGTCACTTTATTGTCTGTACTTTGCGCTTTGCCCAAATCATCAAACTTCATGTCGACAGATTCATAACGAATCCCCGGAGTGATTTTTAATGCATCTTGCAACAGGCCCACTTCATTACTGATATAGCCCGCAAAAGCATCCGTCTCTAAATGCCAGTCACGAGGGACACTGGTCGCTCCACCAGCAATCGGAGTTTGAGTCAGCTTGTAATCGATGTCTTCATTAACGTAGCGCGCACCTAGGATCCAATTTTGCGTTACTGCGCTGCCCTCACCGAAGTGCATCGCGAGTTTTGGCTCTACCCCATAGATTTTGAACTCTCGTGGAGAAGTACGCACGTCAGTTGAAGGTAGTGCAGGATCGGCCCAGTGCCCTCCGGCCCCATTAAAGCCCCACTGGAAAAAGCGCTCAGAGTTATGACCAAAGGTTTGAACTTGCAGCTCTGCACTGTCGGCAATGTTTAGCTCTTGGGTGTACTTCAAACTCCAACGCGTTGATTTTCCCTGATACTCATCATAAGGACGCTTAGATTGAGTTCGATCTTGCTGATAATCTTCAGGAGATAAAGCGCCCGGCATTTGCGTATCCGCATCGTACCTTTGAATAAAAGCTTGCAGCTCTTGGGTGTCGCTTAACAACCAATCGGCTTTGACTTGGAAGTTTTTGACATCCGTATCAGAGTGCGCGCGGAAGCTCTCACCTTTCAAAAAGTTACCTTCTAATTGAATCGCGAAAGTATCCGTTAACCAACCTCCCGTTCTTAAATAAAAGTCGTTAAGTGGCGTGTTACCATCTTCAAACACCGTTAAGCGGTTACTGATCTCTGTCTGCCAAGTGTTTGGAATCGGTTTGGTTACCAAGTTAATCACACCACCGACGTTATTGGGGCCATACTGAACAGCCGCACCACCGCGTACAATATCGATTCGGTCAATCATGGATAAGGTTGCTGGGAAAATGGATTGTCCAGTATGACCATATGGCGCTAGGGTAAGTGGAACACCATCCATTAAGAATTGAGCATGTCCGCTACGGCTTGCTTTTAAGCCTCGCACCGAGATGTTAGGTAACACACCTGTGCCCGTTTCATCTTGAACTTTAATACCAGGTACGCTTTGCAACGCAGAATCGATTGAATGAGCAGCCGTTTTTTCAATTTGATCACTAGTAAGCACAGTACGTGCACCAGGGTATTCTTTGACGTCTTCTACCGCAGAATTGCCAATGACACTCGCGGTCACTACAACCGTCTCCATCGCGGTAGACTGAGGCTCTGACGCGGCAAATGCATTCATGGAGGTAAGTGAAGCTATCGCCGTCGCGAGAGCACTTAAACGCAGCTTAGCTTGGGGGCTACCATCCATATTTTGGTAAAGCATGGGGATCTCCATTAACAGAATTTAGGGGCAAAGAGAGATTTGGCTTTGACCCTATGGGCTAACATTCCTCAAAATGAGGTAACAAAGCTCGCTACTAAGTAGCGAGAATTCGAATTTATCTAGAATAGGTATCCATAGCTGAGCATGAACTCTGCTGGAGCACCGTAGCCAATCTGGTTCAATCCAGACTTGCCATTGGTTGCACCCAGGATGTACTTCTCATCAAACACGTTGTAAGCGTTGGCTTGTATTTTGTGACGACCTGTTGTGTAAGCCGCCATCAAGTCCACTGTGGTGTAATCACCCAGAGCAACCGCTTCATCGTTACCTGCGTAACGATCTCCGACATACTTAACCCCACCACCTAAACGCCAGTTATCATCGAGTTGATAGGTGCTCCACAATGAGAACAGATGATCAGAGACATCATTAGGTTTCTTACCTGTCTCTTTGTCTTCCGCATCAAGGTAGCTATAGCCCACTGAGATATCCCATTGCTGCGTGATCTGGCCACGAGCTTCCAACTCGATACCTTGATGGCGGGCTTCAATCTTATCGATCACATCACCATCGGTATTGGTCTGCGGTTGTTCTTGGTCAATTTGGAACACTGCGGCGTTAAGCATCAGAGCATTGTCTAGTAGGTAGGCTTTTACACCCACTTCTTTCAGGTCGGTATGGAAAAACTCAGCCAGTTTTGGATTGATGTAGATACCAGAGTAAGGCAGCTGCCAAGAGCGCGCTAAACTCGCGTATACCGACATGTCATAGTTGACTCGGTATACAACACCAGCACGGTAACTGACCTTGTTATCATCAAGATTTTCTTTCGCTGCCCCTGCTTTTTGCTGCTCAAGATCCATTGAGTCATAACGCACATTACCAATCAGTGAAAAATCACCAAGCGTGTAAACATCTTGGATGTAGATGCCTGCTGTTGTGGTCGTGTTATCACGGAAAGGTTTAAAGCCAGGGTTTGGTGTTGTCCCCACTGTTGGGTTGTAAATGTTTTGCGGTGGTAATGTTTTGTCACTGGCTAAAGTCAGATCAATATTGATTTGATTGTAGTCAGCACCAATCATCAGCTGATTAGATGCCGTCTCCCAAACTAACTCAGATTGAAGTGTGGTTGTTGTGCGAGGATCGTAGCCAAAGTTGTTTACCGTTTGAGTCACTTCATCGCCAACGACCGTGCCTTGACGTGTGCCCTTTTGCTCAAGCTCAATGTGATTGTATGAAGCTCGGTTTGTCCAAGCCAACTCATCATTCAGGCGCCATTCATAGTCTACAGCGATGCGAAGACTGTCAGACTTTTGGTAGTCATTGGTACCACCAAAGAATGTGCTCTCAGGAACATCAACTGGCTTGCCGTTTTTTGATGGTACACCGCGGTAAGGCACGAGCTCTTGGTGGGCATATTCCACATCGAAATCAATGGTATGCCCTTGAGCAGGTAACACGCGAATAGTGGGGGCAATAAAGAAGTCGTTAGAGTCGACATGGTCTACATAAGAGTCCGCTTGGCGATACTCTAAGTTGATGCGCCCATTGACCTTGTTGTTAAACGCCATAGAGCTATCAATCTGGCCAACAAATTGGTTATGACTGCCAACACCGCCATTTACATTGGTGAAATTGTCACCATTAGCTCGCTTGGTCACCAAATTGATGATGCCACCTGCCGAACCCCGACCATAAAGTGCGCCTGCGGGTCCTTTGACCACTTCTACACGCTCAATGTTTGCCAGACTGCGATAAGATTGCAAGGTACCGTCGTCTCTCATCCCATCACGATACATATCATTGAGCGCATCGAATCCACGAATCACAAACTGGTCTCGGCTACCTTCGCCTAGGGTATTGTTTACACCCGCGACACCATCTAAGGCATCAACTAGTCGCACAGCGCCACGGTCTTGCATTTCCGTCTTAGTCACAACCGAAACCGCCTGCGGAACATCTAACCACTCGACATCCGTTTTTGTTCCTGACTGCGGCATATGCTCGGCATAACCTTCATACCGATGACCAACAACCTGCACGGTTTCATTCGCTTCAACGTTCTCAGATGCCGATACACTCGGCACGACTGCCACTGCTGTTAACGTTCCTCCGATGGCTAATGCTAAGGGGGAGAGGGCCAACTTAATTTCCATTTTATTGATTCCATTAGTTTACAAAACCGCCAATAAGCGAGAATGTAAACAGAAATCATTTGCATTTGCAATATAAATAATATCTTCTATATTTATTTGCCCCACACAGCGGGGTTAATGATAAAAAAATCAATAGAATCATAATGATAAATATAAAAATAAAAACACTAAAGCCTACTGTGAGCGCTCAGTAACAACGTTAGGAAAATTAGGAAAGCCCATGAAATCAACGATGATCATCGTGAGTCATGTCGTTAACGATGCAGTCACCCATGGATTCGTGCCTGCAGCAAAAGCGATAGGTCTTCACGTCGTTTTGATCACTGATCACAAGCTCAACCATCTAAAATTGGCGAGTGAAGATAATCCGTTCAACCCCGATGCCATTCTCGAATGTGATGTTTTTAATCCGCTTGAACTGATTGAGCTCATCACCGAGCACGATTTGCACCCAGCCGCCATTTTTAGTAACAGCGATCATTTACAGACCTCAACCGCTATCTGTGCTCAGTTCTTTAACTTGCCCGCTAAAGACTGGACTGTGACGTTAAAAGCCAAGAACAAGCACTTAACTCGCCAAGTACTCAGTGAAAAATCGCTACCAAGCACACCAAGTGCCTTACTGCATCAAGGTGACTCACAGCCTGGCCAAACACTCAACTTTCCTGTGGTTGCAAAACCAAAAGAAGGGGTGGCGAGTTTGGATGTTCAACGCTGCGACTCCACTGCAGAACTTGAGCGTTATTGCGATGCATTCTGGCAAAAGCACCCAACCACTCCTGTCTTGGTTGAAGAGTTTCTGCAGGGGCCGCTTATCACCATTGAAACCTTGGGAGACGGGGAGAAGCTGCTTGCCGTTGGCGGATTTGATGTCGATCTGTCTGCCCCACCTCACTTTATAGAGACAGCTGCCTGCTGGAATGGCGATAACAGCGTCCAGTTTCGTGATGAATGCCTGCGCCAGTTAAAAGCATTTGGGGTTGGATTTGGGGTGTGCCATAGCGAATTTATTATCACCCAGTCAGGCCCTGTATTGGTTGAAGTCAATTACCGAAGTATTGGTGATGGGCGAGAATTTTTACTCAATAACTTAAGTCACCATCAGTGGTTTAGCACGATTCTAAAACTGCACCTTGGGCATAAGCTCGAAGAAGATTTTGCTATCCAAGGCAGCGCCCAAGTGCATTATGTGGTCACCGACTCAAGTGGAACCATTACGGGCACATCCACCTCTTTCACCCACCAAGAAGGCGATATTGTTACGCAGCAACAGGTGCTCAAACCTGCTGGCGAACGTATCCAACAAAGCTTTTCAAACAAAGACTACCTAGCCAGAATCTCTATCTGCTCTCCGTCTGGACAAGTCTTGCAACCTTCACTAGAACAAGCTCTCGCCGCTTTCGACCTTGAGCCAGCTAAGGAGGTAACAGCATGAATACCAACGTTTTATACCTGACTCAGCGCTTAATCGATACGTGCCTCCGCGAAGATCTGTTTGGATTAGTTTCCCAAGGCGTTTTCATTAACGAGCTCCCCAACGAACTAAGCCTTAAGGCGTACGGCGCAGAGCAAACTTGGCTAACTTTCTCTGCTCAAGGTTTAAATCTCTACCTGCCTGTTAAGCCTTGTTATTACATGCAGCGCTGGGTATACGGCGTTAGCAATTCTCACTCACCAGTAGGCTGGTTTGTTGAGAAAAACGGCATAGTTGAATCACAGCTAGATTACCGCGACTGGATTGAAGTCTTAAAGGCCTGTGCTGATGAAGGCTCCCATCCGTTGCTCAATGGGTATTTACAAGAACTTGAATGTGCTGAAAAACATAAACAGTTGTGTGACCAAGCATTCGAGCAAAACTCACCCACTTTGATGCAGCCAATATCTGAACTCGATAGTTGGGCGAGTAAGTTGTTACAAGCAGACCAAATCGCGTCATACTTAGATCATCCCTACTACCCGACTGCTCGCGCAAAGTTTGGTTTGAGTGATAAAGACTTAGCCCAGTATGCCCCTGAGTTTGCTCAGCGTTTTACCTTACGTTGGTTGGCGATCGAGAAATCACTTGTCACCTTGACCTCTGCCCAGCCGGAGTGTTGGCCGACGATGGAACAAGTTGGCTTGCCTGCTGACTTTGCGCTAAGCCATGTGCTTTTCCCTGCTCATCCATTGACGCTAAGCAGTATAGAGTCACTACCTCAAGGCGTGATTGAAGCTCCAAACGCTTTCCTTGAAGTTACGCCGACCTTATCGGTGCGTACTGTGGTCGTAAACCATGCCCCGCATGTGCATATTAAAGTGCCACTTATCATGCGCTCATTAGGGACCAAGAATATCCGCCTTATTAAGCCATCAACACTTTATGACGGTCATTGGTTTGAGCGTTTGCTTACGCATTTAGAGCAAACTGATAGTGAACTCTGTGGCACGCTTTTCCATTGCAACGAAAAGCATGGCGGACACGTTGGCGATGACAAGACTTTCGCTTACATTGTGCGCGAGTACCCGGTTAACCACTGCCAAGATAAAGCCTTAGTTCCTGTTGCTGCTCTTGCTAGCCCAATGCCAGATAGTCGCTTGTTCCTTGAGCATCTCGCTGAGCAATACTATCAACAAGATACATTGGCTTGGTTTACCGACTACGTTGATCTGTTGTGCAAAGTGCATCTAACGCTTTGGCTGCGCTACGGGATTGCTTTGGAATCAAACCAGCAAAACGCCATTATTGCCTTTAGCGACGAAGGCAAAATGACGTTGGCGATGAAAGACAATGATGCCGCTCGTATTTGGCCAAGTCGTTTCAAAAGCTTTGAAAAGAGCTCTCCTGTTCAGTGCGAACAATTACTCGACCAACGAATCAAAGTCGATAATGAACTCGCGCTTGGCCAAATGTTTACCACGATTACGCTACAGCTGGATATTGCTGCGATCGTCGAGGCAATGGCAGCACAAGGGATAGCCTCAAGCGGAACCTTGTACTCCATCGTTGCAACCAGTCTCTCGCAGCATATCGCTCAGTTAGGCGCACAAGGGCATGATACGAAGTTGGCGCGCGAGCTCTTGTTTGACTCGCCAAACTTATATGCCAAATATCTGCTGAGTTCGGGCAGCCTGCTGTCAAAAGAAGCCTCTGGGGCAAGCGACATCAATAAGTATTATGGCCTATCCGCGCCCAACTTCTTGTTGCTAACCAGCGAAGAAGCTCAACATCAATACCTCACTGCCATTCAACACAGCGTGAGTTAATTGATCATGACCAAACTCATCTATAGCGTACTGCTTTGCCACTTTATCGCCGCCTTTGCTGCGTTAGGGATGCCGCTATTCTTACCGACGGTGTTACCCACATTAGGCACTCAGGTAAGTGCAGAATGGGCCGGCATTTTGTTCATTCTCCCTACCTTCTGCACTGCAATGGCGGCGCGTTTTTGGGGACAATTTGCCGACCAATACGGCAGGCGTCGTTCTCTGCTCCGAGCTCAAATTGGGCTTGCGCTAGGGTTTATGCTGTGTGGCTTAGCAACAACGCTACCCATGTTTGTGTTTGGTCTCATAATTCAAGGAACGTTTGGCGGCACAATGGCTGCCTCGAATAGCTACCTTTCAAGCCAAATAGAAGATGCAAAAGCCTTAGCTAAAACGCTGAATAAAACCCAATTATCCGCCCGATTAGCTCTGATTGTGGCACCAATTGGGCTGGGGTCAACCTTGTCGGAAACCAACCCGCTCAATGCGTATTTGTGGCTAGCAGTATTACCGCTAGTGGCTTTTGCGATCACGTTGACACTACCGGTCGAACACACCGAATCCCGTCCACCTCAATTAGAAGATTCCATTGGCGAAACGGATGTGACATCAGAGCGCTCTTTACGTGTGCTCTATTGGGTGTTTGGAGCTCAGTTTAGCTTCGCTTTCGCTATGGTTGTGACCTTCCCGTATTTCTCTCCTTATGTTCAACAATACGGCGATGTGAATCCGGCGTGGATTGGTTTTTTGTATGCGCTACCGCATGGTGTTTATCTAGTGTTTGCACCTAAGGTTCATCTTGTTGACAAGATGTTCAATCGCCACCAGCAGCAACGCACACTTTGGCTCGGCTTTGCGTTACTCTCCGTCAGTTGCTTGATGCACCTTGCTCAACATCAAACCGTACTAATCGTGGCGCGCGTCCTGTTTGGGCTTGGCATGGTTTGCTGTTATCACGGACTACATCAAGCGCTTGCTACCCGACTTAATAGACGACAATGCGGCAAAGTGTTCTCTCGCTTTGATGCGATGTCTAAATGGGGCGGCGTTGCAGCAGGTGTTGGCGCCTCTTCTATTATACGTTTCTATTCGCTCGACGTTCCTTTCCTACTTTCTGCGTTGGTCAGTGCGGCGACTCTTATCGCACTGATCATTCATTCAAAATTTGGACATCAACATGTTACAAACTCCATTATCCCCGAGTGACCCAGTTGCGAAAAACCAAGCGCAACTGAACAATAGAAAAGCACAGCTCAATACTATTATGGGCCTCGTCAACTGCTATTTACGTGAGTACGCGATCCCTAATAACCAAGTCGATTGGCAGTATGGTTCGAGCTCTTTACCGCAAACATTGAAGCGTAACTATTCGCAGCAACAGCGGGTGGCGATTCATCTTCCTGAACAAAATGGGATTTTGTTATTGCCTGTTGAGTACGTAAGTCAACTGGGTAAAGTCAAACTAATGGGTATGCCTTGGAGCAAACTGCCAGGTTCCGGATGGTGCCAACTCGACGCACTACAAACCCTGACACTGCTACTCAACTATTTAAAACAAGTCTTAACCATTCCATTCAACCATGAGCTTGTCACTCAGATGGAAAACAGCCTGTTGGTCACGGAGCAATTTCTAAACGCGAACAGAAAACCTCAACAGCACAATGCGTTTATTGCTTCAGAGCAATCATTGCTTTGGGGCCACTCCTTCCACCCAACACCAAAAAGCCGCTCAGGTGTCAGTATGGATGATCTACTGGCCTGCTCACCAGAAGTAGGCGCCAGCGTCTCGCTATATTGGTTTGAAGTGGATAATGAGCTACTCGACCTACTGAGTGCAGATGAACGTCACGGACCGACTGCGATGATTGAGCAACTAGCTCCAAAAAAGCCCCACTCAGCGGGTATGACACTTTACCCTTGCCATCCATGGGAAAGTTACACGCTATTGCAAAACCCATTGATTCAGCAAGCCATTGAGCAAGGTAAAGTGAAGCCACTTGGGCTAGGCGGAGAAAAAATGCTGCCAACCTCATCGGTACGCACCTTATACCACCCAGAGACAAAGTGGTTCGCGAAATTTTCGATCAATGTTCGCTTAACCAATTGTGTGCGTAAAAACGCGTGGTATGAACTCGATAGCGCAGTACAACTGAGCTCGATTTTGCAGCCGATAAAAGAGAGCGAACAGTTGCACAATCCGGTTTTCAAGGTCAT
The DNA here is from genome assembly GCF_028551255.1 of Vibrio tubiashii. Lineage (NCBI taxonomy): Bacteria > Pseudomonadati > Pseudomonadota > Gammaproteobacteria > Vibrionales > Vibrionaceae > Vibrio > Vibrio tubiashii. The sequence continues at coordinate 386,244 of NZ_CP117029.1, read as the reverse complement.
GACCGAACCCTTTGCTACCACCATCAATCTAGAGTCGATTGACGACCAACAAAAGGAACACATCACGAAAGCGCGAGAGTCTTTCGGTATCTTATATCGGGAGAACTTATCCTTAAGCGAAATTGATGTTTTGGAACCAACGTTGGCGGGCGCGTTATTCGCCTATGACCGCAATGGTGAAAGTTGTATCGCCGCACAATTGAAAAGCAAAGCACAAGCGTCAGAAACCCCCTATCACGATATCGCAACCCTGTGGTTTGAACGCTACTTACACTGCCTGATTCCCGGCGTGTTCAACTATTACTTTAAACATGGCGTCGCATTTGAGCCCCATTTGCAAAACACCCTGATTGGGTTTGAAAAGGGCATGCCCTGCTGCGTGTGGATACGTGATCTAGAGGGGACCAAACTGCTTCCAGAATTCTGGTCACCGGATTCATTAAACCAGCTCTCTGAACGCGCTCGTCAATCGGTTTACTATAGCCGTGAACAAGGTTGGAATCGTATAGGTTACTGTACCTTCATCAACAATATCAGCGAAGCCATTTTCTTCATTGCCGAAGGAAACCAATCCCTTGAGAGAACGCTTTGGCGCTGTGTGAAAAGTGCCATTATTCGCTGGCAATCTGTCAATGGAAAACAAGCTGAGCTTGAATCCTTGCTTAACGGTGGCTGCCTGCCGAGCAAAAACAACTTTACGACGCGCTTGATGCAAAGAGCGGATAAAGAATCCAACTACACGCAAGTTCAGGTGCCATGGACGAACCACCAAGGAGCCAGTCATGAATAATTCTCCTCAGATTCCTTTGCACATTGAACAAGAGATTTTGCAACTAGCAACCCAGCAAGAGCAGCCACTTTGCGCCTACATCTACGACTTAAAGGCACTGGAACAACACATTAAGCAGATGAGCCATGTACTGCCAAAGAATGTCGAACTGTTTTACGCCGCAAAAGCCAATCCATCAGAGCCAATCTTGAAAACTCTCGCACCTTATGTCGACGGCTTTGAAGCGGCGTCAGGCGGAGAGTTAGCTCACCTGCACCAACAGCAACTCAATATGCCTTTGATCTTTGGCGGCCCAGGTAAAATGCCGAGCGAACTTGAGCAAGCGATAGAGCTCAACGTGGACGCTATTCATGTAGAAAGCCTTACCGAGCTACAACGCATTGGCGCATTAACCCAAAAGCTCGACCGCCGCGCCGCGATTTTTCTTCGAATGAACATCGATATTGGTGATATCAGCTTAAGTAAACTCGCGATGGGTGGAAAGCCGACCCCATTTGGTTTGGATGAAAGTGAACTAAGTAATGCCCTCACTCTGCTGAGCGATTTCCCCAAAGTGCATTTAAAGGGTTTTCACTTCCATTTAATGTCTCATCAACTTGACGTTGATCGTCACCTCGCCTTAATGCAACGTTACTTCCAAGTCGTTAAAGCGTGGCAAAGACAATTCGAGCTCGATGAGGTAATGATTAACCTTGGCGGGGGAATGGGGATTAACTACCAAAATGATGAGCAACATTTCCCGTGGATAGAGTTTTGCGACAAGCTAGAGTTTCTGATTGCTAAAGAACAAGTTCAAGATTGGCGACTACGATTTGAATGCGGGCGTTTTATCTCCGCGCCATGCGGTTATTACGTCATGGAGGTGTTAGACATCAAGCAAAACTTAGGGGAAAACTTTGTCATTGCACGTGGTGGCACACATCACTTCCGTACCCCTGCAGCGCAAAGCCATGACCATCCGTTCGCGATTTTGCCGAGCAATAAACCCAAAGCTATCTCACAGCCAATTGCTCATACCCAAGCAACATTCGTCGGCCAACTTTGTACACCCAAAGACGTTCTGGCAAGAAATAAAACTGTTACTCAGCTAGATATTGGCGATTATGTCGTGTTTACCCTTGCTGGCGCCTACGCTTGGAACATCTCCCATCAGAACTTCTTGATGCATGAGCCGCCACTTTTTCACTACTATGGAGAAAGTGAGCCACACCCTAGTCTGAGTTGATAGATACTCGCTAAAGCACACGCTACATTTCAGCCAGACCTATTAACGTCTGACATAAAAAACCTCCTGATATCGTTCAACATATATCAGGAGGTTGATTTTAAATAGACTCTTTTGGCTTTACTCAGACTCGTCTATCTATTGCCGAGTCTGACTCTCGCCCATTATTCCACTGTCACCGCTTTCGCTAGGTTACGTGGTTGGTCAACATCCGTTCCTTTAATCAAAGCAACGTAGTAAGACAGAAGCTGCATCGGGATGGTGTAGTAAATCGGTGCCGTAATCTCGCTGACGTGCGGCATAGTGATGATCTTCATTGTCTCATCAGCTTCAAAGCCCGCATCTGCATCGGCGAATACATATAATAAACCGCCACGTGCACGAACTTCTTCAACGTTCGATTTTAGCTTCTCTAACAGTTCGTTACTTGGCGCGACCACCACAACTGGCATGTCTGCATCAATCAGTGCTAGTGGGCCATGCTTTAATTCACCAGCAGCGTAAGCTTCAGCGTGGATGTAAGAGATCTCTTTTAGTTTAAGAGAGGCTTCCATTGCGATTGGGTAAAACTCACCACGACCTAAGAACAGTGTATGGTGCTTATCAGCAAAATCTGTCGCCAACTCTTCAATGTCTTTCTCAAAAGAGAGCGCAGCATTAATTTGCTTAGGTAGTGCATGAAGCGCTTCAACAATCTCTTGCTCTTTTTCTTTGCTGATACGACTTTGTTGCTTACCTAATGCAGTCACTAACATCAGCAAAGCTGAAAGCTGAGTGGTAAAGGCTTTGGTTGACGCCACGCCAATTTCTACGCCAGCACGTGTCATAAAGGCAAAATCAGACTCACGAACCAGCGAAGAGCCAGCAACGTTACAAATCGTCATTGCAGCCATATAGCCTTTCTCTTTGGCTAGGCGCAGAGCTGCTAAAGTATCAGCAGTTTCACCGGATTGAGAAAGCGTGATTAACAGGCTGTTCGGACGCGTCACAAATTTGCGGTAACGGAACTCAGAAGCAATTTCTACGTCACAGCTTACGCCAGCGAGATCTTCAAACCAGTAACGAGCTGTCATACCTGCATTGTAAGAAGTACCACACGCAACGATTTGTACATGCTCGACTTTGCTTAGGATTTCCGCTGCATTAACACCGATAGCTTCGGTTACCACAGAGTCTGATGTAATACGGCCTTCCATGGTGTTGATCAGTGCCGTTGGCTGCTCATAAATCTCTTTTTGCATAAAGTGACGGTACTGACCTTTGTCACCCGCATCATGCTCAGCATTAGATTCCGTAATCTCACGTTCTACATGCTCACCTGAAGCATCAAATACCGTCACTTCACGGCGTGTAATTTCCGCAACGTCACCTTCTTCTAGGTACATAAAACGGCGAGTCACGTTAAGCAGAGCAAGCTGGTCAGAGGCAAGGAAGTTCTCACCGACACCAAAACCAATCACGATAGGGCTGCCTGAACGAGCAACGACAATACGCGAAGGGTCTTTACGATCCAATGCCACTGTGCCGTAAGCACCTTCAAGTTGCTTCGCGGTCTTTTGGACTGCTTCTAATAGTGTTTCAGAACTACGTAGCTCCCACTCAACCATATGAGCGATCACTTCAGTATCTGTTTGAGATTCAAAGACGTAACCGCGAGACTTAAGTAGCTCACGTAGCTCTTCGTGGTTCTCAATAATACCGTTGTGCACCACTGCAATGTCGCCTGACATATGTGGGTGGGCATTCGCTTCAGAAGGTTCACCATGCGTTGCCCAGCGAGTGTGCGCAATACCTGTTCCGCCGACAACTTGTGCCGAATCTACCGCGTCTGCTAGCTCTTGCACTTTACCAAGGCGACGAACGCGAGTTAGGTTTGACTCACCATCAACAATCGCCACACCCGCAGAGTCATAACCACGGTATTCAAGGCGACGTAATCCTTCTACTAAAATTTCAGCGACATCTCGTTGTGCAACAGCACCGACGATTCCACACATATTCAACTCCAATTTGTTGATTCCGATAGGCAGCAAGCAAAGGCCAGATTCGGAGAAGTAAGATTAAAAATTTTGTTTAACGTTATGCACAAAGCACTTTGACGCCATGAGATTCAATTTTTGTTTTTAACTCTGGGTCTAAATCTTTGTTAGTAATTAAGATATCAATGGCATCCCAAGCTAACTCTAAGTTAGGGATCTTTCTGCCGATCTTTTCCGACTCGACCATGACGATGACCTCGCGTGACACCTCAGCCATCACTTTACTTAGGCCAACGAGCTCATTGAAGGTGGTGGTCCCGCGCTCAAGATCGACACCATCTGCGCCAATAAATAACTGGTCGAAGTCATATGAGCGTAGAACAGATTCTGCAACTTGACCTTGAAACGACTCGGAGTGAGCATCCCAAGTTCCGCCAGTCATCAATAGAGTCGGTTCGCTCTCAAGCTCATTCAGCGCGTTGGCGACATTAAGAGAATTAGTCATCACCACCAAACCGCGCATGCCATCGAGCATTTTGATCAGAGCGCCAGTTGTACTGCCACTGTCGATCACAATACGGTTATGCTCGCGGATCAGCTTAACCGCCGCCTCCGCCAACTCGTTCTTTCGAATCGAAACATTTTCGTTCATTTCGTCGCTTACCACTTCTTTCGGTAAGGCAATCGCACCACCATAGCGACGAAGAAGCTGACCATTTTTTTCTAGCGAAGCAAGATCCTTTCTAATCGTCACTTCAGAGGTTTCAAATTGAATAGAAAGTGCTTCAACGCTGACCTCTCCCTTCTCATTAACTAGATTAGAAATAGCGTGTCTTCTTAGCTGAGTGTTTCGTTTCGACATTTAATTCATGCATTCAAGTTTCGAACTGAAAGAAATTATAGTCAAGTCGAAACATTTATGTCCATTTATTTCGATCCAAAAAATTAATATTTAGCGCAAAAACCTTGTCCTAAGACAATTGTTAAGCAGTGATATTGAAATCATTAGGTGGTAGAATTCGCACCCTAAAAGAAAAAAAATTACAGAATTGACCGTTATTTTTTTGCAATCTAGCCACTATATCCTAGTGTTGTCACAAAAATACGGCGTTAAACGGCATTAAGTTGGTCATAAAATGACTAAACTATGTGAAAGACTTTCAGTTCTGGAGCCAACTAGATGTAATGCTGTCATGAAGAGTTGGCAGGCACAAAATGCCTATTCGACAGCCTTGGTTTCAGACCAATAACCGACTTTCAAATTGTAACTATTATCGACCGGAGAGTATCTTCCATGAAAAAGACCAAAATCGTATGTACGATTGGCCCTAAAACTGAATCTGTAGAGAAGCTAACTGAACTAGTAAACGCAGGCATGAATGTAATGCGCCTGAACTTCTCTCACGGTGACTACGAAGAGCACGGCACTCGTATCGCGAACTTCCGCAAAGTAATGGAAGAGTCTGGTAAGCAGCTTGCTATCCTTCTAGATACTAAAGGCCCAGAAATCCGTACTATCAAACTAGAAAACGGCGATGACGTTGATCTAGTAGCTGGTCAAGAGTTCACTTTCACAACTGATATCTCAGTTGTAGGTAACAAAGATAAAGTAGCAGTAACTTACGCTGGTTTCGCAGCAGACCTAAACGTTGGTAACACTATCCTAGTAGACGACGGTCTAATCGAAATGGAAGTACTTGCGACTTCTGAAACTGAAGTTAAGTGTAAAGTTCTTAACAACGGTGCACTAGGTGAAAACAAAGGTGTTAACCTACCAGGCGTTTCAGTAAACCTACCTGCTCTATCTGAAAAAGATAAGAACGACCTTAAGTTTGGTTGTGAGCAAGGCGTTGACTTCGTTGCTGCTTCATTCATTCGTAAAGCTTCTGACGTTCAAGAAATCCGTGAAGTACTTGCTGCAAACGGTGGCGAGAACATCCACATCATCTCTAAGATCGAAAACCAAGAAGGTGTTGATAACTTCGACGAGATCCTAGAGCTTTCTGACGGCATCATGGTTGCTCGTGGCGACCTAGGTGTTGAAATTCCAGCTGAAGAAGTAATCTTCGCTCAGAAGATGATGATCGAGAAGTGTAACCGTGCACGTAAGATGGTTATCACTGCAACTCAAATGCTTGATTCTATGATCAACAACCCACGTCCTACTCGTGCGGAAGCAGGCGACGTTGCTAACGCAGTAATGGACGGTACTGACGCAGTAATGCTTTCTGGCGAAACTGCAAAAGGTAAGTACCCTGTTGAAGCGGTAACTATCATGGCTCAAATCGCGAACCGTACTGATTCAGCACTAAAAGCTGAGCTTGGTTCTCGCCTAGATAGCCCACGTCTACGCATCACTGAAGCAGTATGTAAAGGCGCAGTTGATACAGCTGAGAAACTAGCAGCTCCTCTAATCGTTGTTGCAACTGAAGGTGGTAAATCAGCACGTTCAGTACGTAAGTACTTCCCAACAGCGAACATCCTAGCGCTTACAACTAACACTAAGACAGCAGCACAGCTAGTTCTAACTAAAGGTGTTACTCCAGTTGTTGTTGATTCTATCGAGAACACAGATGCGTTCTACGTAGCAGGTAAAGAACTTGCACTAGAGTCTGGCCTAGGTAACAAAGGCGACATCGTTGTTATGGTATCTGGTGCACTTGTTGCTTCTGGTACAACAAACACTGCATCTGTACACGTTCTATAATAAAACGCATACAATTGCACATTCTATTAAAGAGGGCTTAGGCCCTCTTTTTTTATATATTTTTCTTGCCCACCCATTCCGTACGCTGTATTATCAACCAAAATTCAGTACCGCATACCGTTTAATAATTATTAGTGGTGTCTTAGTAGCAGTGTAAGTAGTGAGGAATGCATCGTGTCTAGCCCGACGTTAACAGACAAAGTAGCTAAAATGATTGTGCAAGATATTTTGAATGGGCAACTTCAACCAGACGAGAAGCTGGTGGTTGCAGAGCTTAAACAGAGATACGATGTCGGTGCCTCTCCTATCAGAGAAGCGCTAGTACAACTTTCTTGGAGCAAGTATGTCAGCTTACAACCACAAAAAGGTTGTTGGGTAGCGCCTGTCTCTATCGAGGAACTGAACGATCTCTATGAAAGCTTACGCTTTATCTCTTCCATTCTCCTCAAGCAAGCGATTGAAGTTGGCGATGAAGGTTGGGAGCTAGAAGTACTGACGTCATTTCATAAGTTGTCGCGCGTACAACACGCAAAAGAGGGCTTTGACTGGCAAGAGTGGGAAGAGCGTCAACATCAGTTCCACATTTCACTACTCGAAGGAGCACGTTCGAAAAACATGCTTGGCTTCTTCAGTGATCTCATCAACCAGATCAAACGTTATCGCTACTACGCAATCGTTAACGGTTTAGAGTATGGCAGTTCTTGCTTGGATGACTACGAGCAAATTATGAAGCTGGTGTTAGCCAAAGATGGAGAAAAAGCCGCCAAGACCCTAGATAGTCACCTAGAGCACAACAGACAGCAGATTCAAGCTATCATTGATGAGCAAGCCGTCGCGGCATAATGGAATGTGATAAGAATCGAGCCAACAGGCTCGATTTTTTATGCCACCTCTTCGGAGCTAAAACAGACCGAAACTCGGTTACGACCGGAAGATTTTGAGTCATAGAGCGCAATATCTGCACACTTGTAACAACGCGTGCTGTCCGTAATAAAGTCGGTCACACCAATACTGACCGTCACAGGGATATCGGCTTCCAAATCAATCGCTATACGTAAGCGCTCCAAAGCGAGTTCGGCTTCTTTTATCGACGTATGAGGCATAATGATCGCAAACTCTTCGCCACCGATTCGAGCCACAAAATCCGTCTCGCGTAAGGTGGATTCAAGCATCTGAGCCACCTTAGTAATGACGCGATCCCCTTCATCATGACCAAGTTCATCATTAACGCGTTTAAAAAAGTCGATATCGAGTAAGGCCAAGCAAGCATTTGGAGTTGAAGGGTAACGCTCCATAAGGCGGGCATAACGGCGCAGCTCTAACTCAAACTTACGACGATTCCACAGCTGAGTGAGTTCATCTCTTTCACTTAAAATACGCAAGCGCTCTTCAAGTTCTTTGCGATCACTGATATCAACAATCGAGGTAATGTAATAGCTAACCCGACCTGATTTGGCCAACACGCTCTGTACCCGCAGTAATGCAGTGACGACTCGTTCATCACTACTTCTTTGAATACTAATCTCACCTTCCCATAGCTGATGATGGGCAACTTGCTCAAAAATCTCTAGCGATAGTTCAATTTGCTCTTCGCCAAGTAAGCGCTTAATGATATTGCGCGATTGAATATCACGATGGGCTAGTCCAGTTAGCGCACAAAACTGATCATTAACCATAATCGCACGGTGGTTACGATCGGAAATGATCACAGCAGACATACCACTCAAGGCTGCACGAGCTAATTGGCTTTCGATACTGCGCTTTCGGTAATGAACAACGAGTAAAGTGCCTGGAATAACGAACGCTAGCATCAAAACGAACACTAAAGTTGCTTCTTGCACTAAGGCTTCACTTTCAAACTTAGCAATCGTGTCTAGCTGAAGCCTATTAAGCTCTATCACCAGATAGAGGGGTTGTTGTGGCGCAAGATAAATCTGATTAAAGACAATCAATCCCTCATTCTCTATCAGGTAACCCGACTTATTGTGTTGCATCATCTGCCAGGTGACTGGGAAGGTACGCGCAAAGTTGTGCTCGTTACGCTCTTTGACTAGGTGACCATATAGCTCATTGAGGCTTGAGCCAGCCAAGTAGAAGCCCTGCTCACCAATAAGCTCGGGGCTAAATCGCTCATCGGGTGAATAGTTTAAACGTGATGAAAGGTAGCGAACATCAATATTAAGGACCAAATATCCTGCGCGGTTTTCTGCGACATAGACAGGTGTAATCAAGCGTAACGCTGGCTGATAAGGCTCAACAAGCTTGCCATGTTCATGTTCTAAATCGATTCCCCACACACCAATATCATTCTCATTCAGAGTTTGAGCATACAGGTAATAATCTCGTTGTGATTTATCTTGAAGATTCTTGTCGCTCTCAACCTCAGCATCTCCATTGCTGTAGTTAAGACGAATTTTCTCCATTCCGTTAGTATCTAAAAAACGGATCTGGGTGTACCACTTTTGATTGCTTGCAACCGATGACCAAACTTCTTCAACAACGCCTTTATTGGTCTTTGTCGGCTCTAGCACATACTCATAGAGGTTACGACTGTGTGAAAGCAGCTCAATAATCGAGATGAACTGGCTACGAACGCTTTGGTATTCACGTTCACTATACGCAAGCTGGTGAATCGCCAACTCAGCATTTTGAGCAATGATGTCTTTTTCAAGTTGTTGATGTTTCTTGAAATAGTATATGAAGACAAGTGAAAAGAAGATCAGCGTAGTGATGAACAAATATGAGAAGACGGATTTACGCTGCATTAGGTGAAGAAAACTCGTGTCGATAAGGCTGAGCAGTATATCATTTAATCGAAATAGGATTAAAGCCCCTACCACAAGAAGTAGAATAGGGGCGACTTTACCAACAATAAAATCGTCGATCTGGTCAATCGATCTTATAAATCACATCAACGCTGTCGCGGATAACGATAGTAGAGTCTTGGTAACTGTTCGATTCTGAACGAGCATCCATAGCCATAGAGCGCATCAACACAGGCTGATGACCGGGCATATTGTAATCAATGCGCCAAACACCATTCAGCTCTTTACCAAATCCCTCTGCAAGAAATTCTGCTTTGCTGTTGGCATCTTTGATCGCCGCCATTCGTGCCTGCTGTTGATACTTAGCTTGATCTTTAACCTTGAGCTGAATGTTATCAACTTGATTAATGCCTGAGTTCAGCGCCAGATCCAAGTATTGGTTTAAGTCAGCCAAATCTTCGACCGTCACCGTTACGCTGCGTGAAGCTCGGTAACCTACTAGCTCTGGTTTACCGTCTTTAGGATAATGGTATTGAGGAGTAATGTAGAGATTTGAGCTAGTCACATCCTGCTTCTCTACGCCTTCTGTATTTAAAGCATCAAGAAATGTACGGACAACTTTATCAACCGACTGCTTTGCTTGCTCCGCCGTCATGGTTGACTCAACGATCTTAACTGAGAATTGTGCCATATCTGGCTTGGCGATCACTTCACCATAACCTGTGGTCGCTAAATGTGGAAAATCGGGGCTATTGGCCAACACGCCAAAACTGCTTAAAGACAGCGACAACGCTGCAACAACTGTAGGGATAGCTTTCATACTCAATTACCATATGCCATTAACTCAATACATCATAGGCATGGAATAAATCGACACCAAGATCTAGCCATCAGTTCTGACAGAGAATTAACTGAGCACTTGCGCGGCTACATGCCCGCTATTTCGGCAGCAAATCCTCTGTGTATTCGACAATGGCCTGTGTCACCTGCTTGAGTAACCCCGTTTCAAGTTGCCAGTGATGCCAGTAAATACGGAAACTCATAAAAAAGCCCGGCATCAAATCCACTAACTTTCCAGAGGCAAGTTCCTGCTCTATTTGCAGCTTAGGGATCAAGCAATAAGCACAGCCCATCAACGCTAAGTTAACGAAAGCCTCAGAGCTTGCGACATGATGATGCGGCACAGAATCGGGGGAAATATTAAAATGCTGCTTAAGAAAATCACGATGTAGCTCATCGTGTTGGTCGTAAGAGACAGCCGGAGCTTGTTTTAAACCTTCTCGCGTCACTCCAGTTGGGAAATACTCCTTCGCAAACTCTGGGCTCGCCACACATACATAATCCATCCGACCAATGTACTTCGCTTCACAGCCAACCATGGCTTTGGGCTCCATGCTTAACGCGCCCAAGACTTCGCCATTTTTTAATTTGTCTAACGTTCTCGCTTCCCCATAAACCTCAAGTTCAAACTGAACCCGGCGTGACTTCATAATTGGCGCTAAAGCGGGCAGCAGCCATGTCGCTAAGCTGTCTGCATTGGTCGCAATGGCTGCGTTTTGTAGGCGCTCAGCCGTTTCGTTATCTAGCTCTGGAATCAACTCGGACTCTAGCAATTGGACTTGTTGGTAGAGGGCCAGAAGCTTTTGCCCTATCGGGGTAGGTCTTGGCGGTTGCTCGCGCACTAAAACGGGTTGAGCTAGAAACTTTTCAAGCTGTTTTAGTCGTTGTGAAACTGCCGATTGAGAGACAAACAATGCTTCAGCGGCACGCTCAAAATTACCACTACTGATCACAGCTTCTAGAGCCTCTATCCATCGATAATCCAAGCCACGCATCTTTTATTCCTCTCAACGACCAGTTTATTAGATACTCTAATATAGTATAAAAATTATTAAATATACTTATTTTGACAGTTTACTTATCTTCTCGCCATATCAGTTAATTTGTTGGAGAGAAAGCCGTGAACTTTTGGCTACTACTACAAGGCTTTGGCCTAGGCGCAAGTATGATCATCCCTATTGGTGCCCAAAACGCTTACGTACTAAATCAAGGCATTAAGCGCCATCACCACCTTACAACCGCGACGATCTGCAGTGTGCTTGATATTGTTTTTATTTCGCTCGGAATCTTCGGTGGTGGTGCTCTGCTATCACAAAATGAAACCTTGCTCATGTTGGTCACTATCGGCGGTATTGCTTTTCTTGCGGTGTATGGCTCACTATCACTCAAAAGCGCTTTTACACCACAAGCGGAAGAGACTCAGCTCAACCAGACACTAAGAGGTAAGCGTGCTGTCATTCTAGGCGCTTTAGCAGTGACGGTACTGAACCCTCACCTCTACCTTGATACTGTGGTAATTCTCGGCTCAATAGGCGGCCAATTTGAGGGCCAAGATCGTATTGCGTTTGCCATCGGCACCATGATGGCTTCACTGGTGTGGTTCTTCTCTCTTTCAATTGGTGCGGCCAAACTCGGTCCCACTTTGTCACAACCGCGAGTTAAGCAAGGTATTGATATTGTGGTTGCGATTATGATGTACGTGATTGCCGCCTTGTTGGCAAAAGAGTTATTCAATCAGTTAATGTAGGTGATGTATGAACAAGCTGGATGCTATTTATCAGTTCAACAAACAGCTGTTAGAGCAATTGAATGTTGATTATCAAGAGTGGCAACACGAGCCTATATTAGATTTTGCCACCGACGAGAGGGTAGCAGAGCAATTAGGTTGGACAGGCACTCATAGTAAAAGCCTGTTTCTCAAGTTAAAAGGCTCTGGCTATGCGTTGCTTCTCACCGACAAAGATAGCCGTTTAGACACTAAGGGGATTAAAGCCCTAACCGGGAAGCGGCCTTCGATAGTCAGCAATGAGGAAATGATTGAGCAGATTGGTTGCGTACCGGGAGCGGTGTGCCCTTTCGGTCTGCCTACTGAAGTAGAAATTATTGTGGATAGCAAACTGTATCAACACAATGAAATCTTATATACACCGGGTAAACCAGAGGTGACCTTTGGCATCCCAGCCAACCAATTAAAAACCGTCTTAAGCTCGCTAGAAAATAAAGTGCTAGAAATGTAAAAAGCGAGGCAGTTTGCCTCGCTTTGTTTAATCTACGCTTAGAGATTATGCATCCACTTTGTTCATATGAACATCCATTTGTGGGAATGGAATCTCGATACCTTCTTTATCTAAGCCTTCTTTGATTGCTTGCATCAAGTCGAAGTAGACATTCCAGTAGTCGGCGGTTTTAACCCAAGGGCGCACGACAAAGTTAACTGAAGAGTCAGCTAGAGTATGCACGCCAACCTGTACACCAGGCTCTTTAAGAATGCGCTCATCTGATTCACAAATCTTTGTCAGTAGCTCTTTGGTCTTCTGTAGATCTGCGCTGTACGAAACACCAATCATCAGATCAATTCGGCGTGTTTCATGACGTGAGTAGTTAGTGATTGGACTACCAATTACACTACCATTCGGCACCACGACCATTTTGTTGTCTGGCGTAGTTAGCACGGTTTGGAAAATCTGGATTGAGTCTACCGAGCCTGCCACACCGCCAATTTCCACGTAGTCGCCCGACTTAAATGGACGGAAAGCAACAATTAGCACACCAGCAGCAAAGTTAGAAAGCGAGCCCTGTAGAGCTAAACCTACGGCTAAGCCAGCCGCACCGATAACAGCCACCACAGACGCGGTTTGTACACCTAAGCGACCTAGAGCTGCAATCAGCACAATAACAAATAGAAGGTAACGAACTAGACCATGGATAAACTCGACGACGGCCTTATCCATTTTTTTCTTGTTCAGTACCTTAGCGACACTGTTAGCTACCGCTTTCACGATAATGTTACCGATAAATAGGATCAGAACTGCGGAAATAATATTCACGCCATACTGCACTAAAAGATCGGAATTGTTAGTCAACCACTGCTCGGCATGACTTAAACCATCAACCAAAGGAGTTTCAATCCCTGCTGATTCACCCGCCATAATTTCTATCCTCTCAATAAAATGATTCTATGAACCAAACTGCTTTTAATTACCAATCAGAAACAACATCCCTATACATTCACTGAAGCAATGTCAGCTTTTTGGCACGATATCCCATTTTTGACTAATCTCAAAGTTATGTTTTTGCAAAGAGAGCAAAAACAAAAACTTATCAGAATTCTCTGATATCGGCACATTACAGGTTACGCAACAAATCTCGATTTCGCCATTACTTTCATTTCACTAGCAAATAGCTTTGCTGAATGACAGGCATAAAAAAACCGCTCAAGGCGAGCGGTTTTCATTTAACTTAGTAAAGATGAATTATAGTACGTCTACTGCGTTAAGGTCAGCGAATGCTTTCTCAAGACGAGCAACCATAGAAGCTTGACCAGCACGTAGCCATACGCGTGGATCGTAGTACTTCTTGTTTGGCGCATCTTCGCCAGTTGGGTTACCGATTTGGCCTTGTAGGTAATCACGGTTGTCCGCTTCGTACTGACGGATACCATCCCATGTAGCCCACTGTGTATCAGTATCGATGTTCATTTTGATAACACCGTAGCCGATAGACTCTTGGATCTCAGCTTCAGTAGAACCAGAACCGCCGTGGAATACGAAGTTTAGAGCGTTAGGTGCAATACCGAACTTCTCTGCACAGTATGCTTGAGAGTCACGTAGGATAGTTGGAGTTAGTACAACGTTACCTGGCTTGTATACGCCGTGTACGTTACCGAAAGAAGCTGCGATAGTGAAACGGTGTGAAACAGCGTTTAGTTTCTCGTATGCGTATGCAACGTCTTCTGGAGAAGTGTATAGCTCAGATGCGTCCATGTGAGAGTTATCTACGCCGTCTTCTTCACCACCAGTACAACCAAGTTCGATCTCGATTGTCATGTTCATTTTAGCCATGCGCTCTAGGTACTTAGCACATGTTTCGATGTTCTCTTCTAGAGACTCTTCAGAAAGGTCTAGCATGTGAGAAGAGAAAAGAGGCTTACCAGTTTGAGCGAAGAACTCTTCACCTGCGTCTAGTAGACCGTCGATCCAAGGAAGAAGTTTCTTAGCAGCGTGGTCAGTGTGCAGGATTACTGGCACACCGTAAGCTTCAGCTACAGCGTGAACGTATTTAGCACCTGCTACAGCACCAAGGATTTGAGCACCTTGACCTTCAAGTTTAACGCCTTTACCAGCGAAGAAAGCTGCACCGCCGTTAGAGAACTGAACAACAACTGGAGCTTTAACTTTAGCAGCTGCTTCTAGTACTGCGTTTACAGAGTCAGTACCTACTACGTTTACTGCAGGTAGAGCGAAGTTGTTTTCCTTAGCAACTTCAAAAACTTTCTGTACGTCGTCGCCAGAGATAACACCTGGTTTTACGAAATCGAAGATCTTAGACATGGATTTAATCCTATTTATCTGTCGTTTTAAAAATAAAACTTGTTAAGTTTAAATTCTTGCAAACGTTTGCTCACAACTCGCGCTATTCTAGCAAAAAAGTGTGATGTGCAGCAAACAAGAAAGCGGGAGATTAACTCCCCCGCTTCCACTTAATTACTTAGCGCGCTCTTCAAGCATCGCAACTGCTGGTAGTACTTTACCTTCAACGAATTCAAGGAATGCACCGCCACCCGTAGAGATGTAAGAAACGTCAGCTTTAATACCGAACTTGTCGATAGCCGCTAGGGTGTCACCACCACCTGCTACAGAGAAACCTGCAGACTGAGCGATTGCTTCAGAGATACCTTTAGTACCTGCTTCGAAGTTCTTGAATTCAAATACGCCTACAGGGCCGTTCCATAGGATAGTTTTCGCGTTGCCGATGATTTCAGCTAGAGCCGCTGTTGATTCTGGACCTAGGTCGAAGATCATGTCGTCATCAGCTACTTCTGAAACGTGCTTGATTTCAGCTTCTGCGTTTTCGTCGAATGCTTTCGCACATGCAACGTCAGTCGCTACTGGGATAGAACACTCTTTCATTAGCTTTTGAGCTGTTTCAACTAGGTCTGCTTCGTATAGAGACTTACCTACGTTGTGGCCATCAGCTGCGATGAACGTGTTTGCGATACCACCACCAACAACAAGTTGGTCAGCAACTTTAGATAGAGATTCTAGGACTGTTAGTTTAGTAGAAACTTTAGAACCACCAACGATAGCAACAAGTGGACGCTCTGGGTTGTCCATTGCTTTACCTAGTGCTTCCAGTTCAGCAGCTAGTAGAGGACCAGCACACGCTACAGGTGCATTCATGCCAACACCGTGAGTCGATGCTTGTGCACGGTGAGCAGTACCGAATGCATCCATTACAAAGATGTCACATAGGGCAGCGTATTTCTTAGATAGCTCTTCTTCGTTCTTCTTTTCGCCTTTGTTGAAGCGAACGTTTTCAAGAACAACTAGCTCACCAGTGTTTAGCTCTAGGCCTTCTAGGTAGTCTTTTGCTAGCTTAACTTCGCAATCTAATGCGTCGTTTAGGTAGTTAACAACAGGTTGTAGAGAGAACTCTTCTGCGTATTCACCTTCAGTCGGACGACCTAGGTGAGAAGTAACCATAACTTTCGCGCCTGCTTCTAGACAGTGCTTGATTGTTGGTAGAGATGCTAGAATACGTGCATCAGAAGTCACTTTGCCTTCTTTTACTGGTACGTTTAGGTCCGCACGGATAAATACACGTTTACCTGCTAGATCCAGGTCAGTCATCTTGATTACAGACATGATGTGTCCTCTCAAATTTTCAATAAGTAAAGTTTTCAGTAGCCCGGCAACCCTGCCAGACCTATTAATTCTTCAAACGCTGTTGGTATAGTGGAGATGCTCAATATTTATTTCAAGGGTTAAAATAAATATTTCTCCATTAAAAGAGTGGTTATTTCGCACTCTGCATTGCGAGCGCTGTATCCAACATACGGTTCGCAAAGCCCCATTCGTTATCGCACCAAACGAGCATTTTTACTAAGTGCCCATTACTCACTCGTGTCTGTGTACCATCGACAATCGCGCTATGGGGATCATGATTAAAGTCGATCGAAACGAGCGGCGCTTCAGTATAGTCAACAATGCCCTGTAATGTACACTGAGATGCGTTAACAATGGTTTGATTTACGTCATTAACTTTCACATTTGTATTAATTGTGACACTTAAATCCATTGCTGTGACGTTTACCGTCGGAACTCTTACAGAAATCGCTTCAAACTTGTTGGAAAATTTCGGGAAGATTCTTTCAATACCTTTATGCAACTTAGTGTCCACAGGAATGATCGACTGGCTCGCTGCTCGGGTACGTCTTAGGTCCGAATGGTAGGCGTCAATGACTTGCTGATCGTTCATTGAAGAGTGAATGGTAGTGATAGTACCGGATTCGATTTCAAACGCGTCATCAAGTGCTTTAATGATCGGCACAATACAGTTGGTGGTACAGGAGCCATTAGAAACCACATTGTGTTCCGCTTTGAGCGTTTCGTGATTAACACCATAGATGATGGTGTTATCAAGGTCGTTGGCTCCGGGATGCGAGAACAGGACTTTCTTAGCTCCTGCTTTGATATGCTCCTGACCATCTGCTTGCGAGCCAAATACACCCGTACAATCTAGAACAATGTCAACCTCAAGATCTCGCCATGGCAAAAGGTCAATATCGCGTAGGTGAAGGATTCGAATTGAGTCAAACTCCCCCGGAGCATCATGGTGTACATAGATATGCTCTTGGTCATTGGAAATCTTCTTACGAAAACGCCCATGGCTAGTGTCATACTGGAGCAGATGCGCCATCGCATCAGGTTGCGCCAGTTCATTCACCGCCACTACCTTAATCTGTTGGCTTTTGCCACTTTCATATACCGCTCGCAAAACATTACGGCCAATACGTCCAAACCCGTTGATCGCAACTTTCAGCATAACTCCATCGCCCTACATCATTTTCGTGTCACAAATACTACCTGATAGTAGGCCAAAGCGCATTAAGTTAGTGATGTGTGCCGAACAATTGAAACTGCACAACTTGATTAATAAGTCAGCAATATAGATAGTCGCTGTGTGAGACTGTTTTTCCTTATGGCTGTTTCTTATCTAGTTTCATCAACCAAAGGAAATGACTATGTCTGGGTACCCAGCCACTCACTTTTGTAAACAGTGCGAACAAGAAACACCCCATAGTGAAGTGCTTGTAAGAAAGACCAGCAGCTACGACACGGACACTTCTTTGTTAGGTAGAGTCAAACTGATGGCTCATGCCTTTATTAATGGCGGTCACTACTACGACATGGACAGATATGTCACATGTAAAGTCTGCGGCCACAAAGAGAAGGATAACTGGGGTAATGAGTTTGAGTAATCGCTACTTATCCTCAGATTGAACGCATAAAAAAACCGAGCCACTAGGCTCGGTTTTCTACTTCATGACTTCAGCAAATCTTATGCTAGTAGCTCTTTTGCTGTGTTTACTACGTTTTCTGTAGTGAAACCGAACATCTTGAATAGCTCACCTGCTGGTGCAGATTCACCGAATGTTGTCATACCGATGATCTTGCCACCAAAGCCAACGTACTTGTACCAGAAGTCAGCGATGCCAGCTTCTACAGCGATGCGTGCAGTTACGTCAGATGGCAGCACAGATTCACGGTAATCAGCGTCTTGCTTGTCGAATGCGTCAGTTGCAGGCATAGATACTACGCGTACTTTCTTACCTTCCGCTGTTAGTTCAGCTGCTGCGTTAACCGCTAGCTCAACTTCAGAGCCTGTTGCGATAAGGATTAGCTCAGGCTTGCCTGCGCAATCTTTCAGGATGTAACCACCCTTAGTGATGTTAGCTACTTGCTCTTCGTTACGCTCTTGCTGTGCAAGGTTCTGACGAGAGAAGATTAGCGATGTAGGGCCGTCTTTACGCTCGATAGCCAATTTCCAAGCGACTGCTGATTCCACTTGGTCACATGGGCGCCATGTGCTCATGTTTGGTGTTAGACGTAGAGATGCCATTTGCTCAACTGGTTGGTGAGTAGGGCCATCTTCGCCAAGACCGATAGAGTCGTGCGTGTAAACTTGGATGTTCTGAACTTTCATCAGAGCAGCCATGCGCATTGCGTTACGTGCGTATTCCATGAACATTAGGAAAGTTGCGCCGTATGGTACGAAACCACCGTGTAGTGCAATACCGTTCATGATTGCTGTCATACCGAACTCACGTACACCGTAGTGGATGTAGTTACCTGACGCATCTTCAGCAGACACAGACTTAGAACCAGACCACATGGTTAGGTTAGAAGGTGCAAGGTCAGCCGAGCCGCCTAGGAATTCAGGTAGCATAGCACCGAAAGCTTCTAGTGCGTTTTGCGACGCTTTACGTGATGCGATATTTGCAGGGTTTGCTTGAAGGTCGGCAATGATTGCATTGGCTTTCTCTTCCCACTCGGCAGGTAGTTCGCCGTTTAGGCGACGTTTAAGCTCTGCCGCTTCAGCTGGGTAAGCTGCTGCGTATGCATCAAACTTAGTGTTCCACGCTGCTTCCTTAGCTGCGCCTGCTTCTTTCGCATCCCACTCTGCATAGATGTCTGCTGGGATTTCAAATGGACCATGTTCCCAACCAAGTTCTTTGCGAGTTGCTGCGATTTCTTCAGCGCCTAGTGGAGCACCGTGACAGTCGTGTGAACCAGACTTGTTAGGTGAACCAAAACCGATGATCGTCTTAGTACAGATTAGAGTTGGGCGTGGGTCAGCTTTCGCTGCAACAATGGCGGCATTGATCGCTTCTGGATCGTGACCGTCTACTGCAGGGATTACGTGCCAGCCGTACGCTTCAAAACGCTTCGGTGTGTCGTCAGAGAACCAACCTTCTACTTCACCGTCGATAGAGATGCCGTTGTCATCCCAGAACGCGATAAGCTTACCCAGACCTAGCGTACCTGCTAAAGAACATGCTTCGTGCGAGATACCTTCCATCAGACAGCCATCACCCATGAATGCATAAGTGAAGTGGTCAACGATGTCGTGGCCTTCTTTGTTGAACTGTGCTGCAAGTGTCTTCTCAGCTAGCGCCATACCAACAGCGTTAGTGATACCTTGACCTAGAGGACCGGTTGTAGTTTCAACGCCTGGTGCATAACCATACTCCGGGTGACCTGGAGTCTTAGAGTGTAGCTGACGGAAGTTTTTCAAATCGTCAATTGATAGCTCATAGCCAGAAAGGTGTAGCAAAGAGTAAATCAGCATAGAGCCGTGGCCGTTTGATAGAACGAAACGGTCGCGGTCAGCCCACTCTGGGTTTGAAGGGTTGTGGTTTAGGTGAGAACGCCAAAGAACTTCAGCGATATCAGCCATACCCATAGGTGCACCTGGGTGACCAGAGTTAGCTTGTTGAACTCCATCCATGCTTAGAGCACGAATTGCGTTAGCGAGATGTTGACGAGAAGACATGTCAGCTCCTGAATGCATTAAGCGAATCAAATATAAAATGAGCGATAATTCTCTCAAAGCACTACCAGCACTGCAATCGTTTTCCAAGACAAAAGCTCACAAATTTCCTCGCTTTCGCAACAAATCGATAAAAGTTACTAATATTTCGACCGATTAACGCAAACGTTTGGTTTTAGCAAATAACAAAAAAGAGCTTGTAATCCGAGCATTCAAAACTAAAATAGACGTCTAGATGTAGATACACCTACAGATATCAGTATTATTTATTAGTGCTCCCCCTTTGATAACGGAGCGCTCTCTAAAAATTTAAAGTGGAGCTCACATGGCTAAGCACCTGTTTACTTCTGAGTCTGTTTCAGAAGGTCATCCAGATAAAATTGCAGACCAAATTTCTGATGCAGTCCTTGATGCGATTCTAGAGCAAGACCCAAAAGCACGTGTTGCTTGTGAAACTTACGTAAAAACCGGCATGGTGATGGTTGGTGGTGAAATCACGACTTCAGCATGGGTAGATATCGAAGAGCTAACTCGCCAGACAGTTCGTGAAATTGGTTATGTTCACTCTGACATGGGTTTCGATGCTGACTCTTGTGCGGTTCTAAACACCATCGGTAAGCAATCACCAGACATCAACCAAGGTGTTGATAAAGCTGACCCTAAAGAGCAAGGCGCTGGTGACCAAGGTATCATGTTCGGTTACGCGACCAACGAAACTGACATCCTAATGCCAGCTCCGATTACTTACTCTCACCTTCTTGTTCAAAAGCAAGCTGAAGTACGTAAAAACGGTACACTGCCATGGTTACGCCCTGACGCTAAGTCTCAGGTAACTTTCCAGTACGACCAAGGTAAGATTGTTGGTATTGATGCAGTTGTTCTTTCTACTCAGCACTGTGATTCAATCTCGACTCCTGACCTACGTGAAGCAGTAATGGAAGAGATCATCAAACCTGTACTGCCTTCTGAGTGGATCAATAAAGAGACTAACTTCTTCATCAACCCAACCGGTCGTTTTGTAATCGGTGGCCCTATGGGTGACTGTGGTCTAACTGGTCGTAAGATCATCGTTGATACCTACGGCGGTGCGGCTCGTCACGGTGGTGGTGCTTTCTCTGGTAAAGATCCATCAAAAGTTGACCGTTCTGCAGCATACGCTGCACGCTACGTTGCGAAAAACATCGTTGCAGCAGGCATGGCTGACCGTTGTGAGATCCAACTGTCTTACGCTATCGGTGTTGCTGATCCAACTTCTATCATGGTTGAGACGTTTGGTACTGAGAAAGTATCTCACGACATCATCATCGAAGCTGTACGTCAAAACTTCGATCTACGCCCATACGGTCTGCAAGAGATGCTGAACCTGCTTCAGCCTATCTACAAGAAGACTGCAGCATACGGCCACTTCGGTCGCGAAGAGTTCCCGTGGGAAGCGACAGATAAAGCAGCTCTACTGCGCGAGTTCGCTGGTCTGAAGTAATCTTTGATTACACTATAAAAATATTAAGAACGTCTGGATTACCAGACGTTCTTTTTTTATGCGCAAAAAAACATCAAGAAATTTGTATTTTTTTGCCATGCGGTCAATAGTTAAAAATATGTTAACGAACAAATCGCACAGCGACTTTGCTTCGTAAACTGTTTAACTGATGCGCCGCTTACATTATTAGAGGTCGCCAAGCCGGGCATCGAGTTTCGTTCGCTGTCGCTCACACAAGCACAGTGCAGGTAGAGAATCGATCAAGGAGGATGTATGCCTCGTACGGTGAATCCACACGACTTCGATGACAAGAACAAAGAAGTCAAAGACTCAGAATACGCCCGCACAATTCCGTGCAATCAGGTCAGTATTTCTGCCCCATTCCACTGGTTATCGCTCGGTCTTCATGACTTTGTCCGAATGCCACTGATCAGCGCCTTTTACGGTTTGTGCTTTATGGCTGCCGCAATAGGTATTGTTTTACTTGTCCAATGGCAGGGCACTCACTTAGTCGTGATGCCAAGTCTCGTTGTGTATATGCTTATTGGTCCTTTCTTAGCGCTTGGTCTTTATGATGCGAGCTGGGAAAGAGAAAAAGGCCACCACGCGAGCCTACTTCACTCAATGAAGGCAATTGGCCGTAACTCCACTTCCCAATGGGCATTTGCCGTGTTGCTAGCGGTCTGTATGATCTTCTGGATGAGAATCGCTGCCTTATTGCACGCTTTATACCCTTCGGTTCAAGGTGCACCACTAACAGAATTTATGCCTTTCTTAGTCATAGGTTCACTGGTCGGTTTCGTTCTAGCATGTGTTGTATTCAGTATCTCAGCGTTCTCCATTCCATTAATGATGGAGCGCCGAGTTGATATGATGACTGCGGTTTTCTCAAGCTTCAATGCAGTGAAATCGAATATACCAGCCATGATTGTCTGGGCTGCCCTCATTTGTGGCGGCATTTTAGTGGGCTTTGCGACCTACGGAATCGGAATGCTGTTTACCATGCCAATTCTTGGTTATGGTACTTGGCATGCTTATCACGAAACGATCAAGAAAAAGCATCACCCATAAGTCGCGCTCTACGCTGAAGCAGTATATGATTCGCCTCTAACTATAGAGGCGTTTTTATTTGGAGTGTGCGTTGGACTTGGAACTTGAATACCGGGCAAATAAGGTCATGGCTGACTGTATCCAGACCGCATCACATACCTTTAAGCGCTCATTTCCTCTCCCGCAATTAAGCTTCAATCTACGCGGCAAAGCGGCGGGTAAAGCCTACTTGCAACTGAATGAGATTCGCCTCAACCCAATTTTGTTCACAGAGAATCAGCAAGTATTTTTAGCGGAAGTTATCCCGCATGAAGTTGCTCATCTGATTACCTACCAAGTCTATGGCCGCGTTCGACCACATGGTAAAGAGTGGCAAGGGGTCATGGAATCAGTATTTAACGTGCCAGCTCGCACCACCCACAGCTTCGAAATAACATCAGTGCAAGGGAAAACTTTTGAGTACGACTGTGGCTGTAGCACTTATCCGTTATCCATTCGTCGCCATAATAAAGTATTACGTAATCAAGCAAGTTATCGCTGCCAGCAGTGCCAGCAACCACTCCACTTTACCGGCAAGCAACTGTCATAATTAAGTAGAGCATCATTAATTTAAGTTGGATTTGCGTGTTAAACTGTAGTTATTACTACTTTTCTAACCCTCAATCATGAACAAATCTCTGTGGTTATCTGCTATCGGCTTGTTGTGCACTGCTGTTGTACATGCTGCGCCCCCTTCATCTTTCTCTAAGGCCAAAAAAGAAGCGGTAAAGATATACGCTGACCATCCAACCAGTTTTTATTGCGGCTGCAATATTTCATGGCAAGGTCGCAAAGGAATACCTGACTTAGAATCATGTGGCTATCAAGTGCGTAAACAGCAAAAGCGAGCATCACGCATTGAGTGGGAACATGTTGTTCCGGCTTGGCAATTTGGTCACCAACGTCAATGTTGGCAAAATGGTGGACGTAAAAACTGTACTAAGAATGATAAAGCCTTCCGTATGATGGAAGCGGATTTACACAACCTGACTCCTGCGATTGGTGAAGTTAACGGTGACCGTTCTAACTATAACTTCAGTCAGTGGAATGGTGTCGATGGCGTAAGCTATGGTCGCTGTGAAATGCAGGTCAACTTTAAGCAGCGTAAGGTGATGCCACCGGATCGCGCTAAGGGGTCCATTGCCCGTACCTATCTGTACATGAGCCAAGAGTATGGCTTTCGCCTCTCTAAGCAGCAAACACAGTTGATGCATGCGTGGAATAAACAGTTTCCGGTCGACCACTGGGAATGCGAACGTGAGCAGCGCATCTTCAAAGTTCAAGGCAATCACAATCCATTTGTGCATCAAGCTTGCCAAGCGTTATAAGTTAGCTCAAAAGAGTTTCTGGTAATTAATTGGAAACTCTTTCTAACCCTTGTTTTTTAAACCTAAAGCATCCATGTTAGAGAGAACTTCAAATCTCTTGTTGGAAATCGAGACACCATGCGAATCCCACGAATTTACCACCCAGAAGCCATTTCTCAGTTAGGCTCTTTGCTGCTCAGTGATGACGCTGCTGGCCATATAGGCCGCGTGCTGCGCATGAAGGAAGGACAAGATATTTTACTGTTTGATGGTAGTGGTGCTGAGTTTCCAGCAACCATTGCGAATGTTTCGAAGAAATCAGTAGAAGTCGACGTCACGGAGCGTATCGAACGTAGCTCTGAATCACCGCTCGACCTACACCTTGGTCAAGTCATTTCACGTGGTGACAAAATGGAGTTCACCATTCAAAAATCTGTTGAGCTGGGTGTAAACACCATTACTCCCCTCATATCAGAACGTTGTGGCGTTAAGCTTGATCAAAAGCGTTTTGAAAAAAAGCTCGCTCAATGGCAAAAAATTGCTATTAGTGCTTGCGAGCAATGCGGTCGTAACACCGTACCTGAAATTCGCCCAATTATGCAGCTTGAAGAGTGGTGTGCTGAAGAGTATGACGGCTTGAAACTCAACCTTCATCCTCGCGCAAAATACTCCATCAATACCCTACCGGCACCTGTTGAAAAAGTGCGTCTATTGATTGGCCCTGAAGGTGGACTATCCGCAGAAGAAATCGGCATGACTGAAGAATACAAATTTGAAGAGACGCTGCTTGGCCCGCGCGTATTGCGTACAGAAACAGCGGCTCTCACTGCAATCACAGCCTTGCAAGTTCGTTTCGGCGATCTTGGTTAAACGGAGAAAATACATGATCAAATTAGGTATCGTAATGGACCCAATCTCGTCCATTAACATCAAAAAAGACTCTAGCTTTGCCATGATGCTTGAAGCGCAGCGCCGCGGCTACGAAATTCACTACATGGAAATGCACGACCTACATCTAGATCAAGGTGTAGCCATCGCAGATACCAAAGTCGTTGAGCTAAAAGAAGATCCAAACGGGTGGTATGAGTTCAAGTCGGAGCAAACTATTGAACTGTCTGAATTAGATGCCGTTTTGATGCGTAAGGATCCTCCGTTTGATACTGAGTACATCTACGCGACATACATTCTAGAGCGCGCTGAAGAGCAAGGCACTTTGATCGTCAACAAGCCGCAAAGCCTACGTGACTGTAATGAAAAGCTATTCACGGCTTGGTTCCCTGAGCTCACTCCGACCACGATTGTGACGCGTAAAGCAGATAAGATTAAAGCTTTCCGCGAAGAGCATGGTGATGTGATCCTTAAGCCTCTTGATGGAATGGGGGGCGCTTCGATCTTCCGTGTTACAGAGAAGGATCCTAACGTTTCGGTGATCATTGAAACCTTGACCAATCATGGTCAAAACTACGCAATGGCACAGACTTTCGTTCCTGATATCAGCAATGGCGACAAGCGTATTCTTGTGGTTGATGGCGAACCAATGCCTTACTGCTTAGCGCGAATTCCAGCCAAAGGTGAAACTCGCGGTAACTTAGCAGCAGGTGGCACAGGTGAAGCTCGACCACTTAGTGAGACAGATAAAAAGATCGCTGAGGCTGTAGCGCCTACACTTAAAGAAAAAGGACTGATCTTTGTTGGTCTCGACGTTATTGGTGACAAGCTGACAGAAATTAATGTAACAAGCCCAACATGTATTCGTGAAATCGAGGCTGCATTCGATGTGTCAATTACAGGCAAGCTAATGGATGCCATTGAGCGCCGCTTAAAAGCCTAATCATATTTGGGCAACGCTATTGGTTGCCCTTCTTTTGTAAGTGGGAGTCTTTATGAATTTAACCAACCATTTTTTAGTGGCAATGCCGGGGATGAAAGATCCCTACTTCCAGCGCAGTGTTATCTATGTGTGCGAGCACAATGAAGATGGCGCGATGGGTTTAATGATTAATGCTCCTATCGATATCACCATAGGTAAAATGTTGGAGCGAGTCGATGTAGAGCCCTCTCACCCTAAGCTTGTGACCGAGAGTTTAGACAAGCCAGTGCTTAACGGCGGCCCGGTCTCTGAAGATCGCGGTTTCATTCTTCATCAGCCTAAAGATGAATATGAATCAAGCATCAAGATGACGGAGAATATCTCTGTCACCACCTCTAAAGATATTCTTGGCGTACTTGGAACAGAGGCTGAGCCAAACCACTATATCGTCGCTTTAGGTTATTCAGGTTGGGAAGCAGGTCAGCTAGAAATTGAGCTCTCTGAAAACTCTTGGTTAACCGTAGAAGCGGATCCAAACGTGATGTTCGATACACCAATCAATGAACGCTGGCAGAAAGCGGTACAAATGCTTGGTATTGACGTCTCGCAACTCTCAAGTGATATCGGCCACGCATAACAAAAAAGATACCTGTTTATGTCTAGAACAATTATGGCCTTTGATTTCGGCACCAAAAGCATTGGTAGTGCGATTGGACAAGAGATCACAGGCACAGCTTCACCACTAAAAGCATTTAAAGCCAATGATGGCATTCCAAACTGGGATGATATTGAGAAACAGATTAAAGAGTGGCAACCCAATTTACTGGTTGTTGGCTTACCTACCGATCTGTATGGCAAAGATTTAGAAACCATTACGCCTAGAGCAAAAAAGTTCGCCAACCGCCTGCATGGACGATTTGGTCTGCCTGTTGAACTCCATGACGAAAGGCTCTCTACCATGGAAGCACGCGCTGATCTGTTCGAGATGGGCGGCTATAAAGCCTTGAGCAAAGGCAATGTTGATTGCCAATCTGCGGTAGTCATTTTAGAAAGTTGGTTTGAAGCCCAGTGGGGTGAGTAATTACTTACACTTAGTTGAGACTAAACGACAAAAGCTGGCACCACTGCCAGCTTTGTTTTTATATCGAGTGGTTTATAGATCTTGTGCTTCAATCCAAAGTACTGCGTCTTGCGACAGCTCTTTACCTTTAAACTCGGTATCTGGACCAGAACCTAGACAAGCGAAGCCCCACTTGCCAGCCGTTGGGATGCCGAAAGTGAACATACCGTTGTCATCTGTAATCGCAACGATAGCAGAAGCTGGAGTCGCACGGTGAGTGTCTTTACCAAACGCATTGGCTTTAGTATCGATATCAGTGTTTAGGAATTCAATCTCACACTCAACGCCAGCTGCTGGCTTACCCTCAGATAGAAGTTGACCAGTGAATGTGCTGCCCGCAAACACTTGATAAGGCTTGTTCTTAGGAACGATTTCTGTCTTAAGGCCTAGAGGCTCTTCCCAACCTGTTGGCATTGCACCTTTGTTGATGTAGCGTTTAGTGATCTGTTGGATATAAATGTCTTCGCCACCTTCATAATAAGGTGCTGGTACTAGACCAAAGATGTAATCGCCGTTACGACGGATTTTGTAGTCTACCTTGTATGCATCGGCTTTGTTATCGTGACCAGCCCAAGAGATTTTCTTCAAATCTTTTAGTAGATCTGTCTTCTCACCTTTGAAGCTAACAAAGAACTCTTCTGGTTGACCCATGTCCATCACGTGACCATTTTCCATCGGGTGACCAAACACAAGTTTCATGTCAACAGTTGCTGGTTTTTCAAGCTGAGAAGTTGGTGTATACATCAATTGAAAGTGCGCTTGAGAAACTGCGGATAAAGAGAGTGCTGCCATACCAACAGCTAAAGATAGCTTTTTCATTTTTTATTTCCCTAAATACAAATAACTATTCAACAATATCTTTGCCATCGACTTCGATGGAATGTCCTGGGCCTGCATTAAACAAAACTTTATAAGCACCTTGTGGCTTATTAAATTCAATTTCACCGTCTTCGTTTATTTCACTTTTAATTAGCTCTGTTCCTGAGCCATCCACGACTAAAATTTCTACGCCAGCCGCTGATGAACCATCAGAGAAACCACCTTCACAAAGAATGGTGTTATCACCAAAGTCATAACAGGAAAATAGAGGGGTATGGGCAAACGCCAAGCTAGGTAAGGCGGTGCTAGCCAATAACAACAGGGTTGATTTTTTCATTGCTAATTCCATTTTGAGCTTACGCAAATAGACAGATATTGAGACTTGCTCTCAATTTGATGAAGGGAAGACTAACGATCTATTTATTTAAATGAAAGTGAGAATGATTCTTAACTGCGCCTTCATTGATTTAAATCATATTTAGTGGAGTTATTTTTGATTTAACAAAACGGATATTGATTACAATCTTGAGACGAAAAACAACTCGGTGTGTTCTTTATGGAAACCACTCTAAGCCAATTACCAATTAAGGCGCATGCGACTATCACAGATCACATGTCTTATGGCGCGATTCGCCAACGCTTACTGGATTTAGGACTTATTCCACAGACCAAGATTGAATTTGTACGCAAGGCACCACTAGGCGACCCACTTGAGTTTCGCGTCGGTGCCACTAGCGTCGTGATCAGAACAACAGAAGCAGACACTGTAATCGTGCGTTTAGATTAAGCGCAGGCAGTGAGGACAGAGTAATGCAACGGACAAAAGTACTATTAGCTGGTCAACAAAATGCCGGCAAATCGACCATTTTTAACATGCTGACAGGGGCAAGACAGCACGTAGCCAACTACCCCGGAGTGACCGTAGACAAGAAAACGGGCTACTTCTCTAACGATAACGGCGCTTATCAGCTCATCGACTTACCTGGCACCTATAGCTTAAGCTGCTTTTCACTTGAAGAAAGGGTCGCTCGCGACGCATTACGAAACGAAGCGGCAGATGTGGTCTTGAATGTTGTTGATTCCGCCAACCTTAATCGCTCTTTGCATCTAACCATGCAGTTACTTGAGATGGAGCTCCCACTCGTACTCGCTCTCAACATGATGGATGTCGCACAAGCCGAAGGAATTACTATCGACTCACATTCTTTAAGTCAGGAACTCGGAGTCCCTGTCGTTGAATGTATAGGGCGAAAAAGTAAAGGAGTAGAAGGCATCACGACTGCGTTAGTAGAGGCCCAAATTGGCTCAACACCTGTTGAATATCCTCTCTTAGAGCCAGAACTTATCTCTTTAACCCAGTGGATAGATTCCTATATTGAGCCACAGACCTACAGCACCCGCTGGCTTGCTCTACGACTACTTGAACGTGATAGCCACATCGGAAAGTGGTTAGAAGATTTGATGCCCGAGCCACAGCTTAAGCAGCTAAGCGCTAGAGTTGAACAACACTTAGACAAAATTACACAGACATTGAGTGGGACCATCAGCGATTATATCGTCGCTCAGCGCCATCAGCGTGTATCAACAATTATTGAGCGCTGCACAACTCAATCCCAACACCAAAGCAATCAGCTTTCACTCACGGATAAAATCGATAAAGTAGTCCTGAATAAGTTCGGCGCCCCACTGTTCTTAATTGCCACTGTGTTCATCATTTACCAGAGCTCTATCGTCTACGGCTATGAACTGACCAACTATTGGTGGCCTTACCTTGCTGCATTTCGTGAGTTGGTGGCAAGCCTACTTCCTGAAGCGGGCTTCTTACACGACCCTTATGTTCGCTCACTAGGGCTATGGATCGTCGATTCAGCCAACACTCTACTCAACTACATCCCGATCTTTTTGATCCTTTTTGCCCTAATCGCAATATTGGAAGACTCGGGGTATATGGCTCGAATCGCGTTTATTTCTGACCGAGTTTTGAACCGATTTGGCCTTCATGGGCAAAGCACTCTACCGATGATTTTAGCCGGCGTATTTGCCGGAGGGTGCGCAGTACCCGGCGTTATGGCAACCAAAGGGATACCGGATAACCGAGCCCGTATCGCGACCATCTTAACGGTTCCTTATATGAACTGTTTGGCTAAAGTTCCCCTGTATACACTACTGCTCGGTATTTTCTTTGTTGAAGATAAGTCATTGATGACATTTTATATTTCAACCATTTCCATTATCGCTGCGCTGCTAGTGGCAAAACTGCTAACTAAATCGGTACTGCGTCGTACCGAGCAAGCGCCCTTTGTCATGGAACTGCCACGCTACAACCTGCCAACAGCTCGCAGTGTCGTGACTCGGGCGATGGAGCGAACTTGGATGTACATTCGCAAAGTCGGGACCATAGTGCTTGCGGTTTCAACCGTCATCTTCGTTCTGCTCCAGTTCCCAGGAGTTTCAGAACAAGAGCTCAATGACTACCAACTACGCGCAGAAAAAGCAGTAGTTCAATTCCAAAAAGCAGCCAACAAAACACAATATGCTGATGCTTTTGACCAACATACTTTGACGGATCTGGTCAATTTCTACACCGACTATCGTCAAGCGAAACTGAATGCCAAAGGCGCACAAGCGTCACAGAAGGTAAATGCCGATTTTCAAGCTCGCAATGAGCTCTACTTTGCGATTACTGCTCGTAAGGGTGATAAAGATGCCAAGAAGCTTAACAAACCATTGCGCAAGCTTGCTTCCGAACGTAAGAAAATTCGTCGCGAAATGAAAGAGCGACGCTTAGAAGCTTCCTTACTGGGTAGTTTTGGTCGCTCCATTGAACCTGTGACGCAATTTGCTGGTTTTGATTGGAAAATCAACGTCGCGCTGTTCTCTTCCTTTGCAGCACGCGAAAGCAGTGTCGCAACCTTAGGCGTACTGTTTCAACCTGAAGAGGACAGTAATCAAAAGCTTGAGCAACGAATGGCAGAATCAGATGAACTGGCGGGCCATGGTGAGGTTGCAGCAGTGGCACTTATTCTGTTCTTCATTCTTTACCCGCCTTGCCTAGCGACAGTAATGATGATTAAGGTCCAAACCGGTCAGTATAAATGGCTGTTGCTATCGATTTTCTTACCCACTTTACTCGGTTTTACAGTCGCAACAGCGGTGTACACCATTGGGACTCGTTTTGCACTCAGTGGCATTCAAGTCATGTCGCTGACTTACTTCTCCGCTCTATTGGCATTACTCATGGTAGGTTTACGCGATAGTGCGCAACAAAAAAAGCAGGGTAAGCCGATCCCAATTCAGATGATTGAGAAATAGCCATGTATCAACAAAACGTAGAAATGTGGGACATCCTGACCCTAGTGGTCGTTGTCGCCATCGCCGTGGGTTACCTCTACTTCCGTTTGGTGAAAAAGAAAGGCAGTTGTGGCAATGGATGTGGCGGTGACTGTGCCTCTCAAACTAAAAAGAAGTAACAAAATAAACGAGAAAACCCAGCCAGTACGGCTGGGTTTATTTTAATATCGCAGAGTTAAAAATAGTAATCGCTAGAGGCTAGATGGCTAGTCCATATCAATCTTCACACCACTGAGTGAACCCGAGCTAGATACATCACCACGTTGTGTTTTAAGCATTAGACGTAAATCATTGGCTGAATCCGCACTGTGCATGGCATCTTCTTCACTGATCTTGTCTTCCACTACTAGCTGATAAAGCGCCTGATCAAAGGTTTGCATGCCGACCTCTTTCGATTTAGCCATGGTTGCTTTGAGCTCATGCAGCTCACCACGACGAATCAGATCCGACACGCGTGGGCTGTTGAGTAAAACTTCAAACACGCCGTGCCGACCTTGACCATTTTTATCTCGAATAAGTTGCTGACCTATCACACCACGTAGGTTCATCGATAAATCAAATAGAAACTGCTCTTTTTGCTCTTTAGGCACCAGATGGAGGATACGCTCTAACGCTTGGTTGGCATTGTTTGCATGAAGGGTTGCCATACACAAATGCCCAGTTTCAGCAAATGTCATCGCGTACTCCATCGTCTCTCGCGTTCGAATCTCACCTATTAAGATCATATCTGGAGCTTGGCGCAGTGAGTTCTTCAATGCCACTTCATAGCTTTCGGTATCTAACCCCACCTCGCGCTGTGTCACAATACAACGCTGATGCTCATGGACAAACTCTATCGGGTCTTCCACCGTCAAAATATGCCCTGTCCGGTGACTATTGCGAAACCCAGTCATTGCAGCCATGGTTGTTGACTTACCCGAACCCGTCGCTCCAACCACCAACACCAAACCCCGTTTCGCAATCGATAAGTCTTGCAAAACATCTGGTAACTTAAGCTCATCAAAGGTCGGAATCTTGGTTTCTATTCGACGAATGACCGCCCCGGGCAATTCGCGCTGATAGAATGCAGAGACACGGAATCGACCAAAATGACGCACAATGGCAAAGTTCGCTTCTTTGCTCGAATGAAACTCGTGTTGGCGATCATGATCCATAATCCCATCCAACAAAGAGCTCACAACAGCGTGCGATAGTTTATCTCCGTGTGCACGCAGCTCTCCATCGACACGGTAAAGAATTGGCGCATCAACTGTGATGTAAAGATCAGACGCATTCTGGTCGATCATCTGTTGCAAAAAAACATCAATATCCATAACTCTTTCCCTAGAACATTGAAGTTTCAAGTTCGATCTTCTTCGCTACTTCATCCTGATCAACAAGACCTTGCGCAATCAACTGCTTGGCATTTTGCTCCATGGTTTGCATGCCATGTGCCGCACCGGTTTGAATCACAGAAAACATCTGAGCAACCTTGTCTTCACGGATCAAGTTACGGATCGCCGGTGTCGCCATCATGATCTCATGGCAAGCGGTACGACCACCGCCAATACGCTTCAGCAACTTTTGTGCAATGACTGCGCGTAATGACTCAGAGAGCATAGAGCGAACCATGTCCTTATCACTCCCCGGGAAAACATCGATAATACGGTCGATGGTTTTTGCCGCTGAACTGGTATGCAAAGTCCCAAACACCAAGTGCCCGGTTTCTGCTGCTGTCAGTGCTAGACTGATTGTCTCTTGGTCACGCAATTCACCCACTAAGATCACGTCTGGGTCTTCACGCAGTGCACTGCGCAGCGCATTATTAAAACTATGCGTATCTCGATGAACTTCGCGTTGGTTGATTAAGCACTTATTATTGCTATGAACAAATTCAATTGGGTCTTCAATCGTCAGAATATGCTTATTGTGGTTGCGGTTGATATGGTCAACCATCGCCGCCAAAGTAGTGGATTTACCCGAGCCTGTAGGGCCTGTCACCAATACCAAACCCTTTTCCATGTTAGAGATACTTTCGAAGATTTGTGGGGCTGACAATTGCTCTAAGGTCGGAATCTCAGTCGGAATGGTACGAAATACCGCTGCGCAACCACGCGCTTGGTTAAATGCATTAACACGGAAGCGACCAACATTCGGCAACTCAAAAGAAAAGTCGACTTCAAGGCGCTCTTCAAATTCACTGCGTTGACCATCATTCATAATTTCGAATACTAAACGATGCACATCTGCATGGCTAAAAGCAGGCACGCCAAGCTTTCTTACTTCACCATCTATCCGTACCATTGGAGATACTCCGGCAGAAAGATGTAGATCTGAAGCATTATGCTTTACACTAAAATCCAGTAATTCGGCGATATCCATTTAAAATCCTTAAGTAAAATCTGCTATGACTAGTATTCAACAAAACATTGAACAGATCACCTCACAGATTGAGGGCGCACAACAAAAGTGTGGACGCGGTCGAGACACAGTGCAACTTCTGGCAGTAAGTAAAACTAAGCCAGTCGAGGCAATTTTAGAGGCAGCTCAAGCCGGGCAAGTCTCTTTTGGCGAGAACTATGTGCAGGAAGGCGCAAACAAAGTCGAGTATTTTGCCGAGCACCATCCACAGTTAGAGCTTGAGTGGCACTTTATCGGTCCAATCCAGTCCAATAAATCACGCCATGTTGCTGAGAACTTTGCTTGGGTTCATACCGTTGATAGAGCCAAGATTGCTAAGCGTCTCAACGAGCAACGACCTGATGATATGGCACCAATACAAGTGCTGATCCAAGTCAACACCAGCGGCGAAGATTCGAAATCAGGCATCAATGATGATGAAATCTTTGAGCTAGCAGAGTTGATTTCTAGCCTGCCCAACCTCACTTTAAGAGGATTGATGTCAATTCCGGCTAACGTATCAGACTATGCCTCACAGCTAGACGCCTTTACTCAGCTAGCTCAACTCAAAGAGAAGCTTGCGCAACGTTTTCCAGAGCAAAACATCGATACTTTATCAATGGGGATGAGCGGCGATATGCAAGCAGCAATTGAAGCTGGCAGTACTATGGTACGCATCGGCACAGCAATATTTGGCGCACGAGATTACAGTAATAAAGCGTAATCGGTTCACAAGGAATACAACAGTAATGGAACATAAGAAAATTGCCTTTATCGGCGCAGGAAACATGGTAAAAGCCATAGTGTCGGGCTTAGTGGCTGATGGTTATCCAGCGGAGATAATTACAGCGACTGCACCATCAGAGACACGCCGAGTGCCTTTAGAGCAAGAGTTTGGTATTCGTACCACCGATGACAACACCCAAGCGGCGCAGCAAGCAGACGTTGTCGTACTGTCAGTAAAACCTCAAATGATGGAAGAAGTGTGTAAACCACTGCAAAACATCGACTGGTCACAAAAACTGGTGATTTCCATTGCTGCTGGTATTCAAAGTGCTCGCTTTGACCAAATGCTTGATTGTGAACTTAACCTTGTACGCGTCATGCCGAACACGCCTTCGCAACTCGGGTTAGGTATGAGTGGCCTTTATGCGCCAACAAAAGTATCGCAGCAAGATAAAGCCTTCGCCGCCGCGCTGATGGAATCATGCGGCAAAGTATGCTGGGTTGAACAAGAATCTGGCATCAACAATATTATTGCGGCGGCCGGCAGCGCCCCTGCGTATTTCTTCTTGTTCATGGAAGCGATGCAAGCTGAAGCCATCGCTCAAGGTTTTGATAAACAAACGGCTCGCTTGCTGGTGCAACAATCGGCTCTTGGCGCTGCTAGCATGGTTGAAGGTAATCCCGATACTGAACTTTCAACCCTGCGTGAGAACGTGACTTCAAAAGGTGGCACCACCGCAGAAGCACTACGAACATTCAACCAACATCAACTTTCAGATATAGTAGCCAAAGCGATGCAAGCCGCGGTTTCACGCGCTGAAGAGATGGAAAAATTATTTTAAATGACCAGAGCAACAGTCTCTAGACAATAAGGGTAACCTATGAATTCAATGAGTTTTCTGATTTCCACCCTGTTTGATCTCTACATCATGGTGGTGATCTTACGTATTTGGTTACAAGCTGCCCGTGCAGACTTCTATAACCCGTTTTCGCAATTTATCGTCAAGGCTACTCAACCAGTGATTGCACCGCTACGTCGTGTCATCCCTTCTGTCGGCAGCATTGATTTAGCGACTCTGCTATTTGCTTATGTGCTTTGTGTGCTTAAATTTGTCGCGCTTATTTTAATCGCTTCAAATGGCTCCGTTTCATTCAGTGCTGACTTCCTATTCTTAGGTCTATTGTCATTGGCCAAAGCAGCAGGCGGCTTATTGTTCTGGGTGCTATTAATCCGCGCAATTCTAAGCTGGGTGAGCCAAGGCCGTAGCCCGATTGAGTATGTTTTCCATCAGCTAACAGAGCCTATGCTAGCGCCGATTCGTCGCATTATTCCTGCGATGGGTGGCTTTGACCTAAGCGTACTGGTTCTGTTTATTGCGCTACAGTTTGCCAATTTCTTGATGGGTGACCTGATCGGCCCTATCTGGTTCCAACTATAATGTCACAAGCAGCTTGGTTTGATGGTGAAGACCTTGTTATTCGGCTCTATATTCAGCCGAAAGCAAGTCGAGATAAGATTGTAGGTCAACACGGCGAGGAGCTGAAAATAGCGATTACAGCGCCTCCTGTCGATGGTAAAGCCAACGCTCATCTGAGTAAGTATCTCGCCAAGCAATTTAAGGTGGCAAAGGGATTAATAACAATAGAAAAAGGCGAGCTGGGCAGACATAAACAAGTCCGAATCAGCTCTCCATCCCAAATACCTAACGAGATAGAAGCCATCCTATGATGGCTTTTTATTTGTGTTCATTTAGAGCACACGCCCAATACAAAGGAAGCATTATGAAACAATGGATCACTCTTATTCTTGCTACAGCCCTAGCCCTACCTGCATGGGCAGGTCAGTTTAAAACGATTAAAGATGTTGAAGTACATTATTCAGCCTTTAACTCAACCTTTTTAACCCCTCAAGTCGCGCGCAGTTACAAACTCAAACGTAACGGTTACTCAGCTATTCTCAATATTAGCGTGTTAGATAACTCTCAAGTGGGCAAACCTGCGATCACCGCAGAGCTTTCTGGCAGCGCGAAAAACCTGATTGGTCAAACGCGCGAACTCAGCTTCCGCGAAGTGAAAGAAGGCAGTGCTATTTACTATCTTGCTGAGTTTCCAATCTCAGACGAAGAGCAACTCACCTTCAACATTGACGTTAGCGCTGGTAATAAAGGCGCAGGGGCATTAAAGTTCACCCAAAAATTTTATGTCGAAGAATAGAAGTCGACAGTCGAGAAATAGATAAGGCGATACGATGAAAAGCAATAAGATTGTTCTAGCGACCGGTAACCAAGGCAAAGTACGCGAAATGGCAGATTTACTGTCTGACTTTGGTTTTGATGTTGTTGCTCAAAGCGAGTTCAATGTGTCTGAAGTAGCAGAGACAGGAACGACATTCATTGAAAACGCTATTATCAAAGCGCGTCATGCTGCTAAAGAAACTGGGCTTGCCGCTATCGCCGATGATTCCGGTCTTGAAGTCGACTTTCTAAAGGGTGCGCCTGGTATCTACTCGGCTCGTTATGCAGGCGAAGACGCAAGCGATCAACAGAATCTAGAAAAACTGCTTGAAGCCATGAAAGATGTCCCTGAAGAACAACGCACTGCTCGCTTTCACTGCGTGCTAGTTCTGATGCGTCATGAAAACGACCCAACCCCGATCGTCTGTCACGGCAAATGGGAAGGCCGCATCTTAACTAAAGCACATGGCGAGAATGGCTTTGGCTACGACCCGGTATTCTTTGTCCCTGAAGATAATTGCGCTTCGGCAGAGCTAGAGCCTGCACGTAAAAAGCAGCTTTCGCACCGCGGCAAAGCATTAAAACAGCTTTTTGCGACGCTATCTGAGCAAGCGGTCTAGGCCATCTTTTTCACCACTATGAACCAGTTAATTCCACCAGCACTGAGCCTTTATGTACACATCCCTTGGTGTGTACAAAAGTGCCCTTATTGCGACTTTAACTCACACGCGCTCAAAGCGGATATTCCAGAACAAGAGTACATCGCAGCCCTACTACAGGATTTAGATGCAGATATTGAGCGCTACCAGATTGCAGACAATCAGCGCCAACTGCACTCGATTTTTATTGGTGGCGGAACGCCAAGTCTAATTTCAGCCCAAGGGATCGCAGACTTGTTGCAAGGTATCGAGGCACGAATCCCATTCAAGTCAGACATCGAAATCACAATGGAAGCCAACCCCGGAACCATAGAAGCAGAGCGTTTTGCTGGCTACCAAAAGGCGGGGGTGACTCGAATATCTGTGGGTGTACAAAGTTTTGAGCAGCAGAAACTAGAACGGCTTGGACGTATTCACGGCCAAGATGAAGCGGTAAATGCTGCTAAGCTTGCCCACAAAATTGGCCTTAACAGCTTTAACCTCGATCTTATGCATGGCCTACCGGATCAGTCTGTTGATCAAGCACTTAACGATCTGGAAAAGGCGATCGAGCTCGATCCCCCCCACTTATCTTGGTATCAGTTGACGATCGAGCCAAACACCATGTTCTACTACAAGCAGCCAACTTTGCCTGACGACGATGATTTGTGGGATATCTTTGAGTTAGGGCATAAAAAGTTAGCTGACGCAGGCTATGTGCAGTACGAGATTTCAGGCTACAGCAAACCCGGTTATCAATGTCAGCACAATCTCAACTACTGGCGCTTTGGTGACTATCTAGGCATTGGCTGCGGCTCACACGGTAAAATAAGCTTTGCTGATGGTCGTATTGTACGTACCACCAAGATTAAGCACCCTAAGGGCTATCTTGCAGCGTACGATAATATGGTTAAGCCTTATCTCAACAGCGAACAAGAAGTCGCTTATGAGGATCGCCCTTTCGAGTTCTTTATGAACCGCTTCCGCCTGATAGAAGCGTGCCCTAAACAAGACTTCTTAGATACGACTGGACTTGGCTTTGCAGCAATTCAAGAAACCATAGACTGGGCTATTGAAATGAGCTACATCGACGAGAGTGACACTCACTGGCAAATCACCGAGAAAGGCAAACTGTTCCTCAACGACTTACTAGAAGCCTTTATGGTGGAAGAGTAGAGCGTAAATAGGATGCGGGCGGTAGGAACGGACTTCGTCCTATGGAGAGCTAGAAAACTAGAAAACTAGAAAACTAGAAAACTAGAAAACTAGAAAACTAGAAAACTAGAAAACTAGAAAACTAGAAAACTAGAAAACTAGAGTGTCGTGGTTAAACACCGACGTCAACTCTAGTTTTCCAGCAGGGCGAAGCCCGACCCAGTACTCTAGCAGCGAAGCGCACCATACTTATCTAAAAAATCGATCGCCCAATACGCTCTGCTAACAGTTCTAGCGCTTTGGTTCCTGCTAAAGAGTTACCTGATGGATCCAGTTCTGGTGACCAAACAGCGATCGTCATTTCGCCCGGAACAACGGCCATAATGCCACCACCGACACCCGACTTTCCTGGCATACCCACTCGGTAGGCAAACTCACCGGCCCCATCGTATAGACCACAGGTCGCGAGCAAAGCATTCAGCTGCTTGGTTTGCATTGGTGTAATGACTGGCTTTCCGGTCTGAACTGAAGTTCCTTTGTTAGCAAGGTAGCTAAAGGTTTTTGCCAAATCGACACAGCTCATCTTAAGTGCACACGCGTGGAAATAGTTGTTTAGTACAGGGATGACTTCATTTTCAAAGTTACCAAACGAGCGCATTAGGTAGGCAATTGCCGCATTGCGGTCGCTGTGCATCATCTCTGAAGCGGCCACAATCTTGTCGTAACAGATATGAGTATCACCAGACAACTGGCGAACAAACTCCAATAAACGCTGGCGAGGAGCCGACAAGCGACTATTAAGCAAATCCGCCACAACAATGGCTCCGGCATTGATAAACGGATTGCGAGGAATGCCCTGCTCCATTTCAAGCTGAATAAGAGAGTTAAATGCTTGGCCTGAAGGCTCTTTACCCACACGAGCCCAAATTTCTTCAGGCTTATACAAACACATCGCTAGTGTCAGGCTGAGCGCTTTGGAGATTGATTGAATAGAAAATGCTTCATCAGCATCGCCCGCTTTGATCACTTCACCTTGATTGGTAAAAACAGCAATACCAAACTTTGAAGCTGGGACTTTCGCCAAGGCAGGAATGTAGTTAGCAACCTTACCTTGACCGATAAGTGGACGAACCTCTTCTAAAATCTCTTGTAATATTTGTTGTGTCGGTTTCATCAGCAACCTTAAAAATCAATCAGTTATTATTATTTTCTTGTAGGGTCAAAAAAGCCAACATAGGCATGTTGGCTTTTAAATTCTATTCGATGCATGCTCTCATGTTCAGAAAGCGGTCATTGCATTCGTTTTGGTTATTTTACGCGCTTAAACTTAATATCCCAAACGCCGTGACCTAAACGGTGACCACGTGCTTCAAATTTTGTTAGCGGGCGCTCATCTGGACGAGGGACAAAATCGCCTTGTTCAGCAATATTTTCGTAACCTGGCGCTTCATTCATCACTTCAATCATATGCTCAGCGTAGTTCTCCCAGTCTGTTGCCATGTGGAAGATACCTTCACCTTCGATAAGCTTCTGACGAACCATCTCAGCAAAGTCTAACTGAACGATACGACGCTTGTGGTGACGCTTTTTGTGCCATGGGTCTGGGAAGAATAGCTGTAGAGTCGCTAAGCTGCTGTCAGGAATCATGTTAGCGAAAACTTCTACCGCATCGTGACACATTACGCGCAGGTTAGTAATGCCTGCATCACGCGCATCTGAAAGACATGCACCAACGCCTGGACTATGCACTTCAATACCGATGAAGTTCTTCTCAGGAGCGTTTTTCGCCATTTCTACTAGCGATGCGCCCATACCAAAACCAATTTCTAGAACGACAGGGTTATCATTACCAAACACTTCTTTCCAATCAAGAAGCTGTTCTTGGTAATCAATACCCATAGTCGGCCAGCACTCATTCATCGCGTTTTCTTGACCCTTGGTCAAACGACCTTCGCGTCGAACAAAGCTGCGAACTTTGCGTATCAGTTTACCGTCTTCGTTGTACTCGTTAGTGGTCACTTCACTCATGATTTTGCCTGTTTAAAAATTGGTCTCGCCTCAAAGGGATTGTGATTATCCAAAGAATTGCTATCGGTGCAAGTTTTTTAGCGCATTTCAGCTTGGTTCGCTTATATCCTTACTCTTTATCGGTTGTACTTTACCCTCAACTTATGATGCAATTTTGTTTAATTACACAACTATAATATTGAGCATATCGTGACCCCATTTGCCAGTGCCATCTTAGATTGGTACGAAAACTATGGACGTAAGAGCCTACCTTGGCAGCAAGATAAAACTGCTTATAGCGTATGGCTATCAGAAATCATGTTGCAGCAAACTCAAGTTGCGACCGTGATTCCCTATTACCAACGGTTTCTAGAGCGCTTTCCGACCGTGGTTGATCTTGCCAATGCAGAGCAAGATGAGGTTCTTCACCTCTGGACCGGTTTAGGTTATTACGCTCGTGCTAGAAACCTGCACAAAGCCGCCAAAATTGTCGCGCAAGAGTATGATGGACAGTTTCCATTAGATATCGAGCAGATGAATGCCCTACCGGGAATCGGCCGATCTACCGCTGCAGCTGTCCTATCATCGGTTTACAAACAGCCTCACGCTATTTTAGATGGCAACGTCAAAAGAACCCTAGCGCGAAGTTTTGCCGTCGAAGGTTGGCCGGGGCAAAAGAAGGTCGAAAACCAACTTTGGCAATACGCCGAAGAACATACACCGGATATCGATGTCGATAAGTATAACCAAGCCATGATGGATATGGGGGCGATGGTCTGTACGCGCAGTAAGCCCAAATGTACATTGTGCCCTGTTGAATCTTATTGCATTGCTAATAAGCAAGGTAACCCACTCGATTATCCAGGTAAAAAACCTAAGAAAGACAAACCAATCAAAGAAACTTGGTTTGTCATGCTGCACTACCAAGGGCAAGTTTGGCTAGAACAACGTCCTCAATCCGGCATTTGGGGAGGTTTGTTCTGCTTCCCTGAAAATCCAGATGCAGAGCTTGCGCATCAGCTTGATATTCGAGGAGTGTCCTCGAATATGGTTCAGCAGCAAACTCAGTTGATTGCCTTTCGCCACACCTTTAGCCATTACCACCTCGATATCACACCAATTTTGGTAGACCTATCAAAGCAACCTAATGTGATAATGGAAGGAAGCAAAGGTCTTTGGTATAACTTATCGCAACCTGAAGAGATTGGCTTAGCCGCACCAGTAAAACAGTTACTGGAAAGCTTACCATTCGAACTTCAAAGCTAATTATTGTTAAGGAGTCGTTATGAGCCGCACTGTATTTTGTGCTCGACTACAAAAAGAAGCCGATGGATTAGATTTCCAACTTTATCCAGGCGAGCTAGGCAAACGTATTTTTGATAACATTTCAAAGCAAGCTTGGGCTGAGTGGCAACACAAGCAGACCATGTTGATCAATGAAAAGAAGCTCAACATGATGGATCCTGAGCACCGCAAGTTGATCGAAACTGAAATGGTTAACTTCCTGTTTGAAGGTAAAGACGTTCATATCGAAGGCTACACTCCACCAAGCGAGTAACGAATAGCCCAAGTTGAAACAGAGAAATGACATCATTGCCTGCAGTGATGTCATTTTTTTAGGAGAGTTATGAGAAAGTTAGCGTACTTTTTAATTGCAGTGACACTGACAGGCTGTAGCCGCGAGTTTGTAGAAAGCCTTTATGATGTCAATTACGAACCGACCAATAGATTTGCAAAGAACCTTGCAGAGCTACCCGGGCAATTTCAGAAAGACACTGCAGCTCTCGATGCGCTCATCAGCAGCTTTTCTGGCAACATTGAAAAACGCTGGGGACGAGGCGAAATTAAATTTGCTGGTAAAAGCAATTACGTAAAGTACATCGATAACTATCTTAGCCGCTCCGATGTCAACTTTGATAAAGGCTTGATTACTATAGAAACCGTCTCTCCGACTGACCCAAAGAGACACCTTAAAAACGCGATCGTCACTACCCTACTCACGCCTGACGATCCCGCTAACGTCGATCTGTTCTCTTCCAAAGACGTCAAACTTGAAGGGCAACCTTTTCTCTACCGACAAGTGGTCGATCAAGACAAGAAAGCGATTCAATGGTCTTGGCGCGCCAATCGTTTCGCTGATTATCTGATCGCGAATAAGCTAAAAGTGAAAAATGTCGACTTTAAAAAAGCTTATTACGTCGAAATTCCGATGGTCGAAGAGCAATTTGAGATTCGTAGTTACAAATACGCCGACATTGTTCAGCGCGCTTCTCGTAAGTATGACATTCCAGAAGACCTGATCTACGCAATCATCAAAACAGAAAGTAGCTTCAATCCATATGCGGTGAGCTGGGCGAATGCGTATGGCTTGATGCAAGTCGTGCCCAAAACAGCCGGAAAAGACGTCTTCAAATTAGTAAAGAAAAAGTCAGGGCAACCGTCACCGGAATACCTATTTAACCCAGAGAACAATATCGATACCGGTACCGCCTATTTCTATATTCTCAAAAATCGCTATCTGAAGGATGTCAGCCACCCACTTTCATTGGAGTACAGCATGATTTCTGCTTATAACGGAGGCACTGGGGGCGTACTCAATACCTTCAATCGCAATGACCGTAAACGTGCAATGCGCGATCTTAACTCACTGCAACCTAATCAAGTTTATTGGGCACTAACCAAAAAGCACCCTAATGCGGAAGCACGTCGTTATCTCGAAAAAGTTACCAAATTCAAAAAGGATTTTAACTCAGGCAAAACATAATCATCAAAAACGCCTAAATAATCGGCACTCAACCACTTTTTTGAATTTTTTTCTAAAAACAAGTTGACGGCAAGACCGAAAATCCGTTTAATAGCGCTCCGTCGCCCGGATAGCTCAGTCGGTAGAGCAGAGGATTGAAAATCCTCGTGTCGGTGGTTCGATTCCGCCTCCGGGCACCACAATTTGATTGTTGGTGTCTAAGACATCAATAAGTTAGCAAAAAGAATATTAGTGTGCCGACTTAGCTCAGTAGGTAGAGCAACTGACTTGTAATCAGTAGGTCACCAGTTCGATTCCGGTAGTCGGCACCATTCTTTTGCCTCGATAGCTCAGTCGGTAGAGCAGAGGATTGAAAATCCTCGTGTCGGTGGTTCGATTCCGCCTCGAGGCACCATTATTTGGTGCTTAACAAATAGTGGTCTTAAAGACCTGTTGTTAAC
The DNA here is from genome assembly GCF_028551255.1 of Vibrio tubiashii. NCBI lineage: Bacteria > Pseudomonadati > Pseudomonadota > Gammaproteobacteria > Vibrionales > Vibrionaceae > Vibrio > Vibrio tubiashii. Next base: position 343,067 of record NZ_CP117029.1, on the reverse strand, counting down.
ACAAATAATTCCCCCTTAGTTCAGTTGGTAGAACGGCGGACTGTTAATCCGTATGTCGCAGGTTCGAGTCCCGCAGGGGGAGCCATATTAGAGAAAGCCTCATCGCAAGATGAGGCTTTTTCGTTTCTACTGCTCCTGGTTTGTTCCAAACCAATGTCTCAGCCGAAGCGTCGGACCGTCCCAGCCGGCCGCGTTGAGTTCCGACAGGGGGAGCCACTTTCAAGAAGCCAAAACTAGGCGTCCCCGACGAAAGACTTGGCTTTTTTCGTATATATCCCAAGAACTCATCTCCTATTGCAAAAATTCACTGTCCTGGTTTCGCCTTGCTTGTCGTTCTACTCAAGTCTCCTACTATTAAAATTGCCACCTAAGCCGAGTTTATGCTTGTGATGTCGTAAAAAACGACTTATTTCACGACAAAAATTTAATCTAAATCATAGTTTGAACTCAGCCTGCTATTAGGCTTAGAGCATCTAAAATAAGATGACAACAATATTACAATAAGACACCAACTTCGTTTTCGTTAGAAATCGACCTATTGATGAGCAATTTTTATGAAACTTAAGACACAAGCTTATTTATTATCAGGAATTATCTTGATCGCCTTGCTTGCGTTAACCGCAACAGGTCTGTGGACTCTGCGCGTGGCAAGTAACTTAGACAACAAGGCTCGCGTAACTGAATTGTTCCGCAGCGCCTACAGTATCCTTACTGAAGTCGAGCAGATGGCGATCGACGGCACACTTGAAGAGCAACAAGCCAAAGAACTGGCAACGCGCTTGCTGCGCAACAACATCTACAAAGACAATGAGTATGTTTATGTTGCCGATGAGAAGATGACCTTTGTTGCCACCCCTCTTGATCCGCAGCTTCATGGAACAAGCTTCCATGACTTCAAAGATGGCGACGGTAACAGCGTTGGCCAACTCATTCTTGACGTGCTAGGTCGTAAAACTGGGCAGATGGTCGAGTATACTTGGACACAAAAACTGCCAGACGGCAGCATCGAAGAGAAGCTTTCTATCGCGGAAAAAACGCCTCATTGGGGCTGGGTGGTAGGAACCGGTATCGGCTTTAATGAAGTCAATGCTCGCTTCTGGTCTACGGCGCAATGGCAGCTGGTGCTCTGTTTGGGTATTGCGGGCGCTATCTTAGCCACATTAATTGTGTCAATCCGCCGCATGCTCACTCTTCTTGGGGGCGAGCCACAAGAAGTACGCCGAGCAGTTCAAGAAGTTGCGAAAGGCAACATCCAGACAACGTTTGAAAATCAAGCCGATGACGGCAGCATCTATCAAGCGGTTCAGCAGATGAGTCAGTCTTTGGCTCAATTAGTGAGTAATCTTGAAGGTTCAATGCATGACTTACGCAGCGAGTTGGCAAGTGTAGAAGATCGCGCGGGAAGTATTGCTCAGCTTACTGATTCTCAGCAGCAATCTACCGCTATGATCGCAACGGCAATGACAGAAATGGCCTCTTCGGCAAGCAATGTTGCCGATTCAGCCAGTGATACTGCAAGAAACACTGATGAAGCGGATAAACAGAGCCAGCATACTCAGCACCTGATCCACAATACCGTCGATAATATTCAAGGCTTAGCCACTCAACTTGGTACAGCGAGCCAAGCAGTCGCTGACCTAGATAACGATGTAAACAATATCGTTAAGGTTCTCGATGTTATTGGTGATATTGCCGAGCAAACTAACCTGCTAGCGCTTAATGCGGCTATCGAAGCAGCCCGCGCTGGTGAGCAAGGCCGTGGTTTCGCAGTGGTTGCCGATGAGGTTCGTAACCTAGCGGGTCGAACCCAAGACAGCACCAAAGAAATTCAGCAGATGATTAGCAACCTGCAAGAAGGCTCACGCAACGCAATCCAGACTATGGAAGTCTGTGCAGAAACCAGTGAAAGCACTGTTCAAGAGTCGCAAAATGCTTCTGAGGCATTGCAGCAAATCGTTGTCGCTCTAGAGTCTATTACTCAAATGAGTCAACAAATTGCCACTGCAGCGGCTGAACAGACCCAAGTGAGTGATGATATTTCTCAGAGAATCAATATGATCGAAGAGAGCGGCAACCAGTTAAGTGGCGTCGTTACTGAGAGTCATAACAGCACTCAAAGCCTAGCAAGATTAGCGAATGAGCTAGAAAACTGGGTAAGCAAGTTTACTGTTAAGCACTAATTCGGCTTGGAGTAGCAAAAAGCACGCTTCTTCGCGTGCTTTTTTGTTGTCTAAACTGGACTATTTCACCTATCAGAGCGTATAACGCCTGTTGTCCTCTATACATTTAATATCCAAAATGGATAAAAACAGCCCATTAAGTATAGAAAAACAACAAACGATATTTTTTTTGCATTTTAATGTTGACCTAAAGCACGAAAAGCCGTTTAATACACCTCGTCGCCCGGATAGCTCAGTCGGTAGAGCAGAGGATTGAAAATCCTCGTGTCGGTGGTTCGATTCCGCCTCCGGGCACCACAATTTATTTGTTGGTGTCTAAGCTAGACAACAACAAGAAAAGAAATAACGTGCGCCGACTTAGCTCAGTAGGTAGAGCAACTGACTTGTAATCAGTAGGTCACCAGTTCGATTCCGGTAGTCGGCACCATTTCTTTTCCTAATGGACAATTCCTCCTTAGCTCAGTTGGTAGAGCGACGGACTGTTAATCCGCAGGTCGCTGGTTCGAGCCCAGCAGGAGGAGCCACTTTTAGTGTGCCGACTTAGCTCAGTAGGTAGAGCAACTGACTTGTAATCAGTAGGTCACCAGTTCGATTCCGGTAGTCGGCACCATTTATTATCTTTAAGAACTCGTTCTTAAAGCATAATTCCCCCTTAGTTCAGTTGGTAGAACGGCGGACTGTTAATCCGTATGTCGCAGGTTCGAGTCCCGCAGGGGGAGCCATATTAGAATAAGCCTCATCGCAAGATGAGGCTTTTTCGTTTCTACTGCTCCTAGTTTGTTCCAAACCAATGTCTCAGACCTAGCCGACTCACCTACCCCGTTGTCGGTAATTCCTCAAGCTCAGTGGAAAAAGCCATCTTCGCTTCCTATATTTACTCCATAATATTTATAAGGAAATATCATGGCTAGGAAGCAACTGTTTGTCATTGCTGCGGAGATCTCTGCAGAACTTAATCGTGGTGTGCTTATTGCGAAGCAGCTCCAGCTTGTTGCAAGCAATGCGCGCGCCTTGGCTTTGCGAGCAGGAGAAAGTGCGGCTGGTTTCCACCCTATCACCGATTCCATTGACGAACTTGTCCGCCTTACTCTCAATGCTTCTAGCAGCATCAATTTAAAGGCGCAAAGGCTCAGCAAGATAGCCACTGCTGAAGCGCGCTCGCGTACTGTCCTGAACCATTTTGAAACCGTCTATACGCGCTCACAAGGCGCTGTTTACCTCCATAGCCTTGATGCTACCCGCTCTCGATGTTTTGAAGAAGCAGAGCAGCTCAGCCAGACCTTTGTCCAAGATTCTAAAGAGCTCAGCACACTTCTTAATACGCTTCATAGCGAGCTGAGAGTTGCCTTAATTATTTCAACCTTGCTAAGCGTTGAAGCCTCCCAAGTAGAAGAGCGTTTTAAAGGGCAACTGAACTCCATTGCCGACAGTGTCCAAGAGTCTGCGGAAGCTATCCGTAGCCATGTTCTGCAATCCCTCAAATTATTCTCGTTGTTCGAGTAAAGGAATACTATGCAATCAAAAGTCTTATTTAGAGATGATGAACACCGTTGGATCATGTTTGCCCGTGATCCTCACAAACCGGAAAAGATCATCGATACCAATCAATATATGATCGTCAACAAGCAGCAAGCGATTCTGCTTGATCCCGGTGGTATTGAGATGTTCTCTTCCATGCTCAGCAGCGTGGTCAAGGAAGTACCAACGGATCAAATTAAGTATCTGTTTGCTTCTCACCAAGATCCGGACATCATCTCATCTCTCGGTTTATGGGATAAAGCTTTGCCAAGCGCGACCCTATACTCTCCTTGGCTATGGGAAGGCTTTATCCGTCACTTTGGTATGGAGTCTATCTCCTTTTCTCCGATCAAAGATGAAGGTGGACGCTTATCGCTTGCTGATATAGATATCGAATTTATTCCCGCTCACTACATGCACTCATCCGGTAATTTCTCCGTCTATGATCGTAAAGCCAAGATATTAATGTCAGGGGATATTGGGGCGGCGCTCGATGTGCCCAATGCCCCCTTGTTTGTCGAAGACTTTGAAGCTCATATTCCAAAGATGGAATACTTCCATCGACGTTGGATGCCCTCAAATAAGGCTAAGAGTGCTTGGATTGAACGAGTGCGAAATCTTGATATCGATATGATTTGTCCGCAGCACGGTGGGATTTTTAAAGGTGATAATGTCCAATGCTTCTTAGCTTGGCTTGATGAACTCGATGTGGGTATTGCGGTATAGACGACTAGATACAAAAAAGCCAGTCACTCACTGGACTGGCTCTCTCTATTCGCTTGCTCTAGGCTAGGCCTTCACACCTTGCTGTTGGTTGAGCATTGCAACCTCTTTATCAAGCGACTCTAGCTTAGCTTTCATCTGCTCACGACATATATTCGCGAGTTCACGAACATTCTCTTTGCCGTAATCTTCGACTTGTACTGGAGGCAACATTTCAATAATAACGTGGCCATTGTTCCAGCGGTTAAGCTTCACGCCACCTGTTGAACTACATACGATAGGAATGATAGGTAGCTTAGCGCCAATAGCAGCATGGAAAGCACCTGTTTTGAAAGGCAATAGACCACGACCGCGTGAACGCGTCCCTTCTGGGAACATCCATACAGACACATCACTGTTGTTTAGGCTATCGACTACCTGATCAATAGTGCCTTTTGCTTTAGAGCGATTCGCACGGTCGATAAGAATATTACCCGTTAGCCAGTACAACTGACCAAATAAAGGCATCCAAGCTAGGCTCTTTTTACCTACTGTCACAACTTTTGGTGTTACCGCCGATGAGACCGTAAACAAATCCCAGTTATTCTGGTGGTTGGCAATGTAAATATGCTGACCACGTTTGTAAGCGTCTTCAGGAATGCGCAGCTCAAGCTTAATACCGAACACTCTCGACATCTTTCCAAAAAGACGACCAAAGGTAAACACGTGCTTTGGATTACGCGGGCTCAGTAAGCAATAGCCACAGCCAAAAATAAACATCACAATTGCAAATATCGCAACAGCCAATACACGTAATAGTGCAATCATTGTGGTTCTCCAAAATAGAGAGTCATTTATCAGTTGAGCAGACTCTAACTGATCTATCATTCATAAAAAAGCCGAAACTCGCGTTTCGGCTTACAAGCGTTAGCTGATTCTATCTTTAATCGCGAAAACGTTCAATATTTGCGCCCAAAGCAGACAGCTTGTCTTCAATTTTGTCGTAACCACGATCAATGTGGTAGATACGGTCAACAATGGTTTCGCCATTCGCAATACAACCAGCGATAACCAAGCTTGCTGAAGCACGAAGGTCAGTTGCCATCACTTGTGCGCCGCTTAGCTCGTCAACGTCACCACAAATTACGGTATTACCTTCAATCTCTGCTTTAGCGCCCATACGCATCAGCTCTGGTACATGCATAAAGCGGTTCTCGAAGATGTTTTCGGTAATAACACCGCCGCCTTTCGCCATTAGGTTTAGCAGCGTGAACTGAGCCTGCATATCGGTAGGGAAGCCTGGGTGTGGCGCAGTGCGAACTGTCACTGCTTTTAGGTCTCTGCCCGTCATATCGACAGTGATCCAGTCTTCACCTGTCTCAACCATTGCACCAGCTTCTTCTAACTTAGCCAGTACCGCTTCAAGCAAGTGCGCTTTAGTGTTACGACACGTTACTTTGCCGCCTGAGACCGCTGCCGCGACTAGGAAAGTACCCGTTTCAATACGGTCTGCAACTACAGAGTGCTTACCACCACCTAGGCGCTCGACGCCTTCAATCGTGATGGTATCTGTACCTGCACCAGAGATTTTGGCTCCCAGCTTGTTAAGGAAGTCAGCAGTATCAACAATCTCAGGCTCACGCGCAGCGTTATCTAAAACTGTTTTACCTTCCGCCAAAGTTGCCGCGCACATAATCGTAATCGTCGCACCAACACTGACTTTATCCATAACAATGTGAGCACCTTTAAGGCGACCATCAACATTCGCTTTAACGTAGCCGTCTTCAAGCGTAATCGTCGCACCTAGCTGCTCTAGACCATGAATGTGCAAATCAACCGGACGAGCACCAATCGCACAGCCACCAGGTAATGAAACCTGACCTTGACCGAAGCGCGCCACTAATGGACCTAGTGCCCAAATTGAAGCACGCATCGTTTTAACTAAGTCGTAAGGTGCGCAGTATTCATTAATACAGCTTGGATCAACATGAACAGAGCCATTGCGCTCGACTTTAGCACCGAGTCGCTCTAGTAGCTCCATCGTTGTGTCGATATCACGCAAGCGAGGCACATTAGCCACTTCAACTGGCTCTTCAGCCAAGATAGACGCAAATAAAATTGGCAGTGCAGCGTTTTTTGCACCAGAAATGGTTACTTCACCTACAAGAGGCTTGTTAGAACCAGTAACTCGAAACTTTTCCATTATTAAACCTTACAGTGACATCAACTTCTTATCACGAGCCCACTCTTCAGGAGTGTATGCCTTGATAGAGACAGCGTGGATGTCATTTCTTTGGATGTATTCCATCAGTGGTGCATAAATTAGCTGTTGTTTTTTAACGCGACTCATTCCATCGAAACAAGCATCAACAGCAACTACTTCATAATGACTGCCTTCGCCTTTCACGTGCAGTTCTTCTAATTTAAGTGCTTCGTTTAAAATCTGTTGTACTTTTGCGCTATCCACAATTCACCCCTGTAGTATTCTTTAAATGCCCTGCAATGAGTTCATCGACATTGCTCAACTGAAATAATGTGCGCAGTTGTTCCGGCACGAAACTGAGCATTATATGACAGTTTTGTTTTTTTGCATTCTCAATTAGATGAATTAGCATCACCATTCCAGCAGAGTCTATTCGTGTTACGGCTTCTAACGAAACTTCAACCTGCTCACTAGCTAGCTGCGATGTTTGAATAGACTGCCATAACTTAGGCACAGTATCTCGATTAAGATCACCTGTTAGTAAGTACTGACCATCATTATCTTGCTGCCATTTGGGTTCCATCATTGAGCTTTACTCTCAAGACGAATCGGTTGCTTGGCAAGCTCTTCGAGCTCTTGAGCGACCGACACAATACCTTCTTGGCGAAGCTGAGTGCTCCACTCAGACTGCTTGCTAGACAGAAGGCTGATTCCTTCCGCAATCATGTCAAATGCTTGCCATTCGCCGCTCTTCTTGTCACGGCGCAGCTTAAATTCCAACTTAATATTTGGTCGCGGCGTATCGACGATGTCGACCTTAATGCTAGTAATGCTCTTTTTAGGGTCAAGCTTTGGCTCTGGACCAAACTCGATTGTCTGGTCAGTATACTGAGTCAATACTTGCGCATAAGAGCTGACTAAATAGGCGCGAAATGCAACGATAAACTGACCTACATCCTCGCGCTTGGCCCCTTTTAAGTTCGGCCCAAGCAATTTCAAAGCCGCATACTTTTCGTTGACGTAAGGCATTAGTTCTTCATCAACAATCACTTTTAGATGATTAGGATCTTGCTGCACCTGATCTTGCTCTGCTTTCAAACGAGCAAAAGCGTGCTCTGATACCTGCTTCATCATTTGATAGGGTTGGGTCTTATCAATTGGCTGTGCAGAAACATTAAACGCCAAAAGCATAGAAAACAGAGTAAGTACTAACTTTTTCAACATCATTCTCTCCTTACTCTTCAGAGCCACCAACGCTATACAAGACCTGACCAATCAAATCTTCTAGCACCAAAGCAGATTTGGTATCTTCAATATAGTCGCCTTCCACCAGCATCTGCTCATCTTCAAATACAAAACCCGGTGTTAAACCAATGTATTGCTCGCCAATTAAACCTGACGTTAAAATTTTCACGCTCGACGTTTCCGGAAACTGGTTGTAGGTGCTGCTGATTGCCATGGAAACCACAGGCAGTAAAGACTCACTATTGAGACCAATACTGGTCACGCGTCCAACAACCACTCCGCCTACTTTAACTGGGGAACGTACTTTTAAGCTGCCGATGTTATCGAACTCAGCCTTGAGAGTATAAGTATCGTTGGAGCCGAGCCCCTTTACGTCAGCAACTTGAAAAATCATCACCAGAATTGCGCAAATTCCAGCGAGAACGAAGCTACCAACCCATAATTCTATCTTTCGAGTTTGTTGCATGATTAGTTCCCAAACATCATTTAATTACCAAACATCAAGGCAGTTAGTACGAAGTCTAGACCAAGTACAGCCAAAGAAGAGTGGACAACGGTGCGAGTCGTCGCGCGACTGATCCCTTCCGAAGTGGGAATCGCATCGTATCCATTAAAAAGTGCTATCCAAGTAACAGTTATCGCGAACACTAAGCTCTTAATCATACTGTTACCAATATCTTGTCCGAGTTCGACGGAAGCTTGCATTGCCGACCAGAAGCTACCGTGGTCAATCCCTTTCCAATCAACCCCGACCAGCTGACCACCCCAGATACCGACAGCCATAAAAATCATCGCTAACAGTGGCATAGAGATAACCCCAGCCCAGAACCGTGGCGCGATGACTCGTTTAAGAGGATCAACCGCCATCATTTCCATGCTCGACAGCTGCTCAGTCGCTTTCATCAGACCAATTTCAGCCGTTAATGCAGAGCCTGCACGCCCAGCAAACAATAGTGCAGTTACCACTGGGCCTAGCTCTCGAAGCAAAGAGAGCGCAACCATTTGGCCTAAAGCGCCTTCAGCGCCAAAGTCGACCAAGATGACATAACCTTGCAGACTCAACACCATACCGATGAAAAGACCAGACAAAACAATAATAATCAGGGACTGAACACCCACACTGTAGAGCTGCTTAACCAGTAGAGGTAAGTTCTTGATTGGCTGAGGTCGACTCGCCAATGCGCCAAACAGCATCAAGCTTGCTCTACCAAATGCTTCACACACCGACATAGTACGGCGGCCAATCGAAGCTACAAAATTCGCTAGGCCCATTATAAGAACAGCTCCTTAGCTAATGGTTGAGACGGGAAGCGAAATGGTACTGGACCATCAGCATCTCCTTTAAGAAACTGCTGTACTTGTGGATCCATATTGTCTCGCAACTCTTGTGGTGTTCCGCTCGCAATCACTTTACCGTTGGCCAAGATATACACCCAGTCCGCAATACTCATCACTTCGGGAACATCATGCGACACGACGATAGAGGTAACACCTAACGCCTGATTTAAGTTACGAATCAGCTCCACCAGCACGCCCATCGTTATCGGGTCTTGGCCAACGAAAGGTTCATCATACATAATCAGTTCTGGGTCGAGTGCGATCGCACGAGCTAACGCCGCACGTCTTGCCATTCCACCAGAGAGTTCGCTTGGCATTAGCTGAGCCGCGCCGCGTAAACCTACCGCTTCTAACTTAAGTAGAACTAAAGTGCGAATAATCGACTCGTCTAACTCGGTATGTTCGCGCAATGGAAAGGCAACATTGTCAAACACTGACAAGTCGGTAAACAAGGCACCAGATTGGAACAGCATGCTCATTTTCTTACGCTCTTGATAGAGCTTGCGTCGGCCTAAAGTGGGGATATTGTTACCATCAAACCAAATATCGCCACTTTCAGGGTAGATTTGGCCGCCGATAAGACGCAACAAGGTTGTTTTACCAATCCCTGATGGACCCATGATCGCAGTCACTTTACCTTTAGGTACACGTAGACTGACGTTATCAAAAATCTTGCGCTCGCCACGAGAAAACGTTAGCTGCTTAACGGTAACTAGGTCTTCAGATTCCATGCTGGACTCATATTTGTTCCTTTAAGAATGGGCAATCATAAGCACATTCAAATCGAATTTAAAGCACCGTTCAATTAAATGTGAGTTATTCGAATTATCACTCTAACGCCCGCCTACTCTACCTTATCCGTCATTACTACGTATTTGGTTAACAATTAATTGAATGATCTGCTTTTCTTTTTACCCCCAAACCGTCAAAATTAACGGTTAAATTCTCTCGTTGTATATTGATTAGGAATCATCATGCTTGAAGCCGTTGTGTTTCTCATTATTGGATTGGTATTTTTGGTTTGGAGTGCCGACAAACTGGTATTTGGTGCTGCAGCCCTGGCTCGTAACGTAGGTATTTCTCCTCTTGTTATCGGTATGACCATCCTTGCTATGGGCTCTTCAGCGCCTGAAATGATGGTTTCTGCCACCGCTGCTCTCGACGGTAAAACCGATACAGCAGTGGGTAACGTCTTAGGCTCAAACATTGCCAACATTGCGTTAATCTTAGGTATCACCGCACTAATCAAGCCACTCTCAATCAGTTCAGGCGTTCTACGCCGTGAATTACCTTTGATGATTGGGGTAACGCTTTTAGCAGGTGTTCTATTGTGGGATAGCCACTTAGGCTTCTATGAAGGTGTATTGCTGTTTGCTCTTTTTGGCGCTTTCATCCTCACTATGCTGCGCATCAGCCGCAACGAGAAAAAGAACGGCGATGCATTCATTGAAGAGCAAGAATCCGAAGTTCCGGAAGGCGTAAGTAACGGCAAAGCGGCGATGTGGGTAGTGATCGGCCTGATTGTTTTGCCTCTGGCTGCTGATGTACTAGTCGACAATGCGGTAATTATTGCTCAGCACTTCGGCATGAGCGACCTAGTGATTGGTTTGACGATCATTGCGGTTGGTACTAGTTTGCCTGAACTAGCAGCCTCTCTTGCTGGCGTAATGAAAGGTGAAGATGACATGGCAGTCGGTAACATCATCGGCTCAAACGTATTCAATATTCTCGCAGTTATGGGCATCCCTGGCATTCTAAACCCTTCAATTTTGAGTGAGTATGCGATGGGACGTGATTTTTGGGTCATGCTTGGCGTATCACTATTACTTGTTGCAATGGCGCTAGGTAAGTCTCGTAGCATTAACCGTTTTGAAGGCGCAGCGCTATTTTGCTGCTTTATTGGCTACCAAGCCTACTTAATTATGAACATGACCGCCTAACCCCTGTTGGAGTTCTGTATGTTTGACTATCGCTCTGCGGCACTAGAAGTATTAAAAACTGAGATCGCAGCACTAGAACAGCTCGACCAATACCTAAACCAAGACTTTATCAAAGCGTGTGAGCTTATCCTTGCTAATAAAGATGGCAAGGTCGTAGTCATGGGGATGGGTAAATCAGGTCATATCGGCAATAAAATTGCGGCAACACTTGCCAGTACAGGTACCTCGTCCTTTTTTGTTCATCCAGGCGAGGCGGCTCATGGCGATCTAGGCATGATTGAACCTGGCGATATTGTGCTAGCGATTTCCAACTCGGGTGAATCTGGAGAAATCCTTGGGCTTTTCCCAGTATTAAAACGCCTCAATATTAAAATCATCAGTATGACTGGCAAGCCCAAGTCGAACATGGCAAAACTAGCAGATATTCATCTGCAAATCACAGTGCCAAAAGAGGCTTGTCCAATCCAACTTGCGCCAACATCGAGCACAACAGCCACTCTTGTAATGGGTGATGCGTTGGCAATGGCACTGATGCAGGCGCGCGGTTTCACAGCTGAAGATTTTGCCCTATCACATCCAGGCGGTGCGTTGGGAAGAAAGCTGCTGCTTAAGCTATCTGATATCATGCACGTAGGTGAAGCCTTACCACTCGTCACTCCGAGCACTGTTGTTCGTGATGCGCTGCTCGAAATCAGCCAAAAAGGGCTGGGTATGACGGCTGTTGTCGATGACCACCAGCAACTGGTTGGCATTTTTACCGATGGTGATTTGCGCAGAATATTAGATAAGCGCATTGATATTCACACTGCGCTTATCGGTGAAGTGATGACAGTAAACCCAACGGTTGCTGCGCCTAATATGCTCGCGGCTGAGGGACTAAACTTAATGCAAGATAAAAGCATTAATGGCCTTATCCTATGTGACGATGGCAAAGTGGTTGGCGCGCTCAACATGCACGATTTATTAAAAGCTGGAGTGATGTAATGTCGAAAATGATTGAAACTTTATATCAACCAGTGGAACAATCCATTCTAGATATTGCCAAAGACATTAAGCTGTTGATCTGTGATGTCGATGGCGTCTTCTCTGACGGCCTGATTTACATGGGCAACAATGGTGAAGAACTGAAAACATTTCATACCCGTGATGGCTATGGCGTAAAATCGCTAATGAATGCGGGGATTGAAATCGCCATTATTACTGGTCGACGCTCTCAGATCGTCGAAAACCGTATGAAGGCATTAGGTATAAACCTGATTTACCAAGGCCAAGATGACAAAATCAAAGCCTATCAGGATATTTGTACCAAGCTCGACATTGCACCTGAACAAACTGGCTATATTGGTGATGACCTAATTGATTGGCCAGTGATGGAGCAAGTTGCTTTAAAAGTATGTGTGGCTGATGGACACCCACTACTGGTACGTCGAGCAAACTACGTGACCTCTATTCGAGGTGGACATGGAGCAGTAAGAGAAGTCTGCGACCTAATTCTACAAGCACGAAACGAACTCGATGTTCATAAAGGTCTAAGTATATGAGTCTATCTCGTATTGGATATCTCATCCTGACTTTCATAATATGCTGGTCTGCTTACTATCTTTTCGATAAGCAGCAGGGTTATGATATTCAGGTAGAACCAGATACAGAGCTCCCGATGTTCAGTGGTGAAGGTCTAGTCAATACCTCATACAATGAGGAAGGCATTCGCAGCTACGTAATCACATCGGTAAATCTTGACCACTTCGCAAGAAGTGGCGATACCATTTTTTATCAGCCAGTCCTTAAAGTTTATAAGGAAGGCACCACTCAAGAGTGGGAAGTGACAGCAGTCCGCGGTGTTTTAAGCCAAGATCATGTTTTGACGCTCTATGAAGATGTTTTAGCGACAAACTTACTACCTGATTCAGGCTTTGACACCCTGTCTACCGATGTTATGAATATCCAGTTAGACAGCAGAGACTTTTGGGCAGACAACCAAGTAATCATGGTTGGGCCTCAATTTGAAACAGTAGGGCAAGCGATGACGGGGAATTTCGCCGATAATCACGCTACCCTCTACAATCACGTACAAAGTAGATATGAAACTCTCACACCTTAGTCTGATTTCTTGTTTATTACTGTCTAGCCAAGCGATGGCTTTGTCGACCGACCAAGACCAACCGGTTTATATCGACTCAGATAGCCAACAGCTAGATATGCAGAGCAATAAAGTTACTTTCCTTGGTGACGTAAAACTCAAACAAGGCAGTATCAATATCAATGCTGACAAAGTTATTGTTATCCGTGATCCCAAAGATGGTTCAATCCAAGAGATTGAAGGGTACGGAGACCTAGCAACGTTTTCTCAGTTAACGGATGATGGAAAAACGCTTTACGGTGAAGCAAAAGAGCTTTACTACGTTATGGTTGATGACCAATTGACCATGATCGATGAAGCCATGCTTTCACAAGATGACAGCGTGATTCGCGGTACGAAAATTCGCTACAAAATTTCATCTCAAAAGCTGATTGCTGACGGTAAACAGAAAGGCGATCGCGTCTCTACCGTACTTCAGCCACAAGCAGTACAAGAATAATTATGGCAATACTTAAAGCTGAACACTTAGCCAAAACTTACGGCAACCGTACCGTTGTTACCGATGTAAGTTTGCAAGTGGAATCGGGGCAGATTGTTGGCCTTTTAGGCCCAAACGGTGCAGGTAAAACGACCTCGTTTTATATGATTGTCGGCCTAGTGGCTCGTGACCAAGGTGCGATTACTATCGACGGCGAAGACATCAGTATCCTGCCGATGCATAGCCGCTCACGTATGGGTATTGGCTATCTTCCTCAGGAAGCTTCTATCTTCCGTAAATTGTCAGTTGAAGACAACATTATGGCGGTTTTGGAAACTCGTGAAGAGATGACTCGCGAAGAGCGCCAAGACAAGCTAGAAGATTTGTTAGAAGAATTCCACATTCAGCACATACGCCACAGCGCGGGTATGGCATTATCAGGGGGTGAGCGTCGCCGTGTAGAAATTGCACGCGCCCTAGCAGCCAACCCTCAATTCATTCTGTTGGATGAGCCGTTTGCAGGTGTTGACCCGATCTCTGTTATCGACATTAAAAAGATCATTGAACATTTAAGAGATCGTGGACTAGGTGTACTGATTACTGACCACAACGTTCGTGAAACACTGGATGTATGTGAAAAAGCTTACATTGTAAGCCAAGGCCACCTCATCGCAGAAGGTACACCAGATCAAGTGCTAAACAACGAGCAAGTGAAACAAGTTTATCTCGGCGAACAATTCCGTCTATGATTAAAGGGAAGAACGGTAAGATTCTCCAGCATTAAGGCAAGTAATACTGAATGAAACCCTCATTACAACTCAAGCTAGGACAGCAGTTAGCGATGACACCTCAATTGCAGCAAGCGATTCGTTTGTTGCAGCTGTCGACGCTAGATCTTCAACAAGAGATTCAAGAAGCTTTGGATTCAAACCCTCTACTAGAGGTTGAAGAAACCAGTGATGAGCCGTCTGCTGAAGAAACAAGCCGCAATGAAGAGAAAGAGCCCACCGTTGAGCTGGCAGAAACAGCAGAACCTGATGTTAAAGACAGCTCAGAGCTGATTGAAAAGTCTGAAATCAGTAACGACCTCGAAATTGATACCACTTGGGAAGATGTCTACAGTGCTAACACAGGCAGTACCGGTATTGCTCTTGATGATGACGCCCCTGTTTACCAAGGTGAAACCACTCAGTCTTTGCAAGACTACCTGATCTGGCAATTAGACCTTACGCCATTTAGTGAAACAGACCGTACTATCGCCTTAGCACTGATCGATGCCATTGATGACTATGGTTACTTAACGGTGTCAACTGAGGACATCCTTGAAAGTTTCAATAACGAAGAGATTGAGATCGAAGAGATTGAAGCGGTACGTAAACGTATCCAACAATTTGATCCACTCGGCGTTGCCTCTAATAATCTCCAAGACTGTTTGTTACTTCAGTTAGCTACCTTCCCAGAAGATACACCTTGGCTAACAGAAGCTAAGTTAGTACTTACCAACCATATTGATCAGTTAGGTAATCGTGATTACAAACTGGTCATAAAAGAGACTAAGCTAAAAGAAGCAGAGCTACGTGAAGTGCTCAAGCTAATTCAACAGCTTGACCCAAGACCGGGAAGTCGCATTGCCCCTGACCATGCTGAATATGTCATTCCAGATGTGTCCGTATTTAAGGACCATGGAAAATGGGTGGTTACCATCAACCCAGATTCAGTACCAAGATTGAAGGTCAACCAGCAATATGCCGCGCTGGGTAAAGGTAATAATGCGGATAGCCAGTACATTCGCAGTAATCTGCAAGAAGCAAAATGGCTAATTAAAAGCTTAGAAAGTAGAAATGAGACGTTACTCAAAGTTGCTAAGTGTATTGTTGAACATCAACGCGATTTCTTTGAGTATGGTGAAGAAGCCATGAAACCAATGGTGCTTAATGATGTTGCGTTAGCTGTCGACATGCATGAGTCCACCATTTCTAGGGTGACAACGCAGAAGTATATGCATACCCCTCGTGGCATTTTTGAACTGAAGTACTTCTTTTCAAGCCATGTCAGCACCGACAATGGCGGAGAGTGCTCATCAACTGCAATCCGCGCACTGATTAAAAAACTCGTCGCTGCAGAGAACAGTGCGAAACCACTCAGTGACAGTAAGATTGCAGCTCTACTCGCTGACCAAGGGATTCAGGTCGCTCGTAGGACGATAGCGAAATACCGAGAGTCTTTAGGAATAGCCCCTTCAAGTCAGCGCAAACGCCTGCTTTAGGCCTACAACCGAGAAGGAAAGTCTATGCAAATCAATATTAATGGCCACCACGTTGATCTAACCGATTCAATGCAAGACTACGTAAACGAAAAGTTTCAGAAGCTCGAACGCTTTTTTGACCATATCAACAGTATTCATGTGGTATTAAAAGTTGAAAAACTCCGTCAAATCGCGGAAGCTACCCTTCACGTAAATCAAGCTGAAATCCATGCCTCTTCAGAAGATGAAAACATGTATGCAGCGATCGATTCGCTCGTCGACAAACTTGTTCGACAGCTTAACAAGCACAAAGAAAAGCTAAACGCCCACTAAAACCATGCAACTAAGCGAAATCCTTACATTGAACTGCACCAAAAGTGCAGTTCAATGTACTAGTAAAAAACGAGCCCTTGAAATGATCAGTGAACTTGTTGCTGAACAAACGGGGCAAAACTCAACCGAACTTTTTGAATGTATGCTCAGTCGCGAGAAAATGGGCAGTACTGGCATTGGAAATGGAATAGCCATTCCCCATGCTCGTATGCAATCAAGCGATAAAGCTGTGGCGGTATTGCTACAGTGTGAATCGCCTGTTGAGTTTGACGCTATTGACAATCGCCCTGTCGACCTACTTTTTGCTCTACTCGTGCCAGATGCACAATGTAAAGAGCACCTAAAAACACTTTCGAGTATGGCGGAACGTCTAAACGACAAACAGATCCTCAAACAACTGCGTAAAGCTCAATCAGACCAAGAGCTCTACGACATCATGGTTAATCAATAATGCGCCTTATCGTTGTTAGCGGTCAGTCCGGTGCAGGTAAAAGCGTTGCGTTACGCGTACTGGAGGACTTAGGTTACTACTGCGTAGATAACCTGCCAGTCGACCTGCTTGAAGTCTTTGTTCAATCGGTACAGACCAGCAAACAGAATGTCGCCGTTAGCATCGATATCCGTAACCTACCGACTGAACCAAACTTAGTCGAAGACGTGTTAACTAAGCTTAAGAAAAGCTCTGACGTCAGCGTGCTATTTTTGGATGCCAACAAAGAGACGCTATTAAAGCGCTATAGCGAGACTCGTCGTATTCATCCTTTGTCACTCAGTATTGAAAACACCTCGTTAGAGCAGGCGATTGAGAAAGAACGCTGTATCCTCTCTCCTCTCAAAGAGCATGCTGACTTAGTGATCGACAGTAGTAATCAATCTCTGCATGAACTGAGTGAAACAGTACGTATGCGCGTTGAAGGGCGAGAACGCAAAGATCTTGTGATGGTCTTTCAGTCCTTTGGTTTCAAGTATGGTCTGCCAAGCGATGCAGACTACGTGTTTGATGTGCGCTTCTTACCTAACCCGCACTGGGAACCGGATTTAAGGCCATTAACTGGCTTAGATGCGCCAATCAAATCCTTCTTGGAAGGTCATCATGAAGTAATGGAACTCAAGCAACAGATTCAAAAGTTCATTGAACACTGGCTGCCAATGCTTGAGAAAAACAATCGTAGCTATCTCACCGTTGCGATTGGTTGTACTGGCGGCAAGCATCGCTCCGTCTACCTGACTCAGCAAATTGGCGAATACTTTGCACAGATGGGGCATCAAGTTCAGATTCGTCACGCTTCACTAGAGAAAAACCACAAGGAATAGTTTATGCAGCAGCAAAGCCGTACTGTCTTAATCCAAAATCGTTTAGGTCTTCACGCTCGTGCTGCTGTAAAACTAGTCGAACTGGCTCAATCCTTTGATGCCATTCTCACCATTCAAAATCATGAAGGCAAAGAAGCGACAGCTGACAGCGTGATGGGGCTGCTAATGCTCGAATCAGCGCAAGGCGAACATGTCACTATCAGCGCTGAAGGTAGCGATGCGCATCCTGCACTTGAAGCCGTTTGTCATCTTATTGAAGACAAGTTTGACGAAGACGAGTAATTCGCCGACCAATTAGCACTAAATAACCCTCCTTCACAATAACTTATTAAATACATTCTAAAATTAAGTTACTATTCACAGCATTGTAAGCATAGAGAGTCAGGGGGAATGAATGGCAGAGCAAATAGAATTCGATCAAGCTCACCAAGCCCTCCAAGAAGTTACCGAAGCTCTAGAAAATGGTCGTTTTGTCCATGTCCGTCGCCAACTTCAGGACATGGAACCAGAAGATATTGCCCATCTCTTAGAAGCCTCTCCACGTAAAAGTCGTGAAGTCCTTTGGCAACTCACCGATCCGGAAGATTACGGTGAAATTCTTGATGAATTAAACGAAGACGTTAAAGATGATCTGGTGTCTAAGATGGCGCCGGAGATGCTTGCTGAAGCCACTGAAGGTATGGAAACGGATGACGTTGCTTACGTACTCCGAAGCCTTCCTGATGACGTATCTCGCGAAGTCTTGTCCCAAATGGATGCTGCTGAGCGTCTATTGGTTGAAACGGCCCTTTCATATCCGGAAGACACTGCTGGTAGTTTGATGAACACCGACGTTATCACTATTCGTGGTGATGTCGATGTCGATGTTGTGCTTCGTTATTTGCGTATGAAAGGAGAGCTTCCAGAAGCCACCGATGCTTTATACGTGATTGACGAAGAGAGCCGTTTGATTGGTGAACTTCCGATCACAACCCTTCTAACCACTCAGCCTGACGTTAAGATCAGCGATGTCATGGAGGATGCCGATGAAGCTATCGATGTCACCATGAGCGACTCTGACATTGCTAGCCTATTCGAACGTCGTAACTGGGTCTCGGCGCCTGTTATCGATGAGAACCAACACTTGGTCGGTCGTATCACTATCGATGACGTGGTCGATGTTATCCGTGAAGACGCTGAGCACTCCATGATGAGTATGGCGGGTATGGATGATGACGAAGATACTTTCGCCCCTGTAGTAAAATCAGCGCGTAAACGCAGTATATGGCTAGGTGCTAACGTTCTCGCCGCCCTTGCTGCCGCATCCGTCTCAAACATGTTTGAAGCAACGCTTGACCAAATGGCGGCAATTGCTGTCTTGATGACCATAGTCCCTTCTATGGGCGGTGTGGCGGGTAACCAAACTGTTGCTCTTGTAATCCGTGGTTTAGCTCTTGGTCATATCGGTGATGCCAACAAACGTGAACTGCTGATGAAAGAGGCTGCAATCGGCCTGCTCAATGGCATCATGTGGGCATTGATTATTGGCGGTATCGTTGTCGCTTGGAAAGGAAATTGGATGTTAGGTGGCATTATTTCCGCCGCAATGCTGACCAATTTACTGGTCGCTGGTGTGGCTGGGGTAACCATCCCTATTCTGCTCAAGAAGATGAACATCGACCCTGCACTGGCAGGAGGCATGGCGCTCACAACTGTGACCGATGTTATCGGCCTTTCAGTCTTCCTTGGCTTAGCAACCATCATGATTTAATCATAACTCTCAGAGACTAAAAAGCGCAGCTTATAAGCTGCGCTTTTTGTTGCTAATCTAGAACTAGTTAAGGTTTGGCCCTAACCATTTCTCTGCTTCAAGCATATCCCAACCTTTGCGATCCGCGTAGCTTTGCGCTTGATCCTGTTGGATCTGAGCGATCGCGAAATAGCGGGAGTCTGGGTGAGAGAAATACCAACCAGAAACAGACGCGCCTGGCCACATCGCATAACTTGTCGTCAGTGACATATCGATGGTCTCTTCAACTTTAAGCAACTCCCATAGAGAGCCTTTCTCAGTATGTTCCGGACAAGCTGGGTAACCCGGAGCAGGACGAATCCCCTGATATTTCTCACGGATCAACTCATCATTCGATAAGTTCTCATCGGCAGAATAGCCCCAGATGTCTTTACGTACCTGTTCATGTAAGTACTCGGCAAACGCTTCAGCTAAGCGATCGGCCACCGCCTGAATCATAATAGCGTTATAGTCGTCACCAGCCGCTTTATATTGGTCAGCAAGTTCGCGCTCACCAATACCGCCAGTCACCGCAAACGCACCAATCCAGTCCTTCTTACCTGACTCTTTAGGAGCAATATAATCTGATAAACAGTAGTTAAAGCCTTTTGGCTTCTCTGTTTGCTGACGCAGGTTATACAACACTTTGGCCACTTCAGTGCGTGACTCATCGGTGTACACTTCAATATCATCACCAACACTTGCAGCAGGGAACAGCGCACACATACCGCGAGCTTTAAGTAGCCCTTCTTTCTCTACTCGGTCTAGCAGATCATTGGCATCTTTAAACAGGCGCTTCGCCTCTTCGCCGACTTCTTCATGGTCTAAGATCGCTGGGTACTTACCGACAAGCGACCAAGTCATAAAGAAAGGCGTCCAGTCAATGTAGTTGCGCAGTGTGGCAACATCAAAATCATCGAACACATGAACACCCGGCTTAGCAGGCTCTGGAGGTGTATAGCTCTCCCAATCAATCGCCACTTTGTTAGCACGCGCTTGTTCAAGAGTCACAGGCTTAGTTCTTGGCTTCTTACGATTGTGTTGGTCACGAACACGGACGTAGTCAGCATCTAACTTCTCGACGAAAGCAGGACGCAGCTCATCTGACAGTAGTGAAGTACACACACCTACTGCTCTCGAAGCATTGTTTACATACACCACGGGATGTTTGTAGTTTTGCTCAATCTTAACCGCAGTGTGGGCTTTCGATGTCGTCGCGCCACCAATAAGCAGTGGCAAGTCAAAGTCGAGACGCTCCATCTCTTTTGCCACATGAACCATTTCATCCAATGAAGGAGTAATCAGGCCGGACAGACCAATAATATCGACATTCTCTTCTTTGGCGACTTTGAGGATCTGCTCACACGGCACCATTACACCAAGATCGATGATCTCGTAGTTATTACACTGTAGAACAACGCCAACAATGTTCTTACCAATATCATGAACATCACCTTTTACTGTCGCTAGCAGAATCTTACCGTTCGACGAACCCGCTTGCTTAGAGGCATTAATAAAAGGTTCTAAATGAGCAACCGCCTGCTTCATCACGCGAGCTGACTTAACCACCTGAGGTAAGAACATCTTACCTTCGCCAAATAGGTCACCAACCACGTTCATGCCGTCCATAAGTGGACCTTCAATCACTTCTAACGGCTTGCTAGCATTAACTCGCGCCTCTTCGGTATCCTCGACAATAAACTCGGTGATACCTTTAACTAGCGCATGCTCTAAACGCTTCTCAACTGACCAAGTACGCCATTCAAGCGCCGAGGCATCTTCTTCTTTTCCGACGCCTTTACCTGCATATTCAGCAGCAATATCGAGCAGTCGCTCTGTACCATCATCACGTCGGTTTAAAACCACATCTTCTACCGCTTCACGCAACTTATCGGGTACGTTGTCGTAAATCTCAAGCTGACCAGCATTTACGATTCCCATATCCATACCGTTTTTAAAACAGTGATAAAGGAATACGGCGTGAATCGCTTCACGTACATAGTTGTTGCCGCGGAATGAGAAAGAGACGTTAGATACGCCACCAGAGATCATCGCGTAAGGCAGGTCGCGCTTGATATCCGCAACCGCTTCAATAAAGTCTACTGCATAGTTGTTATGTTCTTCGATACCGGTAGCAACAGCAAATATGTTCGGGTCGAAGATGATATCTTCAGGTGGGAAGCCAATTTCATCAACCAAGATATTGTAGGCATTAGTACAGATTTCAAGTTTGCGTTCACGCGTTTCTGCCTGTCCAACTTCATCAAACGCCATCACGATAACAGCCGCACCGTAGCGACGAATCAGCTTAGCTTGCTCAACAAACTTCTCTTTACCTTCCTTGAGTGAGATAGAGTTAACAATGCCTTTACCCTGAATACACTTCAAGCCAGCTTCGATAACCTCCCACTTAGAGGAGTCGACCATGATAGGCACTTTGGAAATTTCTGGCTCAGAGGCACACAGGTTGAGGAAACGCACCATACATGCTTCTGCATCAAGCATGCCTTCATCCATGTTGATATCGATGATTTGCGCACCATTCTCGACTTGCTGGCGTGCAACCTCTAACGCCTCATCATAAAGCTCTTCTTTGATCAGACGTTTAAAGCGCGCAGAACCGGTTACGTTAGTCCGTTCACCAACGTTAACAAACAGGGTTTCTTTTTCGATTGTCAGTGGCTCAAGACCAGATAGACGACAAGCCGTGATTAATTCTGGTAATGCGCGCGGTTTTACTCCCTCTACCGCGATAGCCATTTGGCGGATATGCTCTGGAGTCGTACCACAACAACCGCCAATCAGGTTTAAGAAACCACTTTCCGCCCACTCTTTAACATGCACCGCCATATCTTCAGGTGATAAATCATACTCACCAAAGGCGTTAGGTAACCCCGCATTAGGGTGAGTAGAAACAAATGTCTCTGAGATACGTGAGAGCTCTTCCACATACGGACGTAGCTCATCAGGACCAAGCGCACAGTTCAAACCAAATGAGATTGGATTGACGTGACGAAGGGAGTTGTAGAAAGCTTCGGTTGTTTGACCGGAAAGCGTTCGACCTGAAGCATCGGTAATGGTGCCCGATATCATCACTGGCAGTTTAAGCCCCAACTCTTCAAACACAGTTTCAACTGCAAAGGCACACGCTTTAGCGTTCAAGGTATCGAAGATGGTCTCGATCAGAATTAAATCTGAGCCACCTTTAATCAGAGCGCGCGTCGACTCTGAATACGCTTCGACAAGCTCATCAAAGCTAACGTTTCGATAACCGGGATCGTTTACATCGGGTGAAATAGAACATGTGCGGTTAGTTGGGCCCAATACACCTGCAACGTAACGAGGTTTTTGTGGCGTTTTTGCCGTCCACTCATCAGCCGCTTCACGTGCGAGTTTGGCTGCAGCGAAGTTGATCTCTTCGCTTAGGCTTTCCATTTCATAGTCAGCCATTGCAATAGTGGTTGCGTTGAAGGTGTTGGTTTCGAGGATATCTGCACCTGCTTCTAGATAAGCAGAATGGATATCTTTAATAAGTTGAGGCTGAGAAAGAACAAGTAAGTCATTGTTGCCTTTTAAATCGCAATGCCAGTCAGCAAAGCGCTCACCTCGATAGTCTTGCTCTTCTAGTTTGTAATCTTGAATCATGGTGCCCATACCACCATCAATCAGCAAGATACGTTGTTTTAATTGAGCTTCAATCTGTTGCCTTACATTACTTCCCACGGTACAGCCTCATTCCTTTAGTTATCACTCCATCCTATCACACATTAAAAAGGAGTCTAGACGTCTAAAAGAGTTAATTGATGACTTAGTTATGACAAAAAAATGTTTGCTATTTGTACATAGTAGGCAGAAAATTCCCATTCACAATTTGTTACATGTCGAGATTATAATGTCGGTCTATTACACGCTCTGTTTCCTATCAGCTGCCGCTATGTTGATTGCGTTTGTAAACAGCAAGATAGGTAAAATGCAAACCACCATCGCGATTACTGCAGGCTCGATGATGCTGTCGCTGTTGATTCTTGTAGCAGGTCAAAACGATTGGTTTCATTTAACAGAAATCGCTTCAAACACAGTGGCGAGCATTAACTTTGAAGATTTCCTACTAAAAGGGATATTGGGTTTTCTTCTTTTTGCCGGTGGCCTTGGTATCAAATTACCCAACCTCAAAGATCAAAAATGGGAAATCACTGCCTTAGCTCTGGGCGCGACTCTATTCTCGACTTTCTTTATTGGCTTTGTCCTTTATGGTTTCTGTCAGTTTATCGGCATACAGTTCGACCTAGTCTATTGCTTACTGTTTGGTGCGCTTATCTCACCAACCGATCCAATTGCTGTATTGGCCATAGTTAAAAAACTCGACGCTCCTAAACGAATCTCAACTCAAATCGAAGGCGAATCTCTATTTAACGATGGCTTTGGTCTCGTTATCTTTGTCACCATCTTTACCATCGCCTTTGGCACCGAAGCACCTACCGTTGGCAGTGTTACCATGCTGTTTATCCAAGAAGCTCTGGGCGGCATCTTATATGGTTTTGCTTTAGGGTTACTGTTCCACTATTTAATCAGTGCTACCGACGATCACTCGATGGAGCTCCTACTGACCATAGGTATACCGACAGCAGGCTATGCCTTCGCCGAAGTTCTGCATGTTTCTGGACCATTAGCGATGGTCGTATCTGGCATTATGATTGGTAACTGGACCAGATTTATTGGTTTCTCCAAAGAGAGTGAAGATCACCTCGATCACTTCTGGGAACTCGTTGACGAATTCCTTAATGGAGTTCTATTCCTGCTGATTGGTATGTCGATGCTGTTGTTTGAATTCCATAAAGAAGACTGGATTCTAATGGCTTTCTCAGTACCTCTAGTCTTGTCAGCTCGCTACCTAAGTGTTTTCTTGTCATACATTGGCTTTAAGCGTTTTCGAAAATATAACCCTTGGTCGGTCAAGATTCTTACTTGGGGTGGGTTAAGAGGCGGATTGGCATTAGCCATGGCACTGTCAATTCCGTCTGGTATCTGGGTTATTCAAGATAAACTGATCGATGTAAAAGAGATTGTCCTAGTCATGACCTACTCGGTAGTGGTGTTCTCAATCTTAATTCAAGGCTCGACCATTACGCCAATGATTGAAAAGGCTAAGCTTGCCCAAAAAGAGATGGATTCTGAAAATAGAGAAGCAGAGCAAGAATAGGGTTTGGAAACATCTATACCGCAAAGGCAGCTAACTAAGCTGCCTTTTTAGTATCTAAAGCTTTTGGATCATAGGTAACCTAAAGCTATTTTTGAGCATTTTCCGTGACAGGTTTCATCATCGATTTACGCAGCTTGATGACAATAATGCTTGAAAGTGCAGCGCATAAAGTAATGACTGGCGCTGCCATAAGCCCCGCTGTGATGTATTTACTTATAGATTCAGGAAGCGATGGTAGCAACATACCGAAAGAACAGAGAAGTAGCGTCCATAAGATCGCACTAAGCCAAGAGAAATAATGAAACTTCACCACAGTTCTGGCCCTCATCCCCATCATTAATGGCAGTAAAGAGCGTACAACTGGGATAAATCGAGCACTAAACAGAGCCACTAAACCATGTTTACCTAAAAGCGTATCAACCTGATCTAAGCGATTCTGTGGTACTGCTTTTACCCACCCTTGAACTTTAGGTAGTCGATTTAGCCAAGCCCCTTGTAAATAAGCAGTCCAACTACCAAGAGCAGCACAAATACAAATCAACAGCAATATCGCTATCGGATTCAAAACTCCAACTGCAGCAAGTGTCCCTGAAAGAACCACTACACTATCACATGGAAAAGGAGCGGCAGGAATAAAGCCACTTTCAAGGAAGATCAAGGCTCCGACAACGCAATAAATCATCAGTGCACTTTCAGAATTCTGCAGGATTGAAAAATCCTGATTCCACAAGGCAATCAAGACCGAAAGAATCGCATCTAACATACCGTTTCCTCAGTTAGATATAAGTAACTTCTTTTTGTATCTCTCATAGACATTGACTGCAAATGCGATGTTTAATCGTCAAGATTAGAGAGCTGGAAAACTGGAAAACTGGAAAACTGGAAAACTGGAAAACTGGAAAACTGGAAAACTGGAAAACTGGAAAACTGGAAAACTGGAAAACTGGAAAACTGGAAAACTGGAAAACTGGAAAACTGGAAAACTGGGAAAACTGGAAAACTGGAAAACTGGAAAACTGGAAAACTGGAAAACTGGAAAACTGGAAAACTGGAAAACTGGAAAACTGGTTGATTGTGTCTTCTAGGAGACAAGCCCTGTCAACACCTACAAAATCATCGGCTCTACCAACTTAATATCAACAGTTACCTCTCGTAGGGCGAAGCCTGTTCTCGCATCTATAGCGAAGCGTTCCCGAGGACGCAGTCCGTTCCATCTCTCCCATAAACGCAAGAAGCCCGTTGCGTCAGCAACGGGCTTCTAAAACGACAAAACCCAGTCAAGCGACTGGGTTTTTAAATAAGTGGCGGAGCGGACGGGACTCGAACCCGCGACCCCCGGCGTGACAGGCCGGTATTCTAACCAACTGAACTACCGCTCCGCACTGGTTAGACTCTAAAGTCTAAGTTTTTGCCTTTAGATTTTTCTAAAATCTAAAAACTAAATGTAAGCCTGGCGATGTCCTACTCTCACATGGGGAAGCCCCACACTACCATCGGCGCTAATTCGTTTCACTTCTGAGTTCGGCATGGAATCAGGTGGGTCCAAATCGCTATGGTCGCCAAGCAAATTCTTTAATTCGGAAAGCTGTTATTGTGTTCTCTACACATTCAATTCTGTTCTTGCTTTGAGTCCATCAAAACCCTTTGGGTGTTGTATGGTTAAGCCTCACGGGCAATTAGTACAGGTTAGCTCAACGCCTCACAACGCTTACACACCCTGCCTATCAACGTTCTAGTCTCGAACAACCCTTTTAGGACTCTCAAGGAGTCAGGGAAGACTCATCTCAGGGCTCGCTTCCCGCTTAGATGCTTTCAGCGGTTATCGATTCCGAACTTAGCTACCGGGCAATGCGTCTGGCGACACAACCCGAACACCAGAGGTTCGTCCACTCCGGTCCTCTCGTACTAGGAGCAGCTCCCTTCAATCTTCCAACGCCCACGGCAGATAGGGACCGAACTGTCTCACGACGTTCTAAACCCAGCTCGCGTACCACTTTAAATGGCGAACAGCCATACCCTTGGGACCGACTTCAGCCCCAGGATGTGATGAGCCGACATCGAGGTGCCAAACACCGCCGTCGATATGAACTCTTGGGCGGTATCAGCCTGTTATCCCCGGAGTACCTTTTATCCGTTGAGCGATGGCCCTTCCATACAGAACCACCGGATCACTATGACCTGCTTTCGCACCTGCTCGAATTGTCATTCTCGCAGTCAAGCGGGCTTATGCCATTGCACTAACCTCACGATGTCCAACCGTGATTAGCCCACCTTCGTGCTCCTCCGTTACTCTTTGGGAGGAGACCGCCCCAGTCAAACTACCCACCAGGCACTGTCCTCAACCCGGATAACGGGTCTAAGTTAGAACATCAACACTACAAGGGTGGTATTTCAAGGACGGCTCCGCCGATACTGGCGTACCGGTTTCAAAGCCTCCCACCTATCCTACACATGTAGGGTCAATGTTCAGTGCCAAGCTGTAGTAAAGGTTCACGGGGTCTTTCCGTCTAGCCGCGGGTACACTGCATCTTCACAGCGATTTCAATTTCACTGAGTCTCGGGTGGAGACAGCGTGGCCATCATTACGCCATTCGTGCAGGTCGGAACTTACCCGACAAGGAATTTCGCTACCTTAGGACCGTTATAGTTACGGCCGCCGTTTACCGGGGCTTCGATCAAGAGCTTCGACTTACGTCTAACCCCATCAATTAACCTTCCGGCACCGGGCAGGCGTCACACCGTATACGTCATCTTACGATTTTGCACAGTGCTGTGTTTTTAATAAACAGTTGCAGCCACCTGGTATCTGCGACTCTCAATAGCTCCATCCGCAAGGGACTTCACCGTCAAGAGCGTACCTTCTCCCGAAGTTACGGTACCATTTTGCCTAGTTCCTTCACCCGAGTTCTCTCAAGCGCCTTGGTATTCTCTACCCGACCACCTGTGTCGGTTTGGGGTACGATTCCTTACAATCTGAAGCTTAGAGGCTTTTCCTGGAAGCATGGCATCAATGACTTCACATCCGTAGATGCTCGACATCGTGTCTCAGCCTTAAAGAGAGCCGGATTTACCTAAACTCTCAAGCCTACGCACTTGAACCTGGACAACCGTCGCCAGGCCCACCTAGCCTTCTCCGTCCCCCCATCGCAATTGTAAGAAGTACGGGAATATTAACCCGTTTCCCATCGACTACGCCTTTCGGCCTCGCCTTAGGGGTCGACTTACCCTGCCCCGATTAACGTTGGACAGGAACCCTTGGTCTTCCGGCGAGGAGGTTTTTCACCCCCTTTATCGTTACTCATGTCAGCATTCGCACTTCTGATACCTCCTCCAGCAAGCTTTACAACTCACCTTCAACGGCTTACAGAACGCTCCCCTACCCAATACGATAAATCGCATTGCCGCAGCTTCGGTTTATAGCTTAGCCCCGTTACATCTTCCGCGCAGGCCGACTCGACTAGTGAGCTATTACGCTTTCTTTAAATGATGGCTGCTTCTAAGCCAACATCCTAGCTGTCTAAGCCTTCCCACATCGTTTCCCACTTAGCTATAATTTGGGACCTTAGCTGGCGGTCTGGGTTGTTTCCCTCTCCACGACGGACGTTAGCACCCGCCGTGTGTCTCCCGGATAGTACTTACTGGTATTCGGAGTTTGCAAAGGGTTGGTAAGTCGGGATGACCCCCTAGCCTTAACAGTGCTCTACCCCCAGTAGTATTCATCCGAGGCTCTACCTAAATAGATTTCGGGGAGAACCAGCTATCTCCAGGTTTGATTGGCCTTTCACCCCTAGCCACAAGTCATCCGCTAATTTTTCAACATTAGTCGGTTCGGTCCTCCAGTTGATGTTACTCAACCTTCAACCTGCCCATGGCTAGATCACCTGGTTTCGGGTCTATATCCAGCAACTCGACGCCCAGTTAAGACTCGATTTCTCTACGGCTCCCCTAGATGGTTAACCTTGCTACTGAATATAAGTCGCTGACCCATTATACAAAAGGTACGCAGTCACACCACGAAGGTGCTCCTACTGCTTGTACGTACACGGTTTCAGGTTCTATTTCACTCCCCTCACAGGGGTTCTTTTCGCCTTTCCCTCACGGTACTGGTTCACTATCGGTCAGTCAGTAGTATTTAGCCTTGGAGGATGGTCCCCCCATATTCAGACAGGATATCACGTGTCCCGCCCTACTCGATTTCACTGATGATGAGATGTCGGTTACGGGGCTATCACCCTGTATCGCGGCACTTTCCAGAGCCTTCACCTGTCTCATTAAAAGCTTAAGGGCTAGTCCAATTTCGCTCGCCGCTACTTTCAGAATCTCGGTTGATTTCTTTTCCTCGGGGTACTTTATGATGTTTCAGTTCCCCCGGTTCGCCCTGTTAACCTATGTATTCAGTTAACAGTAACTGCTTATGCAGTTGGGTTTCCCCATTCAGAAATCCCAGACTCAAATGGTTGTTACTACCTAATCTGGGCTTATCGCAAGTTACTACGTCTTTCATCGCCTCTGACTGCCAAGGCATCCACCGTGTACGCTTAGTCACTTAACCATACAACCCCAAAGGGTCTCTGTTTAAACAACCAAAGTTGTCTGCATTTTTCTATTTATTTTCACTTTTAAAAAGTGAAGACAAATCATGAGTGCAGACACGATTTTGCCGGACTCAAATTTCCAAGAACACTTGAATGTGTGTTGGTACCTAATTCATAGAATTAGGATTTGAGAACTTTTAATTGAATAACAACGCATCTCAAAGAGATGGGGATTGTTGTTATTCGTCAGCTTTCCAAATTGTTAAAGAGCTAGATTCATTTAAGAACCATTTTTAAATATTCTCTATCGAGAAAACACTTAAAGATGGTGGAGCTAAGCAGGATCGAACTGCTGACCTCCTGCGTGCAAGGCAGGCGCTCTCCCAGCTGAGCTATAGCCCCATCAGGTGTTGATACTGTGTGCCAATTCTTCTGGGAGGAAGATTGGTGGGTCTGAGTGGACTTGAACCACCGACCTCTCGCTTATCAGGCGAACGCTCTAACCACCTGAGCTACAGACCCAGTATCGTCTCTTAACGTGTATAAACATATCAATCTGTGTGAACACTCATCGCAATAATCATCGTATAAGGAGGTGATCCAGCCCCAGGTTCCCCTAGGGCTACCTTGTTACGACTTCACCCCAGTCATGAACCACAAAGTGGTGAGCGTCCTCCCGAAGGTTAAACTACCCACTTCTTTTGCAGCCCACTCCCATGGTGTGACGGGCGGTGTGTACAAGGCCCGGGAACGTATTCACCGTGGCATTCTGATCCACGATTACTAGCGATTCCGACTTCATGGAGTCGAGTTGCAGACTCCAATCCGGACTACGACGCACTTTTTGGGATTCGCTCACTTTCGCAAGTTGGCCGCCCTCTGTATGCGCCATTGTAGCACGTGTGTAGCCCTACTCGTAAGGGCCATGATGACTTGACGTCGTCCCCACCTTCCTCCGGTTTATCACCGGCAGTCTCCCTGGAGTTCCCACCATTACGTGCTGGCAAACAAGGATAAGGGTTGCGCTCGTTGCGGGACTTAACCCAACATTTCACAACACGAGCTGACGACAGCCATGCAGCACCTGTCTCAGAGTTCCCGAAGGCACCAATCCATCTCTGGAAAGTTCTCTGGATGTCAAGAGTAGGTAAGGTTCTTCGCGTTGCATCGAATTAAACCACATGCTCCACCGCTTGTGCGGGCCCCCGTCAATTCATTTGAGTTTTAATCTTGCGACCGT
The DNA here is from genome assembly GCF_028551255.1 of Vibrio tubiashii. Classification (NCBI taxonomy): domain Bacteria; kingdom Pseudomonadati; phylum Pseudomonadota; class Gammaproteobacteria; order Vibrionales; family Vibrionaceae; genus Vibrio; species Vibrio tubiashii. Next base: position 312,748 of record NZ_CP117029.1, on the reverse strand, counting down.
ACTCCCCAGGCGGTCTACTTAACGCGTTAGCTCCGAAAGCCACGGCTCAAGGCCACAACCTCCAAGTAGACATCGTTTACGGCGTGGACTACCAGGGTATCTAATCCTGTTTGCTCCCCACGCTTTCGCATCTGAGTGTCAGTATCTGTCCAGGGGGCCGCCTTCGCCACCGGTATTCCTTCAGATCTCTACGCATTTCACCGCTACACCTGAAATTCTACCCCCCTCTACAGTACTCTAGTCTGCCAGTTTCAAATGCAATTCCGAGGTTGAGCCCCGGGCTTTCACATCTGACTTAACAAACCACCTGCATGCGCTTTACGCCCAGTAATTCCGATTAACGCTCGCACCCTCCGTATTACCGCGGCTGCTGGCACGGAGTTAGCCGGTGCTTCTTCTGCAGCTAACGTCAAATGATAGTGCTATTAACACTACCACCTTCCTCACTGCTGAAAGTACTTTACAACCCGAAGGCCTTCTTCATACACGCGGCATGGCTGCATCAGGCTTGCGCCCATTGTGCAATATTCCCCACTGCTGCCTCCCGTAGGAGTCTGGACCGTGTCTCAGTTCCAGTGTGGCTGATCATCCTCTCAGACCAGCTAGGGATCGTCGCCTTGGTGAGCCCTTACCTCACCAACTAGCTAATCCCACCTGGGCATATCCTGACGCGAGAGGCCCGAAGGTCCCCCTCTTTGAGCCGAAGCTATTATGCGGTATTAGCCATCGTTTCCAATGGTTATCCCCCACATCAGGGCAATTTCCCAGGCATTACTCACCCGTCCGCCGCTCGACGCCGTTAACGTTCCCCGAAGGTTCAGTTAACTCGTTTCCGCTCGACTTGCATGTGTTAGGCCTGCCGCCAGCGTTCAATCTGAGCCATGATCAAACTCTTCAATTTAAGATTTTGTCGGCTCAATGAATACTGAACATTACATAAGTAATGTTTGAATTGACTGTGCTGAATCCGAAGATTCAATGGTCACTTCGTTTCATTGAAACCTAAATTGTTTCCGAAGAAACTATTTGGATTATCATCAACGAGTGCCCACACAGATTGATAGGTTTATATTGTTAAAGAGCTTTGCTTTCAGTGCCTTAGCACTTAAGCAGGACGCGTATAATACGCTATTGACTCGGTAAGTCAACATAAGACTCTAAACTTTTTTAGAATCTTATGGTGACTTGTCTACAAAGTAGACAAAGTCGAAATTAAAGCCTGGCGATGTCCTACTCTCACATGGGGAAGCCCCACACTACCATCGGCGCTAATTCGTTTCACTTCTGAGTTCGGCATGGAATCAGGTGGGTCCAAATCGCTATGGTCGCCAAGCAAATTCTTTAATTCGGAAAGCTGTTATTGTGTTCTCTACACATTCAATTCTGTTCTTGCTTTGAGTCCATCAAAACCCTTTGGGTGTTGTATGGTTAAGCCTCACGGGCAATTAGTACAGGTTAGCTCAACGCCTCACAACGCTTACACACCCTGCCTATCAACGTTCTAGTCTCGAACAACCCTTTAGGACTCTCAAGGAGTCAGGGAAGACTCATCTCAGGGCTCGCTTCCCGCTTAGATGCTTTCAGCGGTTATCGATTCCGAACTTAGCTACCGGGCAATGCGTCTGGCGACACAACCCGAACACCAGAGGTTCGTCCACTCCGGTCCTCTCGTACTAGGAGCAGCCCCCTTCAATCTTCCAACGCCCACGGCAGATAGGGACCGAACTGTCTCACGACGTTCTAAACCCAGCTCGCGTACCACTTTAAATGGCGAACAGCCATACCCTTGGGACCGACTTCAGCCCCAGGATGTGATGAGCCGACATCGAGGTGCCAAACACCGCCGTCGATATGAACTCTTGGGCGGTATCAGCCTGTTATCCCCGGAGTACCTTTTATCCGTTGAGCGATGGCCCTTCCATACAGAACCACCGGATCACTATGACCTGCTTTTCGCACCTGCTCGAATTGTCATTCTCGCAGTCAAGCGGGCTTATGCCATTGCACTAACCTCACGATGTCCAACCGTGATTAGCCCACCTTCGTGCTCCTCCGTTACTCTTTGGGAGGAGACCGCCCCAGTCAAACTACCCACCAGGCACTGTCCTCAACCCGGATAACGGGTCTAAGTTAGAACATCAACACTACAAGGGTGGTATTTCAAGGACGGCTCCGCCGATACTGGCGTACCGGTTTCAAAGCCTCCCACCTATCCTACACATGTAGGGTCAATGTTCAGTGCCAAGCTGTAGTAAAGGTTCACGGGGTCTTTCCGTCTAGCCGCGGGTACACTGCATCTTCACAGCGATTTCAATTTCACTGAGTCTCGGGTGGAGACAGCGTGGCCATCATTACGCCATTCGTGCAGGTCGGAACTTACCCGACAAGGAATTTCGCTACCTTAGGACCGTTATAGTTACGGCCGCCGTTTACCGGGGCTTCGATCAAGAGCTTCGACTTACGTCTAACCCCATCAATTAACCTTCCGGCACCGGGCAGGCGTCACACCGTATACGTCATCTTACGATTTTGCACAGTGCTGTGTTTTTAATAAACAGTTGCAGCCACCTGGTATCTGCGACTCTCAATAGCTCCATCCGCAAGGGACTTCACCGTCAAGAGCGTACCTTCTCCCGAAGTTACGGTACCATTTTGCCTAGTTCCTTCACCCGAGTTCTCTCAAGCGCCTTGGTATTCTCTACCCGACCACCTGTGTCGGTTTGGGGTACGATTCCTTACAATCTGAAGCTTAGAGGCTTTTCCTGGAAGCATGGCATCAATGACTTCACATCCGTAGATGCTCGACATCGTGTCTCAGCCTAAAGAGAGCCGGATTTACCTAACTCTCAAGCCTACGCACTTGAACCTGGACAACCGTCGCCAGGCCCTAGCCTTCTCCGTCCCCCCATCGCAATTGTAAGAAGTACGGGAATATTAACCCGTTTCCCATCGACTACGCCTTTCGGCCTCGCCTTAGGGGTCGACTTACCCTGCCCCGATTAACGTTGGACAGGAACCCTTGGTCTTCCGGCGAGGAGGTTTTTCACCCCCTTTATCGTTACTCATGTCAGCATTCGCACTTCTGATACCTCCAGCAAGCTTTACAACTCACCTTCAACGGCTTACAGAACGCTCCCCTACCCAATACAATAAATTGCATTGCCGCAGCTTCGGTTTATAGCTTAGCCCCGTTACATCTTCCGCGCAGGCCGACTCGACTAGTGAGCTATTACGCTTTCTTTAAATGATGGCTGCTTCTAAGCCAACATCCTAGCTGTCTAAGCCTTCCCACATCGTTTCCCACTTAGCTATAATTTGGGACCTTAGCTGGCGGTCTGGGTTGTTTCCCTCTCCACGACGGACGTTAGCACCCCGTGTGTCTCCCGGATAGTACTTACTGGTATTCGGAGTTTGCAAAGGGTTGGTAAGTCGGGATGACCCCCTAGCCTTAACAGTGCTCTACCCCCAGTAGTATTCGTCCGAGGCTCTACCTAAATAGATTTCGGGGAGAACCAGCTATCTCCAGGTTTGATTGGCCTTTCACCCCTAGCCACAAGTCATCCGCTAATTTTTCAACATTAGTCGGTTCGGTCCTCCAGTTGATGTTACTCAACCTTCAACCTGCCCATGGCTAGATCACCTGGTTTCGGGTCTATATCCAGCAACTCGACGCCCAGTTAAGACTCGATTTCTCTACGGCTCCCCTAGATGGTTAACCTTGCTACTGAATATAAGTCGCTGACCCATTATACAAAAGGTACGCAGTCACACCACGAGGGTGCTCCTACTGCTTGTACGTACACGGTTTCAGGTTCTATTTCACTCCCCTCACAGGGGTTCTTTTCGCCTTTCCCTCACGGTACTGGTTCACTATCGGTCAGTCAGTAGTATTTAGCCTTGGAGGATGGTCCCCCCATATTCAGACAGGATATCACGTGTCCCGCCCTACTCGATTTCACTGATGATGAGATGTCGGTTACGGGGCTATCACCCTGTATCGCGGCACTTTCCAGAGCCTTCACCTGTCTCATTAAAAAGCTTAAGGGCTAGTCCAATTTCGCTCGCCGCTACTTTCAGAATCTCGGTTGATTTCTTTTCCTCGGGGTACTTAGATGTTTCAGTTCCCCCGGTTCGCCCTGTTAACCTATGTATTCAGTTAACAGTAACTGCTTATGCAGTTGGGTTTCCCCATTCAGAAATCCCAGACTCAAATGGTTGTTACTACCTAATCTGGGCTTATCGCAAGTTACTACGTCTTTCATCGCCTCTGACTGCCAAGGCATCCACCGTGTACGCTTAGTCACTTAACCATACAACCCCAAAGGGTCTCTGTTTAAACAACCAAAGTTGTCTGCATTTTATACATGTGCAGACACGATTTTGCCGGACTCAAATTTCCAAGAACACTTGAATGTGTGTTGGTACCTAAAACATAGTTTTAGGATTTGAGAACTTTTAATTGAATAACAACGCATCTCATAGAGATGGGGATTGTTGTTATTCGTCAGCTTTCCAAATTGTTAAAGAGCAAATCACCTCAATGAGGTAACCATTTTTAAAAGTACTTAACTAAGTACGCTTAAAGATGGTATCCCGTAGGGGAGTCGAACCCCTGTTACCGCCGTGAAAGGGCGGTGTCCTAGGCCTCTAGACGAACGGGACACTAATAAGGGCTCTTAATAAGACATATCAATCTGTGTGGACACTCATCGCAATAATCATCGTATAAGGAGGTGATCCAGCCCCAGGTTCCCCTAGGGCTACCTTGTTACGACTTCACCCCAGTCATGAACCACAAAGTGGTGAGCGTCCTCCCGAAGGTTAAACTACCCACTTCTTTTGCAGCCCACTCCCATGGTGTGACGGGCGGTGTGTACAAGGCCCGGGAACGTATTCACCGTGGCATTCTGATCCACGATTACTAGCGATTCCGACTTCACGGAGTCGAGTTGCAGACTCCGATCCGGACTACGACGCACTTTTTGGGATTCGCTCACTCTCGCAAGTTGGCCGCCCTCTGTATGCGCCATTGTAGCACGTGTGTAGCCCTACTCGTAAGGGCCATGATGACTTGACGTCGTCCCCACCTTCCTCCGGTTTATCACCGGCAGTCTCCCTGGAGTTCCCGACATTACTCGCTGGCAAACAAGGATAAGGGTTGCGCTCGTTGCGGGACTTAACCCAACATTTCACAACACGAGCTGACGACAGCCATGCAGCACCTGTCTCAGAGTTCCCGAAGGCACCAATCCATCTCTGGAAAGTTCTCTGGATGTCAAGAGTAGGTAAGGTTCTTCGCGTTGCATCGAATTAAACCACATGCTCCACCGCTTGTGCGGGCCCCCGTCAATTCATTGAGTTTTTTTAATCTTGCGACCGTACTCCCCAGGCGGTCTACTTAACGCGTTAGCTCCGAAAGCCACGGCTCAAGGCCACAACCTCCAAGTAGACATCGTTTACGGCGTGGACTACCAGGGTATCTAATCCTGTTTGCTCCCCACGCTTTCGCATCTGAGTGTCAGTATCTGTCCAGGGGGCCGCCTTCGCCACCGGTATTCCTTCAGATCTCTACGCATTTCACCGCTACACCTGAAATTCTACCCCCCTCTACAGTACTCTAGTCTGCCAGTTTCAAATGCAATTCCGAGGTTGAGCCCCGGGCTTTCACATCTGACTTAACAAACCACCTGCATGCGCTTTACGCCCAGTAATTCCGATTAACGCTCGCACCCTCCGTATTACCGCGGCTGCTGGCACGGAGTTAGCCGGTGCTTCTTCTGCAGCTAACGTCAAATGATAGTGCTATTAACACTACCACCTTCCTCACTGCTGAAAGTACTTTACAACCCGAAGGCCTCTTCATACACGCGGCATGGCTGCATCAGGCTTGCGCCCATTGTGCAATATTCCCCACTGCTGCCTCCCGTAGGAGTCTGGACCGTGTCTCAGTTCCAGTGTGGCTGATCATCCTCTCAGACCAGCTAGGGATCGTCGCCTTGGTGAGCCCTTACCTCACCAACTAGCTAATCCCACCTGGGCATATCCTGACGCGAGAGGCCCGAAGGTCCCCCTCTTTGAGCCGAAGCTATCATGCGGTATTAGCCATCGTTTCCAATGGTTATCCCCCACATCAGGGCAATTTCCCAGGCATTACTCACCCGTCCGCCGCTCGACGCCGTTAACGTTCCCCGAAGGTTCAGTTAACTCGTTTCCGCTCGACTTGCATGTGTTAGGCCTGCCGCCAGCGTTCAATCTGAGCCATGATCAAACTCTTCAATTTAAGATTTTGTTCGGCTCAATGAATACTGAACATTACATAAGTAATGTTTGAATTGACTGTGCTGAATCCGAAGATTCAATGGTCACTTCGTATCATTGAAACCTAAATTGATACCGAAGTATCTATTTGGATTATCATCAACGAGTGCCCACACAGATTGATAGGTCTATATTTTTAAAGAGCTTCTCTTCTTTGTGATTCGCGTCACTCCGGAAGAGGCGGCCATTCTAGCGTTTTAAGTTTTAGTGTCAACCACTTTTTTAAACTTTTTTCTTAAGCGTTTCCGCTTAGCTAGTTAACCTGTCGATTTCGCTTGAACCCTTGTGAGCCCTTGCCCTGTCGACGAGGAGGCATTATAGAGATCGCGCTTACATTGGCAAGCGTTATTTTGAAAAAATTGCAAAAATAACATTTAACAGGCTAACTTTCGCCCAAAGCCTTATTTATCCAACTTTACCCAAATCAAGCCAACAAAATATTCACAGAGTTATCCACATTCGCTGTTTTTCACGCAAAAAGAAAGGCCGCTCTCGCGACCTTTTTATCTATATATAGAGGGAAAAACTAAATCCCCGAACCATCTTGCTCACTATCGTCTTCGTGAAGACCACATTCACGCTTCAATCCAAAGAAACGAGTTTCTTCTTCACTCATACCCGGCTCCCACTTTTTGCTTGTATGGGTATCACCAACAGATAGATAACCTTCATCTCTTAGGGGATGATAAGAAAGTCCGTTTTGCTCTAGGTAATAATGAACATCTTTATTTGTCCAATCGATCACAGGCAAGAACTTAAACACACCATTTTGAATCGATAAGATAGGTAAGCTTGCTCGTGATTTAGATTGCTCACGACGTAAACCTGAGAACCAAGTCCCTACCTCAAGCTCATCTAAAGCTCGCCTCATCGGTTCGACTTTATTTAGTTTGTTGTATTTCTCTATTCCCTCTATACCTTGTTCCCATAATTTTCCATAACGCGCTTCCTGCCAATTAGCACTTTCTTTTGCACGATAGACCTTAAGGTTGAGCGTCAACTGCTCACTTAGCTGATCAATAAAGCGGTAGGTTTCTGGGAACAGATAACCAGTATCCGTCAAGATAACGGGGATATCAGGCTTTTGCTCAGTAACTAGGTGCAACATAACAGCAGCCTGAATACCGAAACTAGAGGAAACAGCGAACTGACCTTCAAGGTTTTCAAGCGCCCAAGCAACTCTTTGCTGCGCAGTTAGCTGCTCTAACTCTGCATTAATTTGACCAAGCTGGAGTATTTGTTCCGTCTTAGTTAATGAGAGAAGTTTCGCTAACTGAGGTTTAGAAGCGACAGAATCAAGCATGTAAATCCCTCTTCGATACTTTTACCTCTTGGATGATTCCGGCACGAATTGCAAAATCACCAAACCCTTCACCCGTTTCACGCTCTTGCGCCCAACGACCAACCAATTGATCGATTTCTTCAAGAATCTGCTTATCGGTAATGTTCTCTTTGTACATCTTTGGAATGCGTGTACCCGCTCGGTTACCACCTAGGTGGAGGTTATAGCGCCCTGGAGCTTTACCGACTAAGCCGATTTCAGCCAACATTGCACGACCACAACCATTCGGACAACCAGTCACACGTAAGATGATATTTTCTTCTTCTGGCAAACCGTGTTTCTCAAGTATGCCTTCTACGTCTGTTACAAACTGAGGTAAGAAGCGCTCAGCTTCAGCCATAGCAAGTGGGCAAGTTGGGAAAGCGACACATGCCATCGAACTCTTACGCTGTTCACTCACGCTATCATCAATCAAACCGTGTTCACGTGCGATCTTTTCGATCTTGGCTTTTTGACTTTTCGAGACGCCCGCAACAATTAAGTTTTGGTTGGCTGTCATGCGGAAGTCACCTTTATGGATCTTGGCAATTTCGGCAACCCCTGTCTTAAGAGGTTTACCTGGGAAATCCAATAAGCGTCCATTCTCGATAAACAGTGCTAAGTGATGTTTACCATCGATACCTTCAACCCAACCGATACGATCGCCGCGGTCAGTAAATTCATAAGGTCGACTTTCAGCAAACTCAACACCTGCGCGCTTTTCTACTTCTGCCTTGAACACGTCGATACCGACGCGATCTAAGGTGTACTTGGTTTTGGCATTCTTACGGTTCGAGCGGTTACCCCAGTCACGCTGAGTGGTAACAACTGCCGCTGCAACATCAAGCGTTTTCTCTAGCGGAACAAACCCAAAGTCATCAGCACGACGAGCATAAGTAGAGGTATCACCGTGGGTCATTGCCAAGCCACCACCGACAAGAACATTAAAGCCCACCAGCTTGCCGTTCTCACCTATCGCCACAAAGTTAAGATCATTAGCGTGAACATCAACATCATTTTGCGGCGGAATCACTACCGTCGTTTTAAACTTACGAGGAAGATAAGTCTTACCTAGGATTGGCTCGTCACCTTCTGTTGTCTCTACTTTCTCGCCATCTAGCCAAATTTCTGCGTATGCCTTAGTCTTAGGTAGCAAATGCTCACTGATTTTCTTAGCCCACTCATAGGCTTCTTGATGCAACTCTGACTCGATTGGGTTAGTGGTACACAAAACGTTACGGTTCACATCACCCGCTGTTGCAATCGAATCAATACCAATACTGTTTAGGGTTTGGTGCATCAACTTAATGTTCGGCTTAAGAACTCCGTGAAACTGAAAGGTTTGACGAGTCGTCAGGCGAATACTGCCGTAAAGAGAGTGCTCAGTCGCGAACTTATCAATCGCTAGCCACTGATCCGGTTTGATAATGCCACCCGGCATACGAGCACGCAGCATGACATTATGTAGCGGCTCAAGTTTTTGCTTTGCACGTTCGTTACGAATGTCACGGTCATCTTGCTGATACATGCCGTGGAAACGAATCAGCTGAAAGTTGTCAGCGGTAAAACCGCCCGTAATTCTGTCTTGTAGGTCTTGCTCGATCGTACCACGTAAGAAGTTACTTTGCGTTTTTAGACGCTCGTTATCAGAAAGCTTTCCTAACTCTTCGCCTAATACAACCTGCTTATTATTCTCAGTAGAAAAAGTCATTAGTACACATCCCTTTGATAACGTTTCGCTTTACGTAGTTCGTTAATAAATTCTTCCGCATCATCGCGTGATAGCTTGCCTTGTTGCTCAGCAACGTGAATCAAGGCTTCATGCACATCTTTCGCCATGCGCGTTGCATCGCCACAAACATAGATGTAAGCGCCTTCTTGGATCCACTGCCATACTTGCTCGGCATTTTCTAGAATGCGGTGTTGGACATAGACTTTCTCTGCTTGATCACGGCTGAATGCCACATCAAGGCGATTGAGTAATCCAGATTTTAGGTACTTCTGCCACTCCACTTGGTAGAGGAAATCTTGAGTAAAGGTGCGATCACCGAAGAACAACCAGTTTTTACCTTCTGCATCTCGGTTGTCACGCTCTTGAATAAAGCTACGGAATGGCGCGATACCTGTACCAGGGCCAATCATGATCACAGGGGTGTTGTCATCTTGAGGTAACTTGAAGTTATTGTTGTTCTCAATAAAGACTTTCACCTCGCCGCCTTCTTCCAAGCGCTGTGATAAGAAGCTCGATGCCCCTCCGTAACGCTTTTCATCTCCTTTGTCGTATTCAACTAAGCCTACCGTTAGATGAACTTCTTCATCCACTTCACTTTGGCTAGATGCGATAGAGTAAAGACGCGGAGTTAAGCGACGCAATAAACCAATCAACTCTTGTGCAGATAACTTGGTCTTCTTCTCAGCAAGTACATCAACAACCTGCGTATTCCCAGCGTATTCACGTAACTTGTCTTTGTCTTCCACCAGCTTTTGTAGTTTTTTACTGCCAGACAGCTCTGCAAACTTAGTTACTAGCTGAGGGTTAGCTGCTGTGATCTCGAACTTGCTGACCAAAGCGCTATGAATCGATAGGCTCTCGCCATCAACTTCAACGCTTTCTACACCTGATAGGCCTACTTTAGCTAAAATGGCATTAGCGAGATCGCTGCTGTTTTCAAACCATACACCAAGCGCATCACCCGGTTGGTAAGTTAAACCAGACTCTTCGAGATCGATCTCTACATGGCGAACATCTTTACCTGAATCGCGGCCAGTTATTTTTTGGCTCGTCAGCAATGTCGCTGTATAAGGGTTTTGCTTGTTATATGGAGAATGCCCTGGTGCCGCTTGGCCTACCGGAAGTTGCACTACTTCAGCTTCAGCACCAGACGATAGCGCTTCTTTAACTTTCTCTAACGCTGAAGCACGCCACTCAGCGGCTGGCGCTTCATAGTCAACATCGAGATCAACACGATCGATAAATGAAGTTGCACCTAACTTAGACAAAAATGCATCAAAGTCTTTACCTGTCTGACAGAAAAACTCGTAGCTTGAGTCACCTAAGCCAATCACGCCATATTGCAGATTTGGCAATTTCGGTGCTTTCTTCGACTGTAAGAACTCATGCAACTCGATAGCATTGTCTGGTGCTTCACCTTCACCATTGGTTGATGCCACGAAAATTACGTGCGTTTCTTTGGCAAGGTTTTTACCTTTGTAGTCACTGGCATCAAACAGCTCAACGGCAATGCCCTGTGCTTTTGCTTCTTGCTCTAGCGCTTCAGCAACACCTTTAGCATTGCCCGTTTGCGATGCGAAGATAATTGACAGTTTTCCAGCAGGTTTAGCCGCAACGGCAGCTGCCGCTTGATTAATTGGAGCAGAAGCTGCCGCTGGTTGAGCTTGAGCTAATCCCCAGAAATAACCGCTCACCCAAGCTAACTGCTGCGCCGACAGATCGGTAACCGTCTGTTGTAGCGAGCTAAGCTGTTGATCATTAAGAGGAGCAGCGATTGATGGTAATTCTTGTGGTGTGTTTCCTTGAGAGGACACGTTCTTGTTCAAAGACATGGTCTCGACATCCCTATTCATTGCGTGATGATAGATTAACCACTCTCTTTAATAACAAGAAAGAATAGAAGTGAATGTTTTATAACTTTTCGAATTAAAGAAAGGAGAAGAATTGAACTAACTCACCTACTTGGCTTCGACTCTGACTTGTTTGAAACCTACCGCCATTGCTGACTTCGACGCGAGGTCTAAGTTCATATAGTGACATTCTTCACCATGAGAGTCGGTTAAAAGAACAAAGCCTCCACGGGCATGACGAAACTCAACGATCCAACTGCCTTCCTGAGCCGAAGGCTCGATGATGGCTTCAACCAATTGCTGCTCTCGATAAAGATGTCTAAGTTCATTGATAGTCATGAGATTCCTTTCTCTGGCTAAAAACACTATTCCTCTTTAAGCATGGTCAATCGACAAGAAAGTGCTAAATGAATTGTGTGAATATAATCAATAGGTATAAAAAAACGCCACCTTAGAAGGCAGCGTTTTAAAAATCAGTATGAAAGCTTCGTTAGAACGAGAACTCTGCTCCAGCAAAGAAGCCATTAGCGAAAATGAATGGTTTACCTAGGTTTGAGCCTTCTGCAGGCTTAAAGATTTCTTCAGCTTCAAGGTCTATCACTCGGTAACCGCCACGCAATGCCAGTGTGCTGCTCCCAAGCGGCAGTCGATACTGCATTCCAGCTATCAAGTCAGTACTCTTAATCCCGCTATTATTGCCAAAGTTCATTTCACCAATCACATCAAGATTGGTATTCGGCACCGTAATTTCTGCATAGCCGTACCAAGCCCAAATCATCTCATCAAAGTTCTTTACGTCATTAGTATCCGCGTTGACGTATTTAGTATTACTCAAATCACTGAAGGTCATACCCGCATCAAAGTGCATTAAGTCATGCTCCAGAATACGGTAATACAAAGTCAGATCTAATTTGTTGAATGCCATATAGTCGGCATCGACCGTAGAATAGCGAACGCGTGCATCTGGAACATATTTAACATCATGTTCTATCGCAGCATAGAAGCTCGGTGTGGTATCGCTTTCTCGGTTGACTTCATTTACTTCAGTCTTGGGAAACCACATTTCGGCGCCAAACTTAGTGGTTAGAGACGATTCTGCCAATGCAGACGTAGAAACAACAGCTGCCAACGCAATTGCGGTTTTTAAACCCATAAATTTGACTCTCCAGTTAATCGCAATAGGCAGCACCTCGCTGTGCTGCCTTAGCTAGACAAGTATGGTATGCGTCAAATACTAATGCATATTTGTGCGACTAGCCATCAAGTATTTGTCTTTCAATCTATTTATCTAGGCTGAGCCACATAGGATTTAAAGAACCAAATACCGATTGCAATAACAATGAGCCAAGGCAACAAATTAAGGACTGCTCCTACCATGCCAAGCAGTACCATGACCACCAAAGAAAACGCTACACCAGCAAGCACTGTCACCATAGTCACGCCAGTGACTAGCAATGTAGCAGCAAATACCATGATAAAGATCAGTTCAAACATACGATTCTCCTTAGTTGACCTAGAATATCTATCAGGATACGTGCCAAACTCACACTTAAACTTAAGACATTGATAAATAACAAATAAAAAAGAGCACTCTATTTGAGTGCTCTTTAAAAACCTTCGACGAGGTAAAATTAACCAAGTAACTAGGTATTTTTTACACATCCAACTCTTTAGGAATTTTCGCCAGTGCAGCTTCAACCACTTCAATACCCGAACCTGGTTTGTGCGCGTTTTCACTGATGTAACGACGCCACTGACGAGCACCTGGCATATTTTGGAATAGACCTAACATATGACGAGTAATATGACCAAGATACGCACCTTGAGCTAGCTGCTGCTCAATGTATGGGTACATCTCTTCAACCACTTGGCTGCGTTTCTTCACTGGCTTATCCAAACCAAAGATCTCTTGATCAACATTAGCTAGGATATATGGATTTTGATACGCTTCGCGCCCAACCATAACACCATCAAGGTGCAGAAGGTGCTCCTTGCTCTCTTCCAGTGTCTTAACGCCACCATTAATCGCAATAGTCAGGTGCGAGAAGTCTTTCTTGAGCTGATAAGCACGCGGATAATCAAGTGGCGGGATCTCGCGGTTCTCTTTCGGGCTCAAACCAGATAACCAAGCTTTACGCGCGTGAATCGTGAACTGCTCACAACCGCCCTTCTCAGAGACAATTGATACAAAGTCAGTTAGAAACTCATAAGAGTCTTGGTCATCGATACCAATACGAGTTTTCACCGTGACTGGGACATCAACCACATCACGCATTGCAGAAACACAATCAGCCACCAGCTCCGGCTCTGCCATTAAGCACGCACCAAAACGACCGTTTTGAACTCTGTCTGACGGACAACCGACGTTAAGGTTAATCTCATCATAACCGCGCTCTGCCGCTAACTTAGCACACGTAGCCAAATCCTGAGGGTTCGAACCACCAAGCTGAAGCGCCACTGGATGCTCTTGTTGGTTATAGGCTAAGAAGTCACCTTTACCGTGAATGATTGCACCGGTTGTCACCATCTCGGTGTACAGCAGCGTTTCACTGGTCAGCAAGCGATGGAAGTATCGACAATGGCGATCCGTCCAATCGAGCATGGGTGCTATTGAGAATCGGGATGATGGATACATATTACAATACTCCTTTAGTATCAAAAGCTTAAGGCAAATACCACTAAGGGGCATTGCAACATAATCTGTTCTATTTCGGCTGATTTCGGTCGCAGGGGACAAAACAAGGGACAGCGTGAGGGACAGACTAACCTCACTAAACCATCAACAAGCCGCGAATTATAGCTATCGTTCGCTACGGCTTCAACGCAAAACAAAAATCATAAGCAGTACCTCTATAGCAACGATTGAGAGGTAAACATGGCAACAGTTAACATTGAGAAAATTCAACGTAAATCAGGAGTAAAATACAAAGCGCGCATTCGCGTATCTAGTAATGGCAGACGCGTCTTTGAAAAATCAAAAACCTTCGATAAAAAAACACATGCTCAACAATGGGCTAAGGAGTTTGTTAGTAATCTAGATCAACATGAGTCCATACCAACTAACCTAATAAAAAAGAAAAGCATCTTAATTGGTGATCTCATTAGCCTCTATCTAGATGACGAAATCACTTCAAGAGATATTGGTCGTTCAAAAGCCGCGGTCTTGCGACGTCTCAGAACCTATGATATTGCCTTAGTGAAAGCAGATCAGCTCACTGCAACTCATCTTGTCAAGCATTGCAGAGATAGATTAAATGACGACACATCCCCACTCCCTCAAACGGTTTATCAAGACATAACTTACCTGCGTAGTGTTATAAATGTTGCCATGCCAATGTTTGGTTATGAAGCCAACATCAACGCTCATCAAGAGGCTATTCCTACACTAGTAAAATATGGGTTGATAGGACGAAGCAACACTCGAGAACGACGCCCAAAGAAAGAAGAGCTTCAACTTGCAGAGCAGGGCTTGAGACAGCGAGAAAGTCATAGGGCATCCCATATTCCCTTAGTCGATATTTTCCATATATCACTTTTCACATGTATGAGATTAGGGGAGATAACTAGAGTCACATGGACAGATCTAGATCTAGATAAAGCAACACTAACGATCAGAGATAGAAAAGATCCTCGACGAAAGCAAGGGAACAATTCCGTAATACCGCTATTTCCTGAAGCTATTGAAATTATTAAGCGCCAACCACAAATTAGTGACCGTATTTTCCCATATAAAGCAGCTTCAATAGGTGCAGCTTGGCAAAGGGTGTGTAAAGAAAATGGCATTACGGATCTCCACTACCATGACCTTAGAGCTGAAGGGGCATGCCGTCTATTTGAACGAGGCTTGAACATCGTAGAGATATCCAAGATAACTGGTCACAGGGACATCAACGTACTAAACAATATTTACTTACGCCTCGGGACTAAAAACCTCCATCAGAAATAGATAAGCAACGTGCAGTGGGAGATCTTGTTTTCTACTGCACTAAAAAACAAGATCAATGCCACAAAAATAACAATAAAAGCAGCGTTCAAAAAACAACCAAATACTTGTTTTTTTTCGTCCTACTTCATTGAAAAATAGAAATTGTACGACCTAGGAATTAAGCTATTCAACACGCTTTTGATGGATAAATTGCATAATAATCATAGCTTTACCAAGCGCAAAATCATGTTCTAGCATATACCTCATCGCCCCATTGAGAGAGAGGTTTGTATGCCGTCAGTTACCATTGAAAAAGTCTCACCTGATGACAAAAACTGCAAAAAGCACAAAGTGCGTGTTCGCCCGCTAACAAAAGAAACATTCCTTAAACAGCGGACTCTAACATTTAAAACAATCTCACAAGCAAAAGCATTCAAGCAAAAAGTACAAAAAAACTTTGCAAATGGTGACTACAGTTTCTTAAAAAACACTAGAAACAATGTTTCTTGTACGGTCGAAACTGTTATCAATGACTATATTGAAAACCCGATCTTTCAAACGAAAGTGAAAGAGTCTCATAAAAACCTACTCAAGCGTGTTTCAAATACATCGTTTGGAAAAGCACCTGTAGAGCTCCTAAAGCCTAACGACTGGTACATGCTGGCCTTGGAGATGAACGTCCATTGGAATGTAAAGCCTCAAACAACCGCTAACTATCTTTCGACCCTAAACTCTACACTCAAAGACTGCGCAACGATCTTTGATCTAAAAATGGCCAAAGACTCATACTCTTCAGGTCTTTCAACAGCAAAACGTCACGGCTTTATTGCGCGCAGCAATGAGCGCAATAGATGTCCGAGTCCAGAAGAATGGCACAAAATCACTAGGGCCTTAAAAGAAGAAAACATTGCCAAAAAACATAGATTTCCATTGATGGACATTATTGAGTTTGCAGCAGAAACAGCAGCACGGATAGGAGAAATCTGTGGGACTAAAATAACTTGGAACGACTGGGATGAGAAAAACCAGATACTAACAATCAATAGGCGTAAGTCCCCTAAAAAAGGAACACTTAATACTTCACGGTTCAAGCCTTCCCCTAAAGCGATTGAAATAATTACTCGTCAACCTAGAGGTGATAAAGGAGACCCAATTTTTCCTTACAATCCGAAAACGGTAGGAACTGCATGGCGGAGTTTGATGAAACAGCTAGACATTACAGATCTAAAATTTCACGACCTTCGTGCAGAAGGGATTTGCCGTATGTACAACAAGGGCTGGTCCCTTGCCAAAATATCCAAAACATCAGGTCATAGAGACCTAAACGTGCTTAACAACTTTTACCTTCGATTGTATCCAAACAATCACTATTAACAAATAACCCAAGTAATCAAATTAACTCTAATACTCAGGACTATCTGAGGGAACTTTTACATCCAAAATTTGGAAGCAACATGAAAAATAATGAAATTATCGAAGTAATTAAAAATACCTATGGCTCATTAGCATTTACAAAAGGCTCAAGTGGCTATGAAGCTTCGCAATCATGGGTTGTAGAGAATTTCTTTCCAAGCTTCTCATTTGGTGTTTTATATGGAAAACCAGGTGCTAGAAAGTCGTTCTTAGCAATTGATATTAGTTGCGCCATTGCAACTGGAAAAAAATGGCATGGCTACAATGTGAGCCATGGAGCTGTGGTTTACATAGCGGCAGAGGGACAAATGGGGATCGCAAGACGAGTAAAAGCTTGGGAGCAAGTAAATGGAGTCTCCGTGCATAATTTATATATTCTTGGAGAAAGTGTGTTTGTATCGGAGGATATGGCTCAGAAACACCTCATAGAAGCAATTCAAGAAATAGAGGAAAAAGATGGTGTTAAAGTTCAACTGATTGTTTTCGACACACTAGCTCGCAACTTTATTGGAAATGAGAACAACTCAGACTCCATGGGCGATTTCGTTAGAGGGTGTGATAATTTGCGTCAATCAACAAAGAGTTCCGTCCTCTGTATTCATCACAGCGGCAAAGACGCACGGAGTGGAGCTAGAGGAAGTAATTCCTTGCTCTGTGCGTGCGACTTCGAGTTTCAGGTAATTCATAGCAATCAGACACAACTCACAACATTGCAAACAACTAAACAAAAAGACTCGGAACCAATGCCAGACCTAAACATGCAATTTACCAGCATTACTCTAGATCAATCAGGCCATGAAAGGAAACCAATTACATCCCTAGTCTTAACGGCCCCCCCATCATTTAAAAAAGAGATTAACTCGACTGATAACCCACTGTTAAGAGCATTAAAGAGTTACGGTTCAGAAGGCTGCACCCGAGCAGAGCTACGTAAACACTTCCCTACTGAAGAGGGTTTATCCAGTAACGCAATGAATCAGAGATTCAAACGTAGCTTAAATGCCCTAGTTGAGTCCGGATTAATTACTATCCATCAAAAGGGGGATAATGCTAGTAGCAATGACTTAGTTAAACCAAAAGAATATGGCAGTTCCCACCATTAAATCCAAACATGCTTTATAAGTGACAAGTGACGTACATATATATGTACGTCACTTGTCACTTTCGGTAAATGAAGAGTTTCTCTCACAACACCTAACCTAGAAATCGCTATTACTTTACCCCACTCAACATATCAAAGATAACGCGCGCAAATTGCTTAGTTTTGTTGGGATCTGACAGCAACTGCATCATTTGCTCTTGATGCGCTTCGTTACTATTCATAATCGCATCGTCAATCGCACGAGGGAAATCGCCCAGCATGGCTTGTTCGCGTGTGTTGTTGGCGATTTGGTTCATCACCGTTTCGTTCTCTGTGAGCTTGTCGCGTACCGTGAAGGCATAGTTGATCATGTCTTTGTCGGTCAGGTTGTCGGTAACAAACACCTCGTTCAGTCGCTCGATGATGTGGGATAGGAACTCTTCTTTCTTGTCCTTTGGCTTAGCGGTGCCCACGTCATTGCTCGGCTGGAGTTTGTACTCTGGCGTGTTCTCTTGGAGCTGGATGTCCTGCTGACGAATTTTTGATAAGCGATAGTGGCTCATCACCACGTTGCCAAGATCAAGCTCGTCTTCTTCGATGACTTTCTCGCGCAGCATTGGGCGTAAGTGACGCGCATACAAGCTTAGCTTTTCTAGCTCTTTATCGTCGTAATCGACAATCTGCGACATGAACTCATAGAAGCGTACAAAACTGCCTAAATCCTTTTTGAAAATCTCAAGCCGGTCTTTCTCTTGCTTGCATTCCTTGAAGGTGTTTTCCGCATTAGCGATTAGCACCGCGTCGCCTGTTTTTTTGGTGCGTTCAAACACGTTCTTGGCGTGAAGGTATTCTTCTACCGCTGAAGTGTAACGCTTACGCCAACGGTCTACCGCAGGCTTACAGATGTTGCTGATCGCCGCATTGGACTTGTTCTTGGTAAAGAAGGCATCAACGAACTGCTCCACCTCTGTCCATAAGAAGATACCGCTGGCACGCAGCTTTTCTGATAGGTCAAAGATCTTGTCGGGGTCAGATACATCCTCAAGCTCGGCCACTTGGTAATAAGGTTGGAAAGCATCGAGAATGTCTTGCGGGTCGTTGTAGAAGTCGAGCACAAAGGTGCCGCACTCTGCTTTACCTTGATAAGTACGATTCAAGCGAGAGAGAGTCTGCACACACTCAACGCCAGCAAGCTTCTTATCAACATACATCGCGCAGAGCTTCGGTTGGTCAAAGCCCGTTTGGAATTTGTTGGCAACCAACATCACTTGATAATCATCGGTGTTGAAAGCTTTGCGCATCTCACGACCTTTAAGATCAGGGTTCATGTTGTGCTCAGTGAACTTCTGATCCATAAACGCAGTGCTGTCTGGGTCAGCGGCATTAAATTCCACTTCACCAGAAAACGCGACCATTGCACGAATGCCTGCGTAACTATGTTCAGACACGTACTTATCAAACGCCAGCTTATAGCGAACCGCTTCTTTGCGTGAGCTTGTGACGACCATTGCTTTGGCTTGACCACCCAACAAGCCCATGACGTTCTTTTTGAAGTGCTCAACAATCACTTTCACTTTCTGTGAAATGTTGTGGTCATGCAGGCGCACCCAGTTGTTGAGCTTCACCTTGGCTTTGCCTGAATCCACTTCTTTGTCTTCGGCTTCCAGTTTTTGCTTGAGCTGATAGATCACCTTGTAGTTGGTGTAGTTCTTCAGTACATCAAGAATGAAGCCCTCTTCAATTGCCTGACGCATGGAATAGATATGGTAAGCCACTGGCAAGTTGCGTCTAGACGCGGGTTGCTCTGGATCGGGTCTACGACCAAACAGCTCCAGTGTTTTTGGCTTGGGTGTCGCGGTAAAGGCGTAATAGCTTAGGTTGGCACTGCCTCGACGCGCAGCAATGGTGGCATCCAGAATATCTTCAGATGACAGTTCTGTGTCATCGTCTGCTTCATCCGTCATCAGCACTTCTTTAAGCTGGCGAGCGGTTGCACCTGTTTGTGATGAATGCGCTTCATCGGCAATGATGGCGTAACGGCGCTCTTTGAGTGACGTTGAGTTCTCAATCGCCTTTAACACATGCGGGAACGTTTGAATGGTCACGATGATTATAGGTTGAGAGGTTTCCAGTGCCGTTGCCAGCTTCTCTGATTTCGAGCCATCGCCCTCTTTGCGGTTGATGCGCCCCACCACGCCATCAGCATGTTCAAACTGATAGATGGTGTCTTGTAGCTGGTCATCCAGTACGGTGCGGTCAGTCACCACAATCACCGAATCAAACTGCTTGTTGCCGTTAGCGTCATGCAAGGTCGAGAGTTGGTGCGCTGTCCATGCAATCGAGTTGGATTTCCCCGAACCTGCACTGTGCTGGATGAGATACTTATTGCCTGTGCCCTCTTCAATCGCGGCATTAACCAGTTTGGTTACCACATCCCATTGGTGGTAACGCGGGAAGATCAGGGTTTCTTTCTTGGTCTTACGCCCCTCCCAGTCTTCCTTTTCTTCGATTTGAAGATGGATAAAGCGCCCGATGATATTGAGCAGATTGTCTGGCGTTAATACCTCATTCCACAGGTAATCGGTAGCGTAGCGGTTTTCATCTTCGGGAATGTCATTGCCCTTACCGCCATCATGTGTGCCTTTGTTAAACGGTAAGAAGAATGTCTCTTCACCCGCCAGCTTGGTTGCCATGTGAACTTCATACTGACTTACCGCGAAATGCACTAATGCACCGCGTTTAAAGCTCAGTAGTGGCTCTGGTTTTTTGGTGGCTGGATCTTTCGGTAAACGGGTCAGTTTGTACTGCGCAATGGCGTTTTCTACTGCTTGTTTGAATTCGGATTTCAGCTCAAGGGTAGAGACAGGCAAACCATTGACGAACAGCACCAAGTCAATGCGCCATTTCTTAGCCTGTTTGCCTGTCGCATCGAATTCAGCTTGCGTTGCATAAGGACTGTAAACCAACTCTGGTACAATCCGGCAGATGTTGTGCTGGTAACGCGCCAAGGTTTCAGGGTTGAGGTTATGCTCTGGCTTAAACTGACACAAATCAAAACGGGCATTGCGGATTTTCAAACCATGGCGAAGCACACCTAAGGTGCCAAAGGTACGTGAAGCGCGGTCGGTGGCGTTCTCATCAGCTTTTTTTAGCTGCGTCACCAAGGCATCAAGGAAGTGGCGTTCTGAGTCGGTAGGGAATACTTTGCAGAACTTCTCCCACTCTTTCGGCTGCGTCTGTTTGATAAAGGTCAGCACATCCGCCTCGAAAAGCGCGGATTCGCGGTTATAGCCTTCGCCAGTGCCTTGCACCCAGCCATTGGCAACCATCTGGCTGATGATGTCATCCTGAAATACCCGTTCTTGTGTGGTGTCTTTCATACCTTACTTCTTCTTTTATCCTTCGTACTTGGCGATGCAGCGGTGTTGCCTGTGTTCTCTCGCCCAATCACATAGCGCACTATGCTCATGGGTCTCGCGCACTTGTCGCCTACCTGCCTCACCAATTACTTTGGCTAATATTCTTTGCTGCCAACCAAGGCGAAAAAGCCACTCTACTTTCTCTTTACTCAGCGAGAGTGGCAATATGTTTAAGCGGTTTGTTCCAACGCTTGATTTTCAGATGTTGGTGCTTGCCAATTACGCACATCGATTTTGCCAGTAACCGCGGCAGAGATGAGAGCAGTGCGGCGTTCTTGCATTAATGAAATAGCACTTTCAGCTTTTCGAACCAATGAATCAAACTTATCAGTTTCAAGCTCAACAAACTCTAGCAACCTCACCTGTTCATCTATGGTTTTTGGCACGCAAATTTCGGTATTCACTAAGTTGTCTGAATATATAACTTCAATTGTTGTCGCATTACTCTTAACTAAAATTTGCTCCATCGCATATCCGCTATCTTGAATTATTAGCGCAAGTAATTCAGGAATGACCTTCGTCTCATCACACTGCATTCTAATAAGACATGGATGTAGTATTGCAACTGCTTCATCACTATATACGCAAGTCCTACCGATGGTTCCTCTTGTAGTTATAAGAACGTCTTCCTTTTCGATTGTAAATCCAGAAAGCTCTCGATACTTCTGCTCAGATATAAATGAATCACCTATAGAAAGGTTTTTCTTGATCACATTCTTTTGGGTGATAACTTTGACATCTCCGCCGTCCATATCGGAATTTTTTAAATGACTACCAAAAGGACCCGCTTTAACAGCACCTTTCTTTTGTCTTAGCAGATGTTTTATTGGTGAAACCACCCAATGCTCTGGTACTTCCCCTAACCACTCAACACCTGAGTCTTTCATTGGTGCTTGCGGGTTCAAACCTTTGGTCACCGCATGGCTAATCACCGCTTGGCGCTTTTCTTTCAGCAGCTTAATCAGTTGCTGCTGCTTTTCGATCAAGGTGTCGATTTTGGTGGTTTCGTGATCTAGGAAATTGGCAATTTGGGTTTGTTCTGCGATATCAGGGGACGCATAAGCAAAATTCACGAATGTATCTTGGTATAAATGAACTATCGTACTTCCTGTTTTGTTGTAATTAACAAAATCTGTGAACACACGAGACTGAAGCAGCCAAAAATAGAACTTCGTTAAAAAGTTATCTCTCAAAGGTCTAACAACAAAAACTCCACTATTGAGTGTCGCTTTTTCATCATCTCCTAGCCCGTCCACCAAAGCGACTTTACCAATAGTTCCATCTTTGGTGATTAGCAGATCTCCATTCGTAAGCTGAATGTAAGGGTCTTGCTCATATCGCTTAAGATCACAATGATAGCAATCACTCCAACGAATTCGAGGTCCCTTGAAGTCGCTCCCTGTTACGAGGTATGGCCCTTCATCAGTAAAGTCATCGGACTTTAAACCATGCCAGCCTACTCTAGCCTTTACGTATGCTTCATATTTAACACGCGTGAGATTCCAATGGCTTGGATATTGACCAACCCACAATATGTCCGATTCCGAGTAATGATCATAAACCGATAGTTCCATTACGAATGCACCTCCTGCAGTAGCTTCATAATATCTGCACTCACTGCATCCAAATCGGCATCAATGGCTTCCAGCGCACGTGGTGGCTGATAAACATAGAAATGGCGATTGAATGGAATTTCATAACCCACCACGCCAATTTCATTGTCTTTGTCATCGCGCTTATCTGCGTTGATCCACGCATCAGCAACGTGTGGCTGCACTTCGCGCTCGAAGTAGCTTTCAATCAGGGTTGATGAAGTCACGCTTGGATCAAGCGGCACATTCTCGTTATCACGCAGGTCGCCATCTTGTTGGAACTCAACGACCTTACCTTTATAGTCAAAAGCACCGTATAGCGGTTGAGCGTCTTCTTTCAGCACTTTCTTGATCACAGGTTCAGCGTCTTGGTTCTTCCAAGTGATCGCATCAATAAACTGTTTCTTCTGCTTGGCATCGAACTTGATACCAGTCGCTTTGAACGCGCCTTTCAGAGTCAGTTCAAATTGGTTGAAGTCATCAGATTGCTGCGCTTTACCGCCAAGCTTGTCGCCAAGGGCAACTTGCAGGGCTTTAGCATCTTCCATCAAGGATTTTTGGCTTAGCCACAGTTTGCTGTCCAGCACGTCTTTGATTTGCTTTTCTTTCAGCTCTGGGAAGTCTGCTTTGATCAATGCACGCACTTCGGCTTCCACTTCAATAAGCGTGCCGTAGGTGTTGTCATCCCATTCCGTGCCAAACTGCTCAAAGACAGCCTGCATTACGGCGTTGAATGGCTTAGGAGCAAAGCGCAGTGATTCCACCGCATCATCGGTAATTTGCGCAGACAAACGCAATGGGCGTTCGATGGTCAGGCGGCGGTAGCCAAACTCATGCGTATCAAAAATCTTAGCCGTTAGTGGTTTGCCGCTTTCAGTCAGGGTATCGACCTCAACAAACTCACCAAAGTTTTTGGTGATGGCGCGGATTTCATCATCGGTCAGGAAGTGACGCTTAGAACCAAGCGACTTGCGCATTTTTTGGCTTAAGTTGGCACCATTGATAAGTTGCACTTTGCCTTTACGCTCTGGGTCTTTCTTGTTGGTCAGCACCCAAACATAGGTCGCAATACCAGTGTTGTAGAACATGTCAGTTGGCAGCGCGACAATGGCTTCAAGCAGGTCGGCTTCTAAGATGTAGCGACGAATTTCACTTTCACCACTACCTGCACCGCCCGTGAACAGCGGTGAGCCGTTTAGGATGATGCCAATACGACCACCATCGGTAACTTGGTTATCAACATTTTTCTTGTCACGCATCTTGCTGATAAGGTGCATCAAGAACAGCAGCGAACCGTCAGAAACTCGCGGTAAGCCTGCGCCAAAGCGTCCATCAAAGCCTTTTTGCTCGTGCTCGTCCTTGATTTCGCCCTCAATCTTTTTCCAATCGACACCGAACGGCGGGTTAGACAGCATGTAGTCAAACTTGTCCGCTGGCAGTTGGTCATTCGATAGGGTGTTACCAAGCTTGATGCGGCTAACATCTTGCCCTTTGATCAGCATATCTGCCTTACAGATAGCGTAGGACTCTGGGTTTAGCTCCTGACCAAACGCACGCATCACCGCTTTCGGGTTGAGTTCATGCACGTATTCCATGCCTGAAGAGAGGAAGCCACCTGTACCCGCTGTTGGGTCATAGATGGTACGGATGATGCCATCTTTGGTTAGGGCTTCATCGTCTTCCATAAACACCAATGAGGTGGTCAGGCGCACGATGTCACGCGGGGTAAAGTGTTCACCAGCGGTTTCATTCGAGCTTTCCGCAAAGCGGCGGATCAGCTCTTCAAACACCAAGCCCATATCATGGTTGGAAATGCTGTTTGGGCTGAGGTCGGTGGTGGCAAATTTCTTCACTACTTTGTAAAGCAGGTTGGCATCTTCCAGCAGACCAACAAATTCATCGAACTTGAAGTGCTCGAAGATTTCACGCGCATCTTTGGAGAATGACTGGACGTACTTTTCAAGGTTCGCTTTGATGTTGCTTTGCCCCATCTTGCCAAGGTTCATTGGCGAGGTATTGAAGAATGACAAGCCATCAGGCTGCGCTGGTGATTGCGTTGCACGTAGCAAGAACTTTTCCTGCGCCTCTTCTGGCAGGTTCATCTCTTTGATGCGCTCATGTTCAGCAACCACGGAATCTTTGCTTGGCTCAAGCACACACTCAAGGCGACGAAGCAGGGTAAACGGCAAGATCACACGGCCGTATTGAGATTGTTTGAAGTCACCGCGAAGCAGGTCAGCCACCGACCAGATGAAGGCAGCGGTTTGGGAGAAGTTGTTGTTAGTCATTATTTAAGTTTTCTTTTATAAGTTTTTCAGGAAGAAACTTGTATGTTTCTACATTTGGATAGGGGCACACAAAACGTAATTTGTCATCTCTTGTATCACTGTAAAAATAAAACCCCATGATCTCACTGGATGGAACTGTTTCACTAACTAGTAATAGTGGAAATAACTTAGAAACCCTTACGCTTTCATCAGTAGTAACTTCTCCATGAGATAAATACAACTCACCAAAGACCATTGGTTCAGATGTTTTTATAAGTGCCGTTTTACTAGGGTTAATACCTAGTCCCTTTAAGACCTCTACTTCATAGATATATGAACTGCCATCAAACTTGGCCTGCATAGGTTTTATTAATGTAGATGTGTCAAAAAAGGATCTTAGCTCCGACTGCATCGTATCCTTTAAGTTGTCGATAACATCTTTTGCTGCAGAAACCGATGCTGCAGATGGCAATCCTCTATGCGCAATATCATTTCTAAGTTCAGTAGCTTTTTTAAGAAAATCAATCACTTCATTGCGACATAGCGTAGTGGTAATCCCATCTGTCGACGTTATTATATCCTGATAGTCTTTCAACCGATTGTGGCTAAAGGCCATCGAAAGGCCTATTAAGCCACCTCTTTTATAAAAACATTTTTCATGTGGTTTACTTTGTCCGAAAACCAATGAAACCAAATACAACCCTAAGTATTCAAAAAACTTGATAAATGCCTCACATCTATCGCGCTCATGAAATTTTGATTCTGCCAGCTCCCATAATATAGCAAGAGGAGTAGGTAACATGGATGAAAACTCATGTTCGTATCTACTCGCTACGCTCTGAAAAGGTAAGATTTGTTCTTGGGCTGATTGAAAGTTTGCGAACGCAGACTTTTTGAGCAAACTAATTCTGGTTAGAACTGCATCACATTCTCCCCAGAAGTCTATAAGGTCACTCTGATTTCCTATAGGTGGTAGTGAAATACGAGCATTTAGCCAAGTAGTCATTGAAATGCTTCGCCATGTTCCTCCAGTTATAAAGTTACTCTCTAGCCAGTCCTTCCCCTCTTCTTGAGTCAAAAATATATTGTAAAATTCCACAAGAAGTCTCTCTGGAAGAAGATTAAAGCGCGCTGGATTGGTCTGTTTTCTTTGTTCAGAAAGACTAGAATATTCAACAATTTTTCCCGACGTGGGCTCTAGAACGTAAAGGCCAGCGTTATCCTGTATAACAATCTCTTTAAACCTCAATAAGCTCCCTTGAAGTAATTGATCTCTTGCATGATTTTTCGTGAAATATGACTTGAAGTTAATTTCATAACCTACAATCCCAATTTCCTTATCGTGTTTATCTAACTTTTCTGCATTAATCCATGCATCAGGAGCATATGGGCGAACTTCCGCCATGAAATAGCTCTCTACAAGCTCTTCTGTAGTTAAGCTAGGATTTAACGGTACATTCTCATAATCACGAAAATCACTATCTTGCTCAAACTCGACAACTTTGCCTTTGTACTCGAAAAAGCCATACTGTGGCTGAGCGCTTGTCTTCTTAACATTTTTGATGACAGGTTCCGCATCTGGGTTTTTCCAAGAGACCGCATCGATAAACTGTTTTCTTTGAACATTGTCCAACTTAACATCGGTGGATTTCAGAGCACTTTTCAGATTCAATTCAAATTGATTGAAATCATTTGACTGTCTAGATTTTCCTCCTTGAGATTCACCAAAAGCCGCTTGAATCACTTTTGCGCTCTCGAACAATGCTTTTTGCTTTAACCACTGCTCTCGATCCATTACCTTTTTGATTTGCTGTGCTTTCAATTCTGGAAAATCAGTCTTGATGAGAACCCGAACAGCAGCTTCATCTAATGAACCATATGTATCTTCAGTCCACCCACCTCCAAACTTTTCGTACACTGCCTGCATAACAGAATTAAGGGGTTTCACTCCAAATCGAAGAGACTTTATCGCGGCATCAGTGATCTGTGCCGAAACTCGAAGTGGGCGCTCGATGGTAAGACGACGGTAACCAAAATTATAAGTATCACAAACCTTTGCGGCTAATGGCTTCCCGTTATTTGTAAAAGTATCCATATCTGCAAAATCCTGGAGGCTTGCTGTTATCGATTGAATATTTTCCTCGGTCAGAAAATGGCGCTTAGAGCCTAATGATTTTCTCATTTTATTGCTGAGACTAGTGCCATTAATAAGTTGCACCTTACCTTTACGCTCGGCTTTTTTCTTATTGGTCAGAATACAAACATAACTAGCAATACCAGTGTTGTAGAACATGTCAGTTGGTAACGCGACTATTGTCTCGAGCAAGTCTTCTTCCAGAATATAACGACGTATCTCGCTCTCACCGCTTCCAGCCCCGCCAGTAATGAGTGGGGATGCGTTTAAAATAATTCCAATACGGCTACCATCAACTCCGTTTCGCATTTTACTGATAAGGTGCATCAAGAAAAGAAGTGAACTATCTGAGACACGCGGCAAACCGGGTCCAAAGCGCCCCGCAAAACGTTTTATGTCATGCTCATCTTTTATCTCGCGTTCGATCTTTTTCCAATTCATACCAAACGGTGGGTTAGACATTAAATAGTCGAACTTTTCACTAGGAAGTTTATCGTTAGATAAAGTATCGCCGAGTTTTACATTGCTAAATTCCTGACCTGTTATCAACATGTTAGCTTGACAAATGGCATAGGATTCTGGATTCACCTCTTGTCCAAATGCTCGTATCGTAGCCGTAGGACTGAGTTCATTAGCATATTCGATACTAGATGAGAGAAACCCGCCCGTTCCCACAGTAGGATCATAAATGCTACGTACAGCACCGTCTCTCGATGAGAGTAACCTATCTCCATAAAGTACAAGCGAAGTTGTCAAATTGACTATATCTCGAGGGGTAAAATGCTCCCCTGCTGTTTCGTTTGAAGACTCTGCAAAACGACGATTAAGCTCACCAAAAATCAACCCCATCTCTAGATTTGTAAAAACTCTAGGACTAAGGTCAGTAGCAGCAAACTTTTGTACAACCCTATAAAGCAAATGAGAATCTTCCAGCAACCCTATAAAGTCATCAAATTTAAAGTGCTCGAAGATTTCACGTACATTTTTGGAGAACGACTGAACATACTTTTCTAAATCAGCTTTAGTGTGTTCACGACTAATCTCACTTAAGTTTATTGGAGATGTGTTGAAGAACGTCAATCCATCAGGCTGCATTACACTTAGTAAGCGCTTTTCCTGTACTTCTTCTGGAAGATTGTTCACTTTGAGTCGCTCATACTCAGCTAACACTGTGTCCTTGCTTGGTCCAAGCACACACTCAAGACGTCTAAGCAGAGTAAAAGGAAGGATTACACGACCGTATTGAGATTGTTTAAAATCACCGCGAAGCAGGTCAGCTACCGACCAGATTAGGGCAGCAGTTGGAGATAAGTTTTTACTATTCATAAGAAATCAGCACAAAGTCGAATTGTGCTGATTGTACAACAATTCAAGGTTCATTCACCGTAATGCATATCAAGAATCAAAAAAGACTAGGCCCCTTCAATTTAAGCCTTGGTGAAGTATCAGTAGTTGTTTCGGATCCTTCCTCACTATCCAAATATGGTGCAGACTCCAAAGATTTGTCTGACAAAAACTCCACTACTTCTTGCGCTCTACACTGGCAAAACTCTATCAACTCATCGAAAGAACTTAAGCTAGCCTCAATTTCACTCCGCCCTTCGACTTCATCAATTAACGCATATGACTTTATTGCGCAAGACGCTGCATTTTGAATCCATTTAAATCTGGTAGAACTATCAGCAACATCATCATCGCTAATGAAATTGGCATTAACACATAATTCAATAACCAAATCTTCGATAAGCCTATGGAGCCCCACTTCTTCATACCTTTCTAAAACTAGTGACTTTTCAATTGTCGAGAGATGTTTAAACATGATTTTTCTATAACGATATAAATTATTTATACCTGTCTCAATAGGGTTACCGCTTGTTGCTAATTTGGGGTTGTCAAGAAGGGTCTCCCTTTTTGCCAGTGGTAAAGAACTCAGCGAAGCCGTTCTTTACCTATCTGGAAACCCTCCAAAATTAGTAGGTTATGTTGATGTTATTTGAAAAAACTTTCTAAGTTTCTTAGCTTTAAATTAAACAATAACGACCATGCTAAAAAACTGGACCGTAATCACTCAGCCTGTTCGTCTAGGCGCAGATGGCGTACTAATCCGCGAACGCTATTTGCTAAACAAGAAACATAACAATCATAAACACACAGAAAAAATTCTATCTATAGTTGGCAGCTTAGAAACGTCAAAGCAAATTGCACTTTCAGGTGAAGAGTTCAGATTACGCCAAATGAGCAACCCAAAAGGGGGGCGCCCGCTATCAAGCTACGCGATGGAGTTTTGTTTAACTCTCCCAAAAGGGTATCGCCCTAAGCCACAGCAGTGGCAACTCATCGTAAAAGATTGTTGCTTGGCGCTTGCTAAGCTATGTAATCTAAATCAACTCGAGTTAGGTGACTTCCAAAAACGTATTCGTGCCGTTTTGCACCAACAAGAACAAACCGCAAGAAAAGGAAGTGGCGATCATGTCCATTTAATTATCGGAAAAGTAGCAGGTACTAGGGTTCTCAACGAACTTCAGCAAAAGAAAGCTACGAAGGTTATAAAGCAAGCTTTTAACGCTGCGACGTTGAGATATGCAGATATCAATTACAAGCATCACGAAGTAGCCGAAGCAAAAAGAGGTAGAAGACTGAGTACTTGGCAATACGAGTATGAGAACTCGAAGGCTTCACTCGAGATAGAAAAAATCCTCAGACAGATGCAAGTTCAAACTGACAAATGGCTTAAAGCAAAGACTGAAAATAACAAGAGGCAATTAATCCGCCAAAAGAATCGATTAACTAAAAACTATGAACGGTTACAAAAGCTATCACTATCTAAGAAGCAAACTGAACAGGTGTCTAAAATAAAGAACCAGTTACGTTAACTAGCCATGTTGCTCAGCTAATAAACGATATACCATAGTTTTTCAAATTCTGGACGAATCACAATTTAGCATTGCAATCTCTTCCAGCTCTCATGAGCTTGCGCTGCTTGCTGATCAACATACCTAGCAAAGTGCTCAAACGACACAACCCAAGGGGACTTCTGTGAATCTCCCAACCTCATTACAGGAAAAGGCAAAAGGTTATCACGAGCCTTTCTCTTTGCAGTACTTGGGGTTAGACCCAGATAGAGCTCCGCAAGTTCTTCAAGAGGAATTAAAGGTTTGTTGTTGAACTGTTCTGCCAATAGTTTGTGAGTCGTCATGGGTATTGTTATAGGTGCTGCTTTCTGCTTTCATAACTCAATTTTGCAATGCGCAAGAGTATTGCATCAACAAAAGCAACTGTTTTTACCGCGTGTTTTGGGAAAGTTTTTTGAAAAAAGCGAAAAGGTGGGTACTATCGTCGATAGTGTACTGTGAAGTGATTTTTTACTGAACTGTCCCTTATTTGTCCCCTACCCAGCCAAAATGAAATTTAAGTTCCTTAATATCAAAAACTTAAGTTAAGCATCAATTCCATCGAGCATGGGCGCAATGGAAAAGCGCTGCATTGGAAATTGTTGTTTCGTTTCAGTGTTCGACACGAAGCTACCTCTAAACAGTCAGTACCGCTTTCAAATAACGTCCCTATTTCCAACGCGGCATCAAAAATAATCGCGCGATTATACACCTCTGTGGGAAAAGATTCAGGTTAAATACCGTCGGTAATCAGTAACGATTATTCAAACGTAGGTCACGTTATCTAGGACGAGTTATACGACCACTGAACTATTGAGTGCCAAAATTTATAAAAAATAACTATTCTATGGATTAATAAGTCAATGATTCTGCAGTAAAGGATTTACCGCAATGCCAATTGAACAGCATGAAAAACCTGTAATTCTGGTTGTCGATGATATCCCCGACAACATCCATACTTTGTCAGGCATTCTTTCTGATGACTACCGTATAAAAGCGGCAACAAGCGGCGCAAAAGCCTTACAAATTGCGGGTACCAAACCTTACCCACACCTCATCCTACTCGACATTATGATGCCGGAAATGGACGGTTACGAGGTATGTGAAAAACTTAAAGCTAATCCGGTCACCGCTGAAATTCCTGTTATTTTTGTTACCGCCAAAGCGGAAGTGGTCGATGAGCAAAAAGGCTTCGAAATAGGCGCTGTTGACTATATAACCAAACCAATTAGCCCGCCTATCGTTCAAGCTAGGGTAAAAACACATATTTCTCTCTATGACCAAAACCTTTCATTAGCCAACAAAGTGAAAGAGCGCACTGCGCTGCTGGAAAAAACACGCCTTGAGGTCATCCAGCGTCTTGGCCGAGCGGCGGAATATAAAGATAACGAAACAGGCATGCACGTTATTCGCATGAGTCACTATTCGAGAATCCTCGCTCAGCAGTTAGATGTGAGTGAGCGATGGGTGGAATTAGTGTTCCAAGCCTCCCCTATGCATGATATTGGTAAGATAGGTATCCCTGACGCCGTGCTGCGCAAACCGGGCAAATTGGATGCCGAAGAGTGGGCAGTAATGCAAACCCACGTAAAAATCGGCGCAGATATCATTGCAGACAGCGACACACGATTGATGCAGATGGCACAAGAGATCGCGCTTTATCACCACGAAAAGTGGGATGGCAGCGGCTATCCGCACGGATTAAAAGGAGAAGATATCCCGCTTAGTGCGAGAATTGTTGCTATTGCAGATGTCTTCGATGCCTTAACCAGTGAGCGCCCTTACAAACAGGCGTGGCCGATTGAAAAAGCGACCGCTTTGCTCGAAGAAGAAGCGGGCTCACATTTCGATCCAACGCTGGTCCCAATCTTTCTCCAACAACTCGATGAGATTTTGAAAGTTAAAGAATCTTTTAAAGATGAATTCTAATCAACCACTGAGGCTTGAATGGACTCTGTAAAAAACTACGCTCTCGATTCAAAACGTATTCTTATTGGCTTTGTTATCGCGTCAGTGATGCTGCTCATTGCAGGTATTATCGGTTGGCTGAGCCTCACTCAACGCTTCAACACCGTTGAGCAATATGCCAATAACGCTCAGCTACTCTCAACCTTAGATGGTATTAAAGTCATAGAGCAAAGCTATATTCGCCAGCCAGATACCCAACTGCAAAATCAATTGTCGCAGGCGGTCAGTAAAGCTCAGTTAATTGCCAGTGATGCTGTAAGCAATGGCGCTGACTCGCAGATTCAAAGCTCACTCGCTCACTATCACCAGCAATTTGAAAGCTATGTGGAGCTAAGTGAGAAGTCTGGTCAAACACGTACGGAGCTGTCTGAAACGGGAGACTACGTAGAGAGCTTAGTGCAAGAGATTCAGCTTGAGCATGAGCAGTTCATTGAGTCGAGTATCGTGTCGATTGATGAACTGAGAGACAAAGTCGACCGCGAGTCTGATCTTGCGATTCAAGCGCACTGGTTAGTCAGCCTGATTGCGAACTCTCAAGCAGAGCAGAAAACCTACATCGTTACCAATCAACAAGAATCTTTGAACCTGGCTCAGTTGGAGTTAAAGAAAGCAGAGCAATTGATCAATAAACTTGAGCGCGAGGCAACCGATAGCGAAAGCCAACAGACTATCATTCTAATCAAGAACGCAAAAAACCGTTACAGCTCAGCTTTAGTCCAACTTCGCAGTTGGCCAAAGCTGTCTAAACCTCTGCAAGCGAATATCTCTTCACAGATAGAAAGATCAGTCACTGAGCTGACTCGGGTCTCAATCGAGCTGCGGTCTCACCTCCAACAAAAACTTAAGCTCGCCCAGCAAGCCGTAACCAGTGTACAGCTCTCTATTAGCGATAAGCTTTCTATCAGCACCAACTTATTGGTATTACACACTGAGATTAGTAATGCACAGCAAAGTGACAAAGACTACGCCATTACTCAGCAGATTGAGCGACAACTCCAACTAAAAACGGAAGTTGAGAACAACCTTAGTGCGGCTATTGAGCTGTTAGAAAACCTTTATGAGCAAGTTATTACTGAAGATGAACAAATCCAAATCAGTACGCTGCAAGACGCGACGCAAGATTACCTAACTCTGTTTAATCAGCTTACAAACTTACGTGGTGAGAAAAACCGTCAAATCCAAGCACTCAAACAGCAGCATCAAGCTATCATTGATCTAATCTTACCTAGCTATGAAGCACAGCTAGCCACAGTGGAAGATTCTGGCAGTATCGCACGTAATCTAGCCATTGGTGGTGCAATCTTCCTAGTTACACTTTTACTCCTAGGTTTTCTAGCCAATAAATCTCACTCTGCCTTAGAGCGATTTGCCGAAAAGCTCGCGATTGCGCGTGATGACGCCGATTCAGCGAACAGCGCTAAGTCGGATTTCTTAGCGAATATGAGCCACGAAATCCGCACCCCGATGAATGCGATTATAGGTATGAGCTACTTGGCGCTCAAAACCGACTTAACTAAAGCGCAGCGTAACTACATTCATAAAGTTAAGCTGTCTGCAGACTCCCTACTGGGGCTGATCAATGACATCCTCGACTTTTCTAAAATTGAAGCGGGTAAGCTAGATATTGAAAACGTCGACTTCCATTTAGAGAACGTACTCGACAATATTTCGAACCTTGTTGGTTTACGTGCTTCGGAGCGCGGGCTTGAGCTTCTGATCCACATTGATCGAGATGTACCTACCACCTTAGTCGGAGATCCTCTGCGCCTTGGGCAGATCTTAATTAATCTTGCCAATAACGCAGTCAAGTTTACAGAGAAAGGGGAAATCAAAATCTCCATTCGTGTTGCCGAACGTAATGGCGATGACCTAGTACTAGAATTTAGTGTTGAAGACAGTGGTATAGGCATGACAGCGGAGCAAACCGCTAAGTTGTTTAGCAAGTTCACTCAAGCTGACAGCTCAACCACACGGAAATATGGTGGTACCGGATTAGGGTTAGCCATCAGTAAAGAACTTAGCCAGTTAATGGGCGGGGATATCCGTGTCGAAAGTGAAGCAGGTAAAGGCTCATGCTTTACTTTTACTGTAGCCTCCAAAGTCAGTCACGCTCTGAAACAAGAAGAGATCGCGGTTCCTGTCGAGCTAGGAAAGCTGAGAGTGCTTGTCGTCGATGACAATGCCAGCGCTAGAATCATTGTTGAAGATATCCTTGAATCACTACGATTTGACGCCCACAGCGTAAGCGGTGCAGATGAAGCACTCTCTGAGCTCAACCAAGCGCTCGGCAATGAACAACCTTATGATCTGCTCATTACCGACTGGCAAATGCCTGGTAAAGATGGCATCGATTTACTTGAGATGGTTAAAGCTCAGATTTCTCAATCTCAACAGCCAAAATCACTTATGTTGACCGCCTTCGGTCGAGAGGAACTCACCGAAATCATTGAACAAAGAGGCATTACTGTTCCTAGCATTCTCGATAAGCCGATAACAGCATCTCACCTATTTGATGCGATTGTTTCTCTCTACGGCGTTGACCATGCCCGTTTAAGTCGCAGTGAGGCAGAAGAGCAGAACCAACTAGCCAATGTTCAGCAACTGGCTGGCGCGCAACTGCTATTAGTTGAGGATAATGAAATCAACCAAGAGTTGGCTATTGAGCTTCTTGAGGGTCAACAAATGCATGTCACCGTAGCGGAGAATGGTCAGGTCGCTCTCGATCTGTACAAGACCAATGAGTTCGATGGCATTTTGATGGATTGCCAAATGCCAATTATGGATGGCTATGAAGCGACCCAATATATTCGTACTAAACTCAATGACCATTCGATACCCATTATCGCCATGACTGCTAACGTGATGGAGCGAGATAAGGTCAAAGCTACAGAAGCAGGAATGAACGACATTATCGCCAAACCGATTGATGTCGGAAGTATGTTTAGCACTCTGGCCAAATGGATTACGCCAAAACATCCGCAACAATTTGTTATCCAGTCTGCTCAGCACAGCTTGGACATTCCTCAGATTGAAGGTGTCGATACACAAGCTGGGCTGATTCGTTCAAGTGGTAATGGCAACTTGTACAAAAAGCTTCTTGAGCGTTTTGCCACAACATATCGCGACACGGATGCAGTCTTGCTGGCACTCTCAGATCAAGATAAAGAGGTAAGAAAGCGCAATGTTCACTCTCTCAAAGGGGTATCTGGAAACATTGGTGCTAGTGAACTCCACCAGCTAAGTGCTTCACTGGAACAAGATCTAGATAACAGCACCTTACGTAAAGAGTTAATTGAGCAACTTAAGCAATTAATTGACCAGATAGAGCAAGCTCTTGCCAACGCACAACCAGAAACGAAGACGGCGCAAACTTCGGCTCAAAATTATGACCAAGCGACATACGAAAAGCTCTACTCGGCCATTGAGCAAAGCGATACTGAGGCCGTCACCATTATCAATGACATTGTCTCTGGTAAACAGATTGGCTTAAGCAGCGCTCAGTTATCCGAGCTGTCTAGAGCTGTTGAAGAGTTTGATTTTGAGCGTGGTTTGCAGATCTTGGACACAGCTCAATGATAAGAAATGGCTAAAACGCTGTTATTGGTATCGTTTTTTACGTAGATAAGGTACCTTATAACGTTCCAGCTAAGTAAGATAATATTCGTATTAAGAATAAGTAACTTGCTGACAAAGCTATAAGATATTACCTACTTAGCGACGATAAACCGCAAGAAATGGTATATTATTAAAAATGTCCAATGGCAATGGTGATAAGTTTGGACCTGCAGTTAGTGAAGCAAATTGAAGATATATGCTCTGCACGAGGTGTACGACTCACAACTCAACGCAAGCGAGTATTTGAACTGATATGCTCTAGCCCAAAAGCCTCTAGTGCTTATGAGCTTCTTGAAGAGTTGAAACAAAGTGAACCTCAAGCAAAACCACCGACCGTCTATCGCGCGTTGGATTTTTTGCTAGAGCAAGGCTTTATTCATCGAGTTGAATCAACCAATAGCTACATTCAATGTGTTTCGTGTAACGCCCACAATCATTTTTCGCATCTACTGATTTGCGATAAATGTGGGAGTGTTATTGAATTTCAAGATGATAGTTTGGTAGCCTTGCTAGCTAACAATGCAAAAGCAAATGGCTTTGCCATCAATAATCACGTAATTGAGTCACACGGTATTTGTCAGTCATGCTCATCTGACAGTACGAATTAAAGATATAGAAGAAGATTATGCGCGCTGAATTTGTAAACCCGTTTTTAGCTTCATTGATGAACGTATTAAAAACGATGGCTTCGCTGGAATTGAAGCCACAGAAACCTCGTGTGAAAAAAGATGAAATCGCGCGTGGGGATGTTTCAGGTTTAATAGGGATGGTTGGCCCACAAAGCCGTGGCTCTATGTCTATTACGTTTGATGAGAGTCTTGCATTAGAAATTATGCAAAATATGCTCGGCGAGCGCCCGAACGGTCTTAACGATGAAGTAACGGACATGGTGGGTGAAATCACCAATATGGTTACTGGTGGTGCAAAACGTATTCTTGCAGAAAGTGGCTTTGATTTTGATATGGCTACACCGGTTGTTGTATCTGGTAAAGGCCATACTATTCGTCACAAGTGTGAAGGCTCTATCATCATTATGCCTTTCACATCTCAATGGGGTAACGCCTTTATTGAGATCTGTTTCGAGTAGTAAATCACTCAAGTGAATCAATAAAAAACGCTTCTCTAGGGAAGCGTTTTTTGTTTTATGCGATAACTTGTCTTTCCTTGAGAGCTTGTAAACAATCTTCTACCAGATCTTCTATCGACTTCTCACCAGCCAGTAGATCGATTTCTGGCTGCAATGGTGCTTCATATTCAGAATCAATACCGGTGAAGTTTGCAATTTCCCCTGCTCGCGCTTTCTTGTACAAACCTTTAGGGTCACGCTGCTCGCAAACTTCGAGCGAGGTGTTGACGAAGACTTCAAGGAACTCTCCCTCAGGTAGCATCTCTCTGACCAACTGTCTTTCCGCGCGATGTGGTGAAATAAACGCTGATAAAACAATTAAGCCAGCATCTGCCATCAACTTAGCTAATTCACCAATGCGTCGAATGTTCTCGCGACGATCTTGCTCTGAAAAGCCCAAATCACTACATAGGCCGTGACGTACATTGTCTCCATCTAGCAGGTAAGTATGAAAACCTGCTTGTGCAAGACGCGTCTCTAACGCTCCCGCCACGGTAGATTTACCTGCACCAGAAAGACCGGTAAACCATAACACTACTGGCTTTTGCTTCTTTAACTGAGAGCGAAATGCCTTATCAATAGAGTGTTGATGCCATACGACATTTTCATCTTTAGTTGGCGTTTCCGTAGTCATAATTCAGTCCTTTTAAAACGGAAAGAAGAGTGGAATTAGCGTTAACACCAATACGGAGTAAACAATAGAAAGAGGAATTCCCACTCGAACGTAATCTGTTAATTTGTAATTGCCTACGCTGTAAACCAAGAGATTGGTCTGATAACCGTAGGGAGAAATAAAGCTCGCGCTAGCGCCAAAAAGCACTGCCATAATGAATGGCATTGGGTCGACACCGTAGCCAATCGCCATGCTGTAGCCGATAGGAAACGACAACGCCGCCGCTGCATTATTGGTTACAAGCTCAGTTAAAATCAGGGTTAGTAAGTAAGTGGCAACCAAGGCACCAAACACACCCCAACCATTGAAGCCTTCAATAAACATCTGGCCTAAGCTAACAGACAAACCTGTCGACAGCATCAGTTGAGCAATAGAGAGCGCCGAGCCAACAATCACTACGATATCAACGGGAAAACGTCTGCGAAGCTCACCGAGCTGAACCACACCAAAAAACAGTGCAGCCAAGAGAAAAACGGATAACCCCTTAATCAGCGGCACGATCTCAAGCAGCGCAAGGGCAATGACACTAGCAAAACCGACTAACACCATGGCCGACTTATTGGCATCCAAACGCGCACTCGAATCTAAGTCATTCACTAGGACAAACTCTTTGCGATGCGCACGACGTTCTTGCTCAAAGCGTTTACCCGGAACAAGGACTAAGGTATCACCCGCATTGAGTGTAATATTCCCTAACCCGCCCTGTAAGCGCTCATGCCCGCGGCGTATGGCAACAACAACCGCATCAAAGCGATCGCGGAAGTGGCTCGATTTAAGCGTTTTATTACAAAAGCTTGCTGAAGAGCTCACCACTACTTCGACAAAGCCTTGGCCGTTGAGGTGATGCTGGCCAAATAAGGTCAGCCCCTGAATTTCTTGCAGCGTTGCGACACTTTCAATATCACCACAAAACAGCAATCGGTCACGAGCTTGAAGCACAAAGTCCGGTTCAACAGAAGGCATGGTTTCACCATCTCGTACCACTTCGGCTAAGAACAATTTACGCAGTGCGCGTAGGTTGTTCTCGCTAATGCTACGACCGACCAATGGCGAACCTGGCTCGACTCTCGCTTCAAGAAAATAGGGCAACTCATCTTGGCTATGATCTTCATAATTGGGCAACAGGTAACTGAGCGGGATCAAGATCAACATACCACCAAGCAAGACAGACAAGCCGATCATAGTTGGAGCAAAGAAACCAAGACTAGGTAGTCCGGCATCTTCAACAAAGCTGTTAATGATCAAGTTGGTCGACGTACCGATCAAGGTCAGTGTGCCACCTAAGATCGCGGCGTAAGAAAGCGGGATCAATAGCTTTGACGGTGCATGCTGCTGGTTACGTTTAATGGCGCCAATCAAAGAGACCACGACCGCAGTATTATTGGTAAAAGATGAAAGTAGCGCTGTTGAGACACCCAGTTTGGCAACAACAGTACCCAACCTGCCGGTTGAAAGTGAGCGGCTTACCCAACTAATCAGGCGAGTCTTTTCTAGTGCTGCTGATGCTAAGATCAGCAGCACTAAAGTGAGTAGCGAAGAGTTGGTGAAATTGGTAGCCACTTCACCTAGCTCTATCATGCCACCAAGGAAAGCAATAAAAGCTGCTCCAGCGAAGATATAACTAGGTTTAATTCGTGTTGTTACCAAGTATGCTACGATGCCGAGTAAAATTGCCAACACAAATCCTTGCTGCCACATAACGCTTCCCTACTCTAGCAATCAGCTATTTAAGTAGCTGACTAATATCTTTTGCTTCCCAGTGTGGGAAGTGCTTGCGAACTAAAGCATTTAGTTCTAGTTCAAATGCAGAGATATCAGAGGTTTTCAGTTCAACACTTGATAGGCTTTCGCGCACAAGACCAGCACCAACTGTTACATTGGTTAGGCGATCGATGATGATGAAACCACCAGTGTCTTGGCTAGCAAGATAGTCATCAAGCGCTACAGACTCTGTTAACGTCCACTCACACAAGCCGATACCATTAAGAGGTAGCTCAACTGCGCTGTGCGTTGATAGATTGTTGATGTCATATTGGTGGCGAATCGCCTCGACATGACCGACCGTTTTCTTACCAGCAATCTTCACGTCATAATCGCGGCCTGGCTGAAGTGGTTGCTCTGTCATCCACACGACATCAGCAAGCAAGTGGTTACTCGACTCAACTTGCGCATTCTCTAGCACAATCAAATCACCACGGCTGATATCAATCTCATCTTCAAGCGTTAACGTGACGGCTAGTCCTGCCTGAGCTTGTTCAAGGTCACCGTCAAAAGTAACGATACGTGCAACTTTCGACGTTTTACCTGAAGGCAATGCCTTAACTTCATCACCCACTTTGACGCTACCGGAAGCAATCGTGCCAGCAAAGCCACGGAAATCTAGATTCGGACGGTTAACGTATTGGACAGGGAAACGGAACTCACCAATCTCTTTGTCTTGGTCAACATCCACGTTTTCTAGAATCTCTAGCAACGGCGAACCTTCGAACCAAGCCATTTTCGGGCTAGGCTCAACAACGTTATCACCCTCAAGTGCAGAAAGCGGGATGATTTGAATATCGGTTTCGCCTTGCAGGTTTTTGGAGAACTCAAGATACTCATCGCGAATCTCTTCAAAACGCTGCTGCGAATAGTCAACAAGATCCATTTTGTTTACCGCAACCACAAAGTGCTTAAGACCAAGTAGGTTTGAGATAAATGAGTGACGGCGAGTTTGATCCAGTACGCCTTTACGTGCATCAATCAAGATCACTGCGAGATCACAGGTCGATGCCCCTGTCGCCATATTACGCGTGTACTGCTCATGCCCCGGAGTATCCGCAATGATGAACTTACGTTTCTGTGTTGAGAAGTAACGGTAAGCTACATCGATAGTGATCCCTTGCTCTCGCTCTGCCTGAAGTCCATCGACAAGCAAAGCAAGGTCTGGACGCTCTCCAGTGGTACCAACGCGTTGGCTGTCGTTATGAACGGCTGCTAATTGATCTTCATAAATTTGCTTAGAGTCATGCAGTAAGCGACCGATCAAGGTACTTTTACCATCATCTACTGAACCACAAGTGAGGAATCTAAGTAGTGATTTGTATTGGTGTTGTTTTAGGTATCCTTCAATACCAAGCTCTTCAAGCTGAGCTTCAACTGCGCTATTCATCTTGTTTATCCTCAATCCTTAGAAGTAACCTTGGCGTTTCTTAAGTTCCATCGATCCAGACTGATCGTGGTCGATCGCTCTGCCTTGTCGTTCACTGGATGTCGCCACCAACATCTCTTCAATAATGCCTGTGAGCGTATTGGCTTCAGACTCAATCGCGCCAGTCAGTGGGTAACAACCGAGTGTTCTGAAGCGAACGCTTTTCTCTTCGATTTTTTCACCTGGCTGAAGCTCCATACGGTCATCGTCCACCATGATTAGCATGCCATCACGCTCAACAACTGGTCGCTTATCGGCTAGGTAAAGTGGCACAATCTCGATGTTCTCTAGATAGATGTATTGCCAGATATCTAGCTCAGTCCAGTTTGAAAGTGGGAAGACACGAATACTCTCACCTTTATTGATTTGGCCGTTGTAAGTACGCCATAACTCAGGACGCTGATTCTTTGGGTCCCACGTATGGTTCTTGTCACGGAAAGAGTAAACACGCTCTTTCGCACGAGATTTCTCTTCATCACGACGCGCGCCACCAAAAGCTGCATCGAAGCCATACTTGTTCAAAGCTTGTTTAAGACCTTGAGTCTTCATGATGTCAGTATGCTTAGATGAGCCATGTGTGAATGGGCTACATCCCATCGCAAGACCTTCTGGGTTCTTGTGAACCAAAAGCTCAAAGCCGTATTTCTCAGCAGTACGGTCACGGAACTTAATCATTTCCTTAAACTTCCAGTCGGTATCGACATGAAGTAGCGGGAAAGGAATTTTACCTGGGTAAAAAGCTTTACGTGCCAGATGCAGCATGACCGATGAGTCTTTACCAATTGAATACATCATCACTGGGTTATCGAACTCAGCGGCAACTTCACGAATGATGTGAATACTCTCCGCTTCAAGCTGCTTAAGATGGGTTAAACGTTCTTGATCCATGTTAATTGCTTCCTTTATGGCTCATAGAGCCGATGGCTAATCTAGTTAAAATGGCGTTAGGCTGACTGACGCTGGGCGGTGACTTGTTCTGCTTGGGGTTCAAACCATGCAAGCTTTTCGGACAATGCCACTACTTCACCAACAACGATAAGTGAAGGTGACTGAGCGTCTTTTGCGAGATCAGCAAGCTCATTGAGCTGACCTTTAAATACTTTCTGTTTACTGTGCGTACCGCGCTCAATAATCGCGATGGGTGTTTCTGGCTGACGACCATGTTCAATCAGTTGGCTTTGGATGTATTCCGACTTCATCAAACCCATGTAGATCACTAGAGTCTGATTTCCGCGCGCTAACGTCGACCAATCCATCTGATCACTTTCTGCTTTTAAATGACCGGTGATAAACATTGCCGACTGAGCATAGTCGCGGTGTGTGAGGGGAATGCCCGCATAAGCGGTTGCGCCAGCTGCGGCAGTGATGCCTGGCACGACGTGGAAAGAGACGCCTGCATCCGCAAGGATTTCTAGCTCTTCTCCACCACGACCAAAGATAAACGGATCGCCACCTTTTATGCGTACCACGCGATGGCCTTGCAGCGCGAAGTCTAGTAGTAGTTGATTGGTTTTTTCTTGAGGTACACTGTGGTGACCGGCGCGTTTACCGACACACACTAAGATGGTATCGCTTGGCACCAAAGAGATAATGTCATCCGATACTAGGTAGTCATAAAGCACGACATCAGCTTGCTGGAGGAAACGCAGCGCTTTCAAGGTCAGAAGTTCTACATCACCCGGTCCTGCGCCAACGAGTGCAACTTCACCTTTACCGAGCAGACTGTGACCCACTGTATTGAGATCTGCTTGCTTGCTACGCTGTGCGTGCTGATTGCTCAGAGGAAATTGAGAAATCTTATCCTTGCTCGCCATAATGTCACCCTTACCTAATCTATGAAGGCATTATGGCGCTCTAGTTATATTACCTGAAATTCTAAAATTTCATTTTTTATATCAATTTCTGATAAGCGAATATTTTAAGATTGTTCAAGCTTTGTTCGGTTTTGAGATATTCTCAGCAGAACGCTATAAAGTAATTGCTCAACATCACACTTTGTCTTTCAATGAAATCATTGTTTCATTTCATTTTGTTACATTATGCAGCGTCTTACTAAACGCTATCGGAGCATCAAAAAATGAAAGTAGCAGTGAAACCCCTATCTCTTGCTGTACTGGGTGGCATGTTAACCATGGCAGGCCCAGCAATGGCAGATACGATCAAACTTCGTATTGTCGAAACAACTGATATTCACACTAACGTCATGGATTATGACTACTACAAAGATAAGCCATCGCAAAAGATTGGTCTGACTCGTGCTGCTACTTTAGTAAAACAGGCTCGCGCTGAAGTTGAGAACAGTGTCTTGGTTGATAACGGTGACTTAATCCAAGGTAGCCCTATGGGTGACTACATGGCAGCTAAAGGCATCAAAGTTGGTGAAGTACACCCAGTGTACAAAGCGATGAATCAACTAGACTACGATGTGGGCAACATTGGTAACCATGAATTCAACTACGGCCTTGAGTTCCTAGCTGAAACCATCAACGATGCAGACTTCCCTTACATCAGCGCTAACGTATTTGATCAAAAAACCGGTGAGCACTACTTTAAGCCATACATCATTAAGTCTCACAAATTCAAAGACGTTGACGGTGTTGAGCATGAAATCAAAGTAGGTTACATCGGATTTGTTCCACCACAGATCATGGTTTGGGATAAGAAGAACCTAGAAGGTAAGGTGTTCGCTAAAGACATCAAGGAAACAGCAGAAGAGCTTGTTCCACAGATGAAAAAAGAGGGTGCCGACGTTATCGTTGCGATTCCTCACTCAGGTGTAGCAGCAGACCCATACAAACATGGCGCTGAAAACTCTACATACTACTTAGCTGAAGTTGAAGGCATTGACGCAATTGCATTTGGTCACTCGCACGCGGTATTCCCGGGTAAAGGCTTCGACAATATTCAAGGTGTTGATAACCAAAAAGGCACTATCAATGGCGTAGCCTCAGTCATGCCAGGCCGCTGGGGTAGCCATGTTGGTGTAATCGATCTAGAACTTAAAGAGAAAGATGGCAAATGGGTTGTGGTTAATGGCCAATCAGAAGCGCGCCCAATCTTCGATAAAGTAAACAAGAAGTCACTGGCTGAAGCAGATATAGAGATGGTCAAAGCGCTTGAAGCTGACCACAAAGGTACTCGCGATTTCGTTAACCAACCGATTGGTAAAGCGAATGACGTCATGTACAGCTTCTTAGCTCTCGTTCAAGATGATCCAACGGTTCAAATCGTCAACCTAGCGCAAAAAGATTATGTTGAGCGCTTTATCCAAGGCGACCCAGATCTCTCTGATATTCCAGTACTTTCTGCAGCAGCACCATTTAAAGCGGGTGGCCGTAAGAATGATCCTGCAAACTTCACTGAAGTTGAATCTGGTCAGCTAACCTTCCGTAACGCAGCAGACCTATACCTGTACCCGAACACGCTAGTAGCGATGAAGGTCACCGGTAAAGAAGTCAAAGAGTGGCTAGAGTGTACTGCTGGACAGTTTAAGCAAATCGACGTCAACAGCACTGCACCACAGCAACTTATAGACTGGGACGGCTTCCGTACTTACAACTTCGATGTTATCGACGGTGTAAACTACCAAATCGACGTCACTCAACCAGCGAAATACGATGGTAACTGTAAAGTCGTTAACCAAGGTGCCGAGCGTATTGTTGGCCTAACTTACCAAGGTAAGCCAATCGATATGAAGCAAGACTTCATCATCGCAACCAACAACTACCGTGCATACAGCAACAAGTTCCCAGGAACAGGCGCAGAGTTTGTCGCATTTGATTCACCAGATGAAAACCGTTCAGTTATCGCAGCCTACATCACTCGTGTAAGCCAAGAGAAAGGCGAAGTAACGCCAAGCGCTGACAATAACTGG
Organism: Vibrio tubiashii; assembly: GCF_028551255.1. Lineage (NCBI taxonomy): Bacteria > Pseudomonadati > Pseudomonadota > Gammaproteobacteria > Vibrionales > Vibrionaceae > Vibrio > Vibrio tubiashii. Next base: position 268,359 of record NZ_CP117029.1, on the reverse strand, counting down.
TCATTTGCTCCAATCAAGTCTGACAACAAACTTGATATTCGCTTTGAAACATCACCAAGTGAAAAAGCAGCGAAATTCATTGAAGCGAAAGGGCAGTACCCAATGAAACGTGTCGCGACGGATGATGTTGGCTTTGGTGTGTACCAAATCGATCTACAGAAGTAACACTTCGTTAGACTAGCTGAAAGCCGCGATGAAAATTGCGGCTTTTTTATTGGTTAACGTTTATCTTAAAATGACAGCTCTTCATCTACGTAAGATTTTTGCCATTATGTTCGACGCTTTCCATCAGCAACTGTCACAAAACGGATTCACGCAACCTGAAATAGAACAACTCACTCAATCAGCGCAATTGATTGAACTGCCTACTCGCCATATTTTGTTGCATCAAGGGGAAGTCGCTGAAGAGATTTTCTTTTTGTTAGATGGCATGTGCCACTCGGCGTATCTAACCGATAAAGGCAAAGAGTTCAGTAAAGAGTTCTATTGGGAGAATGACTGGATCATCGGTTTTGAAAGCTTGGTCAACCAACAACCCTCCCCTTACTTGCTTGAGTCTTTGACCCAGTGCACCTTACTCTCTCTACCTATTGAGACCTTAAGGGTATGGCGCGAGCAAAAACACGGTATTTACCTCAAGCTGCTTGAAACTCAGCTGATGTATAAAGAAAACAAAGAACGCTTTATGTTGCTCTACAGCCCGGAAGAGCGTTATGAACTGTTCTGCCAGCATTACCCAAACTTACTTGAACGCCTCAACGATTATCAAATCGCAGCCTATCTTGGGATTACTCCAATTAGCCTAAGCCGAATTAAAAAGCGCAGCCAAAGTTAACAATTGTTAATGCCCATCGAAAACTGTCTTGCTACATTGGCGTTATCAACAACAGCAAGACAGATAAACAATGATTACTTGGCAACTCAAACCTTTTTCCGACCTCACCACAGAGCAACTGTATACACTGCTAAAACTTCGAGTCGACGTCTTCGTCGTCGAGCAAACTTGTCCTTACCCAGAGCTGGATGATAAAGACCACCAATTGGGCGTTTTCCACCTACTCGGTTATCAAGATGATGAGCTAATAGCTTGCGCACGTTTGTTACCAAAAGGAATCAGTTATCCGTCGGTGAGCATTGGTCGCGTTGCCACTAAGGAAAGTCACAGAGGTGGTGGTTTAGGCCATAAACTACTGCAACAAGCATTGGCAGATTGTGAATCATTATGGCCAAGTGAGTCGATTGAAATTGGCGCACAAGAACACTTAGCCTCGTTTTATCAACATCACGGTTTTGTTCAAACATCCGCTATGTACTTAGAAGATGACATCCCACATATTGATATGAAATTGGAAAAGTAGCCTTGGCTCTCTCTGCAACCTACGTCGCTATCCTACTGCTAGTAATTGGCAACTTCGCAGCTTCTCTTTCCGATGTCGCTGTGAAACTGCTTGACGGTGAGGTATCAACCTTTCAGTACATCTTCATTCGCCAATTGCTTTCCGCTGTGGTTATTTTCCCTTTATGGTGGAAACAATCCCAGCCACAAAGAAAGATGTACAGCCCCAAGTTAAATTTGCTCAGAGCGCATCTAATCTTAATTGGCAGCGGATGCATGGTTGTCGCTATCACCCACTTAACCTTGGCAACGGCCAATGCAGTCTTCTATGCAGCCCCCCTACTCATGCTGCCGTTAGCGATTGTGTTACTTGGAGAGAAACCAACACTCCAGCGTAGTGCGGCAACCATTTTTGGCTTTGCTGGAGTGATGGTGGTGCTAAGGCCATCGGAGTTTCACTGGGCAGCACTGTTTGCACTCGGAACAACCTTCACTCTCGCCCTGTTTAACATAAGCGCACGAAAGTTACCTAGCCAACAAACGGTCGTCAGTACCCTGTTTTGGACATCAGTCCTGTCACTGCCAGTATCAGGTATACTGGCGCTGCTTTACTGGCAGCCGATATCGAATAACCACTTACTGCTAATCTTAGCCAGTGCTGCCTTGATTCTGACCTACAATGGTTTTGCGGTGATGGCCTACCAACGCTCGCCAGCCAGCTCAATCGCAGTGGCCGAAAATTCTGGGTTAGTGTTTGTCGCGCTGTTTGGTGTGATGTGGTTTGATGAAGTGCCAGATTGGCTAACAGCATTAGGGATAGTGATGATTATCCTCCCCCTAATGCCATGGAAAGCGGTGTTGAAACTATTTAGAGTCAATCACTTACTGCGACCAAATCCGCCATCTGAGAGTCGGAAGAACATAACGGACTGATTGCTTTTTTCAAGCTGTAAGATATCAAGCTGGCCGTTTTCGGCTAGTTTAAATCGCACGAGCTGACCTTTTTTAATTCTACTCAAAGGCTTATCCGAACCCTCGACCTTTACCAAGGCATTAAGGTCAGCCATGGCTAAGCCGTTACTCCGAAAGACTTGAGCTAAAGTATCACCACTTTTAACTTCATACTCGTTCCAAGCTTTAGAGACCAGTGAGTCCTGCTCTGCGCTTTTTTGCTCACTTAGGCTACGGGTATTGATATCCACTTCGACACGTTGAGTATTAGAAGAAACTGCCTGCTCTGTTTCGGTTTGAGCCTCAGGGATTGGGATAACAAGTAACACCAATAGCAAAGGAGTAAGCACCATAAGTGCACGTTGATGCAGTCTAGGTAACAAGTTCCATTTATCTAGAATAGTCTGCTTAATCTGCTGCCAATCAATCTGGTTGAGCTTGGCTTTTGCCAGTTCAACGTAATCCACCTGCTGCTGTTTCTTTTTCTTTCTGCGATTCATCGCACCTTGTCTCCAAACGGCCTTCGCTACAAGTATAAAAACCAAGCGCTTATGAGTATAGGATTTTTAAGCATTGAAGGTAATAGCCCAGTAAAATTTCGATAAAATGTCGCGGAAAGTCGATCTTAATCGCACAAAGTGGCGAAAGACTATCTAGGCTCGACCGTTTCATAACAAAGCTATAACTGGTATCCTTTAACCTTTATACACCATATAAAGAGAGACAACATGTCTGAAGTTAAATTTGAGACTGTAGAGCAGAAAGCTAGCTACGGTATCGGTCTACAAATGGGTCAGCAACTTGCTGGTTCTAGTCTTGAAGGTCTAAACGTTGACGCTATCGCTGCTGGTATCGCAACTGCACTAGTTGGTGATCAACCAGCTATCGAAATCGACGAGATCAACAACGCACTACAAGAGCTACACACTCGCGTTGAAGCAGCACGTCAAGAAGCAGCTAAAGTAGCAGCAGCTGACGGTGAAGCGTTCCTAAAAGACAACGCTCTACGTCCAGAAGTGACTGTTCTTGAGTCTGGCCTACAGTACGAAATCATCACTGAAGGTACTGGCGAAATCCCAACTTCTGACAAGCAAGTTCGTGTTCACTACCACGGTGAGCTAACTGACGGCACTGTTTTCGACAGCTCTGTATCTCGCGGTCAACCTGCTGAGTTCCCAGTAACTGGCGTAATCAAAGGTTGGGTTGAAGCACTTCAACTAATGCCTGTAGGTTCTAAGTGGAAACTATACATCCCACAAGACCTAGCATACGGTGAGCGTGGCGCAGGTGCAGCTATCCCTCCATTTGCTGCTCTAGTATTTGAAGTAGAACTTCTAGACATTCTTTAATTTCTTAAGAAATTTAAGCATGTATAACGGCGACCATTGTGTCGCCGTTTTTTATGTATGATACTTATCAAAACAACGCGTATAGGTACTATTGAAACAAGGAGAGACAATGTACAAGAAATTAGCAGTAGCGACTTTAGCAAGTCTTGCTTTAATAGGATGCCAAAGTACTTCAAGCGATGGTCAGGCAAGTACGACTGAAAGCAATTACGGCACAATCGCCAATGCCGCTTTAATGGGAGCGGTTCAGGCTTGGTCTACGCAAGGTGCAGCGGAGACAAATTTAGTTTCAGCCCTGCAAAGCAATGCCAATGTTTCTTCTGAACAAGCCATAGGCGGATTGGGCTCAATGTTAGCCTTAGCGCAAAACTCGTTAAATAGCAGCGAAACCAGTGAGATGGCAAACCTTATTCCAGGGTTTGACTCTCTTCAATCGAGTGGCTTAAGCGCCATGATTGCTAACAACGAATCCGTTAAGAGCGCGTTTTCAGCATTAGGCATGGACCCTTCTCTAATATCAACCTTCACTCCTATCATCTTAAGTGCTCTACAAAGCCAAGGCGCAAGCAGCGGGTTGTTAGGTAGCTTGGGCACAATCTGGCAGTAAAAGCTGGAGAGCTAGAGAGCTAGAGAGCTAGAGAGCTAGAGAGCTAGAGAGCTAGAGAGCTAGAGAGCTAGAGAGCTAGAGAGCTAGAGAGCTAGAGAAATTTTCGGGGTTAGCGCTTAGTGTCAACCCTTTTTGTGGATGCGGGATTTGAGAACGGACTTCGTCCTACGGATAACTGGATAACTGGATAACTGGATAACTGGATAACTGGATAACTGGATAACTGGATAACTAACGTTGCTCCGAAGTGATTTAGGGTCAATTCTATTTTTCCAGAAGGGCGAAGCCCGATCCCGTTTTCCACAAGCGCAGCGTTCCATAGGGTGCAGCCCGTTCCTTCTCCACCTTTCAGACGCAAAAAAGCCGAGCTAATGCTCGGCTTTTTCGTTCTTACGAACCTGATTACTCAGCAGCTTCTTCAGCAGCTGGGCGATCTACAAGCTCAATGTAAGCCATTGGAGCTTTATCACCAGTACGGAAACCAGCTTTTAGGATACGAGTGTAACCGCCCTGACGAGCAGCAAAACGTGGACCTAGTTCGTTAAATAGTTTTGCAACTACTTCGTTGTCACGAGTACGTGCAAATGCTAGACGACGGTTAGCAACGCTGTCAGTCTTAGCTAGTGTAATCAAAGGCTCAACTACGCGACGTAGCTCTTTTGCTTTTGGCAGTGTAGTCTTGATAACTTCATGACGTACTAGAGAGCTAGCCATGTTGCTAAACATCGCTTTACGATGTGAGCTGTTGCGGTTGAGTTGACGACCACTCTTACGATGGCGCATGACCTAATCCTTCTAACTTTATCGATTAATCTTCAGCGATAGACGCTGGTGGCCAGTTTTCTAGGCGCATGCCAAGAGAAAGACCACGTGATGCAAGTACGTCTTTGATCTCTGTAAGAGATTTTTTACCCAGGTTAGGCGTTTTAAGTAGCTCAACCTCAGTACGCTGTACAAGATCACCGATGTAGTGAATCGCTTCTGCTTTCAGACAGTTAGCAGAGCGAACTGTTAGTTCAAGATCGTCTACAGGACGCAGTAGGATCGGATCGAATTCTGGCTTCTCTTCCTTCTCCTCAGGTACACGTACATCACGTAGATCTACGAACGCATCCAATTGCTCAGCTAGGATAGTAGCTGCACGACGGATTGCTTCCTCAGGGTCTAGAGTACCGTTCGTTTCCATATCGATAACAAGCTTGTCTAAGTCTGTACGCTGCTCTACACGAGCTGCTTCAACAGAGTAAGCAATCTTGTCTACTGGGCTGTACGTAGCGTCAACCAGTAGGCGACCAATTGGACGCTCATCTTCTTCAGTATGGATACGAGCCGAAGCTGGAACATAACCACGACCACGTTCAACTTTGATGCGCATTGCGATCTCAGCGTTGTCATCTGTTAGGTGACAAATAACGTGTTCAGGGTTAGCGATCTCTACATCACCATCATGGGTGATGTCACCTGCAACCACAGGGCCCGAGCCTGATTTGTTCAAAGTAATGAACACTTCATCTTTGCCTTCGGCAACACGTACAGCCAAACCTTTAAGGTTAAGTAGGATTTCAAGAATATCTTCTTGAACGCCTTCTTTAGTACTGTACTCATGAAGTACGCCTTCGATTTCTACTTCTGTTACAGCACAACCTGGCATAGAAGATAGAAGAATACGGCGAAGTGCATTACCAAGAGTATGGCCAAAACCACGCTCTAATGGCTCAAGAGTTACTTTTGCGTGAGTCGTGCTAACCTGTTCGATGTCAACAAGACGTGGCTTAAGAAATTCTGTTACAGAACCCTGCATTGTGTCCTCTCTTTAGTTTAAACCTTACTTAGAGTAAAGCTCGACGATCAATTGTTCGTTGATGTCAGCAGATAGATCTGAACGCTCAGGCAAACGCTTGAACGTACCTTCCATCTTACCACCATCTACTTCAATCCAAGTTGGTTTTTCACGTTGTTCAGCAACTTCTAGAGCAGCCTTGATACGAGATTGCTGTTTAGCTTTCTCGCGGATAGAAACAACGTCGTTAGCCGCAACTTTGAAAGAAGGAATGTTTACAACTTTACCGTTAACTAGGATAGCTTTGTGGCTAACTAGCTGACGTGCTTCTGCGCGAGTTGCGCCAAAGCCCATGCGGTAAACTACGTTATCAAGACGACCTTCAAGAAGCTGAAGTAGGTTTTCACCAGTGTTGCCTTTAAGGCGAGCAGCTTCTTTGTAGTAGTTACGGAATTGTTTTTCTAGAACGCCGTACATACGACGAACTTTTTGCTTCTCACGAAGCTGAACGCCATACTCAGATAGACGACCGCGACGAGCGCCGTGTACACCTGGTGCGTTATCAATTTTACACTTGGTATCGATCGCGCGTACACCAGACTTAAGGAATAAGTCAGTACCTTCGCGACGGCTAAGCTTCAGCTTAGGACCCAAATATCTTGCCATGATCTTTCTCCAGTAATCTAAAAAACGTTATACGCGACGTTTCTTAGGTGGACGACAACCGTTATGAGGGATTGGTGTAGCATCAACGATGTTTGTGATGCGGAAACCAGCAGCGTTCAGTGCGCGAACAGTAGATTCACGACCTGGACCTGGACCCTTAACCATAACTTCCAAGTTCTTTAGACCGTATTCTTTAGCCATTTCAGCACAACGCTCAGCAGCAACCTGTGCAGCGAACGGAGTAGACTTACGAGAACCACGGAAACCTGAACCACCTGCAGTTGCCCATGCAAGAGCATTACCTTGACGGTCAGTGATGGTTACGATTGTGTTGTTGAAAGAAGCATGGATGTGCGCAACACCGTCTGCAACTTGTTTGCGAACGCGTTTACGCGCGCGAGTTGGTTGTTTAGCCATTGTACTCTACCTTCCCGATTATTTCTTGATCGGCTTACGCGGACCCTTACGGGTGCGAGCATTGGTTTTAGTACGCTGTCCACGTAGTGGTAGACTGCGACGATGACGAAGACCACGGTAACAGCCAAGGTCCATAAGACGCTTGATGTTCATTGATACTTCACGACGTAGATCACCCTCTACAGTGTATTTAGCTACACCATCACGCAGTTGATCGATCTGCTCTTCAGATAGTTCACTGATCTTAACATCTTCAGCAATACCCACTTCAGCTAGGATAGCTTGAGAGCGAGTCTTACCGATGCCGTAGATTGACGTTAGTGCAATCACAGCATGTTTTTGATCAGGAATGTTAATGCCTGCTATACGGGCCATTATTCACTCCTAGTGTTTCATAAAAGAATTAGCCGCAGCAAAGCCCGTTATGGATACGCTGCGGAATACTACTTCTTTTGCACGCAAAAGGTAGGCCGAGGAATATACTCGACACTACCTTATATTACAAGTAAAAATTTCTGCTAATTAGCCTTGGCGTTGCTTGTGCTTTGGCTCACTGCAAATCACGCGAACGACACCGTTACGCTTGATAACTTTACAGTTACGGCAGATTTTTTTAACGGAAGCACGAACTTTCATTGCTAAACTCCGTAAATGAAATCTGAGTCTACCGCCGAATTAACGGCCATAGCCTTTCAGATTTGCTTTCTTCAACACAGAATCATACTGTTGAGACATCAGATGAGTCTGTACCTGTGCCATAAAGTCCATGATAACAACCACTACGATTAGTAGAGATGTACCGCCGAAGTAGAAACGTACGTTCCACGCGACCATCATGAACTCCGGAATCAGACAGATAAAGGTAATGTATAACGCACCTGCTAAGGTTAAACGCGTCATTACTTTATCAATATACTTAGCTGTCTGCTCACCTGGGCGGATGCCGGGTACGAATGCACCGGACTTCTTCAAGTTATCTGCTGTTTCACGCGGGTTGAAAACCAACGCCGTGTAGAAGAAACAGAAGAAAATAATCGCTGCTGCATATAGCATTACATACAGAGGTTGACCTGGGCTAAGAGCCAAAGACACGTCAGTTAACCAACCGAACGCGCTGCTCTCACCGTTCTGACCAAACCACTGAGCCAGTGTTCCTGGGAACAGGATAATGCTCGATGCGAAGATTGCTGGAATAACACCTGCCATATTAATTTTAAGTGGCAAGTGAGTGCTTTGCGCAGCAAATACTTTACGACCTTGTTGACGCTTCGCGTAGTTAACAACGATTCGACGCTGACCACGCTCCATGAAAACAACGAAGTAAATAACTGCAAAAGCAAGTACACCAATCAACAGCAGAAGAAGTACATGCAATTCACCTTGACGCGCTTGCTCGATTGTTTGACCGATTGCAGAAGGCAATCCAGCAACAATACCTGCAAAGATTAGTAACGAAATGCCGTTACCGATTCCGCGCTCTGTAATTTGTTCACCTAACCACATTAGGAACATGGTGCCGGTTACTAAACTTACGGTAGCAATTAGCGTAAACATGGTTTGGTTGATAACAACCAGATTATCGACCATGTTTGGTAAGCCTGTTGCAATACCAATAGCTTGGAATGTTGCAAGTACAAGCGTGCCGTAGCGTGTATATTGGCTGATCTTACGACGGCCTGCTTCACCCTCTTTTTTGAGTTCAGCTAACGCTGGATGAACTACAGTTAGCAGTTGGACAACAATAGATGCCGAAATATACGGCATGATGCCCAACGCTAATATAGATGCACGCTCAAGAGCACCACCGGAGAACATGTTAAACATTTCTACGATGGTACCTTTTTGCTGTTCGAACAATTCGGCAAGTACAGCAGCGTCAATACCAGGAATCGGCACAAAAGAGCCGGCTCGGAATACTAAAAGTGCACCCACTACGAATAACAAGCGCGACTTTAGTTCACTTAAGCCGCTCTGAGCACTACGAAAATCTTGTCCTGGTTTCTTAGCCATCTGTACCTCGTTCCTCGAGATTATTCCTCGATTTTACCGCCTGCAGCTTCGATTGCAGCTTTAGCGCCTTTAGTCACACGTAGACCTTTTACAGTCACTGCTTTGTTAAGCTCACCAGATAGAACAACTTTTACAAATTCGATGTTCTTAGTGATAACGTTAGCAGCTTTAAGGCTGTTTAGATCTACTACGTCACCAGTTACTTTCGCTAGCTCAGCTAGACGAACTTCAGCAGACACTAGGCTCTTACGAGAAGTGAAACCGAATTTTGGTAGACGTTGTTTTAGAGGCATCTGACCGCCTTCAAAACCTGGACGAACTGAACCGCCAGAACGTGACTTTTGACCTTTGTGGCCACGGCCACCAGTCTTACCTAGGCCAGAACCGATACCACGACCAACGCGCTTTGCAGCAGTCTTAGCACCAGCAGCTGGTGATAGAGTATTCAAACGCATTCTGATTACTCCTCAACTTTAACCATGTAGTAAACCTTGTTGATCATACCGCGTACGCACGGAGTATCTTCAAGTTCTACTGTGTGGTTGATTTTACGAAGGCCTAGACCTTTAAGACACGCTTTGTGCTTAGGTAGACGACCAATTGAGCTTTTAGTTTGAGTTACTTTAATAGTTGCCATGGTGTTCTTACTCCGAAATAGATTCAACAGTTAGACCACGTTTAGCAGCAACCATTTCTGGCGACTTCATGCTACCTAGTGCATCGATCGTTGCACGAACGATGTTGATAGGGTTCGTAGAACCGTATGCTTTAGATAGTACGTTGTGTACACCAGCAACTTCTAGTACTGCACGCATCGCACCACCTGCGATAACACCAGTACCTTCAGCAGCAGGCTGCATGTAAACTTTAGAGCCCGAATGACGACCTTTCACCGGGTGGTGAAGAGTGCCTTCGTTTAGAGCGATCGTAGTCATGTTACGACGCGCTTTTTCCATTGCTTTCTGGATCGCTGCAGGTACTTCACGGGCTTTGCCGTAACCGAAACCTACACGACCGTTACCGTCACCAACTACTGTTAGTGCAGTAAAGCTCATGATTCGACCACCTTTAACCGTCTTAGATACACGGTTAACTGCGATTAGCTTTTCTTGCAAATCATTCGCTTGAACTTGTTGTTCTTTAGCCATCTTCCAACCCTACCTTAGAATTTCAGACCAGCTTCGCGAGCAGATTCTGCTAGCGCCGCCACTCGACCGTGGTATTGGAAACCAGAACGATCAAATGCAACTGACTCAACGCCTTTTTCAAGAGCGCGCTCAGCAACAGCTTTACCTACTGCTTTAGCTGCATCGATGTTACCAGTGTTCTTAACTTGCTCACGGATCGCTTTTTCTACAGTAGAAGCTGCTGCGATAACCTCAGAGCCGTTTGATGCGATAACCTGAGCGTACACGTGACGAGGAGTACGGTGTACTACTAGGCGAGTTGCACCCAGTTCTGCAATCTTACGACGTGCGCGTGTAGCACGACGGATGCGAGATGCTTTCTTATCCATAGTGTTACCTTACTTCTTCTTAGCTTCTTTAGTACGCACATTTTCATCTGCGTAACGAACACCTTTACCTTTATAAGGCTCAGGCTCACGGTAAGAACGAATGTCAGCCGCAACCTGACCAACAAGTTGTTTGTCACAACCAGTGATCACGATTTCAGTTTGGCTTGGACACTCAGCTTTAATACCCGCTGGCAATTCATGCTCAACTGGGTGAGAGAAGCCAAGAGTTAGGCCTACAGCGTTGCCTTTGATAGCAGCACGGTAACCAACACCCTTAAGGGTTAGCTTCTTAGTAAAGCCTTCAGTAACGCCAACAACCATGTTGTTAACTAGAGCGCGAGCAGTACCTGCTTGTGCCCATGCGTTAACAACACCTTCGCGTGGACCGAAAGTAAGATTGTTTTCTTCCTGAGCAACAACTACCGCAGCGTTAAGAACGCGAGATAGTTCGCCTTTAGCACCTTTTACAGTGATTTCTTGGCCGTTTAGTTTCACCTCTACGCCAGCTGGAATAGCGACAGGTGCTTTAGCAACACGAGACATAGTCTACTCCTATTAAGCTACGTAGCAGATGATTTCACCACCAAGACCTGCTTTACGTGCAGCGCGGTCTGACATCAGACCCTTGGAAGTTGAAACGATAGCAACACCAAGACCACCCATTACAGAAGGAAGTTGATCTTTCTTCTTGTAAACACGTAGACCTGGACGAGAAACACGTTTAAGTTGCTCGATTACTGGTTTAGCTTGGAAGTACTTAAGAGTTACTTCTAGCTCAGGTTTTGCTTCGCCTTCTACAGCGAAATCAGTGATGTAACCTTCAGCTTTTAGTAGTGCAGCAATTGCAACTTTAAGCTTTGAAGAAGGCATTTTAACAGCAACTTTGTTTGCTGCCTGACCGTTACGAACGCGGGTCAGCATATCCGAAATCGGATCTTGCATGCTCATATGATTTACTCCAAATGATTAAGTGGCAATTACCAGCTAGCCTTACGAAGTCCAGGAATCTCGCCTTTCATGCAAGCTTCACGAACTTTGATACGGCTTAGACCGAACTTACGTAGGTAACCGTGTGGACGACCAGTTTGGTTACAACGGTTGCGCTGACGTGATGCACTTGAATCACGTGGAAGAGATTGCAATTTAAGAACTGCGTTCCAACGATCTTCTTCAGATGCGTTTACATCGCTGATGATAGCTTTAAGCGCAGAACGCTTTTCAGCGAACTTAGCTACTAGCTTCGCACGTTTTGCTTCACGTGCTTTCATTGAATTTTTAGCCATAACAGTAACCCTTCACCTTACTTACGGAATGGGAAGTTAAAGGCAGCCAGCAGAGCACGGCCTTCCTCATCAGTACCAGCAGACGTCGTAATAGTGATGTCTAGACCGCGTACTCGATCAACTTTATCAAAGTCGATTTCCGGGAAGATGATTTGCTCGCGAACGCCCATGCTGTAGTTACCGCGTCCGTCAAAAGACTTAGCGCTAACGCCACGGAAGTCACGTACACGTGGAAGAGCGATGTTAATTAAACGCTCAAGAAAATCCCACATACGTTCGCCACGCAAGGTTACTTTACAACCGATAGGGTAGCCTTCGCGGATTTTGAAACCTGCAACAGATTTACGCGCTTTAGTGATAAGTGGCTTTTGACCAGAGATCGTTGCCATATCAGCAGCTGCGTTTTCTAGCAGTTTCTTATCGTTGATTGCTTCACCAACACCCATGTTTAGGGTGATTTTCTCGATTCTAGGGACTTGCATGACGCTTGTGTAGCTAAACTGTTTGGTCAGTTCAGCGACTACAGACGACTTGTAGTAATCATGCAGTTTCGCCATAGTAGAACTCCAAATTACTTCTATTAGTTAGAAACGATTTCGTTGTTAGATTTAAAGAAACGAACTTTCTTACCATCTTCAAAACGGAAACCGATACGGTCAGCTTTACCAGTAGCTGCGTTAAAGATTGCAACGTTAGAAGCATCAATAGCTGCTTCTTGTTCAACGATGCCACCTTGTTGACCTAGAGCCGGAACCGGCTTTTGGTGCTTCTTAACAAGGTTGATACCTTCAACGATAACTTTACCAGTTGCTAGAACCTTAGTTACTTTACCTTTCTTGCCTTTGTCTTTACCAGCAAGAACGATTACTTCGTCATTACGACGGATTTTAGCTGCCATTTCTACGTGCTCCTTACAGAACTTCTGGAGCCAGTGAAACGATCTTCATGAACTTATCGCCACGAAGTTCACGCGTCACAGGGCCAAAGATACGTGTACCGATTGGTTGCTCAGTATTGTCGTTCAACAATACACAAGCATTACGGTCGAAGCGAATGACAGAACCGTCTGGACGACGAACGCCTTTGCGAGTGCGCACAACAACCGCCTTCAGAACGTCACCTTTTTTAACTTTACCGCGAGGAATTGCTTCCTTCACAGTAACTTTGATAACGTCACCGATATGTGCATAACGGCGGTGTGAGCCACCCAGGACCTTAATACACATTACCTTGCGCGCGCCAGAGTTATCAGCTGCGTCAAGTGTACTTTGCATTTGGATCATTGTTAGTGCTCCGCTAAATATTAATAACTAGACCCATCACGGGTCGGGCTGCCTCTTTAAAAGGGACGCGAATTGTACCACCCTTTTTTGTGATTGGGTAGTCAAAAAATAAACGGCCCCAAAATAATTTTGGAGCCGTTTAATATCATAGAATTAGCTAAGGGATTAGCCTTTCGCTTTTTCTACAACTTTTACCAAAGTCCAAGACTTAGTCTTAGACAGTGGACGACACTCACGAATTTCAACAGTATCGCCTAGGCCACACTCGTTGTTCTCGTCATGTGCGTGAACTTTAGTCGTGCGCTTTACGAACTTGCCGTAAATTGGGTGTTTAACCATGCGCTCGATAGCAACAGTGATAGACTTATCGCCTTTGTTGCTAACTACACGACCAAATGAAGTACGAATTTTGTCGCTCATTATGCGCCTGCCTTCTCAGTCAATACGGTTTTCACACGTGCGATATCACGACGTACAGCTTTCAGAGTATGAGTTTGCTGTAGTTGACCAGTAGCAGCTTGCATGCGCAAGTTGAACTGTTCACGTAGCAAATTCAAAAGCTCAGCGTTAAGCTCTTCAACGCTTTTTTCGCGTAGATCTTGTGCTTTCATCACATCACCTGCTTAGTTACAAACGTAGTTTTGAATGGCAGTTTACGAGCCGCTAGGCGGAACGCTTCACGAGCCAATTCTTCAGGTACACCACCCATTTCGTACATAACCTTACCAGGTTGGATTTGGGCTACCCAGTACTCAACGTTACCTTTACCCTTACCTTGACGAACTTCAAGTGGTTTTTCTGTGATAGGTTTGTCTGGGAACACACGGATCCAGATTTTACCTTGACGCTTAACGTGACGTGTCATTGCACGACGTGCCGCTTCGATTTGACGAGCAGTTAGACGACCACGGCCAGTAGCTTTAAGACCGAATTCGCCGAAGCTTACATCAGTACCTTTAGCTAGACCACGGTTACGACCAGTCTGAACCTTACGGAACTTAGTACGTTTAGGTTGTAGCATCTGTCGACTCCTTACTTACGGCCTTTACGCTGCTTCTTAGGCTTGTCGCCTTTAGGCTCTACAGCGTTAGCTGCTGGCATACCGCCTAGAATCTCACCTTTGAAGATCCAAACTTTAATGCCGATCACACCGTATTGAGTGTGAGCCGAAGAAGTTGCGTAATCAATGTCAGCACGTAGAGTGTGTAGAGGCACACGGCCTTCACGATACCACTCAGAACGTGCAATTTCAGCGCCGCCTAGACGACCGCTTACTTCTACTTTGATACCTTTAGCGCCTAGACGCATTGCGTTTTGTACCGCGCGCTTCATAGCACGACGGAACATAACACGACGCTCTAGCTGAGACGCGATGCTATCACCTACAAGCTGTGCATCAAGTTCAGGCTTACGTACTTCAGCGATGTTGATTTGCGCTGGTACACCTGCAATTTTAGCTACAGCTGTGCGTAGTTTTTCTACGTCTTCACCTTTCTTACCGATTACAACGCCAGGACGAGCAGTGTGAATAGTCACACGGATGCTCTTAGCTGGACGCTCGATAACGATGCGTGAAAGAGATGCTTTTTTCAGTTCACTTGTAAGGAACTGACGTACCTTGAAGTCGCCGTCTAGGTTGTCAGCGAAATCTTTGGTGTTAGCAAACCATGTAGCATTCCAAGGCTTAACGATGCCTAGACGAATACCATTAGGATGTACTTTTTGACCCATTGCTTACTCTCCTAGTCTCTTAGCGATCTGCTACAACAACAGTGATGTGGCTTGAACGCTTCAAGATACGATCCGCACGACCTTTAGCACGAGGCATAATACGCTTCATGATAGGGCCTTCATCTACGAAGATTTTTGCGACATTTAGATCGTCAATATCTGCGCCTTCATTGTGCTCCGCGTTAGCGATAGCTGACTCAAGAACTTTCTTGATTAGATCAGCAGCTTTTTTGTTGCTGAACGTTAGAATTTCTAGAGCCTGGTCTACAGATTTTCCACGAATTTGATCCGCAACTAAGCGAGCTTTCTGAGGCGAAATGCGAGCAAAGTTATGTTTAGCTAATGCTTCCATTATCTACTCCTTAACGCTTCTTAGCTTTCTTATCCACGACATGGCCGCGGTAAGTACGTGTTGGTGCGAATTCGCCCAGTTTGTGACCGATCATTTCTTCGGTTACGAATACTGGTACGTGCTGACGACCATTATGGACAGCGATGGTCAAACCGATCATCGTAGGGATGATCATTGAACGACGGGACCAAGTCTTAATAGGCTTTTTGTCTCCGCTTTCCACCGCTTTCTCTACCTTCTTCAGCAAGTGTAGGTCAATAAATGGACCTTTCTTGAGAGAACGTGGCATGGCGATTCCTCTTTAATATAGATTACTTGTTACGACGACGTACGATGTACTTGTCAGTGCGTTTGTTCTTACGAGTCTTGAAGCCTTTAGTTGGCTGACCCCATGGTGAAACTGGGTGACGGCCACCAGAAGTACGACCTTCACCACCACCGTGTGGGTGGTCTACTGGGTTCATTACCACACCGCGAACGGTAGGACGAACACCGCGCCAGCGGTTAGCACCAGCTTTACCAAGTTCACGTAGCATGTGCTCAGAGTTACCAACTTCACCGATTGTTGCACGGCCTTCAGAAAGTACTTTGCGCATTTCGCCAGAACGTAGACGGATAGTTACGTATGCACCGTCGCGAGCAACGATTTGAGCATATGCACCAGCCGAACGAGCTAGCTGACCACCTTTACCAGGCTTAAGTTCAACGTTGTGTACAGTTGAACCTACTGGGATGTTACGCATTGGTAGAGTGTTACCAGCTTTGATTGGTGCATCAACACCAGACTGGATAGCATCACCTGCGTTAACACCTTTAGGTGCTAGGATGTAACGACGCTCACCGTCTGCGTACAGAACTAGAGCGATGTTAGCGCTACGGTTTGGATCATATTCAAGACGCTCAACTTTCGCTGGGATACCGTCTTTAGTACGTTTGAAGTCAATTACACGGTAGTGGTGCTTGTGACCACCGCCGATGTGACGTACTGTGATACGACCGTTGTTGTTACGACCACCGTTCTTAGAGTTTTTCTCTAGAAGAGGTGCGTATGGCTTGCCCTTGTGTAGGTCAGCGTTAACAACTTTAACAACGTGACGACGACCAGGGGAAGTCGGCTTACATTTAACAATAGCCATTCTTAACTACTCCTGTTATTCCGCGCCGCCAACGAAGTCAAGATCTTGACCTTCTTTCAAAGTAACGTACGCTTTCTTAACGTCGCTGCGGCGACCTTGGCGTAGACCTTGACGTTTGGTCTTACCCTTAGTGATAAGAGTATTTACAGACTTAACTTCAACTTCAAATAGCTTTTCTACAGCTGCTTTGATCTCTTTTTTAGTTGCATCTTTAGCTACTTTGAAAACGATAGTGTTCGCTTTCTCAGCTGCCATAGTTGCTTTTTCAGAGATGTGCGGTGCACGTAGAACTTTTAGGATACGCTCTTCAGTGATCATGCTAGCATCTCCTCTACTTGTTTAACTGCGTCAGCAGTAATTACAACTTTGTCGAACGCGATTAGAGAAACTGGGTCAATACCAGCAACGTCACGAGCGTCAACTTTGTATAGGTTACGAGCAGCTAAGAATAGGTTCTCATCTACTTCGCTAGTCACGATTAAAGCGTCAGTTAGCTCAAGCTCTTTAAGCTTAGCAACTAGTTCTTTAGTCTTTGGTGCTTCTACTGAGAAGTTATCAACAACGATTAGACGCTCTTGACGAACAAGCTCAGAAAGAATGCTCTTCATAGCACCACGGTACATTTTCTTGTTTACTTTTTGGCTGTGATCTTGTGGTTTCGCAGCAAAAGTAACACCACCTGTACGCCAGATTGGGCTACGGATTGTACCAGCACGTGCACGGCCAGTACCTTTTTGACGCCATGGCTTAGCGCCACCGCCAGAAACTTCTGAACGTGTTTTCTGAGCACGAGTACCTTGACGAGCACCTGCTGCGTACGCAACAACTACTTGGTGTACAAGAGCTTCGTTAAACTCACGTCCGAAAGTAGTTTCGGAAACAGTTAGTGCATCAGCACCTTTAACCATTAGTTCCATTACTTACTCCTGAGACGTTATGCTTTAACAGCTGGTTTAACGATCACGTTACCGCCAGTTGCGCCTGGGACTGCACCTTTAATAAGAAGCAGATTGCGCTCAGCGTCAACACGTACGATCTCTAGGTTTTGAGTCGTTACACGCTCAGCACCCATGTGACCTGCCATTTTCTTGCCTTTAAATACGCGACCTGGAGTTTGACATTGGCCAATAGAACCAGGAGCACGGTGAGACAATGAGTTACCGTGAGTCATATCTTGAGTACGGAAGTTCCAACGCTTAACAGCGCCTTGGAAACCTTTACCCTTAGATGTACCAGTAACGTCTACTTTCTTTGTTTCGTTGAATAGTTCAACTGTTAGCTCAGCGCCAACTGCAAACTCTTCACCGTTTTCCAAACGGAATTCCCAAAGACCACGACCAGCTTCAACACCTGCTTTAGCAAAGTGACCTGCTTCTGGCTTAGTTACGCGGTTAGCTTTCTTAGCACCAGTAGTAACCTGGATTGCAGCGTAGCCATCTGTCTCAAGAGTTTTAACTTGAGAAACACGGTTAGCTTCAACCTCAACAACAGTTACTGGGATAGAAACGCCTTCTTCAGTAAATACGCGGGTCATGCCCACTTTACGACCGATTAGACCAATCATTCTTCTAATCTCCCTTAACCTAGGCTAATTTGAACGTCAACGCCCGCAGCAAGGTCTAGACGCATTAGAGCATCAACAGTTTTGTCTGTTGGCTCAACGATGTCGATTAGACGCTTGTGAGTACGGATTTCGTACTGGTCACGTGCTTTCTTGTTAACGTGTGGAGAGATAAGAACTGTGAAACGCTCTTTACGAGTAGGTAGTGGGATTGGACCACGAACCTGTGCGCCAGTGCGCTTAGCTGTTTCAACGATTTCCGCTGTAGAAGCATCGATTAGTTTGTAATCGAAAGCTTTTAGGCGGATACGGATACGTTGGTTCTGCATGAGACAGAGCTCCAATATTAAAAATTACACAAACAATATCGCCACTCAAACTCGTAAAGACGAGAGAATGCCGATTGATTTATGTGAAACCGTAACTTCCAAGATTAGGAAGTATTGTCAGTTAATTTTCGATTAACTACCCCTACATACCAGAATCACGTCTGGGGATAGTTATTCCGAAGAATAAGTAGCTAATTGTATTAACCGCGAACATAAGCTGAGTCTACATTACCTGAAATATCAAAGAGATAAATCAGCTCCTCTTCGCTCATTGGTTCACAACTGGCTTAACCAGTGCGACGCATTATACAGATCACAATTTTACTTGCAAGTGCTGTTTGAAAAATAAACGCAGTAGAGGGAATGGGTGTTGGGAATCGGGATGCGGGAACGGACTTCGTCCTATGGAGAGCTGGAGAGCTGGAGAGCTGGAGAGCTGGAGAGCTGGAGAGCTGGAGAGCTGGAGAGCTGGAGAGCTGGAGAGCTGGAGAGCTGGAGAGCTGGAGAGCTGGAGAGCTGGAGAGCTAAAGTTGACCGTCCTAGTTCAAGAGGTCAACTTCAGTTTTCTCGTAGCGTCGCGCTCCCGTTATCTAGGAGCGCAGCGTTCCGGATTTTTAAGCTAGGCGCTGGCGCACCGCTTCAAATAGACATACGCCTGATGCAACAGAGACGTTTAGACTTGAGACACTGCCTGCCATTGGGATCTTGATTAAGTCATCACAAGTTTCGCGAGTCAGTCGGCGCATACCGTCACCTTCTGCGCCCATGACGATAGCTAGCGAACCTGTTAGCTTTGCTTGATATATGTCGTGTGTCGCTTCACCTGCTGTACCAACAAACCATACCCCCTGCTCTTGCAACGCACGCATGGTGCGAGCTAGGTTAGTCACGCGAACCAAAGGTACAGTCTCTGCTGCGCCACAAGCCACTTTACTGACTGTCGCAGTAATGTTCGCTGATTTGTCTTTAGGCACAATAACCGCCGCAACACCTGCCGCATCAGCGTTACGTAGACAGGCACCTAGGTTGTGCGGGTCTGTGACACCATCAAGAACTAACAGTAGTGGTGACTCATGCTTAGCAAGAATGTTATCTAAGTCATTTTCATTAAGCTGTTTAGCGGGTTTAACACGCGCCATAATACCTTGATGGTTAGCACCGCGTGCTTTGTCATCTAACGTTTTACGAGTCATTTGCTGAATTGAAACACCACACACTTGTAGCTCATTCAGAATCGGCATTAGACGGTCATCTTGACGACCTTTTAGTACGAACGCTTCAATGAAACGCTCAGGTTCACGCTCTAGAACTGCTTTGACTGCGTGAATACCATAGATAAATTCGTTACTCATTTAAAAACCTGTTGGGTTAAATTCTTACTGCGCAGCTTTCTTAGGACGCTTGGCTTTCTTAGGTTTTGCGCCCGGCTTTTTCTTACGCGCCTTGGTCACTTTCGGCTTCTTGCCAGCTCTCGACTCTGATGGCTCCGGACGTTTGGTTGGTTCAACGTCAGGGCTGGCTTTACGGCCTGCTTTGCCACCTTTGGTTGCGGCACGTTTTTTCTCTTTGGCTTTTCTTTTCGCCTCTGCTGCGCGCTTCTTAGCCGTCTTCCCTTCGCCGCGTAGCTTACGACTTGTTTCAACTAATTCAAAGTCAATTTGACGATCATCGAGATTAACGGAAAGCACTTTGACTTTCACTGCATCACCTAATCGATAGATAGCACCAAAGCTTTCACCGATAAGTCTCTGACCAATAGGGTCAAATTGATAGTAGTCATTCGCAAGTGCTGAAATATGCACCAAACCATCAATATGCAGATCGCTAAGACGAACGAAGAAACCAAAACCAGTCACATTGGCGATAACGCCTTCGAGTTCCTCGCCAACATGGTCTTGCATGTATTCACATTTGAGCCAATCAGAAACTTCGCGGGTCGCATCATCGGCACGGCGTTCAGTCATCGAACATTGCTCACCGTAGAAATCCATGTCATCAAATGAATAGTGGCAACCACCGGTTGGTGTCCAGCGATCTTTCAATGTGCCATTTTCTTTGGCAATTAGATATTTAATCGCGCGGTGCAATAGCAAGTCTGGGTAGCGACGAATTGGCGAGGTAAAGTGCGCGTAGCGTTTTAGTGCCAAGCCAAAGTGACCGCAGTTATCTGCGTTGTAGACCGCTTGCTTCATCGAACGCAACAGCATGGTTTGAATCAGCTCTTTGTCTTGGCGCTCGCCAATTTGCTTAACTAAGTCAGCGTAATCGGTTGGTGATGGCTCTAAACCACCATTTAAGTGCAGGCCTAGCTCACCCAAGAAGTCACGGAAACCTTGCAAACGTAGTTCACCCGGAGATTCGTGAATTCGGTACAGTGCCGGTTCTTTTGCTTTTTCAACCAAAGAAGCAGAAGCGATATTGGCTAGGATCATACACTCTTCAATAATCTTATGCGCATCGTTGCGAATCACAGGTTCAATACTGTCAATCTTGCGTTCCGCATTGAAGATAAACTTGGTTTCCACCGTTTCAAATTCAATCGCACCACGGTTATCACGAGCATGCTTAAGTACTTTGTACATCTTATGCAGCTCTTCTAAGTGAGGAACGAGCGGTTCGTATCTTTGGCGCAGCTCTTCATCCCCTTCAAGGATATGGTGTACCTTGTTATAGGTCAGGCGAGCATGAGAGTTCATCACCGCTTCGTAGTGCTTATAGCCAGATAACTTACCCGTCTCGGAGATGGTCATCTCACACACCATACATAGGCGATCGACTTGTGGGTTGAGAGAACATAAGCCATTGGATAACACTTCCGGAAGCATTGGAACCACTTGCGATGGGAAGTAAACCGAGTTACCGCGGTTAATCGCTTCTTTATCTAGTGCGCTGTCTGGGCGAACGTAATAGCTGACATCAGCTATAGCGACCCAAAGTCTCCAACCACCGCTTTTCTTTTTCTCACAGAAAACAGCATCGTCAAAGTCGCGAGCATCTTCACCATCGATAGTCACCAGTGGCAGCTCGCGCAGGTCTACCCTGCCAGCTTTTGCCTCTTCTGGAACTTCTTCACCAAGTCCTTCGATTTGCTTATCGACCGCTTCAGGCCACTCATGAGGAATTTGGTGAGTACGGATCGCAATTTGTGTCTCCATCCCAGGTGCCATGTTTTCACCCAAGACTTCAACCACTTTACCCATCATGCCGCGAGAACGAGAGCCACGATCGGTAATTTCAATCACCACAACATTACCCATACGCGCCCCTGCACGTAAGTCATTCGGGATCAGGATGTCTTGGCTAATACGCGAATCATCGGGCACCACATATGAGTATCCATATTCCATAAAGAAGCGGCCAACGATTTGCGTCACGCGCTCTTCAAGTACCCGAACTAGGCGCCCTTCCTTACGGCCTCGCTTTGAGTTCTCTGTGGGTTGGACTAAGACATAGTCACCGTGGATGATGTTTTTCATTTGGTGATGAGGAAGTACGATGTCGTTATCTTTGCCGACGCTTCCCTCAGGACGCACCCAGCCATGACCATCTTTATGACCAATCACATAGCCTTTCACCATTTCTAGCTTCTCTGGTAAGGCGTAGCATTGACGGCGAGTGAAGACCAGTTGCCCATCACGCTCCATGGCACGCAGTCGACGACGTAAGCCTTCGTAATGATCTTCTCCTTTCAGCTTTAAAGCTTCAAAGAGATCATTGCGGTTCATTGGAACGCCAGCTTGGCTGAGGAACTCAAGTATAAACTCACGGCTTGGGATCGGGTTTTCATAATTTTCCGATTCACGAGCTGCAAATGGGTCATTATGGATATTGTCTGACATAGGCACGCCTAACTAACAAGGAAGGATTTAATCCTAGTATATCCGAGTCCAGAGGTAAGCTACAGGTAAGTTACTTTAATTTCGTTGTTTTTCACGCGTAGTAAAAGAGAGCTCCGCTATCTAAGCGCAATAAAATTGCCCAGCAAGTGCTGGGCAATTTAGTTTCTATCGCAACCGACCGAGTGCAGTAAGTCAGGTGCATTTTAACTATTTAGCAGTTACCAGAAGGTATCGCGCTTTTTCGCTCTGGCGATGATGTTCTGAGGCATGCGCCTCTCTAAGCCTTGCCTTAACACACTAATGCGTTTGTGTACCCGCTGATCAGCCGTGACTGAATTATAAAGCCAACGATAGGCGTCTTCATAATCAAGCGGACTACCATAATCACGTAGCAGCAGCTCTGCTAAGTGAATACGCGCATTGAGATTGCCCATAGCCGCCGCTTCACGCAAGTAAGGAATCGCGCGCTCTTTATCTTGCTGAACTAAGGTACCACGCGAATAATAACGACCAATCTGCTCTAGAGCAGCCGGCAAACCTTGGTGGGCAGCATTTTCCATGTAGTAGAGACCTAGCTCTACATCTTGATTGACACACACGCCCCACGCCAACATATCTCCGTATAAAAATTCATACGCAGGCAAGCTGATTCGAGTCGCACGAGCCACAATATCTTCAACAAGCTGACAGTTATCGGCTTTTACACGCTCTAAATGTTGGTTGTTGTTGATGAGTTTAATTAGTTCGGCTTCGGTATATATAGGTATTGGCTCACCG
The DNA here is from genome assembly GCF_028551255.1 of Vibrio tubiashii. Classification (NCBI taxonomy): domain Bacteria; kingdom Pseudomonadati; phylum Pseudomonadota; class Gammaproteobacteria; order Vibrionales; family Vibrionaceae; genus Vibrio; species Vibrio tubiashii. Next base: position 245,436 of record NZ_CP117029.1, on the reverse strand, counting down.
ATATCAGGCAACTCATTTGCCTGTACCCATGAGGCACTTAACGCCAACACCATCGAAGCAGCTAATTTTCTTAGCTTCATTTTCTGCACTCTTAACTTCGACCATTGATGTTTTTTCGTCAACATCAGATTTGCCGCAAACACGGCAAGCTTGATACTAGTATCGGCAATCAATGCTAACTCTTTAATCAAAATTGCCGTTCTATGGCAAATTGTTGCCGTAAGTTAAGGGAATCGCAAGAAAAATTGGTTATAAAAAAACCGGCGATAAACGCCGGTTTTTAAAATTGCTGAACAATCAGGGATTAAGCCTGGTAAGGGTGAACCTTAATAATTGTTTCGTTACGGTCTGGACCAGTAGAAATGATGTCTACAGGTACACCCGTTAGCTCTTCGATACGCTTGATGTAATCTAGAGCTGCTTGTGGAAGCGCGTCTAGAGACTTAGCACCAAATGTTGTCTCAGACCAACCTGGCATAGTTTCGTAGATTGGCGTCGCTTCTTCGAATGACTCTGCAGCCATTGGAGAAACTTCTAGGATAGAGCCATCTTTCATCTTGTAACCAGTACAGATCTTGATCTCTTTTAGACCATCAAGAACGTCTAGTTTAGTCAGACACATACCTGTTAGAGAGTTGATTTGGATTGCACGGCGCATTGCCACTGCATCGAACCAACCTGTACGACGTAGACGACCTGTTGTTGCACCAAACTCGTGGCCAACATCACCTAGGTGCTTACCTACTGGGTCTTGCTTGTCTTGACCATCGTAAAGCTCAGTTGGGAATGGACCTGAACCAACGCGAGTACAATAAGCCTTAGTAATACCAAGGATGTAACCGATGTGGCGAGGACCGAAACCAGAACCTGCAGCAACACCACCAGCAGTCGTGTTAGATGAAGTTACGTATGGGTATGTACCGTGGTCGATGTCTAGTAGAGTACCTTGAGCACCTTCGAACATTACCTTGTCGCCGCGCTTACGTGCTGCGTCTAGTTCGTCAGTTACGTCCATAACCATAGAGGTTAGTAGGTCAGCGTAACCCATGCACTGCTCAAGAACTTCATCGTAGCTTACTGTTTCAGCTTTGTAGAAGTGCTCTAGTTGGAAGTTATGGAATTCCATTACTTCTTTTAGTTTCTCAGCGAACATTTCTTTATCGAAAAGGTCACCAACGCGAAGACCGCGACGAGCAACTTTATCTTCGTAAGCTGGACCGATACCACGACCAGTTGTACCAATCGCTTTAGCACCACGAGCGATTTCACGCGCGTTGTCGATAGCGATGTGGTAAGGAAGAATTAGAGGACAAGCTTCAGAAACGAAAAGACGCTCACGAACCGGGATACCACGCGCTTCAAGAGGCTTCATTTCTTTAAGAAGTGCTTCAGGCGATAGTACAACGCCGTTACCGATAACACATTTTACGTTATCGCGTAGGATGCCTGATGGAATTAAGTGAAGAACGGTTTTTTCACCGTCAATTACAAGAGTGTGACCTGCGTTGTGACCGCCTTGGTAGCGAACCACATACTTTGCATCTTCAGTTAAAAGGTCAACAATTTTACCTTTACCTTCGTCACCCCATTGGGTGCCCAGAACGACTACGTTATTTCCCATCTTTCCAGTATCTGTTGCTAGTTAAAAATGGATTCTAGCACTGAATCACATTTCTTGCAGTCATTTTTTAATCATCTAAGCGTAATACCGCTTAAATAAAGGGGCGACTCAGCTAACGTCGAATGATATCAGCGACTTAATAGCACTCTTGCTGGATTCAAGTCGCTTACTAGCTACTCATCTGCGTAGATTTTCACGCTAAAGCGACCATTTGCGTCGATGCCTGCTCGGTACATGCCACTGCTGTTCATCGCAAAATGGAGCTGTCCTTGGGCATCAACGGCAATCAGACCACCTTCTCCGCCCATCTCTTTGAGCTCTCCTTGAATAATCGTCTCACATGCAGTGGCTAAATCTTCTTTCAAGTAACGCATTCTTGCGGCAACATCGCCCGCGACAGTTTGACGAATGAAGAACTCTCCCATTCCTGTGGTGGAAACAGCAACATTGCCATTTTCAGCAAATGTCCCAGCGCCAATGATCGAAGAGTCACCTACCCTGCCATATTTCTTGTTAGTCACACCCCCAGTGCTGGTTGCCGCCGCAATATTGCCTTGCTGATCCAGTGCTACCGCCCCTACAGTGCCGTATTTCTTATCATCGGGGTATTTAGACTCCGACAAAGCAAACAAGCCTTTCTCTTTCATCGATAGCAGCTGCTCATAGCGGCGGTCAGTGAAAAAATAGTCCTGCTCGGTGAACTCGTAACCATGCTCGAATGCAAACTCCTCGGCCCCTTCACCAATCAGTAAGACATGGTTGCTCTTGTTCATCACATCTCGTGCAAGCTCGATAGGATTTTTGATATGACGAACACCTGCCACGGCACCGGCATTTTTATCTTTGCCGTGCATGATAGAGGCGTCCATTTCAACCATCTCTTTATGAGTTAAGACAGAGCCCTTGCCTGCATTAAAGTTAGGTGAGTCTTCGAGCACTTTAACCGCGGCAACGACCGCATCAAGCGCATCACCCGACTGAGCTAGAATGCTATGCCCAGCGCGAACCGATGCTTCAAGGTCAGCTAGGATGGAAGCCTTTAACTCTTCGCTCATTTGATCACGTAATATAGTTCCGGCTCCGCCATGAATGGCGATTGAGAATGGTTGAGTCATCGACGGCTCTCCTAACAACGAGTTGACTGATAAGTTAATAACAAAAAAGGCGTTTCCCGTACAGCGGGAAACGCCTTTTACAATCTAGTTCTAAGCTAACGGATTAATGAGAACCGCAGCTACCGCCACCGCAGCAGCCATCTTTCTTCTCTTCACCGTGATCATGGCCTTCGCCACCACAACAACCACCTTCGTGATCGTGGTCGTGACCACAGCCACCAGCTTGGTGAACATGACCGTGCTCAACTTCTTCTGCTGTCGCTTCACGTACCGCTACAACTTCAACGTCGAAAGTCAGAGTTTGACCCGCAAGCATGTGGTTACCATCAACAACCACTTCGTCGCCATCAACTTCAGTCACTTCTACAGGGATTGGGCCTTGGTCAGTATCCGCTAGAAAACGCATGCCTACTTCGATTTGCTCAACACCTTGGAATACATTTGCAGGAACACGTTGTACAAGTGCGTCGTTGTGCTCACCGTATGCTTCTTCTGGAGAAACGGTTACAGAGAACTTAGCGCCTGCTTCCTTACCTTCTAGTGCTGTTTCAAGACCAGTGATTAGGTTGTTGTTGCCATGTAGGTAATCTAGTGGCGCATCAGCCGTAGACTGATCAACAACAACACCGTCTTCCAATTTCACTTGGTAAGCAAGGCTTACAACTACGTTCTTTTCAATTTTCATATTTACTCCAAGGAGAATAAAGGACCTTAGCCCAAACTAAGGTCTATTAACTTTCTACGGGGGGTATTATGGGGATGATTTATAGAAACACAATCAATCGGGCTTAAAAATGCCGATCATTTCTTGACCGCCATGCTCTGTTTTCTCAACGGACTGAGGCTGACGTTGGTCTTGGTGACCACATTCAACACATTCTACTAACTCAATATTATTCTCTATCCACCAGCGCAAAGTGTCTTGTGCTGAACACTTAGGGCAGCTGGCGCCTGCGATAAATCTTTTTTTCATCTGTTTTGTTTCACTAGTTTAATCCCAGAAGTTTTTGGCTTGTTGATCGCTCTCTAGCTCTCGACCAAATATCTCTTCCAGTTCTTTACGGGCTTCTTTGGCTCTTTGGGCCAATTGTTTGTCATCATTGTGCTGAGGCAGCAATTCTTTGAGCATAGCATTATCAAGCTTTCTAAAATGCGCTTCCGCTCGCTTTGCTTGATACGGATGCATGCCTAAATTGATCAAGGTTTGACGACCAAGATCCAAGGCACCTAAGAAGGTTTCTCGGGAGTAGTTGTCTACCCCATGACTCAGAAGTTGATAAGCTTCGACGCGACTTCGAGCACGTGCCAGCAATTTCAAATCAGGGAAATGGGTTTGGCACAACTCAACTATTTGCATGATCTCGTCTGGCGAATCAGTACAGATAACCATGGCCTCTGCTTTATCTGCCCCCGCCGCACGAAGTAAATCGAGCTGAGTCGCGTCGCCATAAAAGACTTTATAGCCATATTTACGCAGCAACTGGATTTGGCTGGCATCACTTTCTAGGACGGTCACTTTGATCTTGTTGGCATACATCAAACGGCCAATGATCTGACCAAAACGACCGAAGCCTGCGATGATGACTCTTGGCTGCTTATTAATCACATCACTGCGCAGAGCCTCAACTGATTCTGTATTTAAGCCACGGGCATACCATTTATTTTGTGCCATCAGCAGCAGTGGCGTCGTGACCATAGACAAACTCACTACCACTAACAAAAAGGCGGTTTGCTCTTGGTTGATTAAGCCTTCGCTGCTTGCGGCAGTAAAGATAACGAAAGCAAACTCACCACCTTGGCTAAGTATTGCTGCCATCTTGCTGCGAGCTTTGGCGCTGCTGCCCGCTAGTCGTGCCAGAAGGTAAAGAATCAATCCCTTAACGATAACTAATCCGACAACGGCAGCTAATACAGTGAAAGGCTCTAAAGCCAATAGTCCTAAGTTGACCGCCATACCAACTGCAATGAAGAACAAACCGAGTAGTAAACCTTTAAATGGTTCAATCGCTATCTCAAGTTCATGACGATATTCGCTTTCTGCTAGCAGCACTCCTGCTAAGAAGGTGCCAAGTGCCATAGACAGACCTAATTGTTTCATCAGCAGCGCGATACCAATGACCAATAACAGTGCCGCGACTGTGAACAATTCTCTAACGCCACTGAGCACCACATAACGAAATAGAGGTCTTAGTAGGAAATGACCACCAACCAGCAGTCCACCGACACCACCTAGCATCCACAACGCATCGAGCCAGTTACCTGCTGTATTCCCGGCTAGGACCGGAAGAATCGCGAGCATGGGAATGACCGCAATATCTTGGAATAACAGAACCGCAAAACCAGACTGTCCGGTCTCGCCACCTGCTAACCCTTGTTCTTCGATGACTCGTAGGGCGATAGCGGTAGAAGACAGCGCTAAGCCCATGCCAATCACAAGACTGGTTTGCCAAGACGTTCCTGCCAGATAAGCAACACATGACAAAACTAAAGTAGTGACAACAACTTGCGCCCCGCCAAGCCCTAATATGGGGCCTTTCATTTGTAAGAGCTTTTTCGGGTTCAGTTCCAAACCGATCAGAAACAGCAGCAGGACGACACCAAACTCAGCAAAATGGAGAATGGCCTCAACATCGCGGATCAAACCTAGCCCCCAAGGACCAATAGCAACACCCGCAAGCAAATAGCCCAGCACTGAGCCAAGACCCAATCGCTGAGCAATCGGCACGGCAATTACCGCAGCCGTCAGAAAGATCACACTACTCTGGAGAAAATCACTTTCAAGCGCCATTCCCACCCCCTACTACTTGTTCAGTATAGGTTAGCAATGGATTATTCAGCCATTGACGATAGGTCTCCGCATGTTGATAGCGTTCCATTTCACTGACATTACGCGCCCAATAGAGCACCAAAGGCTCAATCCACTCCATCTGACACAGCGCCGCTGTTAGCTCAAACGGCTGCAGAATTTCATCGAGCGGATAACGGTTGTAACCGGAGCGCCCAAAAGCTTCTTCTTTGCCTCCGGTGGTAATCACGCTGCGCCAGTATTTTCCTTTCAGCGCTTCCCCCTTGCCGTAGGCGAACCCCTTACCGAGAACTCGGTCGAACCACTCTTTAAGCAAAGCGGGGCAAGAGTACATATAAAGAGGATGGTGGAACACAATCACATCGTGTTCTTCAAGCAATTGCTGCTCTGCCGGAACATCAATAAAAAAATCTGGGTAATGCGCGTAAAGATCGTGCACGAGGACGTGATCAAGCGATTCAATCTTCTTGATCATCATTTGATTAGCCACAGAGGTCTGTGACTCTGGGTGGGCATAAAGCACCAACACTTTAGGCTTGTCGGATGATAAAGTCTGCATTCCTTCGACAGCAATCCTTAATGTTATGAATAGCCAATTATGACTGTTTTTATTGTCATTTATCGTTATCAGTTTGTTATACGTTGTTAGTGGCAATAACGCAACGATCGACATAACTCGTTAACTAACCTACTATTCGTCGCAATACGAGCAAAGACAAAGCAAAAGATTATGATTACCTTCTCTGGCATCCAGCTTCTTCGAGGTGGCAAACCACTTTTAGATCAAGCTTCGGCGACCATTCACCCAGGCGATAAAGTCGGTCTAGTCGGCAAAAACGGTTGTGGTAAATCGACCCTATTCGCCCTCATCAAAGACGAACTCTCTATTGACGCGGGTAACTTCAGTAAGCCGGCGCACTGGGAAATGGCTTGGGTGGCACAGGAAACCCCTGCACTGGAGCGCAGTGCGATTGAGTATGTCATTGATGGTGACCGTGAATACCGCCGCTTAGAATCAGAACTGGAGACGGCAGAGCAACAGGATAAAGGCACTTTGGTCGCCGAAATCCATGGCAAGATTGAAACCATTGGTGGCTACAGTATTCGCGCACGCGCCGCAGAGCTACTCGATGGTTTAGGCTTTAGCCAAGTTCAGATGAGCTGGAACCTCACTCAGTTTTCCGGTGGTTGGCGTATGCGCCTTAACCTTGCACAAGCACTGCTTTGTCGCTCGGATCTTTTGCTACTCGATGAGCCAACCAACCACTTAGATCTTGATGCTGTTATGTGGCTCGAACGCTGGCTACAGAACTACCCTGGCACGCTTGTCCTTATCTCTCACGACCGTGATTTCCTAGATCCTATCGTGGGTCGCGTTATTCATGTCGAAAACCAGCAACTCAATGAGTACACGGGTAACTACTCTTCGTTCGAAGATCAGCGCGCGCAAAAGCTTATCTTGCAGCAAGCTCAATTTGAAAAGCAGCAAAAGCAAATGTCGCATATGCAAAGTTATATCGACCGCTTCCGCTATAAAGCCTCAAAAGCTCGCCAAGCACAAAGCCGTATTAAAGCTCTTGAGCGTATGGAAAAAGTGCTACCTGCGCAGCTTGATAACCCGTTCAGTTTCCAGTTCCGCGATCCCGAGGCATTGCCAAACCCAATCATCATGATGGATGAAGTGTCGGCGGGCTATGGTGACAATCTGATTTTAGAAAAGATTCGCCTTAACCTAGTCCCTGGTAGTCGCATTGGTCTTCTCGGTCGAAATGGTGCAGGTAAATCAACGCTCATCAAATTGCTCTCGCGTGAACTTATTCCTCAGGGCGGCGATTTAACCTACTCACAAGGCGTCAAGATTGGCTACTTTGCTCAGCACCAGTTGGAAACGCTGCACCCTGAAGAAACACCACTGCAACATATGATGCAAATCGCCCCAGATAAGAACGAGCTTGAACTGCGTAACTATTTAGGCAGTTTTGGCTTCCAAGGTGAAAAAGCGCTAGAAAAAGTCGCACCATTTTCTGGTGGTGAGAAAGCACGCCTAGTACTGGCTTTAATCGTATGGCAAAAGCCTAATCTGTTGCTTCTCGATGAACCAACTAACCACCTTGACTTGGATATGCGTCAAGCGCTCACGATGGCTCTGCAAACCTTTGAAGGTGCCATGGTGATTGTTTCGCACGACCGCTACTTGTTACGTGCAACCACAGATGACTTGTATCTTGTACATGACCGCCAAGTTGCACCATTTGATGGCGACCTAGCTGATTACTACAAGTGGTTGACGGAACAACAAAAAGCCGAGCGCCGAGAGGCTCAAGCTCAGCAACCAGAGAAAAGCTCTGTAAACAGCGCGGCGGCAAAGAAAGACCAAAAACGTCGTGAAGCCGAGTTCCGCAAGCAAACGGCACCAATTCGCAAAAACCTGACAAAACTTGAAGAAAAAATGGATAAGTTGGGCGTTAAACTTGCGGAAGCAGAAACGCAATTATCAGATAACTCACTTTATGATGCCGAAAATAAAGCTAAACTTAACGAAGTGTTAGCTATTCAGGCCAATAGCAAAAGTGAGCTAGAAGATGTCGAAATGGAATGGATGGCTCTGCAAGAAGAGCTAGAGAATATGGAGCAGGAGTTCAATAGCCAATGAGTTCAAAGCACGTCGCTATTTCTTTAACACTGGAACGGTTGTGGCAATTTAGCTTGCAGTACTACAGTGTGCGAGAAGTAAAAGAGGCGTGCCTCCATCTGCAAAACCATTTCAAAGGTAACGTTAACCTACTCCTGCTGCTTAAATGGCTCGACGAGCAGCAGGTTTGCTTTCAAGAGCAAGACTGGCACAAGGTTGAAGAATGTCTTGGGCGCTCAGAAGCCTTACTGCACAGTTACCGCGAGCTAAGACGAAAACTCAAGCTCCACCTCCCAGATACCTTGTATCGTGAATCACTGCAATTTGAGCTGCAATTAGAAAAGCAGCAACAATCTGATCTGGTCGATTGCATCAACAGTATTGAACTTACAGTGAATCACGCAGAGCCCCTTACTTTACGTTACTGCCGCCAATTAGGCGGTGAACAGCTGTATGAGGCTTTCGCTGAACCTATCGACGATATTGCCAATCTCTAAGCCCTAAGCTTTGGAACCGTTATGACTCATTTTGTTGCCGCTAAAGGATTAGCCAACCCACACCTACAAACGCTTGCTCCGCGCTTTATTCGCAAAAAAGCCCTGTTTGAACCAATCTGGCAAACCTTAGATACTCCGGATGGAGACTTCCTCGATATCGCTTGGAGTGAAGATATCAATGGCAAGTCAGCCAAAAACAAGCCGATTTTTGTTTTGTTCCACGGTTTGGAAGGATGTTTCTACAGCCCGTATGCTAATGGTTTGATGGATGCTTTTGCTAAGCAAGGCTGGCTGTCGGTGATGATGCATTTTCGTGGCTGTAGCGGTAAGCCCAACAAACTTGCTCGCGCCTATCACTCAGGAGAAGTTGAAGACGCCCGTTTCTTCCTTGAGCATCTAGATTCGCTGTTCCCACAACAAACCAAAGTCGCGGTCGGGATTTCTCTTGGCGGTAATATGCTGGCCAACTACCTCGCTAAATACAATCAAGATCCTTTGCTTGATGCCGCCACTATAGTGTCTGCGCCACTCGACCTGTCTGCCTGCTCTGAGCGCATCGAACAAGGCTTTTCCAAGCTGTATAAAAACTATCTCCTATCATCGCTGAAGAAAAGCGCACTGCAAAAGCATCAACTGCTGAAAGGGGAGCTTGGATTGAGCTATCAAAACATCAAGCGCGTGACTAAACTGTACGAGTTTGATGACCTGATCACCGCCCCGCTACATGGTTTCAAGGACGCAGAAGACTATTATCAGCGCTGCTCGGGCATCCATCGCCTAAAAGAAATCACTCTACCCACACAGATCATCCATGCGAAAGACGATCCGTTCATGACCGATGCTGTGATTCCAAAATATGTCTTGCCTGATAACATTGACTACCGACTGTTTGAACAAGGTGGGCATGTTGGTTTTGTTACCGGCAGTGCGTTAAAACCGAGGTTTTGGCTCGAAGAGGCACTACCTGCATACTATGAAAGTTTGGCTCTCTCTGCGTAGCCAATCACCTTGGCCTAAATCATAAAATAAAGAGGTATTTATGATCGTTCCATGGCAACAAATCGAGCCAGCAACACTAGAAAATCTCATTCGTGAGTTCGTCCTGCGTGAAGGGACTGACTACGGGGATGTCGAGATCTCGCTGCAAGACAAAGTCGATCAAATACGTACCCAGTTGGAATCAGGGGAAGCGGTTGTTGTGTTCTCTGAACTGCACGAAACCGTTGATATTCAACTCAAACGAAAGTTTTAGTACTTTAGCGCATCGCATACAGTGACTGACCACTAAAGCGTGCTATAGTGGTTTTCGTTTAAAGGATTAGATTACGACAAGGTTTGTCATGTCAGCAAAACACCCGATTATTGCGGTTACTGGTTCCTCTGGAGCTGGTACCACAACGACTTCTGAAGCTTTCCGCAAGATGTTCAATATGATGAACGTTAAACCTGCATGGGTTGAAGGCGATAGCTTCCACCGCTTTACGCGCCCTGAGATGGATGTTGAAATCCGTAAGGCACGTGAGCAAGGTCGCCATATCAGTTACTTTGGCCCTCAGGCGAACGACTTCAATGGACTTGAAGAGTTCTTCCGCAAATACGGTCAAGAAGGCGTCGGTCAAATCCGCCGTTACCTGCATACGTTCGATGAAGCGGTTCCATACAACCAAATGCCAGGCACCTTTACGCCTTGGCAAGATCTGCCAGAAAACTCCGACGTACTGTTTTATGAAGGTCTACATGGCGGTGTTGTCGATGGCGAGGTTAACGTATCACAGCATGTTGATTTTCTGATTGGCATGGTGCCTATCGTGAACCTTGAATGGATTCAGAAATTCGTTCGAGATACCCGTGATCGTGGTCACTCACGTGAAGCGGTGATGGACTCTATCGTCCGTTCAATGGATGACTACCTGAACTACATTACTCCCCAATTTTCTCGTACTCATATTAACTTTCAGCGTGTCCCTACTGTCGACACATCTAACCCGCTTAACGCCAAAGGCATTCCGAGTTTAGATGAGAGTTTTGTTGTTATCCGATTACGAGGCATTAAAAACGTAGATTACCCATATCTACTGGCAATGATTGATGGGGCATTTATGTCGCGTCATAACACGATTGTTGTCCCTGGCGGTAAGATGAGTTTTGCCATGGAGCTAATCGTTAAACCGATACTTCAACAGCTCATCGAAACGGGCAAAATTGGATAATACCCACAGCTAGAACACGATTACTTTTCATACCGTGATCATGTGCACAGTTTTGCGTACTAAAACCCCAGTTGTACCCGATTAAAATCAAGAAATCGTTTTCGAAAAAGGATACTATTTCTTACCGAAACACAAGTTGGCTTGCAGCATTTGTAAAGTGCTCTTATCCTAGTAAGTCTTGATTAAGGCTTAGCTAAAATATGGAAAGCGGCAAGCGTACCCTGCAGAGGAAGTGAGATATTATGGTTCTAGGTAAACCTCAAACCGACCCAACATTAGAGTGGTTTCTTTCACATTGTCATATTCATAAGTACCCTTCAAAAAGCACGCTAATTCACGCGGGCGAGAAAGCTGAAACTTTGTACTACATCGTAAAAGGTTCAGTAGCGGTTCTTATTAAAGACGAAGAAGGTAAGGAAATGATCCTTTCTTACCTAAACCAAGGTGACTTTATCGGTGAACTTGGTCTATTCGAAGAAGACCAAGAGCGTACAGCATGGGTTCGTGCTAAATCCCCTTGTGAAGTTGCGGAAATCTCATTTAAGAAATTCCGTCAGCTTATCCAAGTGAACCCAGATATCCTAATGCGCTTATCTGCGCAAATGGCAAGCCGCCTACAAGTGACTAGCCAAAAAGTAGGTGACCTAGCATTCCTAGACGTAACTGGCCGTATTGCTCAAACGCTACTAAACCTAGCGAAGCAACCAGATGCGATGACTCACCCAGATGGCATGCAGATTAAGATCACTCGTCAAGAAATCGGTCAAATCGTTGGCTGTTCTCGTGAGACAGTAGGTCGTATCTTGAAAATGCTAGAAGAGCAGAACCTAATTTCTGCACACGGTAAAACTATCGTGGTTTACGGTACTCGTTAATTTCGATTAACCGCTAAAATTTTAAAAGCCACCAATGGAGACATTGGTGGCTTTTTGTTTATATCGGATGCGAGAATCGAGAACGCTACGCTACGGAGCGGACTTCGTCCTTCGAGATAGAACACCTTTCCACATCCGAGATCAAACTCTCTCGAAGCGCAGCGTTCCCGCATCTCTAGGGCGCAGCCCGTTCTCAGCTCTTCCTAGCCGTTAGTACTCTCGAAGATCTTATCAGCAGAGGCAGCGACAAACCCTGGATAAAGTTCACCGTTGCTCATTGGGTATCGCTTAGCAAACTCGTAGAAACCACCCGGGATAATCTCTGTACCTTCCGTGAAGGTTACCGCTACTTTATCCGCCATCGTTGAAGATTGCTCTAGCAGCACATCAGGAGACCCCTTCACTTCGCCACCAAACTCATTGATGGTAAAGCCGGAATCGCGTAGGTGATCATTGACACCTTTCACTTCTTCAAAAGCGTTAAGCTGATTGACGCTAACCGTAAAGTGGTTGGCGCCATAACCATGTGCTGCCAGCCAAGAAGCGTACTCACTTTCTTTCGCTAACGTCTGGAAGTCAGAGAAGCTGATATCCCATAAACGACCGCCATACAAGAACTCATGACCTTTTAGCTTACTGGTGTCCAATTGCTCGACAAGCTTAGCGACAATAGTTTGTAGCTCGGCAGAACACTCTTCAACCTTCAGTTCACTGATAAACACTTTAGGCTGTTTTGGGTCTGGGTGTTCATAGTGTTTAGCAACAAGCTTCTTGCTTTCAAACACATAGTCACCGCACGGCTTGTAGCCTACGTCTAAGAATGGTTGTGCAAGGGTCGCAATGCCCAGAGGTTCTACATTGAAAGTGCGCAGAGCAATGTGGTCATTGATCAGCGCTTCGTCTTCTTGCAGAAGTTGGTGGACTTGTTCAGCAGAGGGACATAAGCGTTGAATATAGTCATTCCATAACTGTTGGAATAAAACATCTGGCGTCATAACGCCTCCTTGTAGGGGTGGTTTACGTAAATGGAGTATGAGTAATTATTTGTTTAATTATAAAAAAGGCCATCTAACCAAATGTGTCCAGAAAGTTTGATCAGATAGCCTTCAGCCTGTGACGTTTCAAATGCCTCCCGGCTCGGGGAGGCGAGAAGGGAATTCCCTAAAATTTATCGTTTTTTATAGTTCAACACCTGGGCTTAGCGTTGCAGGAAGAAGTGTTTCTCCTCCTTCCATCGAAGCCATAGGGTAAGCACAGTAATCTGCCGCGTAATAAGCACTTGGGCGTAAGTTACCTGACGCGCCCGGACCACCAAATGGCGCATCACCGCTTGCACCTGTTAACTGGCGATTGCGGTTTACGATACCAGCACGAATATGGTCAACAAAGTATTCCCACTCACCATCGTCAGTAGAAACTAAGCCTGCTGATAGACCAAAGCGAGTATCGTTGGCTAACTCAACCGCTTTCTCTAGACCTTGGTAACGTACCACTTGCAGTAGTGGGCCGAAGTACTCTTCATCTGGCAGCTCAGCAATTGCAGTGACATCAATAATGCCTGGTGTTACAAATGCAGCTTCTCCAGCTTTAGCTTCAATTAAGCTCTCGCCACCTAACTTTTGTAGATTTGCTTGAGCAGCAAGAATAAAGTCAGCAGCCGCTTTAGAGATCTGAGGGCCCATAAATGGTGCTGGCTCAGCAAATGGCTGATCGACACGAATCTTATTGGTTGCTTCCACTAGCTTGCTGACCAGTAAGTCACCTTTGTCACCAGCTGGAACATACAAACGGCGTGCACAAGTACAACGTTGGCCCGCGCTGATAAACGCTGATTGAATGATGGTGTAGACGGTCGCGTCCAACTCTCCGTAATTTTCAGAGATCACCATTGGGTTATTACCACCCATTTCTAGCGCCAGCATCTTGCCCGGTTGACCGGCAAACTGCTTATGCAGGATATGACCTGTATTCGCGCTGCCTGTGAACAACACGCCATCTAAGCCTTTAGAATCAGCCAGTGCGATACCAGTTTCTTTAGCGCCTTGCACTAGGTTGATCACCCCTTTCGGCAGACCAACTTGATCCCACAGTTTCATGGCAAACTCGCCGGTTAGCGGTGTTTGCTCTGACGGCTTAAATACCACAGTATTACCTGCCAGTAGCGCAGGTACGATGTGACCGTTTGGTAAATGCCCTGGGAAGTTGTATGGGCCAAACACCGCCATGACACCTAATGGGCGATGACGAAGGACGATTTGGTTACCTGCAGCTTCACGCTGAGCTTCACCAGTACGGTCATGGTAAGCTCGAATTGAAATCGCAATCTTACCTGCCATTGCCGCCGCTTCAGTGCGTGTTTCCCAAATTGGCTTACCGGTTTCTTTGGCGATGATTTCTGCGATTTGTTCGCTGTTCTCTTTTACCTTTTCAGCAAAAGCGAGAACGATCGCTTCACGCTCAGCAAAGCTTAATTTTTTCCAGCCAACGAATGCACTGCGTGCCGCTGATACCGCTTGCTCAACTTGCTGCGGTGTTGCGCTGTCGCCTTGCCAGATAACTTCGTTGTTGTATGGGCTTTGTGAGTTCATCGACTCACCTTGACCTGCAACCCATTCGCCAGCAATCCAATGTGTCATAGCTTGTTCCTTCACATTTTCCTTAATACAAAGCTCTATTGAGCCAACATGCGAACGAATTCGCCTTCGTTAACTTTGAGGGCATTCGCCACTTCAGGAGACAAAATCACTGACTCTGAAGCCTGATCGTAAGCCGCTTTCGCCGCAGTTGCGCGGAAGTCTTCAAACGACGTGTTTGAGATCAAGTAGTCTTGAGAACTGGTGTGTTCCGCGATAGTGACTTTTGCTCTAAATGAGTGACGAACTGACTCGATATTGCGTACATCACACTCAACCGTTGGGCCGCCATCAAAGATGTCGACGTAGTTACGACAAGTGAAACCTTCTTTTTCCAACAGGCGTAAAGCAGGTTTGGTGTTTTCATGTACTTGACCAATCACTTCTTGAGCCTCTTTGCTCAAGAGGTTGATGTAGATTGGCAGCTTAGGCATAAGGTCAGCAATAAAGCCTTTCTTGCCGATACCAGTGAGGTAATCAGCCATAGTGAAATCAATCGAGAAGAAATGCTCTTGTAGCCATTGCCAGAATGGTGAGTTACCTTCAGCATCAGAAACACCGCGCATCTCAGCAAAGACCGTTTTCGAAAATCTTTCAGGATGCTCCGCCATCATTAGAAAACGACACTTCGACATCAAGCGGCCATTCAAGCCCTGACGGAAAGAAGGTCTTAAGAACAGAGTACAAATTTCACTACAACCAGTGTAGTTGTTACCGAAAGTCAGTAGCTTAACCACGTTATTCACACCCAGTTTTGGCGATGAGTGAACAACCGTACTGATATGGTAAGAGTAAAAAGGCACATCCCAACCAATGGAAGCTTCAATCCCGGTACAACCAGCGACTTCGCCAGTCTCATTATCAAAGCCAACCATGAGATAGCCTTCATCACCCGGCTCGTTTACGTCCGGCTTAGTAAAGCTATATTCTGAATGGGTAATGCGATTGGTTAACAGTTCTTCGTTAACCGGTAGAGATGTAAATCCGTGACCCGATTCCACTGCGCATGTGTGCAGCGCATCGTAATCCGACATTGCGATAGGGCGAACAACCAGCATCAAAACTCCCTCCTGATGTAGTGAGCGCTAGTACTCATTGGTTATCGTTTTTTACTTTCACTTTTGTCATTCCCTACAGTGAGGAACGAACGTGATAGGGAATCTCTCAACACGATGCAAGAGATCCCCAACTCGGTCGTGCCTCCCTCTTGAGGATGACACTGTTTATATCGATATGAGTACTAGACTAGGTATTTCTTATTTAACTAGCGTCGCTAGAGCTTTATCTAGTCGCGCAAGTCCTTCGTTAATTTCTTCCGTGCTGATCACTAGTGATGGTGTGAAACGAACTACGTTTGCACCTGCCACTAGAACCATCAGACCTTCTTTACCTGCAGCGACTAACACATCACGTGCGCGGCCTTGCCACTCATCGTTAAGCGCAGCACCTAAAAGAAGGCCTTTGCCGCGAACTTCCGCGAACATGTTGTACTTATCATTCAGTTTAGCTAGGCCTTCACGGAACAGGGCTTCACGCTCTGCAACGCCAGCCAATGTTTCTGGTGCACTTACAACATCAACCACGGCTTCAGCAACCGCACACGCTAGAGGGTTACCACCGTAAGTCGAACCATGAGTGCCGACTTTCAAGTGCTTAGATAGCTCAGTAGTAGTTAGCATTGCGCCAATAGGGAAACCGCCACCTAGAGACTTAGCTGTGCTTAGGATATCTGGAGTTACACCCAGACCTTGATATGCGTAGAATTGACCAGTACGACCGTTACCTGTCTGCACTTCATCAAAAATCAGTAGGGCATTATGCTTGTCACATAGCTCACGAACTGTCTGAACAAATTCGTCAGTTGGAGAAATGATGCCGCCTTCGCCCTGAAGTGGTTCCATCATGATGGCACAAGTGCGATCTGAGATATGCTCACGAAGTGCTTCAACGTCATTGTATGGCAAGTGAGTGACATCACCTGGCTTAGGACCAAAACCATCAGAGTAAGCCGCTTGGCCACCAACAGTTACAGTAAAGAAAGTACGGCCATGGAAGCCTTGTTTAAAAGCGATGATTTCAGATTTTTCTGGGCCAAACTTATCAGCTGCATAACGACGCGCCAGTTTCAGAGCCGCTTCGTTTGCCTCAGCACCTGAGTTTGCAAAGAACACTTTCTCCGCAAAGCTGACTTCAGTAAGCTTTTTCGCTAGACGAAGCGCAGGTTCGTTAGTCATTACGTTACTTAAATGCCAAAGCTTTTGACCTTGTTCAGTTAACGCATTCACCATTGCAGGGTGACAATGACCTAGACAGCTCACGGCGATACCACCAGCAAAGTCGATGTATTCTTTACCTTGCTGATCCCAAACGCGAGCACCCTCGCCTTTTACTGGAATCATTTCCATTGGGTTATAACAAGGAACCATTACCTCATCAAACAAACCGCGTTCTACGTTATTTTCTACAGTCATTGCACATTCCCTCTTGATACCGCATGCATAGCGAATATGGTGTCCTTACTTCTATTCAATGAAATAAGATATTGTTTTGCTATTAAGCAATCACGGCATTGTATTTACATTTAATTAACCATTTCAATAGTGATTTATTCTTTTTAGTGCCCACTGCGGAGTCTGATAGTCACTACCTCTGAGTATTTATGCATCACGCTTCTACTTTTATGAAGCAATATATTCTTATAGCTAAGATAAGCTATGGTTAATCATAGTCCGGATAAGGGCTCTAGCGTAGGCGCAACAAACTCTGCGCATACTTTTTCACAAAATATCCGCACGCTGAATTATGAAGGAAATGTTAAAAATAGTGATCTGAGTCAGGCTTTAACCAGACAAAAGACGGTCAAAGAGAGCGTTTTAAAGTGGCTGGCGAGCCAAAAAGTTAGCGAGGATCTGGTGGCCTTGCTCTGTTTTAATCGACTCAGGATGGAACTGCACCGCATCAATCGGCAAGGTTTTGTGCTGGTAGCCCATGATCTCATCCATCGAGCCATCTTCAAGCTCTGTCCAGGCGGTAAGCTCAAAGCAATCAGGCAGAGAGTCGTTCTTAACCACAAGCGAGTGGTAACGCGTTACCGTCAGCGGATTATTGAGCGTGGAAAACACACTGCGATCATTGTGACGAATTGGGGACGTTTTGCCATGCATTACCTGACGAGCACGTACCACTTCTCCGCCAAACACCTGCGCAATCGCCTGATGGCCTAAGCAAACACCAAGAATCGGCAGCTTTCCCGCAAAATGCTCAATCGCACTTAACGAAATACCCGCTTCATTGGGCGTACAGGGCCCCGGAGAGATAACCAAATGGGTAGGATTCAGCGCATCTATCTCTTCAAGCGTGACTTCATCATTACGCACTACCTTAACCTCTGCGCCCAGCTCACAAAAATACTGGTACAGGTTGTAGGTAAAAGAGTCGTAATTATCGATGATTAACAGCATTACTCGGAGACTAGCGTTGATAAATTTCTTGGTTAGGGGCGGTATTGTGCAATACAGGGCAAGAAAGGCAAGAGCAAACGATAAAAATAAGGTCGGCTTTCACCGACCTTATTAGTTTACAGTACTTTTTGAGGGTTATTACTTACGACGACGCCATAGCGCTAGGCCGAACAGAGACATCATTGCGCCGAAGCCGAATGAACCGGCCATGTTTAGCTCTAGAACTGCTGGATCGTGGTCAGAAGAACGGAAGTGATCTTGGTACTTAGGTAGGTCACCTTTGTACTCATCGTTGTAATCGAACAACGTCGATTCGCCGCCATTGATATGCCAGTCTGTTGCATCAACAAAGTGCTTCTCTAGACTTGGGCTGATCAATAGGTGGTCAAGTGCGCCCACTTCATCATTGAATGAGTAGCTCCAGCTGTTTGGATGCGCTTTTGCTACGGCATTGATGTAGCCGTAGTTGTGATTAATCACTGCACCGTCATCACCGTACTGCACTTCACCGCCGATGTATGTATTACGTGCCGCTTTGATTGTCTTACCGTACTTCTCTTGGCTGTAATCCGTCAGAACAAGCATTGGGTCTTCCATGCCGTACGAGTTCATATCACCCAAGATAACTTTGTGACCTTTAATCTCTTTCAGTGCATCACCCAGTGCCACTGCCGCTGCAACGCGGAAGTTTTCACATGAGCCTTGCTTGTCTAGGTCTTGACCACCCTGACCGCCTTGCTCAACCGGTGCTGCATCTTCCCAACACTTAGAACCTTTTGATTTGAAGTGGTTAATCGCCACTGTGATCTTCTCTTTGGTCCCTTTCACCTTAAAGGTTGGTGCTAGAGAATCACGCTGGTAGTTCTTACCGTCTTCAATCACTTTGCCGTTTTCATCCACTACTTCAGGCGCTTGCTGACTTGGCATTGCGATAACACGAGACTCTTTTAGCTTAACCACTTTAGGACGGTAGATAACGCCTGTTGTGATAACGTCGGTGCCGATGTAGTCATTTTCGTCCGTCACTTTGTCGCCATTGCTGTCGATAGCGACGATGTCGTAACGATCTTTCTTGTTTTCAATGCGTGCGTTTAGCTGGTCAACAAGCTGACGAATCGCACCGCTTTCACCAAAGCCGTTGTTCTCGATTTCCATCAGGCCAATGATGTCAGCATCTAGACGTAGAATCGCATTAACGATCTTCGCTTGCTGTACTTCAAATTCTTCAAAGTTGTTCGCGCCACGGTTGTTACCATGTGGGTTCGTGTCACCACCAAACGGCGAGTTGAAGTAGTTCAAGACGTTGAAAGTCGCAATACGTAGGTCGCCTTCTTTCATATCAATATCTTGAGTACGTGGGTCGTTACGTACGAAGCTTTCACTAGTTAGCGTGTTGGTAGGGATTAGGCGGTAATCGCCGTAGCTGTAGGTGATCACACCTTCTAGGCCAACAATCGTATCGTCAACACGGATGTAATCTTCTGTTGAACCATCTTGGTCTGCGTCAGTGCGGCCAAAATCTGGGTAGTAAGGGATAGAGCCGTTTGGCGCTTTGGCATCAGATTCTACGTATAGACGACGCTCCGCGTTTTCGATGCTCTGCTGTTTCGCTTGCTCTGAACCCGCAGCAAAGTTTTGGTTTGGCTGCATGCTGATACGACCTTGCGCCAGTACCATGTTGTTACGACGCGCAGCGTAATCGTAGCCGAAAGTACGCGTCACACGCATATCGAGCGCTTCAGTTGTTCTGACTAGCATGCCTTCGTAACGCTCTAGCGTGCGATCGAAGTTTTTATCTGTTGGCAGGATCTCGATATCCGTTGCCGTTGGCGCTGCTTGTTCGCCTTGCTTAACCCAGTTGTTGTTTTCTGTCTTTAGCTGAGTGTGGTTGTAGTATTCTTGAACTTTACCTTTCACACACACCACATCGCCCGGCTTTAGCTCTGAGCTAGACTGGTTAGTGTGAACGAACAAACCTTCTGATGTTTGTGGGTTGTAGTCATCAGTTAGTGCTTGTAGGTAGAAACCTTTGGTTAGGCCTGTAGTTACTGCACTAACCACACCTTTAACAAAGAAGTCTTCGTCTGTGATGTAAGGGTAGCCATTAATAAATGGAGAGGTATCGCCTTCACCCTGGATTTCTTGAATAGAAGTAAAGGTTGGCGCTGCGCCATCTTGAGTACAAGCGAATGGCTCTGGAGCTGTGCCACCATCCAACGTGCCTAACCCTACAATGCTATCTTTCGGCAGTGAAGACCACTGTGCAGCATTATGCGCTGTAGAAGGTGTCATCGCATCTGAGTTGCGAACTAAAGTGGTGTCTTTTGCAAAGTCAGAGCCACCCATTTCACCCAGCAGATCATGCACACTGCCATCTTTCAGCAGTGCCATTGGGTCATTACCGTTGAAACCCGTTACTGAGCCATTAAGGATGTCCGCAACCGCTTTAATGTCGTCGCTGGCGCTAGTATGAGCAACAACCAGTACGCTTTTCGCTGCTAGCACTTGGCCGTTGAGTGACAGCTTGCTGCCCCACTCACCATTGCCATTGGTTGATTTGGCTAGCTCATAGCCATCAAGAGAGACAGAAGCATCACCTGTGTTAGCAATCTCGATTGCTTTGTTGTTGCTGCCACCTTCTACATACTGAGAAATAATAATGTCTGCCATTGCTGGAGAAGACAGAGCACCTGCTACCACTGCTGCAAGTAGCGTTGGGGTTAGTTTTTGTTTCATGTTATCCACCATGCATCGCTTTCAATGTTGCTCCACAACGAGAAAGCGTGTTCCAAATCACTTTTTTCGTGACTACTTTTTAATAAATCATGTCCAGTGTTGATGTTTTTTATGAAACTAAAAATTACATTCAGTGACAGTGAGATTTCGATCTCATAGGCATGATGAATAATTGAAGCGTCGTCAAATTTTCAACACATGGTGGTAACAGAAGTTTCAACTTTGAGACGAGGAGGTTGAATTATTTAAGTTTTTGCTAATAAATAGAGTAACTACTTTAGAGATATTCAGCGTTAGACAGAAACAAAAAAGGCGCTGTGAGAGCGCCTTTGGAAAGAGAGTTAAACGGATTAGTTTAGTCGGTTTTGGTCATCATCATCTTTGCGCTCAAACTCCCCTTCGAAAGTCGAGCCTTGCTTAGAGTCCCCTTTGTGGAAAGGACCTTGTTCAAATGGGTTCTGACCAAACTGCTCACCATGAAAACCACCTTGGAATCCACCACCCACTGATTTCACCACCATTTTGCTCATCAAGTACTTAGCGATAACCGCCCTAGGAGCAGGAAGTAGAACCAGCATACCGAATGCATCGGTCATAAAACCTGGGGTAAGAAGCAGCACGCCGGCAACCGCCAACATCACGCCTTCAAAGATCTGCTGAGCAGGTAACTCTCCCTGCTGAAGGCGATTTTGCACTGACATCAATGTTTGCAGCCCTTGGCTACGAACTAACGAGGCACCAACAAATGCGGTGATCAGTACCAAGCCGATGGTAGGCCACAAACCCAGAAAACCACCGACTTGAATAAATAGGCCTATTTCAATAATAGGAACGAAGATAAACAGCAATAATAAGATAGGAAACACACGCCCTCCTTTGTTGGGTTCAGTGTACGTGTTCCACGGTTTTAGCTCAAATTGAAGCTGTAAAAAATCATGATAAAACACTCAATAAAACCCTACCACTAAAGGGTTATTAATAACCTATTCATATCTTACAAAACTTTAACTCAACAAAAGCAAAAAAGGTGATCCACTTACTATTTTTATACCGCAGGTACAGTATCATGTGCCACATAAGTCAGGACGGATTATACAGCCAAAAATTCTGTCGAATGGATTCTTAGACTACAGATTGGCTATAAAGCAACTTTATTATCAGAATAAATATCTAAGGATCCTGTATGGCTACCCTAACTGAAACCTCTCAAGTGGCTAACCAAGCAACCCGTATCGAAGAAGACTTACTCGGCGAGCGCCACGTACCGGCTGACGCTTACTACGGCATTCATACTCTTCGCGCGATTGAAAACTTCAATATCTCTAACATGACCATCTCTGACGTACCTGAATTTGTACGCGGTATGGTGATGACAAAGAAAGCCGCTGCACTAGCAAACAAAGAACTAGGTGTTATCCCTAAAGATGTTGCTAACTACATCATCGAAGCGTGTGATTTGATCCTTGAAACAGGTAAGTGCATGGATCAGTTCCCATCAGACGTATTCCAAGGTGGTGCGGGCACTTCAGTCAACATGAACACCAATGAAGTGATTGCTAACGTTGCTCTTGAACTAATGGGCAAAGAGAAAGGTCAGTACGACATCGTTAACCCGAACGATCACGTAAACAAGAGCCAATCAACAAACTGTGCATACCCAACGGGCTTCCGTATCGCGGTATATAACAGCGTAGCAAAACTGATTGAAGCGATTGAATACCTAAAAGGTGCCTTTGAGCTTAAGAGCCAAGAGTTTAAAGATGTATTGAAGATGGGTCGTACTCAGCTTCAAGACGCAGTGCCAATGACAGTCGGTCAAGAGTTCCATGCTTGGGCAGTCACTCTAAACGAAGAAATTCGTGCACTTGAGTACACATCAAAACTACTACTAGAAATCAACCTAGGTGCAACAGCAATTGGCACAGGCCTAAACGCTGCGCAAGGTTACCAAGCATCAGCTGTGAAACACCTAGCGGAAGTAACAGGTCTAGAAGTGGTTCCTGCAGAAGACTTGATCGAAGCAACGTCTGACTGTGGTGCATACGTAATGACGCACGGCGCACTAAAACGTCTAGCGGTTAAACTGTCTAAGATCTGTAACGACCTACGTCTGCTTTCATCTGGTCCTCGTTCAGGTTTGAACGAACTGAACCTGCCTGAGCTTCAAGCAGGCTCGTCAATCATGCCAGCGAAAGTAAACCCAGTAGTTCCAGAAGTAGTTAACCAAGTTTGTTTCAAAGTGCTAGGTAACGACAACACTATCTCGTTTGCAGCAGAAGGCGGTCAGCTTCAGCTTAACGTGATGGAACCTGTGATTGCTCAAAGCATGTTTGAGTCAATCTCAATCCTATCCAACGCATGTGTCAACCTGCGTGACAAGTGTATCGATGGCATCACAGTCAACAAAGAGACGTGTGAAAGCTATGTATACAACTCTATTGGTATCGTGACTTACCTAAACCCTTACATCGGCCACCACGAAGGTGACATCGTCGGTAAGATCTGTGCAGAAACAGGTAAGAGTGTTCGCGAAGTCGTGCTTGAGCGCGGTCTACTAACCGAAGAAGAGCTTGATGAGATTCTTTGTGTTGAAAACTTTATGCACCCAACGTATAAAGCGAAGCGCTACGAATAATCGCAGTAAGAAAGGGCTCTTCGGAGCCCTTTTTTGGCACTCAATACGGTTAACCACAGTTTTATCAAGGTCTCTCTTCATTCCTATTATCTAACCATTTAGACGCTGAGTCGTTAGATAATCAGAATCAAAATAAACTTTATGAGGTATCAATATGGTGGCAGTCGAACTCTTTGTCGTTCTGCTCTTTATCTATTTAGGAGCAAGAATTGGTGGTATTGGCATTGGTTTAGCAGGTGGTGCAGGTGTTATCGCACTTTCTTTGGTACTTGGTGTACCCACTAGCCAAGCTTTTATTCCAGTAGACGTTATTCTTATCATTATGTCGGTCATTACCGCGATCGCAGCCATGCAGGTTGCTGGCGGCATGGACTGGTTAGTACAAGTGGCTGAAAACTTTTTGCGTAAACACCCTGAGCGCATCACCTTTTATGCGCCGATTGTGACTTTCTTAATGACGCTAATGGCAGGAACAGGACACACTGCATTCTCAACTCTGCCTGTTATCGCTGAAGTAGCAAAAGGCCAAGGGGTTCGCCCATCTCGCCCACTGTCTATTGCAGTTGTTGCTTCACAAATTGCTATTACCGCTTCACCAATTTCAGCGGCTGTTGTTGCGTTTGCAGCAATGCTAGCACCTATGGGGGTTGATTACCTAACCCTGTTAGCGGTATGTATTCCAACCACTTTCATCGCATGTATGATTGGTGCATTCGTTGCTAACTTTATGGGCAGCGAGCTTAAAGATGACCCTATCTATCAAGAGCGTCTGGAAAAAGGCTTAATCAAGCTAGCAACTGAAAAGCAGCGTGAAATTCTACCTACAGCAAAAACTGCAACTTACATCTTCCTTGCCGCGATCGGTTTTGTTGTTTGCTACGCAGCAGCAATTTCCGGCTCGATTGGCCTTATCAAGGATCCGGCGCTAGGCCGAAATGAAGCGATCATGACAGTGATGCTGGCAGCAGCGGCAGCTATCGTTCTCGTGACTAAGATTGATGCGTCTAAGATCCCTTCAGCGGCAACCTTCCGCTCAGGTATGACAGCATGTGTTTGTGTACTTGGTGTTGCTTGGCTTGGTTCAACCTTTGTTAACGCACACGTAGACGGCATTAAAGAAGTGGCGGGGGCACTGCTTTCAGATTACCCATGGATGCTAGCTATGGTGCTGTTCTTTGCTTCAATGCTACTTTACTCACAAGGGGCAACAACCGTAGCACTAATGCCAGCAGCACTGGCTATTGGTGTCGCGCCTCTAACAGCGGTTGCATCTTTCGCAGCAGTAAGTGCGCTGTTCGTACTGCCTACCTACCCAACACTGCTTGCAGCAGTAGAAATGGACGATACAGGCTCGACACGTATCGGTAAGTACGTCTTCAACCATCCGTTCTTTATTCCAGGTGTGGTGACGATTGCTTCTGCAGTGGCACTAGGCTTTACATTTGGTGGTTTATTTATCTAAATAACCTTATTGTTTAAAGGGAGCTTCGGCTCCCTTTTTTATTTTATATAGTGTAAAAAATCTTGGCTCACATTTTATTTTTGACTTTAATCAATAAAGTGTTCAAAAACTCTTTATGCATTTTAATCCCAACGTTTGAATAAAATTCCCGTCAAATTTAAACCATTGCCATTTCACCTGATTACTCCTCATCTCATCCTATTTTTCTAGAATATTAATCCACCCTTTTCAAACAATTAATCGAGTAATTTTTTTCACTTAATAACCCCTATTTTTTTATCGATTTAATTTGTGAAGATCACCAAAGTTAGTCGTTAAGAGTGCTTTTAAAATAGCGTCAAAGGGCGGATTTGACAGTGAAGCCCAATCTATAAATCGAATACCAATAACTTACCCTACATAAGTTATTTAATTCCTAATAACTATGAGTCGCTGATTCACTTTTATTTATTGGTATATAAATAAAAGTAAGGAGATAGCCATGACAACCCAAACTGTACCGACTGAAGAAAAAAAAGGCGGCTTCTTTGCCAACTTTAAGTTCCCTTCTGCATATACGATTCTTTTTGTCTTAATTGCACTTGTAGCAATGCTGACCTGGATAGTTCCTGCTGGCCAATACGACCGAGCAATGAACGAAGATCTTGGTCGTGAAGTTCCTGTAACAGGTACTTATCAGGCAGTTGAAGGCAACCCACAAGGCGTGATTGATGTTCTGCTCGCACCAATTGATGGCTTCTACGACCACAACAGCTATGAAGCAGCCGCTATCGACGTTTCGCTATTTATCCTTGTTATCGGTGGCTTCTTAGGTCTAGTAACCAAAACCGGGGCAATTGACGCGGGTATCGAGCGTGTAACCCA
The DNA here is from genome assembly GCF_028551255.1 of Vibrio tubiashii. NCBI lineage: Bacteria > Pseudomonadati > Pseudomonadota > Gammaproteobacteria > Vibrionales > Vibrionaceae > Vibrio > Vibrio tubiashii. Next base: position 219,889 of record NZ_CP117029.1, on the reverse strand, counting down.
TCGCCTTGAAGGGCGTGAAGAGATGATGATACCTATTCTGATGGCACTGTTTGCTGCAGGTGGTACTGTCTACGGTATGGCGGAAGAGTCACTACCTTTCTACACCTTGCTTGTTCCTGTGATGATGGCAGCTCGCTTTGACCCATTAGTTGCAGCCGCTACGGTATTACTAGGCGCAGGTATCGGTGTGCTCGGTTCAACCATTAACCCATTCGCAACGGTTATCGCAGCTAACGCTTCAGGCATTCCATTCACTGACGGCATCATGCTGCGCGTTATCATGCTAGTGATTGGTTACGCTATCTGTGTTGCTTACGTTATGCGCTATGCACGCATGGTTCGCGCCGACCAATCTAAATCTATCGTTTACGATAAGTACGAAGAAAACAAAGCTCACTTCCTTGGTAACCAATCTGAAGAAGGCATGGAGTTCACGACTACTCGTAAGATTATCCTAACTATCTTCGGTGGCTCATTTGGTGTGATGATCTACGGCGTATCGGTTGCAGGTTGGTGGATGGCAGAGATCTCTGCAATGTTCCTAGCCGCAACTATCATTGTTGGCCTAGTCGCACGCATGAGTGAAGAAGAGTTTACAAGCAGCTTTATTGATGGCGCCCGTGACCTACTTGGTGTTGCACTGATTATCGGTATCGCACGTGGTATCGTCGTGGTGATGGACCGCGGTATGATCACAGATACTATCCTGTTCTCAGCAGAACAAATGGTAACGGGTCTATCGTCTGTGGTGTTCATCAACGTGATGTTCTTCCTCGAAATTCTACTGTCATTCCTTGTACCTTCTACGTCAGGCCTAGCGGTACTTACTATGCCAATCATGGCGCCACTCGCAGACTTTGCAGGTGTTGGTCGTGAACTCGTTATCACTGCATACCAATCAGCGTCAGGCCTGGTTAACTTAATTACACCAACTTCAGCTGTGGTTATGGGTGGTTTGGCTATCGCTCGCGTCCCATACGTACGCTGGGTGAAATGGGTCGCACCGCTACTCGCGATTCTGACTCTGTTCTGCATCCTGGTTCTAAGTATTGGTGCTCTTATCTAATAGATAAACTTTCTTTTCCTTACCCTGGCTCACAGGAAGTGAGCCGCCCTCAAAGCCGCCATAGTGCGGCTTTTCTTGTGTTTGGAGAGCTGGAGACATTGTTGAGGGTTGGCACTTAAGGTCAACCCTTTTATTCAATAGGTTATCCTGTCATCCTCAAGAGCGAGGTACGAGCGAGTTGGGGATCTCTTCAAGCAAGTAGATGACCTATAGAGATTCCCTACTCCTTCCTTCGTCAGTCTAGGGAATGACGGGATATAGCACCGCTCCTCCTCTCAAATAAGAAGCCCGATCCCGTTATCCAGCAGCGTAGCGATCCAGTTCTTCCTAGGACGTAGTCCGTTCCCATTTCAATCATTTGAATTAGAAAAAGTATCCCAACCAATAAACTTTATTAATTAAATAAATCCCTCTAATTAAATCGGTGCAAATATTAATATGTGATCAGCACAACAATTATTACCAAATATTTTGTTATAAAACGATTAATTCACACCTCAAAAGCAATTATCTAGAAAGATTCATTGCATATTTCCGCTTTATTCAATTTATTGTCACTAAATTTTTAGTGCATATTTTTCCGACTAGTTATTATTTATCTAGCATCTTGGATATTTACCTGCATAAAGTTCCACACTGAGTGGCTAATTAGGGGTGTTACAGCTCAATAACAACTGCATAGATATTGTTAAAACCCTTGTAAATCAAGGCCTGGAGCATAAAAATCGAACTGTGATTGATCTCTAAGATTCCCCCGCCAACAGGCGTAATATGAGTTCCAGAAACAAAATAAGTGAATAAATAAATTCACGCTTCTATTCCCTACAAATTAAATATTAGTTTTTAAATATTAAGACTAATTTAAATATAAGAGAGATACGATCATGAGTAAGTTATACGTAGGTTCTGAAATCGGTCAATTACGTCGCGTTCTTGTTCACCGCCCTAGACGAGCTCTGACTCACCTGACACCTTCTAACTGTCACGATCTGCTATTTGATGACGTATTGGCAGTTGAGCGTGCAGGTAAAGAGCACGACGTATTCACTCAAACATTGCGTGATCAAGGTGTGGAAGTGCTACTTCTTACAGACCTACTAGCAGACACGCTTGCTGTTCCAGAAGCCAAAGACTGGCTACTTAGCCGCCAAGTATCAGATTACCGCTTAGGCAAAACCTTCGCTAACGATGTACGCTGCTACTTAGGTGACCTACCTAATCTAGAGCTAGCGAAAATTCTGACTGGTGGCCTTTCTTACGCTGAAATGCCAATGAAATCTTCTTCAATGATGCAAGGTCTGCACGCTCCAACTGATTTCATCATTGAGCCTCTACCAAACCACCTATTTACTCGTGACACTTCTTGCTGGGTATACGGTGGCGTATCAATCAACCCAATGGCAAAACCTGCTCGTCAACGTGAAACAAACCATGTTCGTGCGATTTACCGCTGGCACCCAACCTTCGCAGGCCAAGACTTCATTAAGTACTTCGGCGACGAAGAGACAATCAACTACGACAACTCAACTATCGAAGGCGGCGACGTATTGGTTCTTGGTCGTGGCACGGTACTTATCGGTATGTCTGAGCGTACAACCGCACAAGGTGTTGAGCACCTAGCTTCTGGTCTATTCAAGCACGGCCAAGCGAAACAAATCATTGCGATGGAGCTACCTAAACACCGCTCTTGCATGCACCTAGACACCGTTATGACTCACATGAACGAAGATACCTTCTCTGTTTACCCAGAAGTGGTTCGTAAAGACGTGAAATGTTGGAGCCTAACTGGCGATGAGTCTGGTGCGGTGAATGTGAAAGAAGAGGGCTACTTCGTAACCGCTATCGAGAAAGCACTTGGTGTCGACAAGCTCAACCTTATCACAACAGGTGGTGACAACTTCCACGCAGAACGTGAGCAGTGGAACGATGCAAACAACGTACTGACTGTGAAGCCAGGCGTGGTTGTTGGCTACGAAGGCAACACTTACACCAACGAGAAATACGACAAAGCGGGCATCACTGTTCTACCTATCCCAGGTGACGAGCTAGGCCGTGGTCGTGGTGGCGCTCGCTGCATGAGCTGCCCAATCGAGCGTGACGGTATTTAAGTAAGTGATTAGTTGGCGGGAGCCCTTTTGCTCCTGCCCCCTGCAGAGAGATTAAAGCAATGACTAAACAAACAGTAGTTGTAGCACTTGGCGGTAACGCCCTCCTTCGCCGCGGCGAGCCATTAGAAGCTGAAGTTCAGCGCCAAAACATTGAGATTGCGGTTAAGACAATTTCTGAAATCGCGCAAGAGTACAACGTAGTGCTTGTGCACGGTAACGGCCCACAAGTTGGCCTACTTGCTCTACAAGGTTTGGAATACAAAAAAGTCGCTCCGTACCCACTCGATGTACTGGGCAGTGAAACTCAAGGCATGATCGGCTACATGCTGATGCAAGAGTTTAAAAACCAAATGCCTAACGTCAACGCGACTTGCATGTTGACTCAAATGACGGTTGACCCAAGCGATCCTGCATTCGCCGATCCAACCAAGCCTATCGGCCCAATTTACGAAGAAGCAGAAGCGCGTGAGCTAGCAGAGAAGTACCGCTGGACAATCAAGCCAGACGGCCAACACTTCCGCCGCGTAGTCCCAAGCCCACAGCCTACAGGCATCATTGAACATGAAGCGATTACTGCACTTATCGAGCAAGGCCACTTGGTTATCTGTACTGGCGGTGGCGGTATTCCAGTCAAACGCGAAAACGGCAAATTAGTTGGTGTTGAAGCGGTTATCGACAAAGACATGTCTGCTGCATTCCTAGCAAAACAACTAGACGCCGATGCGCTACTTATCCTGACTGACGCTGATGCAGTTTACCTAGATTGGGGCAAACCAACTCAACATGCTCTCCGCAGCACTAATCCATCTGAACTGGCTCAGTACCAATTTGATGCTGGCTCAATGGGACCGAAGATCGAAGCGTCATGCGAGTTCATTAAACAAGGTGGCAAAGTGGTCGGCATTGGTTCTCTAGAAGATGGTTTACGCATTCTTCAAGGCACCGCGGGTACCAATATCACCAAAGGCTAACCGACTCGTAACTCCACAACTGGAGCGAGATTGAATAACCAGACCCTCGTTGAACTTAAGGTGATTCTATCTCGCTCCCCACTGTGGAAGCAAAAGTTATACAAACATTACTTATTTATGCGCTTTCTTACCTCTTTCCCTGCAACCAAGAGAGCGCAATCAAAACAAAGAAGGAAAACATCATGGCTTTTAACCTACGCAACCGTAACTTCCTAAAACTATTAGACTTTACTCCACGTGAAATTCAACACATGTTGGATCTATCTGCGGAACTTAAAAAAGCGAAATACAACGGCTATGAACAACCTCGTCTAAAAGGCAAAAACATTGCTCTAATTTTCGAGAAAACCTCTACTCGTACTCGTTGTGCATTTGAAGTTGCAGCATTTGACCAAGGCGCTCAAGTTTCTTACTTAGGCCCATCGGGTTCTCAAATCGGTCACAAAGAGTCAATGAAAGATACTGCTCGCGTTCTTGGTCGCATGTACGACGGCATCGAGTACCGCGGCTTTGGTCAAGAAATCGTTGAAGAGCTAGGCGCGTACGCTGGTGTTCCTGTATGGAATGGCCTAACAGACGAGTTCCACCCAACGCAAATCCTAGCTGACTTCCTAACTATGATGGAACACGGCCGCGGTAAACAGCTACATGAAATGAAGTTTGCTTACCTAGGCGACGCTCGCAACAACATGGGTAACTCTCTAATGGTTGGTGCGGCGAAGATGGGTATGGACATCCGCCTAGTGGCTCCTAAAGCGTTCTGGCCAGAAGAAGAGCTAGTAGCGACTTGCCGCGAAATCGCTGAAGAAACTGGTGCGAAAATCACTCTGACTGAAGACGTACAAGAAGGCGTTCAAGGCTGTGATTACCTATACACAGACGTATGGGTATCTATGGGTGAAGCGAAAGAAGCATGGGCTGAGCGTATCAACCTAATGATGCCTTACCAAGTGAACATGGAAATGCTAAAAGCTACAGGTAACCCACATGTGAAATTCATGCACTGTCTACCTGCATTCCATGGCGAAGATACTACCGTTGGTAAACAGCTAGCGGCTGAGTACCCACAACTTAAAGATGGCGTAGAAGTAACAGATGAAGTTGTTGAATCTAAACACTCTATCGTCTTCGATGAAGCAGAGAACCGTATGCACACTATCAAAGCAGTGATGGTAGCAACACTAGGCGACTAATATCACTCAAAGATATTAATCGCGAACACTCTATATCACGGAATTAATCCATAGGTATCACGAGTGGTTTGCAGGGAAATGCGGGTGGCATTCAGAGGCTCTGAATAAAGCCCGCATTTTTTTTCATTCCGCTGACTACAAAAAACCTCTCAACCACCCTCCAAACAAGTTCCGACAACGGCTGCGAAAAGCTCATCAAAAACAGTCAATTTCGCATAAAAATCCAATTCCTGGATACTTTGCGCAAACGCTTGCGTCGCGTAATTTTGTCCGTATAATCCTCCGCAATTTGTCTAAGGAGTACAAAATGTTTCAGCTACTAGTAACCCATCGTTGCTACAAAACGCGCCCTGAATCAGGGACGTCAGCTGTTTTATTTTTGTTCTCCATCGATCCTTTATCAGCCTCCTATTGTTAGGGGGCTTTTTTTTGTCTGTCATCTATGAGGCGAGGAAATACAGCTATGGCGCATTCGTTATTTAACAAGCACATCATCTCCATCCCTGAGCTCAGCCGCAACGAGCTTGAACTTATCGTCGATACTGCAGCACGCTTAAAAGCAGAACCAAACCCTGAGCTACTAAAAAACAAAGTCGTGGCGAGTTGCTTCTTCGAACCATCGACTCGTACCCGTCTGTCGTTTGAAACCGCCGTTGAGCGTTTAGGCGGCAGCGTGATTGGCTTCGATAACGGGGGTAACACCTCTCTGGCTAAAAAAGGGGAAACCTTGGCTGACTCGGTACAAGTCATCGCTTCCTATGTTGATGCCTTTGTGATGCGCCATCCTCAAGAAGGAGCTGCGCGTTTAGCGTCTGAGTTCTCTAATGGTGTGCCAATCATTAACGGTGGCGACGGCGCAAACCAACACCCAACCCAAACTCTGCTCGACTTATTCTCTATCCACGAAACGCAAGGCACGCTTGATAACCTCAACGTTGCTTTCGTAGGGGACCTTAAATATGGCCGCACTGTGCACTCACTGACTCAAGCACTGGCAAAATTTAACAATGTGCGCTTCTTCTTTATCGCGCCAGATGCGTTGGCTATGCCTGACTACATCTGCGAAGAGTTAGAGGAAGCGGGTATCAAGTTCAGTATGCACAACAACATTGAAGAAGTGGTTCCTGAGCTGGATGTGCTTTACATGACGCGAGTGCAAAAAGAACGTTTTGATGAGTCAGAGTACGCCCACATGAAATCAGCCTTCATCCTTACAGCAGCAACTCTAGAAGGCGCGCGCGACAACCTAAAAGTGCTTCACCCACTACCACGTGTTGACGAGATCACCACAGATGTCGATAAGACCAAACACGCTTACTACTTCGAGCAAGCTGAAAATGGCGTTTATGCGCGCGAAGCTCTGCTAGCCCTAGTCTTGAACGAAACTCTTTAATCCGCAGGAGAACTATCATGGTAAAAGAAACTCAACTACAAGTAGAAGCGATTCGCAACGGCTCTGTCATTGACCATATTCCTGCAAACATTGGCATCAAGGTACTGAAACTGTTCAAGATGCACAAGTCAAATGAGCGTATTACGATAGGTTTAAACCTGCCTTCTTCAGCGCTAGGTGCTAAAGACCTGATCAAGATTGAAAACATCTACCTGACTAAAGAGCAAGCGAACCAACTGGCGCTTTACGCTCCAAAAGCAACAGTGAATCAGATTGAAGAATACAAGGTCGTCAACAAGCTTAATCTTGTGCTTCCAGAAAGCATTGAAAGTGTGTTTGAGTGCCCGAATAGCAACTGTATTTCACACGGAGAACCAGTAGAAAGTCGCTTTAATGTGCAGCAAAAGAAAGAGAATGTGCAGCTAAAATGCCATTACTGTGAAAAAGTATTCTCACGCGAAATCATGACGGAAGCGCGCTAAGCAATCAGCGCTTAATCTCGCTACGCTCCCTCTAAAATTAAGCTGGATATTTATTCCCAATCAGGAATAAATATCCACTTTCCATCAGAACATTTATCCAAAAAACATCCGTTAAAGCAGTTATTTATTTGGCGATCACTCTCACAAAGCCACATATACTTTGGTGGTATTATGATCGCATCAAATATAAGTCACCAAAAAAAAAGAAGTGACCGCTCAATCAAATAGTACGGCACCTAGATGGAGTTAAGTGCTGATAGTTACATGGACGAATCATCCCTACGTCATGTTTTTTAAGGAGTTCCCATGAGTGAAACTCTAAACGCAACCACTATTGACTACAGTGAAGACAAAACGCTAACCGCGGCATGCAAACGTCTGCTGCAACAGCAAAGTTTTAGCACTCAAAATGAGCTCCGTGAAGCCTTAGTAGATATTGGTTTCGAGGGTATCAGTCAATCAACCGTCTCTAGATTGCTGTCTCAGTTAGGTGTAGTGAAAGTCCAGAATGCGTGTGGTAAGAAGGTTTACTGCATTACCGTTGAAACGGCTCCGGTACGTGTCGAGTCTTCTATCTCTTCCCAGATAGAATTCATTACTCATAACCAAGCCATGGTGGTGGTCAAAACCCACCCAGGTAGCGCACAACTTGTTGCTCGTTTAGTCGATATTGATCCTCACACCGAGATCTTAGGCACGGTTGGCGGTAACGACACGGTACTTGTCATCCCGAAAGATACTGACAACATTGATGCGTGTGAACGTGTGGTTCGTGCGCGATTAGGTGTCGCTTAGTACTTTATTGCCTCCTCTAAGAGCCCCATTTCTTTGGGGAGGCATCACACAAAAAATGTACTAAATGATAGCGAGTTGAAACTTATTCCCCCTTTCCTCTGTCTGATTGAGTTAAAATGATGAAAATTTAACTTAAGTGACTCTTCTATGCGCTTCGCTTTATCTCTAATTCTGCTGTGTTTTTCTATTGTTTCTGCACCTGCTTTGGCCGTTTTTGAGCAATCAAACTCCGCACCAAGCTTTGGCGTTAGCAACAATACTTTTGTTCCGGTAGACCAAGCTTTTCCATTCAATTCTTTCCAACAAGGGAATCGCGTTTTCCTCGATTGGCAAGTCAAAGAAGATTACTACCTCTATCAACATCGTATTTCTGTCAGTGGCGAAAATATCACTCTGGGTGATATTGAAATGCGAGATGGAGAACCTTACAAAGATGAGTTCTTTGGTGAAGTAAATATTTACACGACACCACTGTTTGTCGAAGTTCCGATCGCAAATTACCAAGATGGGGCACGCCTGATCGTTCAATACCAAGGCTGTGCCAAAGCCGGTTTTTGCTACCCACCAGAAACCCGAGTTATCGACGTCACTAGCTTCGACTTCCAAGAAGCGAATGCTGTCATTCCAACTCAAAAAGAACCGGCAAATTCAACAACAGCAACAAAGCAAACACCTGTCTCAAGCGAATCAAACCTTGCTTCTAAGCTCAGTGACAACTGGTGGACGCCTCTACTATTTTTGGCTTTAGGTGTTGGTCTTGCCTTTACACCATGCGTACTGCCAATGTACCCAATTTTAACCAGTATTGTTTTGGGTAGCGGTAAGCTTAGCCATGGACGTGCCCTAGGGTTGGCCTTTATCTACGTGCAAGGCATGGCACTGACTTATACCTTACTCGGCCTAGTTGTTGCGTCAGCTGGTATGCAATTTCAAGCGGCCATGCAGCACCCTTATGTCTTAGTTGGTTTAAGTGTTTTATTTGTCGCTCTGGCACTCTCCATGTTTGGTCTCTATAGCTTGCAACTGCCTAGCAGCGTTCAGACATGGTTGAACAATTTAAGCAATAAACAGCAAGGTGGAAGTTCACTGGGCGTATTCGCCATGGGAGCGATTTCTGGCTTAGTTTGTTCACCTTGTACCACTGCGCCGCTCTCTGGTGCTCTGTTGTACGTTGCACAAAGTGGCGATCTACTCACTGGTGGTATCGCTCTATACGCACTAGCTATAGGTATGGGGATCCCATTGATGCTAGTCGCTGTCTTTGGCAACAAGCTGCTACCAAAAGCGGGCAATTGGATGGACCGAGTCAAGACTCTGTTTGGCTTCATTCTACTGGCTGCGCCAATATTCTTACTTGAGCGCATCTTGCCTGAGGTGTGGGCGACAGGATTATGGTCAGTGCTCGGCATCGCAGCGTTTGGTTGGCTATATCATGTTAAGAACTCACTGCCATTTGGTGGCTGGAAACAGAGCGTGGTAGGAATCATCGCCGTGCTGGGTCTATTTGCCTCAGCTCAACCTGCATTGAACCACTACTTTGGTAAGAGCGCGATCAGCACAGCACAGAAACAAAATCAGATAGAGTTTATCCGTATCGCCAATGTTGAACAGCTCAACACACAACTTGCTAAAGCAAAAGCGGACGGCAAAGCGGTCATGCTCGATTTCTACGCCGACTGGTGTGTCGCCTGTAAAGAGTTTGAGAAATACACCTTCCACCAGCCTGATGTTGAGTCGCGCCTCAAGGATTTTGTGTTACTGCAAGCAGACGTGACACGAAACCAACCACAAGACATTGCCTTATTGAAAGAGATGAGCGTGCTAGGGCTTCCTACTATCGAGTTCTGGGATACTAATGGAGAGTCCGTTTCAAACGCTCGCATTACTGGCTTTATGAACGCAGAGACATTCTTGCAGCATTTGGACACCCATAACCTCTAAGCTTTCAAACAGCGCCAGTTATCCACTGGCGCTTCAATTTTTCATTGAACAATGATGCACTCCAGATTCCTCCGTCACAACATACATTTATATGCAATTTCGCTAATAAAACCCGATACAGTTCAGACTTTTAGCGGATAAACATTGTCCACAATCGCAAAGATGACAATAATTCTATTAACTAAACCGTCATAAGTAGTTAACGTCATGGATTCGACCTACACCATTATCATTGCGGATGATCATCCGCTGTTTCGCAATGCTCTGTTTCAATCGGTGCATATGGCGGTGAGTGGCGCAAATCTGCTAGAAGCCGACTCGTTAGATGCCCTTCTTACCCTGCTCGCTAAAGAAGACGAACCGGACCTACTTCTGCTCGACTTAAAGATGCCTGGAGCAAACGGCATGTCAGGCTTGATTCAACTGCGTGCTGAATATCCTGATTTACCCATTGTGGTCGTCTCAGCTAGTGAAGAACCGTCAGTAGTGACTCAGGTTAAGAGTCATGGCGCATTCGGTTTTATTCCTAAATCCAGTGATATGCGTGAGCTCGTCAGTGCTCTCAATCAGGTGCTCAATGGCGAACCTTTCTTCCCTGAAGGTTCCATTACCAACAACGCAGCGTGTAATGATTTAGCAGAAAAAATTGCCACTTTGACCCCACAGCAATATAAAGTCTTAGGAATGCTATCTGATGGCTTGCTGAATAAGCAGATTGCTTATGAGTTAAATGTATCAGAAGCAACAATAAAGGCTCATATGACGGCGATATTCCGTAAGTTAGGTGTAAAAAATCGTACTCAAGCGGTTATTTTACTTCAACAACTCGAATCAGAGGCTTAACTCACCAGTTTCTGACAAAGTTACTCCTAGAATTTTGCTACACTTGAGGAATCAGGCAACAATCTGATTTACCCCTCTGTTCAACAAACTCTGGGAGTACTTCTCTTGCTAAGCGTTCTAATTACTCAATTCGTCGTCCTGTGGGCTGTCATCGATCCTATTGGCTCAGTCCCGGTTTACTTATCTCAAACTCAGCATCTCACCGCTAAACAGCGCCGTTTGGTCGCGTTAAAGGCCGTAGCTATTGCAACGGGCGTACTACTGTTTTTCCTCGTCGCAGGTCAGTTGCTCCTTGAAGCGATGCAGATACCTCTGCCTGCATTTCAGGCGGCAGGTGGCTTAGTGCTACTACTGTTTGCCCTAACCATGATCTTTGGCGAGTCTAAACCTGAACAAGAAACCAAGCTTTCTGAAGAAGTGAGTCATTCCGATCTCGCTGATTTGGCGGTTTACCCTTTAGCTATTCCTTCTATCGCTTCTCCGGGAGCGATGATGGCGATTGTCATGCTGACGGACAATCATAGATACGCACTTGTCGATCAGGGAATTACTGCCGCTGTCATGGTGACGGTTTTACTTATCACCCTATTGTTACTTCTTGGTGCGACACATATTCAGAAGTGGATTGGCAATGTCGGTGCCGCCATTATCAGTCGTGTTATGGGGCTTATTCTTGCGGCTGTAGCAGTAAGCAACCTGCTGATGGGGATCAAAGATTTTTACGCCGGATAACGAAAATCGATAAGACTAACAATAAAACGTTAGACTTTAGGCTAATTTAACACACCATTAACATCACAAAAATCTATCATTAATACTTAAGCGCCTTATTTTTAGGCGCTTTTTGTTTTTCTCACCGCGACTAAAGTTGAAAAGAGTTCTTGCCCCACCCTTGCTAATGTAGATATTGAAACATTTTCTTAACAACGAACACGTAAGGAGACGGCAATGGCGTTTGAAAGTCAGGATAAAGCCAAAGCCTACTGGGATAAGAACGTAAAACTAATGGTTAGCCTTATGGTTATCTGGTTTGTCGTTTCTTTCGGCTGCGGCATTTTATTTGTAGATGAACTCAATCAATTTCAACTAGGCGGGTACAAGCTTGGTTTCTGGTTTGCTCAACAAGGCTCTATCTATGCCTTCCTGGGTATTATTTTCTACTACGCGTGGAAAATGCGCCAAATCGACCGTGAATTCGGCGTAGATGAGTAAGGAGTAACTCAGATGGATTTGAAAACTATCACTTACCTCGTTGTTGGTGCGACCTTTATCCTTTACATCGGTATTGCGATTTGGGCACGTGCTGGGTCAACTAAAGAGTTTTATGTTGCAGGCGGTGGTGTAAACCCAATCGCCAACGGTATGGCAACCGCAGCAGACTGGATGTCAGCCGCATCATTTATCTCTATGGCAGGTCTGATTGCATTTATGGGTTACGGCGGTTCCGTATTCCTAATGGGTTGGACTGGCGGTTACGTACTTCTTGCACTACTACTTGCACCTTACCTACGTAAGTTCGGCAAGTTTACTGTACCAGAGTTCGTAGGTGAGCGTTTCTACTCAAACGCAGCACGTATCGTAGCAGTTGTCTGTCTTATCATCGCGTCGGTCACTTATGTTATCGGTCAGATGAAAGGCGTTGGTGTTGCGTTCGGTCGTTTCCTAGAAGTTGATTACTCTACTGGTCTTCTGATCGGTATGTGTATCGTATTCATGTACGCTGTAATGGGTGGCATGAAAGGGATTACTTACACGCAGATTGCTCAATATTGCGTACTCATTTTAGCTTACACTATTCCTGCAATCTTTATCTCTCTGCAACTGACTGGTCACCCTCTTCCTCAGATTGGTCTCGGTAGTACCATCCAAGGCACCGACGTCTATCTACTCGATAGGCTCGACCAAGTGGTCACCGAACTCGGCTTTAGTGAATACACCACTCAAGTCCGTGGCGACACACTCAATATGTTTGTTTACACCATGTCGCTAATGATCGGTACTGCGGGTCTACCACACGTAATCATCCGTTTCTTCACGGTACCTAAAGTGCGTGACGCACGTACTTCAGCAGGTTGGGCACTAGTCTTCATCGCTATCCTATACACAACTGCACCAGCAGTATCAGCGATGGCTCGTCTAAACCTAATGGATACCGTAAACCCAGCTCCAGGTCAGCACCTAGCTTATGATGAGCGTCCTGACTGGTTCAAAAACTGGGAGAAAACAGGTCTACTAGGCTTTGATGATAAGAACGGTGATGGTCTGATTGAATACACGTCAAACCCAGCGACTAACGAACTGAAAGTTGACCGTGACATCATGGTACTGGCTAACCCTGAGATTGCTAAGCTTCCAAACTGGGTGATTGCCTTGGTGGCAGCCGGTGGTCTGGCAGCAGCACTATCAACGGCGGCAGGTCTATTGCTCGCAATATCCTCTGCGATATCCCATGATTTAATCAAAGGCGTCATCAATCCGAATATATCCGAGAAGAAAGAGCTGCTCGCCAGTCGGATTTCCATGGCGGTGGCGATTGCGGTGGCAGGCTATCTCGGCCTCAACCCGCCAGGCTTTGCAGCAGGTACGGTAGCACTGGCATTTGGTCTTGCGGCCTCCTCAATCTTCCCGGCACTGATGATGGGTATCTTCAGCAAGGGTATCAACAAGGAAGGCGCAATCGCGGGTATGATTGCAGGTATCAGTATCACTCTATTCTACGTATTCCAGCACAAAGGCATCCTGTTTGTTGCTGACTGGACTTACCTAGAAAGCTGGGGCAGCAACTGGTTCCTAGGCATTGAACCAAACGCATTCGGTGCAATTGGTGCAGTCTTTAACTTCGCAGTCGCATTCGCTGTATCGAAAGTAACAGCAGAAACACCACAAGAAGTGAAAGACTTGGTTGAACACGTACGTGTACCAGCAGGCGCTGGCGGTGCAGTAGACCACTAAAATAATACCTAAGCCACAAAAGCCCCCTCGGGGGCTTTTTTATTCGCTTAACTTATTCTAATAATTAGAAATTCCCTGAGCCGTAGCAAGGACGCATACTAATGCCATTCATTAGAAGTTCAGGGGTTACGCAGAAAAAATCGCTTAGAACAAGGCAAAGATTGCAGCAAGCTAGTTGCTCTACCTTCAAAATCTTTAACGAAGTTATCAGCGATTTTAGCCAGTAAAAATGAACAGATAATTGATGGAATTAGTATTTTATGTTCAAAAATAAGCACTTTCTAATCGCATTATTGATTGCCCCAATTCTTTCTCTGATTGCCTACTTTGGGACAGATATGGCGCTGAGTGAAAAGCCTCATGCCGCGAAAGAAGGCGAAACCTATAAGTTAGCCGCCAAATCTAACTGCCGCTACACCAGTGGACTGTGTGATATGACCAACGGCGACTTTAAAGTGCAGTTTCGTTCCGAGAAGTTAACCGCGAACGGTTTGGACTTATCTTTAAAAGCGGCTTTCCCTTTAGAAGGTGTAAAGCTATCCATTGTCGATAGCCAAGAACAAAGTGCTCAACCTTTGGATATGCAGCCAACAGATAGTACTGGCCAACACTGGGCAATCTCTGTAGCGAAACCAACATCCGCTGAAAGCTGGCTACGCGTCGCGATTCAGTCTGAAGGCACCTTGTATTACGGCGAAACTCAAACTGCGTTTGTTAAATACGAGACTTTGTTTACGGAGTAGCTGGAGAGCTGGAGAGCTGGAGAGCTGGAGAGCTGGAGAGCTGGAGAGCTGGAGAGCTGGAGAGCTGGAGAGCTGGAGAGCTGGAGAGCTGGAGAGCTGGAGAGCTGGAGAATTTTTCAGGGTTGGCGTTTTGCGTCAACCCTTTTTCGTTGGATACGGGAAAGGACTTTGTCTTACGATAACTGGATAACTGGATAACTGGATAACTGGATAACTAAAGTTCTCCGCAATGGTTAAGAGATCAACTCTAGGTTTCTAGAAGGGCGAAGCCCGACCCCGTTATCCAGCAGCGTAGCGATCCAACCTTCCATAGGGCGCAGCCCGTTCCCGGTTCTGTTTCCTCTAAACCCTATTCAACACCGCCCTGAGTTTTAGCGGTTTGACAGGCTTGGGAATAAAGCTAAATCCATTCGACTTGATACCATCTAGCATATCATCAGTGCGGTCTGCACTAATAATGACGCCGATAAAGCTATCGCCTAAACGCAGGCGACATTGCTGCAGCACTTCTAAGCCTGTGCGTCCATTGTCGAGTCGATAATCAGACAAAATCACATCCGGCACCCAGGTTTCTTCTATTGCCTGCAAGCTATTAACCAAGTCAACAGCAGTGCGTACGTCGCACCCCCAGCGGCCGAGCAAGGTTTCCATACCAACCAATATATCGGTTTCGTTATCCACACACAGAACTTTCAAATGACTCAAGTCTGAAGTAGAACTTGCCGGTGCAGCTTTTACAGGTTCAAGGGCTTTTTCGCTGCGCGCGAGTGTAATCGAGAACACGCTGCCTTTACCCGGCCACGAACGCATAGTGATTTGGTGACCAAGAACATGAGCTATCCCTTTAGAAATTGCCAGACCAAGTCCTAAGCCCTGATCAGAACGGACTTGAGTCCCACGATTAAACTCTTCAAATATCTCTTGCTGCTTGTCCTCATCAATGCCCATGCCATTGTCCCACACATCGATGCGCGCTTGGCTTCCCACTCGTCTTACGCCGAGAACCACTTTACCTTTTGGACTGTAGCGAAACGCATTAGTTAAGAAGTTCTGTACCACACGACGTAAGAGTTTCGGGTCAGACTGAACCAATAGCTGACTCGGAATCATGGTGAACTCAATACCCTGCTGCTTGGCAAGCGCACTAAACTCCGCATTGAGGTTGGATAAAACATCGTTAATCGCAAAACCATGTACGTTGATATCTAGCTTGCCAGATTCTAGACGCGAGATATCCAGTAAATCGCCAATCAAATCTTCAGCGGCCCCTAAGGCACTTTCAATATGATGGGAAAGCTGCTTGGTCTCAGGCTCTTTTGCCACTTCCGATAAAGATGAGGCGAACAGACGAGCAGCATTGAGTGGCTGCATTAAGTCATGGCTTACGGCCGCTAAAAAGCGCGATTTGGATTGTGATTCATGTTCAGAGCGTTGAGTGGCTGAGACCAGTTTTTTGTTCAGTTGCTCTAGCTCTTGAGTACGCTCTTGGACGCGTTCTTCAAGGGTTTCGTTAGCATCTTTTAGGGCTTGTTCAGCATCGCGGAAGACGGTGATATCGGTAAAGCTCATCACAAACCCGCCACCTGGCATTGGGTTGCCCTGTACTTCAATCACTCGACCGTCAGGTCGTACACGCGAAGAAGTATGACGCGTCCCTTGTTCAAGATGATAAACCCGTCGGCGCACATGCTCCTCAGGGTCACCCGGGCCACACAACCCGCACTCAGCATTGTGTCGTATCACATCGGCAATCGGCCTACCTACCTGAATCAAGCCGGCCGGAAACGTAAACAGCTCTAAGTAACGTTGGTTCCATGCCACAAGACGAAGCTGCTTATCGACCACAGCAATACCTTGACCGATATGTTCAATCGCCCCTTGCAGTAGTCCTCGGCTAAAGTCATACAGCTCTGAAGCTTCATCGACAATGGTAGCGACTTCTTCCAGCTGCATGTTTCTGCCTTGTAGCGCAGAAGTAAGGACTAACTTAGCCGATGAGGCACCAAAAACCCCAGCCAACACCCTTTCGGTATGGCGAATTAAAGTAGAAGGTGCTTGTTGGTTGGGCAGTAAGGTTTCTCTTTGCTGTTGCCAATATTGCCTAAATGCACTTCGCACCCGTTGCCTGCCAACAAAACGCGACGCCAGCATCTCTAACTCACCCACTGTGACACGGCTTTGATACAAGCTCATGTTTTCACTTTCAGGTAGAGGCGTACCCACAAACGAAGCCGACTGCAAGCGCTCACTTAGACTGGCACGAGTAAGCAGCGAGACAACGACGTAACAAAGCGTGTTGAGCGCGACACTGAGCACAATACCCCAGTCTGAATTCTTAACATTAAGGTTTTGCAGCCATTCAGGCGGAGTGATCACCCACAATAGGAAGTTGTCTTGCGCGCTACCCGCCAACATATCTGTTTGGCTCATTAAGGTAATCAGCCATAAGGTAAAGCCGACCGCCAAACCAACGTATACCCCTTTGCGGTTACCCTGACGCCAATACATGCCACCTATCAAAGCGGGGGCAAACTGAGTGATCGCCGCAAAGGAGAGGAAACCAATCGCAGAAAGGGAGTGAATATTACCCAGAGCTTGATAAAAACCCCAAGCTCCGAGCAGTAGCAACAGTATGAGCCCACGGCGAATAATCAGTAGCAGACCAGAGAAGTGCCTGTGATTGCGCTGTGAGAGTCGCATTCGGCGCAGCAGCAATGGCATGACTAAATCATTGGAAACCATGATTGCCAAAGCGATGGTTGAAACAATCACCATGCCACTGGCCGCAGACGTGCCGCCGAGAAAAGCGAGCAAGGCGATATCCTGCGCACCAACCGCCATAGGTAAGCTAATCACATAAGTATCTGGGCTGGCGTCAGTCAGCAGAGATTGCCCGACCCAAGCAATCGGCAAGACAAAAATGCCCATCAAAATCAAATAAAGAGGAAACAACCAACGCGCAGTATGCAGGTCTTGCGCGCGTTCGTTTTCCACCACCATGGTATGGAACTGGCGTGGCAGACAGACAATCGCCAACATGGTTAGCACGGTGTGAATAACTAGAGTCGGTATGTTCGGTGATTGGTAGGTCTGACGTGCAATCTGTGCCAGTTCAACGTCATTGCGATTCAGTGCCAAGAACAGAATAAACAGACCAACGGCTAGAAATGCCACCAGCTTGATAATAGATTCAAACGCAATCGCCATCATCATGCCACGGTGATGCTCAGTGTTATCAATATGGCGAGTACCAAACAGCATGGTAAAAATGGCCAATGCCCCGACCACGAACCAAGATACATCAAGGCTTGAGCCTTCGAAACTTCGCGGCAGTTCTGGTGAAATGATCTCTAACCCCATGGTAATACCGCGCAGTTGCAGGGCGATGTAAGGCAAAATACCAGCCACTGCAATCAAGGTAACGACCACCGCTAAGCCTTGTGATTTGCCATAACGCGCAGCGATAAAGTCAGCAATAGAGGTAATATGTTCTCGTTTGGCGGTAATAATCAGTCGAGCCAGAATTCGCCAACCAAGCGTAAAGACGAGTATTGGAGCAATATAGATAGGCAGGAATGCCCAAGGATTGTTACTGGCCTGTCCGACGGTGCCGTAAAATGTCCACGATGTGCAGTACACTGCGATAGATAGGCTGTAAATCCAAGGTCGCCATTTCGCCAACCAGTTATGCTGTTTATCGCCATACCAAGCAATGAGGAACAGTAGTCCGAGATACATCAGTGATACGGTGATCACTAGCCAGCCTTGCATCAGATATCCTTATCATGCGCCAATCAAAAACCTCTCCATATTGGAGAGGTTTCATTTAACTAAGGATATGCTATCAACTCAATCAGCTAGGCTTAATTCTGTGCATTAGGCTCCGCTTTCGACATATCGCTAACTTGATGTTTTTGAGGGTCAACTTTGATAAATAGAGCCAAGACACCCATAGCGGCCATCGCCCAGAAGACGTTTGCCCCCCAGTTTTCATAGCCCCAACCACTTAACGTGGTCATCAAGGCGATGAATGCCCCTAAAGGAATCGCATTGTACAGCGCTTGCAGCGCCACCATTTTTCTTTGCTCAGAGTGTTGGATATATTGAATCGCGGCAATATGTGCGATTGCGAAGGTCACACCGTGCAGAAGCTGGATCATTACCAATGCTACTAAAGCTGTTGTAGAAGCCGTCAAACCCCAACGTACCACCACACCAAGTGCAGCGACCATAAACAATGCTCGAAGCGTCCAACCCGAGAACAGACGTTTACTCAAAGCAAAAATCGCCACCTCAGCCACGACACCTAAGCTCCATAAATAGCCGATGATATCTTCCGAATAGCCCGCCTCTTTCCAATAAATCGAACTGAAGCTGTAGTACGCAGCGTGACTACCTTGAATAAGAGAAACCAAAACCAGGAACTTTACCACGGGAAGTTCACGCAGCAGCTCTGTCAACTTAGGACGCTCGGCATCTTCATCTTCCGTCGTAACGGGCATTGGATTGATGTTGCGCATCGAGAACAACAAAGCCACAACTACACCAGCCAGCGCGGTGAAGATAATCATGTCACTGCCATACTGCGCAACTAAGAAGCCAACCACCGTTGAACCCGCAATAAAGGCAATCGAACCCCACAGGCGAGTGCGGCCATAATCCAACATTTGCAAACGTGAATAGTAGTTCGCCATCGCATCAGACAAGGGAACAATAGGGCCACAGCACAAGTTGAACAACACAGTCGCCAATGCCATTAACCAAAAGCTACCACCTGTAAAGAAGTGGAAACCAACAAAAAGAATAGAGGCAAAGCTGAGCCATCGCAGTGCTGGCATCAAGTGTTCGACTTTATGGATACGTGGTGTTAGCACCATGTTGGCGACACATCGGGTAGCAAAACCAATACCGACCAGTAATCCGATATCTGTTGCCGATACCCCCTGCTCTTCAAACCACAACGCCCAAAATGGTAGATAAACACCATAAGCGAAAAAGAAACCGACAAAATACTGGGAAATCCAGCCATATGGAGATGGGGTGAGCATCATTACCTCTGAATGCGTGAATAAATTGGAACAAAGCGGCGATATTATCGTTTGCTTTGCTGAGAATAAAAAGGGAATAATCGTCACAACTGCGTTTCCCTATTCTCACTATTTTCATCATTAGCAACGAAGTGGCCGGACTTGTTTCATTAATAGATTCGACCAAAGTCGTCTGGAACAATTATGCCAATCCTGCACACTTAACCTATAGAGTGGCAATGAAGTAGGGTCCGCAATGCCAGATAAATTTAATATGCACTCCCCACCGTTTGATCGATTGGACAGCCAGCAGCAGAACCGGCTGCGTAGCTCATTGGATGTTGCTTACTTCCGTGCCAAAGAAACCTTACTTCAGCCCGGCACACAGAGCCAGCATCTTCACATCCTGATCAAGGGAGCAGTCGAAGAGCGTTCGGAAGACGACAAAGAAATCTTTGCTCACTACGCTAATGATGATTTGTTTGATGTGCGTGCTCTATCTGAAGAGACGGTAAAACATCGCTACATCGCATTAGAAGATACCCTTTGCTATCTATTGCCCAAGTCCGTTTTCATTGAGCTATATAACGAGAATGGTCAGTTTGCCGCCTATTTCGACAACAACCTTGCCAAGCGCCAAGAGCTGATCGATGCGGCCCAGCAACAACAGAACCTAGCTGAGTTTATCCTGACCAAAGTCGACAAAGAGATCTATCACCCGCCGATGATACTCTCTCCCGAACAGCCGCTGAATGAAGTCACGCAGACACTCAAGCAAAATGGTATCGACTCTGCTTTAGTGCGACTAAACGACTCTGACATCCGCCTCGTTGAAGATGAGCACTCAATGCCGTATGGGATCATTACTCGAACCAATATGCTGCATGCCGTTATGCTTGAAGGTCATCCACTCGACACTCCAGTAGGCAAAATTGCCACTTTCCCTGTGGTGCACGTTGAGGACGGTGAGTTTCTTTTTAATGCGATGATTAAAATGACTCGTCATCGAATGAAACGCGTGATGGTCGCCGATGGTAAAGAAGCGGTCGGTATGCTCGATATGACCCAGATCCTCAGCGCTTTCTCAACCCACTCGCACGTATTAACGTTAAGTATTGCCCGCTCGACCAGTATTGAAGAGTTGGCCCTCGCCTCCAACAGGCAGCGAAACTTAGTCGAAAGTCTACTGAACAACGGCATTCGCACCCGCTTTATCATGGAACTGATCTCAGCGGTCAACGAGCAGATCATAGAGAAAGCCTTTGAACTGATTGTTCCTCCTGCCCTTCACGATCACTGCTGTTTGGTCGTTCTAGGCTCAGAAGGGCGTGGGGAACAAATACTGAAAACTGACCAAGACAACGCACTGATCATCAAAGATGGTCTCCATTGGCACCAATGTGAAACAGTTATGGGTCAACTAACCCATACGCTACAACAACTTGGCTATCCACTTTGCCCTGGCAATGTCATGGTCAATAACCCTAAGTGGGTCAAAACCCAGTCAGAATGGAAAAGCACTATCAGCCAATGGTCTAAGCCTAGCAGTGCAGAAAACATCATGGATCTAGCGATTTTCACCGATGCTCATGCAGTCGCAGGCAACAAAACGTTACTCGAACCCATCACGCAACACCTTAAGCAAACCATGCTCAACAACATGCTCGCGCTGCAAGACTTCTCGCGTCCTGCGTTGCAGTTTTCTCTACCATTGACGCTATTTGGCAATGTTAAGAAAGACAAACAAGGTGTGGACGTAAAAAGTGGCGGTATCTTCCCTATCGTTCATGGTATCCGTACCTTGTCGCTAGAATACGGCATTGAAGAGAAAAACACCTTTGAACGCATAGAAGCTTTAAGATTGAAGCGGATACTCGAACCAGAGACCGCCGACAACCTCAGTGAAGCACTCAAGTTGCTATTCAAGCTGCGCCTTAATCAACAACTGACAAATCAACACAGCCACAATCGCATCGACCTGAAACAGATAGAGCGTACCGAGCGAGATTTACTACGTCATAGTTTGCATGTAGTGAAAAAGTTTAAGCAGTTCTTGGGCTATCATTATCAGATAAGAGATTAGAGGCTGGTGTATGAATTGGTTGCAACGCCGTTATTGGTTTTACAAACTCAAGGGCTCTCCTTACCAGCCTCTTTTTGCCTCGGTGCAAAAAGGTGAGTACGTCTCGTTAGATTGTGAGACCACTAGCCTCGACCCTAATCGTGCCGAACTCGTCACCATTGCGGCGACCAAAATCATCGACAATCGCATTATTACCAGCAAACCGTTTGAAGTCAGGCTTAGAGCCCCGCAATCACTGGATTCTGGCTCAATCAAAATCCACCGCATCCGCCATCAGGATCTCGTTGATGGTATTGATGAAAAACAAGCCTTGATGCAACTGCTAGAGTTTATTGGTAACCGTCCATTAGTCGGCTATCACATTCGCTATGATAAAAAAATTCTCGATCTCGCTTGTCGCAAACAGCTGGGCTTTCCTCTACCCAACCCTTTAATCGAAGTCAGCCAGATCTATCATGACAAGCTAGAAAAGCACCTACCTAACGCTTACTTTGACCTCAGCTTGGACGCCATTTGTAAGCACCTTGACTTGCCTTTGCAGGATAAACACGATGCCCTACAAGATGCGATTTCTGCCGCCTTGGTGTTTGTTCGATTAACAAAAGGTGACCTCCCTAGCTTAAATCTGCCCTATACCCGCTAACCCAACTTACGACCAAGTTCTCAATTTGCGTTTTAATTCCTTCATTTCAAAGCAGATCTATCTCTCTCATCCTAAAGTCTAATTGTCGAATTCTCGCCTGTGCTTGAAAGTTATGGGTATAGGGATTTTACAACGTCAGGGTCAGGTGACCTTATCGTTTTAAACGGACACTTGCTCAATTCACAAGGAATTAAGCACAAGGAGATAAGCAATGAGTGAAGCCCATATTTATCCGGTAAAAGAAAACATCAAAAAAAATACCCACGCGGATAACGATACCTACCAAGCTATGTACCAACAATCTGTGACAGATCCTGTTGGTTTCTGGAGTGAGCACGGAAAAATCGTCGATTGGATGAAGCCTTTCACTCAAGTAAAGAACACGTCATTTGATACTGGCCACGTTGATATCCGTTGGTTCGAAGACGGTACGCTAAACGTATCTGCAAACTGTATTGACCGTCACCTTGCTGAACGTGGTGATGATGTCGCCATCATCTGGGAAGGTGATGATCCAAACGACGATAAAACATTGACCTTTAACCAACTGCATAAAGAAGTGTGTAAGTTTTCGAACGCACTGAAAGAGCAAGGTGTGCGTAAAGGTGATGTGGTTTGTCTTTACATGCCAATGGTGACTGAAGCAGCGGTTGCCATGCTAGCCTGTACCCGTATTGGTGCGGTACATACTGTTGTATTCGGTGGCTTCTCTCCAGAAGCGCTATCTGGCCGCATTATTGATTCAGACGCTAAAGTGGTGATTACCGCTGACGAAGGCGTGCGTGGTGGTCGTGCTGTTCCTCTGAAAAAGAATGTTGATGAAGCACTGACTAACCCAGAAGTCAAAACCATCGAAAAAGTCATCGTCATGAAACGTACTGGCGGTGACATTGATTGGCATGAGCATCGTGATGTTTGGTGGCATGAAGCAACCGCAAATGTTTCTGCTGACTGCCCACCAGAAGAGATGAAAGCAGAAGATCCTCTTTTCATCCTCTACACCTCTGGCTCGACAGGTAAACCAAAAGGTGTTCTGCACACCACAGGCGGTTACCTTGTCTACGCTACCATGACATTCAAGTACGTATTTGATTATCAGCCAGGCGAAACCTTCTGGTGTACCGCTGACGTGGGTTGGATTACCGGCCACACTTATCTGATTTACGGCCCACTGGCCAACGGTGCAAAAACAATCCTATTCGAAGGTGTGCCTAACTATCCAAGCACAAACCGCATGAGCCAAGTGGTTGATAAACACCAAGTCAATATCCTCTACACGGCACCAACAGCGATTCGTGCACTTATGGCGAAAGGCAATGAAGCGGTAGAAGGAACGTCACGTAGCAGCCTACGTATAATGGGCTCGGTAGGTGAACCTATTAACCCTGAAGCGTGGGAGTGGTACTACAAAACCATCGGTAATGAAGATTCACCTATTGTCGATACTTGGTGGCAAACCGAAACAGGCGGCATTTTGATTGCTCCACTACCAGGTGCAACGGACCTTAAACCAGGTTCTGCGACTCGTCCATTCTTCGGTGTTCAGCCTGCTCTGGTTGATAACATGGGTAACATCATCGAAGGTGCGACTGACGGTAACCTAGTCATCCTTGATTCATGGCCAGGTCAGATGCGCACAGTATATGGCGACCATGAGCGCTTCGAGCAAACTTACTTCTCTACATTTAAAGGCATGTACTTCACCAGTGACGGCGCGCGTCGCGATGAAGATGGTTACTACTGGATTACAGGTCGTGTGGATGACGTATTAAACGTCTCTGGTCACCGTATGGGTACCGCAGAAATCGAATCGGCGCTCGTCGCTCACGATAAGATTGCTGAGGCAGCGATTGTTGGTATCCCGCACGATATTAAAGGCCAAGCAATCTACGCTTACATCACGCTCAATGACGGTGAGTTCCCAAGTGCAGAACTGCATAAAGAAGTGAAAGACTGGGTGCGTAAAGAGATTGGCCCTATCGCAACACCTGATGTACTGCACTGGACAGACTCATTACCTAAGACTCGTTCTGGTAAGATTATGCGCCGTATTCTACGTAAGATTGCTACAGGCGATACTAGCAACTTAGGCGATACTTCAACCCTAGCGGATCCAAGTGTGGTTGATAAGCTGATTGCAGAAAAAGCGGAATTAGCATAATTATCAGCACCACTATGTAGAACTTCAAACCGTCACACTATGTGGCGGTTTTGTGTTTTTACCGTCTAAAGTACTCCTCTCTAGCCCTTTCTCATTGAGCAAAAAATGTTACCTCGGTTACAAAAATCCGGCTTCAAGCTGGGAGATTAGACCAGTAAATTGCTGCTAAATGCGCTGAATTAGCTATAATCTGGGTCTATTTCAAAGATTCACTGCTATTTTTAGTAAAAACTGCATGATGAATCCGAGATAATATGGGAATATTCCAGTTCATATCATGAAGTAGGAAGATGGCAGCACAATGACAGCAAAATCACGCATTCTTGTCTTAAATGGTCC
The DNA here is from genome assembly GCF_028551255.1 of Vibrio tubiashii. NCBI lineage: Bacteria > Pseudomonadati > Pseudomonadota > Gammaproteobacteria > Vibrionales > Vibrionaceae > Vibrio > Vibrio tubiashii. Next base: position 195,149 of record NZ_CP117029.1, on the reverse strand, counting down.
AAATTTAAACCTGTTAGGTCTACGCGAACCCGCACATTACGGTTCGTCAACACTACCACAGATTATCGACACATTAACTAAGCAAGCGAATGAAGCCAATGTTGAACTCCAACATCTTCAATCCAATCGTGAGTATGAGCTGATCGAAGCTATCCATGCGGCATACGACAAGGTGGATTTTATTATCATCAACCCTGCCGCCTTTACCCACACCAGTGTTGCACTTAGAGATGCACTATTAGGTGTGGCTATCCCGTTTATCGAAGTACATTTATCCAATGTGCATGCTCGTGAACCATTCCGTCATCACTCTTATCTCTCAGATAAGGCTGAGGGCGTGATTTGTGGTTTAGGTGCGCAAGGATACGAATTCGCTCTGTCTGCCGCGCTGAATAAGCTGCAGGCAAAGTAACCCAACTGACGTTGAAGTCCTTCGCAGATGCTCAACGTAAATAAACACTCTGCAGCTCGTTTTGAGCTGTCTTATTCACAAGATAAAAGAGAAAGAAAAGATGGATATCCGTAAAATCAAGAAGCTTATCGAGTTAGTAGAAGAGTCTGGCATTGCTGAGCTAGAAATCTCTGAAGGTGAAGAGTCGGTACGCATCAGCCGTAACGGTACTGCTGCACCTGTAGCACCAGTTCAATACGCAGCAGCTCCAGCTCCTGTAGCGGCTGCACCAGCAGCGGCACCTGCTCCTGCAGCAGCGCCAGAAGCGGCAGCGGCTCCTGCAACTCCAGCTGGCCACCAAGTTCTTTCTCCAATGGTAGGTACTTTCTACCGTTCTCCAAGCCCAGACGCGAAATCTTTCGTTGAAGTTGGTCAAGCAGTAAACGCTGGCGACACACTATGTATCGTTGAAGCGATGAAGATGATGAACCAAATCGAAGCAGACAAGTCTGGCGTTGTAACCGCTATCCTAGTTGAAGACGGCCAACCAGTTGAATTCGACCAACCACTTGTTGTTATCGAATAATAGAGGCTCTCTCTTATGCTAGATAAATTAGTCATCGCGAACCGAGGTGAAATTGCACTTCGTATTCTTCGCGCATGTAAAGAATTGGGCATCAAAACAGTAGCTGTTCACTCAACTGCTGACCGTGACCTAAAACACGTACTACTTGCAGACGAAGCGATTTGTATCGGTCCTGCACGTGGCATCGATAGCTACCTAAATATTCCACGCATCATTTCAGCGGCGGAAGTGACTGGCGCGGTGGCAATCCACCCTGGTTACGGTTTCCTATCTGAAAATGCAGATTTTGCTGAGCAAGTTGAGCGCAGCGGCTTTATCTTTGTTGGTCCTAAAGCGGAAACAATCCGCATTATGGGTGACAAGGTTTCAGCTATTACGGCAATGAAGAAAGCTGGCGTACCTTGTGTACCGGGTTCTGATGGCCCGCTAGATGACGATGAGCAAACAAACAAAGCACACGCTAAGCGCATTGGTTACCCAGTAATCATCAAAGCGTCTGGCGGCGGCGGCGGTCGTGGTATGCGTGTTGTTCGTTCTGAAGGCGAGCTCATTGAAGCTATCGCTATGACACGCGCCGAAGCAAAAGCAGCGTTCAACAACGACATGGTTTACATGGAGAAATTCCTAGAAAACCCTCGTCACGTTGAAGTTCAGGTGATTGCTGATGGTCAAGGCGGTGCTATCCACCTAGGTGAACGTGACTGCTCTATGCAGCGTCGTCACCAGAAGGTTGTTGAAGAAGCGCCAGCACCAGGTATCACTGAAGAGATGCGTAAGTACATCGGTGAACGTTGTACACGTGCATGTCTAGAAATCGGTTACCGCGGCGCAGGTACGTTTGAGTTCCTATACGAAAACGGCGAATTCTACTTCATCGAAATGAATACTCGTATTCAGGTTGAGCACCCAGTAACAGAAATGGTAACGGGCGTAGACCTAATCAAAGAGCAACTGCGTGTAGCAGCAGGTCAACCTTTGTCATTCACTCAGGATGACATCAAGATCCGCGGCCATGCTATCGAATGTCGTATCAACGCAGAAGATCCTGAGCGCTTCCTACCTTCACCAGGTAAGATTGAACGCTTCCACGCCCCAGGCGGCATGGGTGTTCGCTGGGAATCGCACATCTACACAGGCTACACAGTGCCTCCTCACTACGATTCAATGATCGGTAAGCTGATCACTTTCGGTGAGAACCGCGATGTGGCTATTGCACGTATGAAGAACGCACTAGGCGAGATGATCGTTGAAGGCATCAAGACTAACGTTCCTCTACAAGAAAGCATTATGAATGATGAGAACTTCCAACACGGTGGTGCCAACATTCATTACCTAGAGAAGAAACTAGGCCTACAATAAGCGATTTCCGCTTTAGTCATAATGAAAATGCTCACTTCGGTGAGCATTTTTGTTTTCGCGCACTTGTTAGCCTTTTCTGCTACACTCTGCGCCAAATCACATCAATCAATGTAAAGAGCTCATACTCATGCCTTGGATTCAAATCAAACTCAATGCGACCAATGAAAACGCTGAACAGATCGGCGATATGCTAATGGAAGAGACTGGTGCGCTGTCTGTGACCTTCTTAGACGCGCAGGATACGCCTGTATTCGAACCTCTACCTGGTGAAACTCGTCTTTGGGGTGATACGGATATCCTAGCGCTGTATGACGCGGAAGCGGATACTAACTTTATCATTGAGCAAACCAAACTCAGCGGTCTACTGGCAGATGATTTCGCTTACAAAATCGAGCAGTTGGAAGATAAAGACTGGGAACGCGAGTGGATGGATAACTTCCACCCAATGAAGTTTGGCGAACGTTTGTGGATTTGCCCTAGCTGGCGTGAGATCCCTGAGCCTGAGGCGGTGAACGTGATGCTGGATCCGGGCCTTGCCTTTGGTACTGGTACCCACCCAACTACCGCTTTATGTCTTGAGTGGCTAGAAGGCTTAGATTTATCGGGCAAAACCGTGATCGACTTTGGTTGTGGCTCTGGCATTCTTGCGATCGCTGCGATCAAACTGGGCGCTGAAAAAGTTATCGGGATCGATATTGATCCTCAAGCACTGCTTGCCTCTAAAGACAACGCTGAGCGTAACGGTGTTGCCGACCAACTAGAAGTGTTCCTTCCTCAAGATCAGCCAGAAGGTCTGATTGCTGACGTGGTGGTTGCTAACATCTTAGCAGGTCCGTTACGCGAACTTTCACCAATCATTAAGTCTTTAGTTAAGCCAAACGGCGAGCTTGCGATGTCAGGTGTGCTTGATACTCAAGCTGAAGATGTGGCTAACTATTACCGTGATGAGCTTCACATTGATCCTATCAAAGAGCAAAGTGAATGGTGTCGCATCTCTGGTCGAAAGCAAGGCTAGACAAGACTTTGCGAGCTAATTGACTGATTTTGGGGCATTTTGCGAAAACAATTTGTAAATGCTCAAATATTAGTCTTTTCACAGCGCTAAAAAATGCGTAAAATGCGCGCCCTTGCTGGTACTAAGCTGTGAAGACGTTTTGAAAATCGGAAACTACCAACTTAAGAATAATCTCATCGTTGCCCCTATGGCAGGTGTGACTGATAGACCGTTCCGTGAGTTGTGTCTCCGCTATGGTGCTGGAATGGCCGTCAGTGAAATGATGTCATCCAATCCAAAGCTATGGAAAACGTCCAAATCAAAGCAACGCATGGTACATGAAGGCGAATCGGGCATTCGCTCTGTACAAATTGCGGGCGCTGATCCACAGCTTATGGCCGACGCTGCTCAGTTCAGTGTTGAAAACGGTGCGCAAATCATCGACATCAACATGGGCTGTCCAGCCAAAAAAGTGAATAAGAAGCTAGCCGGCTCTGCCCTGCTTCAGTATCCAGATATCATTGAAGATATTCTGAAGGCTGTGGTCAATGCAGTCGATGTCCCTGTGACATTGAAAACCCGTACTGGCTGGGATATAGATAACAAAAACTGTGTCCAAATCGCTAAATTAGCCGAAGACTGCGGCATTCAGGCTCTTGCTCTGCATGGCAGAACAAAAGCGTGTATGTACAAAGGTGAGGCCGAATACGACAGCATTAAAGCGGTCAAGCAAGCTATCTCAATTCCGGTTATCGCTAACGGTGATATCGATAGCCCAGAGAAAGCCAAGCATGTACTGGAATATACCGGTGCTGACGCTTTAATGATTGGACGCCCTGCCCAAGGTCGTCCGTGGATTTTTCAGGAAATCCAACACTTTTTGGAAAACGGCACCACGATGCCTGAGCTTCCTTATTCGGAAGTGAAAGACATCCTGCTTGGCCATGTGAATGCACTGCATGCTTTCTATGGAGAGTATTTAGGTCCACGAATCGCGCGTAAGCACGTAGGTTGGTACCTAAAAGAGCATGAACAAGCGAGTGAGTTTCGCCGTACCTTCAACGCCATTGAGGCAGCTGAGCTGCAGCTTGAAGCGCTTGAAGAGTATTTTGATAAAGCCTAACTAGTTGTGCTTTCGCCCCAACTACGACAGGTAAACGTTGCATCATAATTAAGAGAAGAGCTAGACCGAATATGTTCGAACAAAATCTGACTTCAGAAGCATTAACAGTAACTACAGTAACGTCACAGGACCAGATTACTCAGAAGCCACTACGTGACTCTGTTAAAGCGTCTCTTAAAAACTACTTGGCTCAACTAAATGGCCAAGAAGTAACAGAACTATATGAATTAGTTCTAGCTGAAGTTGAACAGCCACTACTAGATACCATCATGCAGTACACTCGCGGTAACCAAACTCGCGCAGCAACTATGATGGGTATCAACCGCGGTACTCTTCGCAAGAAACTTAAAAAATACGGCATGAACTAATCGTTCATTCGATATTTTGATTTTAAGAAGCCGGGCTTACGTCAGTAATCCCGGTTTTTTTATCATTAGACCCAGTGTTAGTTGCACGAATATTCAGCGATCTGTGATCTATTGCGATTGCTAACCTCAAAGTGGTCGATATAATAATCAATTACGTTTACGTTCGGACGAATCTACATGGTTGATATGCAAAGGGAAGAATGGCTGAGTCTTATGCTCTCCGAGCTACCTGATCGTCTGCTGATCATTGATGAGCACGGACGTATCGTAGATAGCTTTGGCGAAGCAACTCAATCTGATCCCGAGTTAACCAACAAGTATCTCAACCGCACGTTTAGCGAGATCCTTCCAGAAAACCTTGCTGAGAACTTGGAGCAACACTTCAAGCAAGTGTTAACCTCAGGTCAACGTAAAACTCTGCAATACTCAATGACCCCTTGCCAACAGCTGCTGCTTTCTATCGAAGAGCTTGAAGCTTGGAATGGCGTCGACGAGAGATGGTTTGAAGCCTCTCTCAAGCCCATCACATTAGCAAGCGGCGCCAAATATGTTCTGTGGCAAGAGCAAGAGATCACCAAAGCTCACCTTCACCAAGTTGAATTAAAGAAACTGGCTGAAACCGATGAGTTGACTGGCATATTAAACCGCCGTGCCTTTATGCTAAGACTGGAACGAGAGTTCGATAGTCCAACCCAGCAGCACCTCTCTTGCTTGATGATTGATATCGACCACTTTAAAGAAATTAATGACCAAGTGGGCCACTTATCCGGTGATGAAGTCATCGTCCAAGTTGCGCATATTTGCCAAGGTTTAATTCGCTCCAGTGATTATATTGGCCGTTTGGGTGGTGAAGAGTTTGGTGTGGTACTTTCTCGCACTAACGCGATTCAAGCGTACGATATTGCGGAGCGCATCCGTCACTCGATTGAGACAACCCCCTGTCAGGTTGATGACCACATCATCTTGCCGACCGTGAGTATTGGCATTGCCGAGTTGAATGGCCATGTGTCATCCGTTAGAGAACTGATGGTACAAGCAGACAAAGCCATGTACTACTCTAAACAAACTGGTCGTAACCAAGTCACTCTCTACTACGAGAATCTTCCGGACATCAAGTCAACCACTGAGTTGAAAGCCAATATCCGCCGCGCTTCTTAAACGCCCTTTTCTATCTCACAGCAAGAGTCTTGATGTGCTTCGCTCGCAAGTGCACCTAAAATCGAGCAATGGCTAGCATCGTCATCAACGTGTCCACAGCAAGCATCATTAATCTTCTTCAGTGCGGTGCGAATTCGAGTTAATTCAATAATCTTTTCATCAATCACAGAAAGCTTAGCTGTAGTGATCGCCTTAACTTCGGCGCAGCTATGTTCTGTTGCCTCAAGTTTTATCTCTAAAAGTTCACGAATCTCATCCAAACTCAAGCCTAAGTCTTTCGCTTTGAGGATAAAGCTGACTTGATGTTGGTTTTCTTCATTATAGAGCCGGTAACCTGAATCACTGCGACCTGCAGGTTTAATTAGCTGATTCTTTTCGTAAAAGCGCAATGTATCTGCTGTGACATTACAGCGCTTAGCCAATTCTCCGATCTGGAACATAACTTTTCCTATTAACTGTTTCGTTACGTTTTAAGCCTAAACTTGAGCTTTTCACAATTATTTTTGAGATGCCAAACGATTGCGCGAGCTTTTTTGTAATAAATTAGTTAGAATGTGCGCCATCAAACTCAGAGACTAGTTTACCACCAACAAATGTTGGAAAGGTCTTTACCAAAACTGGCCAATATCTTACTGCCTGATTGCAATCAAAGCATAAGAACAAGTTCACTTTTGGCAAATATCTTTATCTTACGTATTAACTCTGTGACTTTGAGGAAATGGAAGCATGACTAACGCTCGTCCTATTCGCCGCGCACTAATCAGCGTATCAGACAAAACTGGTATTGTTGAGTTTGCCCAAGCTCTTGCTAACCGAGGTGTTGATATTCTATCAACAGGTGGCACTGCTCGCCTACTGGCAGAAAAAGGCATCTCAGTAACTGAGGTATCAGATTACACTGGTTTCCCAGAAATGATGGACGGTCGTGTTAAGACGCTTCACCCTAAAGTACATGGTGGTGTGCTAGGTCGTCGTGGTCAAGATGACGACGTAATGGAAAAGCACGGTATCAACCCAATCGACATGGTTGTGGTTAACCTTTACCCATTCGCTGAAACAGTAGCGAAAGAAGGTTGTACTCTTGCTGATGCGGTAGAGAACATCGATATCGGTGGTCCAACTATGGTTCGCTCAGCAGCGAAAAACCACAAAGATGTGACTATCGTCGTTAACGCGCACGACTACGACCGCGTTATCGCTGAGATGGATGCGAACGAGACATCTCTGACTCTAGAGACGCGCTTTGATCTAGCTATCGCAGCTTTCGAGCACACTGCCTCTTACGACGGCATGATCGCTAACTACTTCGGCACTATGGTTCCATCTTACGGTGAGAACAAAGAAGGTGACGAAGAGAGCAAGTTCCCGCGCACATTCAACCAGCAGTTTATCAAGAAACAAGACATGCGTTACGGTGAAAACAGCCACCAAGACGCAGCTTTCTATGTTGAAGCTAATCCAGAAGAAGCCTCTGTTTCTACTGCTCGCCAAATCCAAGGTAAAGCCCTTTCTTACAACAACATCGCCGATACTGACGCAGCACTTGAGTGTGTTAAAGAGTTCGACGAGCCAGCATGTGTGATTGTTAAGCACGCTAACCCATGTGGTGTTGCGCTGGGTGGTAACATCCTTGAAGCGTATGATCGCGCCTACAAAACTGACCCAACGTCTGCTTTCGGCGGCATTATCGCCTTCAACCAAGAGCTAGATGCCGCAACAGCAACCGCTATCGTTGAGCGCCAATTCGTTGAAGTCATCATTGCGCCATCAGTATCTGCTGAAGCAATTGAAGTGGTTGCAGCGAAGAAGAACGTTCGCCTTCTAGAATGTGGCGAGTGGACAACTAAGACGACGGGCTTTGACGTGAAACGCGTTAATGGCGGCCTGCTAGTTCAAGACCGTGACCAAGGTATGGTGAGCCTAGATGACCTTAAAGTGGTTTCTAAGCGCCAACCAACAGAAGAAGAGCTAAAAGACGCCCTATTCTGCTGGAAAGTGGCTAAGTACGTTAAATCAAATGCGATTGTTTACTCGAAGGGTGACATGACTATCGGCGTTGGCGCTGGCCAAATGAGCCGTGTTTACTCAGCGAAGATCGCAGGCATCAAAGCGGCTGACGAAGGTCTACAAGTTGAAGGTTGTGTAATGGCATCGGATGCGTTCTTCCCATTCCGCGACGGTATCGATGCGGCTGCAGAAGCGGGCATCAAGTGCGTGATTCAACCGGGTGGCTCTATGCGTGATGACGAAGTTATCGCAGCAGCAGACGAACATGGCATGGCGATGATCTTTACGGGTATGCGTCACTTCCGCCACTAGAAAGAAGCGAGAGCGCTTCGCTTCTGGAAACGGGAGCGCTCCGAGAAGAGCAAAACGAATCTAATTTAGCTAATTTGAAATACTCTTAGTTTTAGAAACTTTCATTTTAGAGCAAAGCCATATTGATAAGGTCAAGGAGAGCTCGCGGAGTTTATAAGTATAAATGAGCAAGCTCGACACAGAGATTAGCAATATGGCGCAGCTATCAAAGGATAAATAAATGAATGTACTTATCATTGGTTCTGGCGGTCGTGAGCACGCTTTAGGTTGGAAAGCAGCACAAAACCCAAACGTAGAAGCGGTATTTGTTGCACCTGGTAACGCAGGTACTGCTCTTGAGCCTAAGCTTGAGAACGTAAACATTGGTGTTGAAGCGATTTCTGAACTGGTTGCTTTCGCGCAAGAGAAAAAAATCGAGCTAACTATTGTTGGCCCTGAAGCTCCGCTTGTTATCGGTGTGGTTGATGCTTTCCGTGAAGCGGGTCTGCCAATCTTTGGTCCAACCGAAGCAGCAGCACAGTTAGAAGGCTCAAAAGCGTTTACTAAAGACTTCCTAGCTCGTCATAACATCCCAACTGCGGCTTACGCGAACTTCACTGAAATCGAGCCTGCATTGGCTTACGTTCGTGAGCAAGGCGCACCTATCGTGGTCAAAGCCGATGGTCTTGCGGCGGGTAAAGGCGTTATCGTTGCGATGACTTTAGAAGAAGCTGAAGATGCAATCAAAGATATGCTCGCTGGCAACGCGTTTGGTGAAGCGGGTAGCCGTGTGGTTATCGAAGAGTTCCTAGACGGTGAAGAAGCAAGCTTCATTGTGATGGTCGATGGTAAAAGCGTTCTACCAATGGCCACCAGCCAAGACCACAAACGTGTCGGTGACAAAGATACTGGCCCTAACACAGGTGGTATGGGTGCTTACTCTCCTGCTCCGGTTGTAACTCCAGAAATCCACGAGCGTATCCTTGAAGAGGTTATCTACCCAACAGTTCGCGGTATGGATGCGGAAGGCCACCCATACACAGGCTTCCTCTACGCAGGTCTAATGATCGATAAAGACGGTACACCAAAGGTTATCGAATACAACTGCCGATTCGGCGATCCTGAAACGCAACCTATCATGATGCGTATGGAATCTGATCTTGTCGAGCTATGCCTAATGGCGATTGATGAGAAGCTAGATGAAGCTGAATCTAAATGGGATCCACGCGCCTCTATCGGTGTGGTACTCGCTGCAGGCGGTTACCCAGCGGATTACGCTAAAGGCGATGTTATTTCTCTACCAGCAACAGAAGTCTCTGGTCAGAAAATCTTCCACGCAGGTACTGCTAACAACACATCAGGTGAGATCGTGACAAACGGCGGCCGTGTTCTTTGTGCAACAGCACTTGGTAATAGCGTTTCTGAGGCTCAGGAGCAAGCGTACGCGCTAGCTAAGCAAGTAAGCTGGAATGGTATGTTCCACCGCAATGACATCGGCTACAGAGCGATTGCGCGCGAGCAAGAACAGTAAATAACAACATCAGTTGGCTTATGTAAAAAAGGCGCTCATTGGGCGCCTTTGTTTTATCCATCTTTTACCGGTTATTACTCTTCGATCAGAGCCGGTCGTTCGATGCAGTCATGACTGTCTTCCGCCAGCATGAGTAATTGGTTTACGATAACCTTTTTGCTTTGCGTAGTGCCTAAAAACGCCGCATAACTGTCTACACTCGACAAGCGGTTGATCACAAAGCTAGGTAATGTCTCGTTAAACTCTACATGCTCATAGCTTTGTCCTGAACAAGTATCAAAGCTTGAGCCATCCCAATAGCCCTGAATCAAACGAACACCTGAATTGCTCTGCTCTTTAGTACGGGTTGGAATAGTCAATGCTTCTTGCTTAAGCCAAGCAATTTTATCAGCTTTCAGCGGCAGGACCTTCCCGTCGAGTCGATACTGCTGATAGATCGCCTCACCGTCTTTGCTAAAGCGAACATGAATACGGTACGGAACTAAGCCTTGATTGCCTTTTAGCTGTTGCCCTTCACGAATCAGTTCTCGAATCTCGCCATCTTCCCATCGATAGTCAGATTTATACCAACCATAGTCTCCGGCGCTCACATAGTCCGCTGCGGTGTAAGGAAAAGATAAACGTTCGGTGTACCAATATAAGCTGGTCGCATCCCCCATACTCTGACCACCAGTATACTCAGTAAACTGGTCTAGGTTGGGAGTCGGAATACTCGAAGAGCATCCAATCAATAAAGAAGCGATTAGTGAAGGTGCTAGAAGTTTTTTCATCGTCATAAACAAATATACGCCAAGATAGCAGCTACCTTGGCGTATTATATACAATTCCGAGTTTGAAACTCTGAAATCAGCAATAAATTATTTTACTGAATCTTTCAGTGCTTTACCTGCTACAAATGCAGGAACGTTAGCCGCAGCGATTTGAATCTCTGCACCAGTCTTAGGGTTACGACCAGTACGTGCTGCGCGGTGGTTAACTTTGAATGTACCAAAACCAATTAGTTGAACTTGGTCACCCTCTTTAAGTGCATCAGTCACACCTTCAAGAGTTGCTTCAAGAGCAGCTTTAGCTTGCGCTTTAGATAGGTCTGCTTTCTCTGCGATAAAGTCGATTAATTGGGTCTTGTTCATTAGGTTTCCCTTCTCATATGTTATCGAATTCAACTCACTCTAAAACATAAATGCCCCATCTGGCAAAGGTTTGTAAGCGATCTTTAGCTCTCATGACGCACTTTTAACCATATTCTGAGCATTAACTCACAATTTGTTACTCTGTCAGCAAGACTTAATACTTGTTTTTAACCTATTTTGGCCTTATTTATAGACATGCGAGAGCCCGTAAAGCCTGATATTTCGGGACTTAAAGCGAATACAAAGTACTCATATCAATAATGCACAGGTACGAAAAGTCACACTTTTCCGGCAAGAATTGATAGGGGTATAAATCTACATAGGACACTTATGTTGTTGCTAACCATATACGTCACTGTTGCGATTGGCGTATCGTTTATCTGCTCCGTATTAGAAGCGGTTCTTCTGAGTATCTCACCAAGTTATATCGCCCAATTGCGCCAGCAAGGACACCCTGCGGCTGAGCAACTGGCTAAGCTAAAAGCAGACATTGACCGCCCACTGGCGTCGATCCTGACCTTGAACACGATTGCCCACACCATTGGTGCGGCGAGTGCAGGTGCGCAAGCTGCGGTTGTATTTGGTAGCGAGTGGCTAGGCGTTTTCTCTGGCGTGCTCACTCTAGGAATCTTAGTGCTGTCAGAAATCGTGCCTAAGACCATTGGTGCCACTTATTGGCGTCAGCTAGCCCCAGTTTCAGCTGTGGTTCTGCGTTGGATGGTTTGGGCGCTAACTCCATTTGTGTGGTTCTCAGAGCAGATCACTAAGCGTTTAGCTCGTGGGCATGAAGCACCAAAAATGCGTGATGAACTATCCGCTATGGCCATTTTAGCCAAAGAGAGTGGCGAATTTGCGGAAGGTGAATCTAAGATTCTGACTAACTTGCTCGGCATCCAAGATGTACCCGTCACTCAGGTGATGACGCCTCGTCCTGTCGTTTTCCGCGTTGATGCCGAAATGACGATTAATGAGTTTCTCGATAAACATAAAGAGACGCCGTTCTCACGCCCTCTGGTTTATAGCCAGTCGACAGATAACATCATTGGTTTTGTGCACCGCCTTGAGTTATTTAAGCTGCAACAAGCGGGCTGTGGTGACAAACAACTGGGAGCAATAATGCGCCCTGTGCATGTACTCTTCAACACTATGGCACTGCCAAAAGCGTTTGAGCAGATGATGGCGAAGCGCCTGCAATTGGCGATGATCGTCGATGAATACGGCACCATTCAAGGTATTTTGACTCTGGAAGATGTGTTTGAACACTTAGTTGGTGAAGAGATTGTCGATGAAGCAGACCGCACCACTGACATGCAAGAACTTGCTTTTGACCGCTGGGAGAAGTGGAAAGAAAAGCACGGCGTAATCGAAAATCGTGATGACGATGAAGACGAAGAAGTTGTTGAAGAACCAGTAGATAAACCGAAAGACAATAAAGACGAGAGCTAGTTAACTGGATAACTGGATAACTGGATAACTGGATAACTGGATAACTGGATAACTGGATAACTGGATAACTGGATAACTGGATAATAAAAAAGAGGGTTGACGTGAAAGCGTCAACCCTCTTCTATTTTAATAAACTCAAGTAGGGATTACCTAACTATAGAAGAGTGCTCTATAGCTCGATCCCAATATTACTGACACCTTCATCACGAAGCTCAGCACGTAAATCTTTGATCAGTTCAATGTCACGCTGTTCAGCTTCTCTCAATGGACGGAAGATCGCCCATTGCACATCCCATTCACCACACACAGCTTCATTCTGTTTTTGGTTCTCGTTAGTAATCTCTTCACCTGTTTGTGCTTCTTCAAGCTGAGCGACCGTCATCACCGACTGTTGACTTACTTTGTGCATGTTTTCAAACAGATAATCTCTATCTAGCAAGCCATGTAGAAGGTTAGACAAGGCGACACAAGCATCAATCGCTGGGTAGACACCATAAAAATCAAAATCTTCTGAGCTTGGAATGATCTCTTCTAGCTTTTCTAGCTGACGCTCAAAGTTCACTTTTGCCGTTTTGACAGTAAGCTGTTCCCAAATGCTGTCTAAAATATCACGGTAAACATGCGCTTCGGCAAACTCGGTGCTATCACAAAACATTGCATAGTTTGGGTACATACGTTCACACAGACTCGCCATAAAGGTAATCTGTTGCCATGGTTCTAACTTCTCAAGACGAAGCTGAAGAGGGTTCTGTAGCATAGAGACTCTTTGGGTCAGTTGACCTAGTTGCTGAATTAGACAGCGAAAGTGTACTTGATAACCAACAGGGAAAAAAGCAAGGCGATGAACAATTTCACTCATAAAGTTTATCTTCTTACCGAAGATGATGGCCGCTACCAACAGTTGCTCGAACAAGCGGCACTTCCTGAACTCGAGTTCACTACATCGCGCAGTGAGGCAACCATCCTACTTGCTTCGCCCCCGCTCGCTGCTAAGCATCTTGATGATTTCCCGAATCTTGAGTGGATTCAATCAATTTATGCTGGAGTCGATGCCTTAGTAAGCAAACTAGACGACTTCTCAGGCGAACTAACCAATGTAAAAGGAATCTTCGGTCAGCAAATTGCCGAGTACGTATTGGGTTATACCATTGAGCACTATCGTCACTTTAATCACTATAGACAGCTGCAAACACAAAATCAGTGGCAGCCCAAGCCTTACCTATCTCTGGCGAAAAAGAAGATGGTTATCCTTGGTACCGGTTCGATAGGCGCTTATCTTGCGAGCGTCGCTAAGGGGTTTGCCATCGAGCCGATTGGCGTAAACAGAAGTGGCATTCCTGCCAAACAGTCCCCTTTTGATGCGACCTATCATGTTCAAGAATTGGCTACAGCGTTAAAACAGGCGGATATCGTCGTCAATACCTTGCCAAACACTCCTGAAACAGAAAATATCCTCAATGCTGAGAGTTTGGGTCACTGTTCCGGTGCTCTTCTGTTTAATGTCGGTCGAGGTAGCGCAGTCGATGAAGATGGGTTGCTCGCAGCGCTTGATAATGGCAGCATCAGTCATGCATATCTGGATGTCTTCAAACAAGAACCACTGAATAAAGAGCACCCATTCTGGCAACATAAGGGAATAACTATTACTCCCCATATCGCAGCTTTGAGTTTTCCTGAACAAGTTATCGACATTTTTGCCGAAAACTATCAGCGTTGGCGCGATGGCTTTGGGCTGATGAACGTGGTCGACCTAAATAAAGGTTACTGATGTTAGAACCGCTACTAAAAGAGATCCGAGCTTGCAAGGTCTGCGAGCCTTCTCTGCCACTGGGGGCCAACCCTGTAATCCAAGCCTCTAGTTCTGCGAAACTATTAATCATAGGCCAAGCGCCAGGAACAAGAGTCCATGAAACCTCAATACCTTGGAATGACCCAAGCGGTAATCGGCTGCGTGAGTGGTTAGCGCTCGACAAAGAAACATTCTACGATCCTAATAAGATTGCCATTATGCCAATGGGCTTATGTTATCCGGGCAAAGGCAAAAGTGGCGACTTACCACCACGGAAAGAGTGCGCGCCACTCTGGCACCAGCGCGTTCTTGACCAACTGCCTAACATAGGAATGACACTACTCATCGGTCAATATGCGCAGAATTACTATTTGCCAGATAAACCGAAAACACTAACCGAGACAGTTCAGCAATGGCAACGCTGGGCACCTAGTTACCTTCCCCTGCCTCATCCATCACCACGTAATACTTTGTGGTTAAAGAAAAACCCGTGGTTTGAAGCTGAAGTTGTTCCATTTATTCGCAGCTATGTGCACCAACAATTAGACCTATAAAAACAAAAACGGAGACCGAAGTCTCCGTTATGTATCAGTCTGATCCAAATAGGTCTCGGGTATAAACCTTGTCTGTGACATCCGCAAGCTCATCGACCATACGGTTGGAAACAATGACATCAGATTGCGCTTTAAACTCTTCGAGATCACGAATAACTGCCGAATGGAAGAACTCATCCTCGTCAAGCACTGGCTCATAAACAACCACAGTCACGCCCTTTGCTTTTAAGCGCTTCATTATTCCTTGAATAGATGAGGCACGGAAATTGTCTGAACCTGCTTTCATTATTAAGCGATAGATGCCAACGACTTCTGGTTTGCATTGCAGAATTGACTCGGCAACAAAGTCTTTGCGAGTTCGGTTTGCCTCAACAATTGCATTAATAATATTGTTTGGTACGTCTTGGTAATTGGCTAACAATTGCTTAGTGTCTTTCGGTAAACAGTAACCACCATAGCCAAAAGAAGGGTTATTGTAGTGATTGCCAATTCGCGGGTCTAAGCCAACACCCTGAATAATTTGTCGAGTATCCAAACCATGAGCTTCAGCATAAGAGTCAAGCTCATTGAAATAAGCAACGCGCATCGCAAGGTATGTATTCGAGAATAACTTGACAGCTTCCGCTTCGGTAGAGTTAGTCAGCAACACTTTGATGTTTTGTTTTTCCGCTCCTTCCACTAACAAGTTGGCAAATTCTTGAGCTCTTTCGCTTTGCTCGCCGACAATGATTCGTGAAGGGTGTAAATTGTCATGTAGGGCCTTACCTTCACGAAGAAACTCTGGCGAAAAGATAATATTGCTACATCCAAGTTCCTGTTTGATACGTTCAGTATAGCCAACAGGAACGGTTGACTTGATCACCATCACCGCTTGAGGATTAATCGTCATGACATCTTTAATCACCGACTCCACAGAGGAAGTATCAAAATAGTTAGTTACTGGGTCGTAGTCTGTGGGCGTTGCAATCACGACAAAACGCGCGTCTTTGTATGCAACTTCTTTGACCGTTGTAGCTTGAAAAGACAACGCTTTACTCGCTAAAAATTCTTCTATTTCTTTATCAACAATTGGAGAAAGCTTGTTGTTTAAAAGTCTTACTTTGTCTTCTACAACATCTAGTGCAACAACTTGATGATTTTGAGCTAACAAAATTGCATTTGATAGCCCGACATAACCTGTACCAGCAACCGCTATTTTCACGATAAACTCCATTATACGCGATGGAAAGCTTAAGCAACATTCCCACTAATAATCAAAACGCTAGCATCATACCACTAGACACTCACTTGAGTTACGCTCAAAGTCAGAATCTTTATAATACTTCAACAATGATAACCATGTATTTAAGCTAACGATTTAAGTCTATGAACAAAAACGGAGACCGAAGTCTCCGTTTTTAAATCGCTATAAGTAGATCGGGGGATGTCGGGTAGCAGTAGCGCATTGCTGCGCCACCACCCCCTAAGAACCGTACGTGCGAGTTTCCCCGCATACGGCTCAAGCCTTTATAAGTATTTACCGAAGCAAATACCAACGTCTTCCCACATGTTTAGTTTCTGCTGACTTCAATTTCCTCAATGATTGCTTCATCAGGGAAAGCAGCATTACCTATATACACCGAATGTTCATTATCTTCTATGCATGCAGGTTCTTGCACTAGTTCGTTAACAGAGAATACCTTAAACCCCATTGATAATAGCGTTATAGGCAGTTTTCTCCCCGTTTTGCATATACTCATGTGAATGAATGGCATTTCCGATATTTATTCCACTCGAAAAATCCCTATCTCCACATTGAGCTCTTTCATCGCCACACTCTACCCCCAGTTCCATATCACCCTCAGGATGCTTTGGAATAAGTGCACGTTGTTTCGATGTATGCAAATTGAACCCTCTATACAAAAACTTTATCGTCATTTTAACTGCTAATGATTAACTAAATAATGTTTATCATTATGCACTTGTCTATGACAATTAACATGTAACAACATCAGATTTGAGCTATTGTCAGTGCCACCATCAACTCGTCGAATGATATGGTGAACATCCCATTCATCCTCAGAGCCAAACTGCTGATGGCATACCGCACACCTAAAGTCCTGCCTTTCAGCGACTCTCCAAAGCCTCAAGCTACCTCCTAAAGATTTCTTCAGCTTTCTAGTCGTTAAACTTTCAAAGTACTGTTCATCCTCGGGAAAGTAACAATTGGCTGTAGCGATAATCTTTACATGCTTTTCGATTTTTACTTGCATTGCGTAAAGCAAGCGATAGTAGCCATCTTCGCCTTTCGGTCTTGGCGCGCTGAATACCCAACGTCTTGTTCCCACTGTTCTAAAGTATTTATCTTTAACCCAGCGTTTACGTCGGTTATTGTGTATTCTTCGACACCAACGCCAAAGCATTTTCCAAAGCCGGAAGTCTACATACTTGAATGCCTCACTAGCACAAACCCATCGGTGGTAATTACACCACCCTCGGAGCATCGGATTCAGCTTGGCAATAATTGCACTCACTGGAGCCGTTTTGTGGCTATTGAGATAGTCTTGTATATTGCTTAAGAATGTTTTCACGTTCTTCTTCGACGGTTTAACTAAGAGCTTCCCATTGTATTTACGTACATTCTGACCCAAAAAGTTGAACCCCTTTTCAATGTGAGTAATGAGTGTCTTTTCTTTCGAGAGAGACAACCCTCTCTCTGCCATGAAGGCTTCAACGAGAGGGTGAACTTCATCCTGTAACAACTCTTTCGAGATGCCAGTGATTACGAAGTCATCCGCATAACGCACATAATTGACCTTAGTTTTGTAACTGGCTTTGGTGTTCTTCTTCCCAAAGTGCGATTCAAGCACCGCTTCCAATCCATCTAATGCCATGTTCGCAAGCACCGGAGAAATTATTCCTCCTTGTGGTGTACCTGCTTCTGTAGGTTTCCAACTCCCAGATTCCATGAACCCAGCTTTAAGCCATTTCTTGAGAATCACCTTATCCATGGGGATATTGGCGATTAACCAATCGTGACTTATGAAATCAAAACACCCTTTAATATCTCCCTCTAGTACCCATTGAGCTCTGCTCTTGCGACTGAGATTCACGAAGCATTGTTCGATAGCATCAGCACAATTGCGATGAGGTCGAAATCCGTAGCTATTGCGATCCGCTTTGGTTTCAGACACAGGTTCTAGTGCTAACAGGTATAGTGCCTGCATTGCTCTATCACACATTGTCGGTATTCCTAAAGGTCGTATTTTACCATTGGATTTAGGGATATGAACCCTCCTCAACGGCATCGGCTTATAGCCTTTGCTCGTCAGAGATTGGATCGCTTCCCACTTTAAAGCAGGTGTTTTCCAAAGTACTTTGTCTACACCCGGTGTTTTCTTTCCGCGGTTCTCAGTTACCCGTTTCACCGCAATCGCTTTGGCAGAAAAAGAGCGTACTAGCATGCGCTGTAGCCTTCTAACTTGCCTGTTGTCGTCTTGTTTAAATGCTTTCGCAACCCGAACTTGTAGCTTCTTTACTCTTTGATAGCACAGCTTCCAGTCAATGGTATGCCAGCTAACATTCGAGTATGAGGTTGCAGGTAGACACTTTGTCTGACTCATCTTGCTCTCCTCAAGGTTGCGACCCTTACAGGAGTGATGACAGTTCTCCCCTAAGGGTGAAATATCATTCACCCTTAAAGGGACTAGTATCGACCAACGGTAATAGTTACCGTTTATCGCCCTTCGGCTTTACAAGCCTTTTTACGATTAAAGACCATAATGGAAGTCTGCACTCTTTCGAGTTGAGGCAAAGTCTGAACCTCTATCTCGGCGATTACAGCCAAGCATTCGCTTTATCCATCGTTCCCATACCCACTTACCCAACAGCTCTCCTTACGGGTTGCCTGCCACTAGGGCAGATAATTGGGCTTACCAAGTTCCTGTGTTTGTACAATTAGTTACTTAGGTTCTACCTATCCAACGGTGGCACAACAGTAGCGTATTCCCAGATGTAAAAGGAATAACCTGTCCACGTACCTTTTGGTCAGAGCGTCATTGCAGTGTTCAAACAGAGTTGATCACCACAAACAAAGACATTTCGCTCGTCACGGCTGACGTTGTTTATCAGTAGTTCACATACGTTAACCTTATAACCAAGCCAAGCCTCTCGATCGGTTGTCATTACCGATATCTACCCTATTCGCTCACACGAATAACGCACCTCGAAAGGGAGTACATTGTCAGGAAGCTACGCACCAGTCCGTTGCACTATCCCTAGGCTACTACTTGCTACAAAGCAGGTCTTATCAACTCAAACTGCTGTTGAGAGTAAGACAATACAAACACAAGCTTAAAGTGTGTTAGCTAAAATCATCTACTGAACGGGCGTTCAAGCAGATGTCCTCGTCAATAGAAAATTGATAGGAGGAAACAAGTGTTCATGTTTCCTCATTCCATCAAATTTGATGACATATTGGGTTATGTCAGGAAAATGATTCTCTAGCGAGAGTTACTTCAGGAAGGAAGTCAGTATTGTTCTGAGTAGCAAAGTACTCTAAAAAGGACAGTTTGCGCGAGAGAGACCCAACTCTTTCACCTAAACTCCAGCGTCTACTAGTTCTTGCCACTAATACATAAGTAGCAGATGGATTAAGATAGATCCGTGGTGTCAGGCACGCCCCTGTATGGGAGGTATTGTTGTGTATGGACGTACACAAAAGTCTGCTTTAGCAGAGAAGGGTTGAAATGACACACAGCGCAGATATGCGGTTCAGTGAGTTGTGCGTGTCGACACTGAACAAATGGGATACCAATATGGAATCCCATTCCAAGGACAAGCTACTATATTATTTAGTAGCTTGTTGGGAACGACCTCACAAAATGAGGCCGTAGGCTAACACGACTACTTACCGCGCTACATCATACCGCCCATGCCACCCATACCACCCATGCCGCCCATATCAGGCATTGCTGGAGCATCTTTTTGAGGTAGGTCAGTCACCATAGCTTCTGTGGTGATCATTAGACCAGCCACTGATGCTGCGAACTGAAGTGCGCTACGAGTAACCTTAGTTGGATCTAAGATACCCATTGCGATCATGTCACCGTATTCACCTGTTGCAGCATTGTAGCCGTATGAACCTTCACCACCTTTCACGTTGTTCGCTACTACTGACTCTTCGTCACCAGCGTTCTTAGTGATTTGACGGATAGGCGCTTCCATTGCACGTAGAGCTACGCGGATGCCAACGTTTTGCTCTTCGTTGTCGCCTTGAAGTTCAGTGATCTTAGAAGCTGCGCGGATAAGTGCCACACCGCCACCAGCAACAACACCTTCTTCAACCGCAGCGCGAGTTGCATGAAGTGCATCTTCTACGCGGTCTTTCTTCTCTTTCATTTCAACTTCAGTCGCTGCGCCAACTTTGATCACTGCCACACCGCCTGCCAGTTTAGCAACGCGCTCTTGTAGCTTCTCTTTGTCGTAGTCTGAAGTTGCTTCTTCGATTTGTTGACGGATTTGAGCAACACGACCAGAGATCATTGCTTCTTCACCAATGCCATCGATGATAGTTGTGTTTTCTTTAGTGATAGCAACACGCTTCGCTTGACCTAGATCTTCTAGAACCACTTTCTCTAGCTCTAGGCCTACTTCTTCCGAAATCACTGTACCGCCAGTTAGGATAGCGATGTCTTGTAGCATAGCTTTACGACGGTCACCGAAACCAGGCGCTTTAACCGCCGCTACTTTTACGATGCCACGCATGTTGTTTACAACTAGCGTCGCTAGCGCTTCACCTTCAACATCTTCTGCGATAATAAGTAGCGGGCGAGACGCTTTTGCTACTGCTTCTAGAGTCGGAAGAAGTTCACGGATGTTTGAAACTTTCTTGTCGATTAGAAGAATGAATGGATTCTCTAGATCAACAGAACCTGCTTCTTGGTTGTTGATGAAGTAAGGCGATAGGTAACCGCGGTCGAATTGCATACCTTCAACCACGTCTAGCTCATCTTGTAGAGCCTGACCTTCTTCAACAGTGATAACGCCATCACGGCCGACTTTTTCCATCGCTTCAGCAATAATGTTACCGACGCTTGAATCAGAGTTCGCAGAGATAGTACCTACCTGAGCAATCGCTTTAGTGTCTTCACATGGAACTGACAGCGCTTTTAGCTCTTCAACAGCAGCAACAACCGCTTTGTCGATACCACGCTTAAGATCCATTGGGTTCATACCCGCAGCAACCGCTTTTAAGCCTTCGTTTACGATAGCTTGAGCAAGTACAGTTGCCGTTGTTGTACCGTCACCCGCAGCGTCGTTTGCTTGAGACGCTACTTCTTTAACCATTTGCGCGCCCATGTTTTGGAACTTGTCTTCAAGTTCGATTTCGCGCGCTACAGATACACCATCTTTAGTAATCGTTGGTGCACCGAAAGATTTGTCTAGAACAACGTTACGACCTTTAGGGCCTAGTGTTACTTTTACCGCGTCAGCCAGAACGTTTACACCCTCAAGCATTTTTACGCGTGCATCGTTACCAAATTTAACGTCTTTAGCAGCCATCTTTAGTTTCCTTTTCTAAATTCTTTGTTTTGATTTTCAGCTGAACCTGAGCAAAAAATTACTCAATGATTGCTATTACTCAACGATTGCCATGATGTCGTTTTCAGACATAACTAGCACTTCTTTACCGTCGATTTTTTCAGTTTTAGTGCCGTAACCTTCAGCGAAGATAACAGTGTCGCCAACTTTAACGTCCAACGGTAGCACTGTACCGTTTTCTAGGATGCGGCCTTTACCCACAGCTAGTACAACACCGCGAGTCGATTTCTCTGCAGCAGAACCAGTCAGAACGATGCCACCTGCTGACTTAGATTCAACTTCTTGGCGTTCTACGATAACTCGGTCGTGTAATGGACGAATGTTCATCGGTCGTCTCTCCTGAAAATGATTATGTTGTTGATGATTGCATTGCACGAAAGCACAAGGCTTCAAAGTCTGTGCTTTCTATATGAGGGATAAATTCAGGAAACCCAAGGGGGAGCGGGTGGATTTTTGTGATCTGGTTCAGAGAAGAACCGATAAGTAAAGCATGCCCCCCAACTTGGAGGAATGCTGAGTCAAGAAAACCTTATTAACGCCAATCATCCAAAGGAATAACCTGCGCACTGTACTGAGAGCCCATATCGCTCACATCACCATCAAGCACATCTTGGAATTTTACCATTTGTGAGACGAGCTCGCGCATAAGAAGCACATTAGCGTGATTAGGGTTTTTGCAGCTTCCGACTACACGATCGATATGGCTTTGCTGCGCCCATAGTCGGTCTTGCATTTCCTCTGAAGCTGAAAGGATCATCTCTTTACACATATTCTGCTTTAGCTGAGTAAAGCCTTCTGGATTGTTCTCTGCCAGTGCCATTAGCTCATCGAAAGAAGGTAAGGTTTGATTGATTAATGGTGAACTCATACTGCCTCCCTTAGTGATGATTAAATTATCAACACCGCAATGTAAGGATAGACGATTCAGACGAAGTTGGTGAGCCTACAAATCACCTTCTCAGATTTGAGACACTTTAAACTGGCATGCCTTTAATCTGATAGACACACCTTCTCTGCCCAGCAACGATATGTTCTGTGCGTTCGACAGATAACTCGTCACCAAGCAGAGTCTGAAAGATACTTAGCTCTGAGCGACACAAACTCGGACAACGTGTCGCAGCCTTACAAATAGGACAGTGGTTTTCAATCAACAAGTAACCATAATCCGTCTTTTCAAGCTCCGCCATGTAGCCTTCTTGTCGGCGTAATTCAACCAGCCTTTTCAGCTTAGCAAGGGAGTCCGAACAAAGGCTGAGTTCTTCTTGGTAGTGAGCTAACGTTTTCGCTTCTCGCTCATCTGCCACTTTTTGCAAACCCTCTTGACCAAACAAGTTTTCGACCGCTTCTATGACTTGAATGGTCAGCTCACTGTGACGATCGGCAAATTGCGCATGACCTTTTTTTGTCAGCGACCAGTGCCGCGTAGGTCTTCCTACTTTAACTTTTAGGTCTTCAAAGGTAAGTAAATCGTCATTCTCAAGAGTTTGTAGGTGTTGACGCGCCCCCATGGTGGTCATATCGAGTGCGTCAGCAAGCTGCTTAGCGGTAACAGCCCCCTCTCTTTTTATGGTTTGTAATATTTTGTCGGCGCTTTTCATGCTTGCTCCCTCAATCACTAAAATATTATGGAGCAACAGCTTTATAAAGCAAACGCTTTACCGAGATGGTTTGACGTACTTCATCGCTACGAGTTGCTTCTTAAGGCTATAACGTTCAAACAGTCCTTTTAGCGAGTTGGGTAACTGACTCGCGTCAATCGTCTTGAAGTTATGTTGAGCGTAAAATGTTTCTAGATGTGCGTAGGCAAAACAGAAATCATGCTCCGATAAAACATGCTGAGCGCAGTAAGCCATTAACTGATGCCCTAAGCCATTTCCCCTGTGTTCAGGTATCACTAGCATTCCGGTTAGTAAACGGAATTGTTCAATACTTCTAAAACGAACCAGTGAGACGATTTGCTGCTCAATAGTACCAACAATGGTCAGCTCATCCTTTTTCGCCTTGCCTGAAGGATAGTAGGCTTTGTACAAACGCGAGATAAGGGGGAGCTTTATTGGGTCTAAGGTTTCAATCTGCATTGGGCTCATTATCACCAAACTTCAATTTAGGGTAGAATGCAGGCAGTTTAGATTACTCGATAAATCCGATGCAAATATTAGCTAACGCAGATCTTAGTCGCTCTCACACCTTTTCTATCTCGCAAACCTGTTCTTATCTGGTTGAAGTCACAACCGTTGAAGAAATCAAACATGTCTATCAAAAGCAAGAGTGGTTAAGCCTTCCTAAACTGATTTTGGGCAAAGGCAGCAATGTTTTGTTTACCCAGCCCTACCAAGGTGTGGTGGTAATCAATAAATTGCTCGGTAAGGCGGTCAGTGAAACCGACATGCATTGGCACCTGCATATCGCTGGCGGTGAAGATTGGCCAAGCCTAGTGAAATGGAGTGTTGAACAAGGTTACTTGGGGTTAGAGAATCTCGCTCTGATCCCTGGCTGTGCGGGCAGCGCTCCTATTCAGAACATCGGCGCTTATGGTGTTGAGCTGAAAGATATCTGCGAATATGTCGACGTACTTTGTTTAGAAACCTTCAATACCAAGCGACTGAGCGCTGAAGAGTGTCAGTTTGGCTATCGAGACTCTATTTTTAAACATGAGCTGTTTGAGAAAGTCATGGTTGTCGCAATTGGCTTGAAGCTCCCAAAACAGTGGTCAGCAAATATCGAATATGGCCCGCTTCAATCTCTTCAGAGCGAAACGCTCACCGCGCAGCAAGTGTTTGAGCGAGTTTGCCAAATTCGAATGGAAAAGCTGCCTGACCCTGCCAGGCTAGGCAATGCAGGCAGCTTCTTTAAGAACCCGGTTATCTCGAACCAGCAGTTCGAAAGTTTGAGTAAACAATTCCCCAATATTGCCGCCTACCCAACACAAAATGGCGTAAAAGTCGCCGCTGGCTGGCTAATAGATCAATGCCAATTGAAAGGGCATCAAATCGGTGGCGCTCAAGTCCACCCTAAGCAAGCGTTAGTACTAGTGAATACAAAAGATGCGTCAGCAAATGATGTGATCAAATTAGCAGCGACAGTGCGTCAAACCATATTGGAAAAATATCAAATTGCATTAGAGCATGAAGTGAGATTTATTGGTTCTCATGCAGAGACAAATCTAGAGACTATACTAGAGAGCCCGCAATGAAAGAACATTCCGTAAAACTTGCTATCTTGAAGGCTTTATCACAAGGCGGCTTTCACTCCGGAGAAGAACTAGGGGATAAGCTTGGCGTATCCAGAGCCGCGATCAGTAAGCATATTAAAGGCATCCAAGCTTGGGGCGTCGATGTGTTTCGCGTGCAGGGCAAGGGCTACCAACTCGCCAAGCCTATGCAATTGCTTGACAAAGAGATCCTTCAAAATAGTTTAACGAACCGAGTAGAACTGATACCTATTATTGACTCAACCAACCAATATCTACTTGATCGAGTCGATAGCTTAGAATCTGGGTCAGTATGCCTTGCGGAATATCAAGCCAAAGGCAGAGGTCGCCGTGGGCGCGAGTGGATATCTCCTTTTGGTTCAAACCTATACTTATCGATGTTTTGGCGTTTAGATGCTGGTATGGCGGCCGCAATGGGACTAAGTCTAGTAGTTGGCGTGGCAATCGTTGAGTCTCTCGAAGAGATTGGGCTGACAGGGGTAAAACTAAAGTGGCCGAATGACCTCTATTATCACGACAAGAAGCTCGCAGGTATTCTGGTCGAAATGTCAGGCCAAGCTGGTGCAGCGGCCAATCTTGTCATTGGTATGGGCCTCAACTTAATGATGTCAGAGACCACAGAAGGCATTACCCAGCCTTGGGCTAGCCTAGATGAAGTTGCAGATAACCAACAGATTGATAGAAACCAACTGGCGATTATCATGATAACCACCCTCCACAAAGCTTTAGATGATTATGAACTGTATGGGATGGCAGGTTTTGTCGAGAGATGGAATCGCTTAGATAACTTTATCAACCGACCTGTAAAATTGCTTATAGGACCTAGGGAGATTAGCGGAATCGCCAGAGGCATCAACGAACAAGGCGCGGTGCTTTTAGAAACCGAAAATGGCTTAGAAACCTTCATCGGTGGTGAAATCAGTCTTCGTCCTAATCAGTAAATCACAGGTTTTACAACTCACATTGTCGAACTAGGATCTGGTAACTAGGAACTGCTAGCACATTTTGCTAATATCCTTGTCCACTTTAAGTAAAGGTAACCCATCCAACATGATGACTAATAGGAACTTATTCGAACAACTTCCTACTTTGGCGCAAGACCCTGCTCAGTTTGAGACACTTTATGCCGCTAAAGATTTTCGAACTCGCTTAATAGAAGCGATTCGTCAGGCAAGTAAACGAATCTACCTGGTTGCTCTTTATTTGGAGGATGATGAAGCAGGAAGAGAGATCTTAACTGAACTCTATGAAGCCAAACAGCGCAACCCTGGTCTAGAAATCAATGTATGTGTTGATTGGCATCGTGCTCAGCGAGGCTTAATCGGTGCAGAGCCTGGCGAAACCAACGCCTCTATGTATAAAAGCTTCGCGGATAATTACGAGCACAGAATTCCTATCTTTGGTGTTCCGGTTCGTGGACGTGAAGTATTCGGCGTTTTGCACTTAAAAGGCTTCATTATTGATGACCAAGTTATCTACAGTGGCGCAAGCCTTAACAACATCTATCTCAACTACCAAGAACGTTATCGTTTTGACCGCTATCATGTGCTAAATAACAAAGCACTAGCCGATAGTATGGTCAACTTCGTTCAGAAAGAGATGATAGACCACCCTGCAGTGAACAATCTAGCTTGTGCAAATAAGCCTGAGACCAAAGAGATAAAAGCTCAAATTCGCCAACTGCGAGCTTCTCTTGCTAAATCCTCTTATCAATTTGAGTCACAGACGGTATCTCAAGAAAAGGTTGCTGTAACACCTATCGTCGGCGTGGGTAAAAAACGCAATAAGCTCAATCAAGGCATCAACCAGTTACTCGCACAAGCCAAAGATGAGATTTTCATCTGTACACCTTATTTTAACTTTCCCCGTAGCGTGGCTAAGGAAGTTAAAAAAGCACTAAAGCGTGGTGTGAAAGTGACTATCGTCGTCGGTGATAAAACTGCGAATGACTTTTATATCTCACCTGAGCAAGAGTTTAAAACCATCGGCGGCTTGCCTTACCTTTACGAACGCAATTTGCGCCAGTTCGCAAAATCGAACGAAGCCAATATCGCCAGTCGTAAACTGTCTATCCATTTATGGAAACATGAAGAAAACAGTTTTCACCTAAAAGGTATCTGGGTAGACAAGCGCTACATGCTGATTACGGGTAATAATCTCAACCCAAGAGCTTGGAGCTTGGACTTGGAAAACGCTATCTTTATCCAAGATAACTTCCACCACCTAACACCTCAATTTGAGAAAGAGGTGGAGAATATTCTCCAGCATACTCAGCTAATTTGTACTTACAGACAGTTAGAGAAAGCAGAAGACTACCCTGAAGCTGTGCAGAAGTTGATGCGTAAGATTACTAGGGTGAGTGCAGATCGGGTGTTGAAGCAGATTTTGTGATAACGCCTTTATTAGCTCGATTTGACTAGATATCGAGCTAACTCTCAGTCCAAGTAGCACCTTCAAATAGCTCATTATGTTAATATCCTAGCTACTACCCATAATCCCTTCTAACAAGTATGCAAAAGTACCAGTACACACTTTCTCATTGTTGTTTTATCTTCGGCATACTTGCACTTTTAACCTTATGGGGCTTCTTTCTTTTTCCAAGTTTTCCTAACACAATATCGAGCAGTCTAGTAGTCGTTGGCTGCGTTTATCTTTTCACTTCAATCATTGTTCCTTCACCAACTTCAGCTATTCTTAACTCACAAGTTAGTCGGGTTATCCCAACCCTATTTACAGGCTATGGGGTTGCCTTTTTTACGCTCATAATTTTTAGAATCGACTACTCTCGCCCTATACTATTAATAGGTTCAGGGTTAAGTTGTATTTGGCTAATCAGCTTCTACATTTGGCATGAAAGCAAGTTAAAGTCCACTCTGTACATGGTCGGTAACATACATATCAATGATAAGAGATTTGAAGATAAGCTAATAATTAAAAAGTACACACCTAATTTAGGACTAAGAGAACTAGGAAACGGCATTTTAATAGATGTACTGACTCCAATAACCAAACAAGAAGAGCAAATAATCATTGATTGCTCAGTTGCACAGATACCCATCTATCATATCAACCAACTTCAAGAACGTCTTGAACAGAAAGTATCGAGCATTCATCTTTCGGATAGAACTATACAAGCACTCAATCCTGAATCTAACTATTTCCGTATAAAGTCCACACTAGACATTTTGTTGGCTTTCATGGGAATTGTGATTTTATTGCCAATAATGGCAACTATCTATCTTATGATAAAAATTCAACAAGATGGTTCTGCAATATACAAGCAAAAGCGCATCGGTCAGCACAATCAAACCTTTACAATCTATAAATTTAGAACAATGGTGCCCGTAGTTAGCGAAGGAAGTGCTAAATTTGCCTCCACAGAGCAACATCGCATATCTAGATTTGGCCGATTTTTACGTAAAACTCGCTTAGATGAGATCCCCCAACTTTTCAATGTCCTGAAAGGAGAGATGTCAATTATCGGTCCTAGACCTGAACAGCCTTGCTTTGCCAACCAATTTGCCGAAGATATACCATTCTACAACTTTCGACATATAGTAAAGCCTGGAATAACTGGATGGGCGCAAGTGACACAAGGTTACACTCACTCCTTTGAAAGCACTATAGAAAAGCTCGCTTATGATTTCTACTACTTAAAGCATCTTAGCTGGCAGCTAGACTTTGAAATATATCTAAAAACGATAAGAGTTATAGTTACTGGCAAGGGCGCAATTTAGTTTACCGCAGTATGGACAAATAAGCGGATTTATACATACGTATATCAAACTTATCTACCATTGCTTCAGCACCTAATTTGTATAAAGAGAACCTATTTTTAAGATCAAGTACAGCATTACAAACACTTTCTTCATTGTTATTAACTAATATTCCATTCGGATAGTCTAGATTTACAAGTTCTCCGCATCCTCCAACGTTACTTAAAATCATGGGAAGACGAGCACTACCAGCTTCGATTGCTGACATAGGTAAACCTTCACTATCAGAAAGTAGGATAAAGGCATCAAACTGAGCATAGTCTCGAAATGCAGCAACCTCACCAAGAAAACAGATGTTCGGTGATTGAGTCCGACTAACCATTTCTCTGTATTCGGAACCACCACCTACAATGGTCAGGTCAACGTCTGATAGTCGACTCACTGCATCAATCAGGAGATCAAACCTTTTGGGTGGGCATAGTCGTGCAACGCATACTAGGCGTAATGTTTTCGCGTCTATCAGATCTTTTGAACTGTTTACCTTTAATGGGAACACTGCATTCGGTGCAACCCTGAGCTTACTCTCTGGTACTTTTATAATATTTTTAGCCTTTAAGTAATCACTGCTAGAAATGCACCAAACCACATCTGAAGCCATAGATAAAAGAAATTCCACAGCAGAATATATCCATTTGAGCTTGCCTCCATTATAAATACAGGACCACCCATGAGAGACGTAAACACATTTATATGATTGTCTTAGTGATAATATCCGAGCATATAGTCCCGCATTGGCAGAGCTAGCAACCACCGTTTCCACCCTATGCAGGCTCAAGATATGGCTAATCTTAACAAGTGCTACTAATGAAACTCTACGCTCAATTTCAGGAACAAAATAAAATAGACTATTTGGTAAAACTGTCGAGAGCCAACCTGGTTGGTTTGTGATAATGATTGGATCTATGTCTTTCTCAAGCAATTTCGTTAGTTGCTCCATCCATGACTGAGCACCACCAACTTCAGATTTAGTAATTAAGAAAGCGACCTTTATCATTTGGCACCCAAATAAACATCTATCCACCGAGATGCGACATATTGGATTGAATATTTTTCTACGATCAAGCGCCTAGCTTCCTGACCATTGAAACACCCGATATTCTGAATCGCCTTTCGAATGCTCTCTGCGAGCTTAGGGGCATAGGGTGTCGATGAGATAGTACCAAAACGTTCAACTTCATTTTTAACACCTATGTTTTTAGTGGACACAACTGGTCGTTCACAGGAAAGTGCTTCAAGAGCAACGAGACCAAAACCCTCAAATAAAGATGGCAGAATCAACATATCACAAGCTGAAAGCCACTCCTCTATATTGTTTCTTGCACCGATAAACTGTACTCTTTCATTCAAAGCTTTTTCTTTCACTAGACGCTCTAACTCACCCAACATCGCTCCTTGGCCCAGAACAAATAACTTGATACTGCTAGCTATTCTTTCTTGATTAAGCAGCAAATCTATTGCAGAAATCAGTTCCGGATAATTTTTGACTTCCTCCAGTCGCCCAACTGACAACAAAAGAATGTCATCATCACTAATGCCAAACTTAGACCTAAGTTCACTTCTGATGTAAGGCCGAAATTTGAATCTTGTAGTATCAATGCCATTACTCAGTGTTATTAATCGATTGGCTGGGATTGCTCGTGATTCAATAAAAATATGTCGGGCATAATCACTAACAATTGTATTTTGAGAAGCCAATCTATCGGTCAATCGATAGATGAAACCCCTAAACCACCCACCTTCATAGGAACTATGTACCGTACAAATCAATCTAGGCACACTAACAATACACCGTAAGATACGAGCAAAGATATTGGCATGGTACATATGGCTATGCACAACGTCAGGTTGAAAATCAATCACCACTTGTCTCGCGCGGCATAAAGATGAAAGAAATCCTAGTAGAGACTTTTGCATTGAAAGAGTATACAACTTTACCATCTTAGAATTGGGCCGAATCTCTAACCTATCATTAAGTGATATTACAATTACGCGATAACCCTGCCTCACAAATTCGTCAGCTAAATCACAAACCTGCCTCTCTGCTCCCCCCAGCCCTAAGCCTGTAGTCATCAATAATATTTTCATCTATCCCATCCCGCTAGACTCGCAATAGCGGTAGCAACGCGTTGACAATTATCTCCATCTTCAAATTCATGGAACATATGCTTAACATAAGCATATTGAGGGTGTTCAATCTTTTCTTGAACCAAATTTTTTTCTATTGCTTCAAGTAACTCTGAAAAGTCTTCAACTATATCTCCAGGAAAAATTGTGTCGGTGTCAAATAGAAAGCCACGTTCATCTCGATAAGTAGCTCTATCAAATTGAAAACTCACCACAGGCTTCCCCCTTAAGAGAAAATCTATCCATACGCTTGAATAATCTGTAATCAGTAAGTCAGCCCTGACAAGCAAAGACTGTATATCGTTGAAATTAAAATTAAAATCAACAAAACCTTCACTACTTGGCACCTTTCTACACTTCAAATATGGATGGCCCGCATAACACAAAATAGCGTTTTTTGACTCCAATAGACCAACTAGCTTTTTTAGTTCTTCACCGGAAAAATCATATCCGCCACCATTGCTTCTCCACGTGGGAGCGTATGCTATTATTTTCTTTCCTTGTGATATTTCGTCAAGCTTAATAAGATCACTTCTAAGCGTACTTGGGAAATTTGCAGACTCACCCTGAAAGAAGGCATCATTTCGAGGAATACCTGTAACAAAAATATCTTTCAGTTTTGTATGGTAGTAGGTGCAACATGATAGAGCATCTATATGAGATGAGACCGAATGATAAGGACTAAACCATTTTGTTTTTACAAAAGAAGAAAGTTCTAAACGTTTAGGCTTAGAATCCAACGCTAATTCAACTTTCTTATAGTGAACTCCGTGATTAATGTGAAAGCTAATACGACGCCAAGGTAGTATCGGGACCCGACCTGCTAATGGTCCATGATGGTAAATGACCACTCCTGATGTGAACAGGTAAACAAGCCCACGAAAAGAATAGAGCGAATAAATATTATCACCAATATCAGCATTGTTTTTTAGCTTAGAATACCGCCCAGACAACACAACAATTTCAATACCCCAATTGTCTTGATACTTCAACAGGTGCTGATACAAGAAAGCGCAGTTTCCTTGCCACTCGTCATCATTGATACAAGGAATAGCAACTCGTTTTCTATTCCTCCTGAAAAATAAGTCTGCTAACGCCAAGATAATGCGAATGACTTTAAACACTATGTTGCCCCCTCAACCTGAAAAAAAAGTACAGTCGATAAAGCATTACCAGCACTTCAACAGCCAAAAAAGAAAGCGCGATACTAATGGCGCTGATAGCGTTAAAAATAAATAGCCCGCCCAACAAAAGTACCTGAAAGCCGCCTCCAATAAAGACACTTCTATTAACCATATCTAAGCGATTGATCGTCGAGTACGCAGGGTAACCAAAGTTAACAGCTATAAAGCTAACTACAGACGTAAGCGCAAATACTCTCAGTAGTTTCTCTGCTTCAATAAAAGCTTCACCAAATACAGTCTCGATTATTTCCTCAGAAAAGTAACCTATACTGAGAGCACTTATCGTTACTAATGGCAATGCCCCCAATAAAAACCTGATCAGTAATTCATCTTCTCGCGTTCGCGCTAGGTGGGGAAATAGAGCCTGAGTAATTGGTCCAGAGATTGAGAGAATCGCTTGATACAGTTTCTCTGCACTAGTGTATATGGCGGCTTGATGATATCCAGAGAAGCTACCCACAACAATTGGGTTAGTGCTAGTGTACAAGCTAACTGCGCCTCTAGACATAAAAAATGGGACTGATAGTTTGAGTGTCTGTATTAACTGATGAACTGTCGGAAACTTTACTTTAAACCCTGCTTTATAAAGTAGAAAGACACCTAGCGCCAAAGCCACACACTGACTAAAACTGAAGAATAGAAGAACCTTACCTTCATCTCCTGGTTGACGTACAAACAGAATAACCAAAATCAAATAAACAAACTTGGAACTTCCAACACTTAGTACAATACAGTACATTTTCTCCAGCCCATGAAAAAGCCATTGAAACTGTAAACCTTGGAGACAAATAGTCAGAATAACCGACCAAAATATTAAAGGGGATTCAACTGCAAAATCAGTGTATGCCATACCCACTATAAGCAAAACTAAAATCAATACAGTCAGCAGAAATAGCTTTATAAATAGTACCGAGCCAAGATAGCAATCTATCCAACCAGAAAGTTTCTTATTTTGAGCAATCAAAGCAGGAGATGAGATTGAAAAACCAAAATCGGTAACGACAAACGTTAGAGCACAGACAGACAAGGCTACGGAAACTAACCCCACCCCTTCAGTTCCTAAAGCACGAGCTAGCAACGGCAGCACAATTAGCGGCACAAGGTACTGAGCACCTTGAACGATATACAGATACACGGCATTTTTTTTGATTAAGTTCACCGTTTCATCACCTTATCCACAAAGAGGATAGAGCCAACTCACCTACTTGAGAGCATACCTATTGCTACACACGATCCCCTGCTCCTTTTCCTAATACTGTTTGCAAAATGTAAGCAAAGTAGCCTTTAAGCGTTAATGTTCTAATCATTTGTTCATCCCATTCAGCAAGAACCTGAGGAGTGGACATATCAATTTCATTCACTTGAGCAAGCCCTGTAATGCCAGGACGCACCTTAAATACTCCTCGGCCTTCTCGCTCTTTAATCAACTCTTCTTGATTGAACAAGCATGGGCGAGGACCAACTAAACTCATTTCTCCTATTAGCACATTCCACAACTGAGGCAACTCATCTAACTTTGTCTTGCGAAGAAACCCTCCAAGTTTTGTCACTGAACTAGCACCTACCAGATGAGTGGCTACAGACTTAGTTTCGATTGGCATAGTACGGAATTTCACAAGAGTAAAAGGCTGTTGATTTCGACCCACTCGAGTTTGCCTAAAAACAGGCGACCCTGTATCGAAGTAACCCAACACGCAAATCACTACAAAAACAGGCCACAGAAAAAGTAAGCCAAAGAAAGCGGCAAAAAAATCTATTACACGAATCAACTTAAAACCTTTTAATAAACTCAACAGAGATTCTGAATAATGCTCGATCTTCTCTGTTCTGAATGATGAAGAAAAGCAAAGAGCCCTAAGCTCGTTATTCTAGGAACGATTGCGAGCTATCTGGAATCTAAATAAGCTTGGACTGTTCTTTTGATACCTTCTTCAAAAGTAACAGGAGGCGCCCAAGTTAACGTATTCTTGGTATGAGAAATATCTACTTGTAGGCTACCACATAGTCGCTTCGATATCTCCGGCATACCAATAAGACTGGCTGAGAAACTAATAAAAGACATAGGAATAGGCAACAAGCGGGAGCTTTTACCCATCGCTACAGAGACTGCATTTAGCAACTGAGTGGTAGATATATCCTTGTCATCAGATACTAAGAAAGTCTCACCAATAGCTTTGGGGTGACTGCAACACGTCAAAATAAGATCGACCAAGTTATCAATATACACCAGACTTCGAAGGTTATATATTGAACCCAGCGGCAACGGAATACCTTTCTCCACCCAACGTATCATTGAGAGAAAGTTAGCTTTCACACCCGGCCCATAGACTAACGGAGGGCGGATAATAACAACCTCCAGCCCAGTTTCTTTAGCTAACTGGTGAAGTTGAGTTTCCGCTTCATACTTACTCAGACCATAAGGATCATCTGGTAAATAAGTCAAACTTGGGCTGAATGGTTGTTTTGGTTTAGTAAATTCACCATTAACTTTGATCGAACTGACATAGACGAAACGCTTTATCCCTGCTGTAACTGCTTGCTTAGCTAAGTTCAGCGTACCTGCCGTATTGATCTCTCTGTAGGCTTCCAAAGCGTCCATTTTAGACTCATTCATCTTATGAACTCGGGCTGCACAGTGGACCACACAGTTTACATTTTCGAATGCACCAGACCAATCGGTATCACCATCAATGTTATTTACGATAAAAGTGTTTGGAAGGTTGTCACCTCGAGGCCTAATTCTAGAGACTGAGCATACTCCCCATTGGTTATTGACGCACCGCTCAACAAGTCTACCTCCAACAAACCCCGAACTACCTGTAACTAATAGTTTCAATACCTACTCTCTTCGCCTATCACACATCTGCATTCATACTTTAGAAAAATGATACAGCTTTCTTCTAGCTATTAACATTAAAGCTTTCTAAAATACGGGCGACAATAACATAAGATAATCACTCACTGGTTTTATTTACGCATATGTTCACTCCGATCAGGCTTCTTCTAAACACAAATAGAAAAAACAAACGATTAATCAGCATTGGTTATGACATCATCGCTGTCATTTTTTCGTTGTACCTTGCCATTGCACTGAGGCTAGGAACAGCTAGTTTTCAAGTTGGATTAGATGAGTTTTTTAGCTTGTTAGTGACACTCTTCGTTACTATTTATAGCTTTATTAAGCTAGGTATGTACAGAGCGGTACTTAGATATATGATGTTACCAGCTGTTGGACACATCTTTTTGGGTGTATTCTTATCAGCTCTAACACTTGCTCTTAGTGGGTTCTTTTTTCACTCTTTTATCCCTAGAAGCGTTCCATTTATATATGCAGGTCTAGCAATTTTGACCCTAGGGGGACCTCGCATCCTTGTTAGAAGTATCTATTACCACTATTACAAACGCCAAAAGCCAAACGTGTTAATTTACGGTGCTGGTGCGACCGGAAGAGATCTAGCGTATGCTCTGATACAAGGGGATGAATATCATCCAGTAGCAATGCTTGATGATGACAAGTCTAAATCAGGTCAAGTCATGTTTGGTATTCGCGTTTTCCATCCTGACGAGTTTTCCCAGTTACAATCCCTGTACCAGCCTGTCAAATTGCTACTAGCCATCAACAACATTAACAAAGGTCGACGCCTGCGCTTAGTAGAGAAACTATCTAACTGGCCGATAGAAGTTCAGTCAGTGCCTTCAGTTGAAGATATTGCAGCAGGAAAAGGCAGTCCGACAGACGTTAAGGACCTAGATGTCGCTGACTTGCTCGGTCGCGCACCAGTTGACCCAGACAAAAAGCTATTAGAGAAAAACATTTCTGACAAGTGTGTAATGGTGACTGGAGCTGGCGGCTCAATTGGTTCAGAACTAAGTCGCCAAATCTTGATTCAGAAGCCTAGAAAGCTGGTGTTATTCGAACTCAATGAATACAACTTGTATAAAATTGATCATGAACTCAACGCAATCAAAAACAACCTCAACCTAAAAACCGAGCTAGTTTCAGCCTTAGGTTCTGTGCAAAAAGAAAATCGCTTAACTAAATTAATGCAAACTCATCAAGTTGAGACTGTCTACCATGCAGCTGCCTATAAGCACGTACCGTTGGTTGAGAATAATATCATAGAAGGGATTCGGAACAATGTATTTGGCACCCTTGCGTGTGCGAATGCTGCAATTTCCAGTGGCGTCGACAACTTTACGCTAGTTTCGACAGATAAGGCCGTAAGACCAACTAATATAATGGGGGCCAGTAAACGGTTGGCAGAATTAGTATTACAAGCGCTGGCTGATAAGCAAACAGGTACGACATTTACTATGGTTCGGTTCGGAAATGTCCTTGATTCATCTGGCTCAGTAGTCCCACTATTTAAAAAACAAATACGCTGTGGAGGGCCGGTTACAGTTACACACCCTGATATCATTCGATACTTCATGCTTATACCTGAAGCAGCTCAACTAGTTATTCAAGCAAGCGCTCTAGGTCATAATGGTCAAGTCTTTGTTCTAGATATGGGGGAACCAGTGAAAATCCTCGATTTGGCAAAAAGAATGATCCACTTAATGGGAATGCGAAGTTACAGTGAGGGAAGTGATCAAGAGGAAGATATTGAGATCAAATTTACTGGATTAAGGCCTGGAGAAAAGCTTTATGAAGAACTATTGATTGGAGACAATGTTGAAGGAACTGGCCATCAGAAGATCATGACAGCGAGAGAAGCAAAACTCAGTTGGACTCAAATGGAGGAGCTCTTATTTGAGCTCAATGAATGTTGCCATGAGTTTAATGTGAAACGGATAAAACATATATTATTAAAAGCTCCGCTAGGCTATCGACCAAATGCAAAATAAAAAGTAATAAATATTTTTCTTTAAGCTCTCAATAGAGACTTTCAAGATAACGCAATACAAAATTGCTTACTCTTGAGACTCCCTAGCACTAAAACCGCTTACCAGTCAATCACATAGACTTTATATGAATCAATTAATAAATGAGAATTTTTATTTGATATCGTTTGAAAGCAAGTGAAATGATTAATTCAACACTTTTTAACGCCAAAGTTCAGATAATAGCCTGATATAAAGCTCGTACCACTCACTACCTTAAGGCTTACGTATGCAAAACAATACTAGCGATAAAATGACTAATCTTAGAAAAATCAGAATCTTATCTATCTTCGGCACGCGCCCCGAAGCAATAAAGATGGCTCCAGTAATTAAGCAGCTTGAGGCCGACAAACGCTTTGAGAGTAGAGTTTGCGTAACTGGGCAGCACCGAGAAATGCTAGATCAGGTACTGAATCTTTTTAATATTACTCCAGACTTCGACCTGAATGTAATGAGCACTAACCAAAGTTTGTCTCAAATAACCTCCGCTATAGTTTTAGGATTGGAGCAAACATTTGAGTCTTTTCGTCCAGATTATGTTCTAGTACATGGGGATACCTCAACTACTAGCGCTGCCTCATTATCTGCATACTATCACCAGGTCAAAATAGCTCATGTCGAAGCTGGCTTACGCACAGGAAACCTATTGTCTCCCTGGCCAGAAGAAGGAAATAGGCGCATTACCGGAGCAATAGCAGATCTTCACTTTGCTCCAACAAAGCAAGCTAAGGATAACCTCATCCGTGAAAATATACATTCTAGTCAATGCTTTATAACAGGAAATACTGTTATTGACGCACTGCTAATGACCAAAAAAAGCATTGAGAGTAATGATGATGAACACAAACTACTTTCTGATAAATTTTCAAATATTGTTAGTGAAAAGATGGTCCTTATCACTGGACATAGAAGAGAGAATTTTGGCATAGGGTTTATTAACATTTGCTCCGCTATTGCTCAACTCGCTCACAGACACCCAACAGTTCATTTTGTTTACCCTGTGCATATGAACCCCAATGTCCAATCCGTGGTTAAGGAGCATTTGGGAGATATAGCGAATGTGTTCTTAATCGAGCCACAAGACTATCGCCCTTTTGTTTATCTCATGACTCAATCATCTATAATTCTAACTGACTCAGGTGGCATTCAAGAAGAGGCCCCCTCATTAGGTAAGCCAGTACTTGTTATGCGCGATACAACCGAAAGACCTGAAGCCGTAAAAGCAGGAACAGTTAAACTAGTAGGTACGAGCAAAAAATCTATCGTCGAAAATGTATCTTTATTATTAGAAGACCAAAAAACATATACTACAATGAGTGAAGCACATAACCCATATGGTGATGGTACTGCTTCAAAAAAAATATCTAATTTACTCTATCAGCATATTACAAACGCTAAATGAATGTACGGTGACAATCAACTTAACGAGGCCGAAATTCACTTATTATCAGCATGATCGTCAATGAAGCATGTTGCTTGCAAAAATAAATCCAACTTCACAATCGGCCTTGTTTTATACTTTGAAAAATCACTCTTCAAGAGTTAATCGTTATTTGACTTAAATAACACGGGGCACACAAAAGAAATAGCGTGTCGTCTCGGTGCTTAAACTAGAAATCAAAGCGAGTCGCATGAAGCAACGTACTTCGGAATAAAAACCTAATTCAAGATCTAGTGGGAAACACCTGCATATAATGCATACTTAATTCGATATAAGCCTTTTGCTAGGAAGATAACAAGTACGCCAGAGGATAATGATCGTCAATTTACAAAGAATTTAAATAGTAAACAAATATAATAATGAATCAAAAATCATCCTTGATTCTACATTAAATTCCTTGCTAGAGAAAACACTAACCTAGACTAAAGTACACCCTTGAGCATATGTTTATACTTTTTATTGCCTGATAACGTATCTAAATTTATCACGCCACCCTGATTTCTTTAGTTGATGGAGTTGAACAAAATGAACCTCTACTGACTCATTCCACCACTTTTCGACTTTTGACCTTATTGTTTGATGTTCATCAACATTAGGTGCCACTATATAAAGATTGATCTTGCTATCATCAACAGCTTCAATCTGAAACTCGGTAATATCACCTAGTCTGCCAAAGAGATCCTGAATATAATGAGTAGGATATATTTTACTTCCAATATTAACCAAATCGTGAACTCTACCTTCAATATTAGTAATTAGGTAACCATTGTCGTTCTTAACTAAACTCTCAACCAAATCACCTGTCCGGTATCGAATAAGAGGCATCGCATTATTCGTTAAGGTGCTCAAGACAAGTTCACTTTTTCCTAAAGAGGAATGTTCGCTATTGTCGCGTTCACTACTGTATAACTCAGGAAGCACCATGTTATCTATGACTTTCAAAGACTGATTACAGCACTCTCTTTCATGTGCAATAACACCAAATTCAGCATTACCATATCGATTGTATATACTACAACCAATATACTTTTTAATCACATCGCGTTTCTTACTGTCAAGAACTTCACCTGTAGATACAAATACATCAAACGGTGGCTTGGAAAACAATAAGTTCTTATTTTTGATATAGAGAGCCAAAGCATATAATGTAGAAGGGTGGCCTTCAATACTATAAGCGTTCTCTTCTGTTATTCTTCTGAGTATGTGCTCCATATCTACATCATCAAAAGAATGTGTCGTTATGTTGGCACGATTAAGAGCTTTACATTTTACGTTCTCTCTAATTCGTTCTTGAAGAGGCAATGACTCAGGGAACTTAGTTGATAGATGTATTTCCTTCATATGAGGTTTTTTTCCGGACCAAGAGCTCACATATAAATGAGAAGCAGAACTCCAATCTAGCGCCTCTTGAGAATAGTAAATCGACGTCGAAACACCTGAAGAACCACTTGTTTTTCGTTTATGTAAGGTATTACTCTGATATCTAACATCGATAAGGTTCTTGCCTTCTCGCTGAACTATATCTTTCGTTAAATAAG
This sequence comes from Vibrio tubiashii, assembly GCF_028551255.1. NCBI lineage: Bacteria > Pseudomonadati > Pseudomonadota > Gammaproteobacteria > Vibrionales > Vibrionaceae > Vibrio > Vibrio tubiashii. The sequence continues at coordinate 155,682 of NZ_CP117029.1, read as the reverse complement.
GTAGCTTCTCGATATTCCGTATATCCTTTAGAATATCCTCCGCTTTGAAGTTATATTCCTTAAATAGTCGCCTATAATAAGGAACATGTTCACCTGCTTCTTTTAAGACCGTATAAAGTTTTTGCTTTACGATTTCATCACGCCTCGCACCTAAAGCTTCTTCAAACTCTGAGAAACAATTCAATTTCGATGAAATACTACGATTTTCTAATTTCTCTAACACTGGATACAATAAATATGAGTGAAAGTATCTAACGGGAAGCGAATCAAGTATCCATTTACGGCGTTTAACATCAACTTTTTCGATCTCAGAGAAAGTCTTGTAGTCTAATGTTTTCACCCCTAGATAGGCCACCAACCAAGGTAACGCAATCTTTGTATACCCTTGCTCATCAAATCGTCTTAATGAGCAGTATATAGAGTTACTTAAATGTTGGTATATTCCGCCATTCTGCTTACTCGCCCTCTTAGCTTTCAAAAGAACGTCAATATTTTCTCCAAGTTTAATATCTGTATCAAACCCTTTGATTTCTTCAAATATATCTTTTCGTATAATACTTTTCCCAAAAGGTTTTTGAAAAGTTACCTTTATCCACTCCAGCAAGAAAAAGAAGAAAAAACCTCTTAGGCTATTTCTATCGGGCATAGTTTTAATTGTGGCAACAGAAAAGTTAGGGTCCGAAGAAAAATCATCTACATCTCTGAAGAAAGACTTTTGGACTATATTATCAGCATCAAGGAAAATATAATAATCGCCAACCGCACATTTGGCTCCAAAATTTCTTGCATAAGAAACACCTGGTGTACGCTCATGCACTACTCTGATATTCATTTTAGACGTTGACTTATAATTACAGACAACCTCTTCAGTTCTATCCTTACAATTATTTAACGACACAATAACTTCAAACTTATCGACATCGTATTTAGTCAATTCTAAGGACTTTAAAATATTGGAAATATAATGCTCTTCGTTATAGCATGGCACAATTATTGAGTACTTAACTTTACCAGTCAATTTTTTCTTTTCCTTTATAAAATTTGCCACTTCCAACATGAGAGGTTGCCAGTTCAAAGATTTCTTGTGCTGATTCTAAAGGATTTTTCGGACCATCTTCACCTCCCATATCAGTGCGCATCCACCCTGGGCAAAATGCTACCACATCGATCAATTCATAGTCTTTCAACTCATCAGCAAGCAATAAGGTTGTATAGTTTAAAGACTGCTTGGAAATTCTGTAAGCAAATGATTTACCATAGTCTTCAAGTTGTTCTGAAAGACTATATGACCCCCAAGCAGAAGAAACGTTTACAACTTTACCAATTCGATTTTCCTTCATTACCTTGCACACGGACTGCATTAATTTCATGGGCGCATAAAAATTAACCTGCATGCTTTTCTCAATCAACTCAAAATCGATATCAATTGGAGAAGTTTCCTCATACTCCTTCTCAAGATAAACACCTGCATTATTAATTAAAATATCAACATTGATGCTTTTACTCTCGATCAGCTCAGTCGCTCTCGAAATAGATTCATTATCTGTTAAATCCAATTCTAAGAAAGTCAGATTTTCATGTTTTATTTCATTATCCCTACTTCTACCACAAGCAATGACCTTGTAGTTTTTAGATAGAAAAACTTGTGTCAACGACCTTCCAAGACCTCGAAATGCCCCTGTAATTAAAACACTATTCATAATCACTGCGCCTTGTAATAATCTTTTATATGTCGTAGGTCATCCTTAGGAAAAACGTTTGTATCTATAATAGGAACTTTCATATCAAAAAGTCGAGCGGTCAGGTAGTGTTCAGATAAGATCGTCATTGCCTTGCTTTGAAAAAACAACCAGTTACTCTCATCTAACGGTCGAGATTTGAGCCAATTCAACTTGTATTCAGGGAATTGTTCATCTTCCACACCAAAAAGCCAGCTAGAAATGTACGCCTTCCAATTATCTGATATTAAGGGGTCATCACTCCAAAACTTTTTGATATCATCAGAGAATATTCTAGTTTTTGGAAAATCAAAAACCATTGTTCCAAGTTTTTTCATCACTTTTTGTGGAATGAAAAATATATTACTTCTTATCCACGAATCATATTCGATACCATCGAGTGTGACCATTTTAGGGAAATCATCTAAATACCCAATAGCTGATTCGTCTAAATCTTTGCCCTGAATAATATTAGAATCAAAGACATCCAAGAAGTTTTCACCATCAGCATAGTTCCTCTGAAAAAATGTGTCGTTTGCAAATAAAATAATTGAATCACTTTTTATCAGACCTTGTTCTTTAGCAAAACTATACCCTTTATCCCATCCAGAAAAGTCAAAACAAGAATTATCGCCATGTATAAAGTGTTGGTTATTATTAGAATTTTCTTCTATAGAATTAGCATTGTCGATAATGACATAATTGGCATTGAAAGAACCAAACATTCTGCCTAATATTTTATTTATTTCTGACATACCATCATTAAGATGTTTATCAGTATAAATCAAAAATAAAACAACAATATCTTTCATATTAATTACCTATTTATAAAAAAGCGGACCAGTTTAATATGTAATATATACTTGGGCAATACAAGTCCAACCCATAACCTCAATGTATCTTATACAATCATATCAATAAAAATATAATCTAGCGTATATTTCAATAACGCATATATAGATAAATATTCATTAACGTAACAATGATTTATATATTCTCATATACTTATCACACACTACCTTATCCGAAAATGTACTATCAAATCGTTTACGTGCATTTTGGCTAAATTCAAGCTGCATATCACTATTTCCAAGGATATCATTAATCGCCTTACTGAGTGCAGCAGGATTTTCCGGCTCAACAACCAACCCTGTCTCTCCATGTTGATTCACATAGGATGTTCCTGTTCCTATTTCGCATGTCACCAGAGGCTTGGAGTGCATCAAAGCTTCTACAAGTACAACACCAAACGCTTCTGAACGCAGATGAGAAGGTAATGTTAACAAAATCGAATTTTGGATGAGCACATGTTTTTCGTCTTCTTCTAACTGCCCCGTAAACACTACATTCGTTAAACTTAGCTTTTCTGCTAAAGACATTAACGATTTTGATTCAGGGCCAGAGCCTGCAATAACAACGGTTGTATCTAGATTTACAGCCGCTTCAACCAAAGTATGAAAACCTTTGTAATAACGAAGTACACCCAGAGCTAAGACATAGTTTTTTTTCTTTAGCCCAAACTTAGAAAGAGTTTCGTCTTGGTACTGCGAAGTAAACGCTGTTGAATTATCCTTTAAGCATAAAGGAGCGACTTCGATCTTAGTTTTATACTCTTCCCTGCTAAGAACTGCACTTGAATCAACATAGTTTTGAGATGTCGCAACAATACGATCCACACTACTTAATGTTTTATGCATCAAAGGCCGATAAATATTGCCTAAGATTTTTTGACGCACAATATCAGAGTGATAGGTCATTATAGTTGGCTTATCTTTAGGTATCACAAGGTTTAATAGGTCAACAAACGGCCAAGGAAAGTGGAGCTGTACGATATCGCACCATTCAACTAATTCTCTAAATTTCTTAAAGCTTTGCCAGCCGCCAATATCACAAGATGCAACACTAATGAGCGACTTTTCTCGTATAACCTCCCCCTCATCTAAATGAACTGAACTAGGGTAGGGCTTAGGAGAGAGTGTGAAGACCTTTGACTCTACACCCAGAGGTAGCACACTTAAACATATTTGCTTAATCGCTTCCTGAAGACCTCCGGGAGGATCAGGGAAGTACGTTCTGTAAACGTGTAAAACCTTTAGTTTATTCTCAATATACATTTTGATCTTTTAAGGCTGGCAGAGAAATTTATTTTGTTAAAGGAGGATGAAAGCGACTATCCCTTTAACGGTACAATATGGTGTGCATAATCTAACATTTTCTCACCAAAGAATATAGTCAAGCACTACAGTGAAAGAGGCTATTTGAGCTAAGGATAGGGGTAAATTTTTGTACTAGATGAGCTTCTTAGAGCATTGTTCTACTAATATGACCCACAACTCATATAATCACGAGGAGTTTAAAGAATGGTGTTTTAGCAAATTTCGTAGTTTGTGATAACTAGAGAATGCTTACTAAAGAATAGAGGTAGAAAAACTTCGAACAACAGAGGTTCACATACACTGCAGCTAAATGGAAGGTGGGATTGAGCATTAACCGCTCATTATAAATAGGTCCATGTAAATTTAGGTCTACATGGACGCTTAAACTTCCTTCTATCGTATACTTAACGCTCTATATCGCAGATTTTTTGCAGACTCGTGTCTACATACATGCGCGCTTTATCTAGGCTATCAGCTTCAGCATAGCAGCGAAGCTCTGGCGCATTACCCGAAGCACGAAGGTGGATAATACTGTCATCTGATGATGTTATGCGCAATCCGTCAGTTGTGTTCACGTGGAAAACATCAAAATCCCTAAAGCCCAATTGATCTAGCAATCTCCGAGGATCCTCTATACCTTGATTTATAATGCGTTGACTTCGCTCGGTTGCAAAGTTTTGAATCCGATCACTATATGTCACGCGATTAGGTAATGCGCTGACCAATTGTGAAATTCCCTTATCCTTTGCTGCTGACATTAATATCAAAGCCGGTAGCACCGCATCCCGTGTTGGTAAGGCCTTTAGCGTATTGTTGTTAATCAAGACATCACTGCCTAGCAGGTAGCCGCCATTCGCCTCAAAGCCCGCAACTGATTGGTAACAACCCTTTAACACCTCAAATTCAGCTATGACATAAGGAGAGCCAATCTTGGTGCGTTCTACACGACTAAACCCGACACCAGCATCTATTATGCTATTGCAGCTAACAGGAACCACGATAGCTTCAATACCAATTACTTGTGAACACAGTAAACCTAGAATATCGCCACGTAACCATTCTCCATGTTCATCGGCAACCAATGGGCGGTCTCCATCTCCATCGGTTGAAAAAATAGCATCTAAGTTATATTGCTTTGACCAGTTTTTTGCTTTACCTTTATCAGTTTCAGATACTGCTTCAGTATCAATCGGTACAAATTCATCACTACGTTCTAGCGATATAACATTAGCACCAAGGCTAGCAAATAAAGTGGCATACAAATCTCTACCCGCACTTGAATGCTCGTATATCCCTATGCGTTTACCTCTTAGAAGATCATCACTAAATAAGTTTGTATAGCGTTCAATATACTTGTTAGCAGCATTTGGGTTCACGACTAACTGTGGCAAATCATCTAATGGAGCGAACTGCGCGTTAGCAGTAACAATAGCTTGTTCATCAGCTTTGCTAATCTCTCCATCTGGTCGATAAAATTTTAGACCATTGCGTTCAAACGGAATATGACTTCCCGTAACCATTATGCAAGGAATATTATCTTGCATAGCTACATACGCTAATGCTGGGGTAGGAACAACCCCATAATAGTCCGCCTCTATACCTAACTGACTTAGAGCTTTAATGCAGGCTTGAGCCATCAAGGGGCTGCTTGGTCGGTTATCAATACCGATTGCAACGGAGCGAAATTTAACCTGTCCTTGCATAGTTTGTATAAATGCATGGGTAAAAGCACCACACACGTCTGGAGTAAACTGTTCGACTAAACCACGTGCGCCACTAGTGCCAAAGACAACGCCACTATCTTCAATTACTTGGGAGCTAGTTAACATTAATCAACTCTCCCATAACGATCTTCGAATCTCACTATATCATCTTCACCGAGATAAGACCCTGTCTGAACTTCGATCATTTCCAAAGGTATTTTCCCTGGATTTTCAAGAGCATGAATAGTACCCAAAGGGATGTACGTTGATTGATCTTCAGTAACCAAAAGTACTTCGTCGCCATTAGTCACGCGGGCAGTTCCAGATACAACAATCCAATGTTCAGCTCGATGGTAATGTTTCTGAATAGACAGTTTTTGACCCGGATTGACAGTAATCCGCTTAACTTGGTCACGCGAGCCAAAGTCAATTGAATCATATTTTCCCCAAGGGCGATAAACTTCGCGGTGAATTCTATACTCACTACGATCGGCGATTTTAAGCTGCTGAACTATTGCTTTAACTTCCTGCACCTGTGATTTATCCGCAACCAATATTGCATCTTTTGTTTCAACTACAACTAAATTACTCACGCCAACTGTAGCAACAAGCTTATTTTCTGATTGTACATAATTATTGTTTGAATTAACTGCTAAAACATCACCTTTGTGTACGTTGTTTTGCTCGTCTTTATCAGATACATCCCATAATGCCGACCACGAACCTACATCGCTCCAACCGGCATCCATAGGAATTACTACCAATCTACCCGAATCATTGGAAGCGCATACTGGTTCCATCACTGCATAATCAACTGAATCTGAGGGACATGCAGAAAAGGCTTCTTTATCAACGCGGATAAAATCCAAGTCGGGTTGTGTTTCGGCCATTGCTTTTTCACAAGCCTTAAGCATAGCTGGATTATGCTTTTCAAGTTCTGCAATATATCGCGTCGCTTTGAACATAAACATACCACTATTCCAATAATACTCGCCCGAATCCAAGTAAGCTTCTGCCGTAGACAAATCTGGTTTTTCGACGAAGCTGTCAACCTTGAACGCTGATTCACCGTGTGATGCACCACGCTTTATATAGCCATACCCTGTTTCAGCCACTGTTGGTACTATGCCAAAAGTCACTAATTGATTAGATTCCGCAAATGGCATTGCCGTGTTAACTGCGGATTGAAAAGCCAATCTATCTTCTATCAGATGATCTGCAGCCAAAACTAATAGTAAAGGCTCAGTGCTACAACCGCTTTGCTCCGCCTGCTTCAATGCCTGAAGTGCGGCGAGAGCAATCGCAGGTGCTGTATTGCGACCTACGGGCTCCAGAATAATACCAGAGTGATTGAATCCACCCGAGCGCATCTGCTCCGCTGCGATAAAACGATGCTCTTCGTTACAAATTAATAGTGTGGGGTGATGTTCAAGACCTTGCAAACGGGCACAAGTCTGTTGAAGCATTGATTGCTCACCCGCAATCTTTAAAAATTGCTTAGGGTAAAGGTCACGCGATAGCGGCCACAAGCGACTCCCAGTACCACCAGCCATAATGACGGGAACTAACATAATAAATCTCCTATCTAGCCATTCAACTAAAAATCATAGGTTTAGACAGTTAAGAAATGAACCTACAATTTTTCGGCAACGTTAAATTAATAGTGTATGATTGAAAGCAAACATATTTGTAATACGCTGTTTACTAATCTACTGTCTACTTGCTTCGTCTATAACATGGTTAAATTCTTTCTAAGATCGAATCCCAAAATTGCGATGAAGTATTAGAAATAATTCTCTTTGCCCGTTCCTTTAGCTCGAGAATAATACTTGTTCTCAAATCATTGTTGTGCGAAAGCGTATAAATGATATCTGCGGCTCTCTCTGCACCAGAGAACACCAAGCGCTCATCTCCAACTACCTCCTCAGCCGCAGTACCTGAAATGGTTAATGGAATTCTGTGAGCATACATAGCCTCCAACATTGGTAGACAAAAGCCTTCATGTAAACTAGAAGTCACTATAAAATCCGAACAGTCAATTGCATCCGTTATAAACTGACGTCTAACCTTCCCAAAAAAAGCGACATCATTAATAATTCCCTTTTCATATGCAAGGTTGATTATTTTTTCGAAGTATTCTTGGTTTATTGTATCTCCATATATCTCTAAACTAGCGTTCATTTTATAGTTAACTTTGAGAGTTACTAATATATCTAATAAGCACTCTAGGTTTTTATGGGGAGAAACTCGACCAATATAGACGAGTTTGACCTTATCATTTACAGGCCGAATTTCAACGCTATCTAACTCACTCAGAAAATCGGGACCTAAGGGAGGAGATACAGATACATGCTTATTAAACTTTTTAACTAAGGAAAGGGTAAATTTAGAATTACAAACGATGTAGTCAACATCAGTTAATCTACCTAATTGTTCAAACCCTTTTTTACATAGATCTTTTGTTTTAGGGTCTAAATCCTTGACAACTAGAGGATCTGTTATATTGTGAAAATAACAGATCTTCTTACCATCAAAACGAATAATTTCATCTAAAAAGCTGTCATAAATGGAATATGCAAAAATAATAACAGACTCATCAGAACAGTGGCTCTTCATATTATCGCTATGTAAAACCTCTATATCACCACAGTCATAACTACTATTTTTTGAAAAAATAGAAACATTAACCCCATTACTTTTGAAAAGCTTAAACAAACTAATACAGTGCTCACCTACAGCGTCAAATTTGTGTATATCTGGAGCATATATGAGTAACTTCATGAATACCTAACGATCCTCTGACAAAGTATCAAGGCGATTGTGAATAAAAGAAGCTGCACTATTGTAAGAGTATTTTTTCTGGATAAACTCTTTTGCTGCTTTAACTTTTCTCTCACGTAATATAGCATCGGAATGAACAATTCTTAGTTGCTCAATCGCTGAATCTATACTTGCATCAAACCAAAATTGCCCTTCATCGAAGATATAGTCTCCCCTTTTCAAGCCGACTAATTTCCCTTCAACTAAGTAACTATTATTTTCATTACAAAAATCTTGACTGCCAGAAAAGTCACTTACTACAACAGATTTCCCAAGCAACATTGCTTCAGCGATGATTCGTCCAAAACCTTCACTACGGTGTAATGATATATAGCAATCGCACGCATTAATTAAATTAACAGTTTCCTGTCTACTCATGACTTCATCAATGATGATCACATCATTTCGCCCGGAAATTAGTTTTATTACTTCTAACCAATTCACATCATCATGATTCAAGTTCATTGTTTTTATGACTAACTTAGTTTTACTCTCTAAGTCATCACTAACGAATGCATTAATATATGCCTTTACTGCCGCTACAGGGTTTTTCCTAGTAAGCCAAGAATTTCCATCAAACATAATAAAGCAAACAAAAGCATCATCGTGAATCTTGTATTTATCTCTACATAAAGCTTGTGGGGATGGTTTGGGGACCTCTACAACCATAGGCATTTTCTTAACTTTCAAGCCTTCGATTCTTTCAAAACAGCTCTTTACATATTCACTTTGAGCCCACACCTCGTCTACAAAATCAGATATCAACTCCATATCTTTCGGCCATACGGGTAATTCCCACGGCCAAAATCCTATTTTGTAATCATTTCCACGTAATAACTCACTTCCTCCCTCTATAGCCAATCTGAACATCTCAGTAGGAGGGAGGCAAAACAAACTAACATCGAATAATTTATGGTTAGTATCAATATACTCTGGAGCTAAATCCAAAATACTACTTGGTCCGGCAATAGGAGGTGTAATTGCTGCGACTTGACGACCGGAATCACGTATCGCGGCGCAAGATAATCTAGCATCCTCACCCAAACCAAGTACACCTTTATGAAACCCTATAACATTTACACCATTACTCTTTAGTGTTTTTTCCGTCTCGATTGATGTGGCGTTAAGTAAGTCGATAACTACTTTATATTCACGAACACCGTATTCTTTCCACCAGTTTAATAAAGAGGTGTAATTTAGATTATAGTCTGGGAAAGCCTCTTTCAGATCATCTCGTTGAGAGTAAACAAGTTTAAGAAGTGACAGCTCATTGAACGGTTCTTCAAGATCAAACATTCCAAATATTTGCTTCGAATTTACAGCATCTTTCATTCTTACGTATTCAGATACTCCATAGTCAAACCACCAGCGAAGTAACGAGCACTTTGAATTAAAGTCATTGCTAGACAATGTCACCAAGTCGGGTCTGAATTTAAAAATAAGAGAAAAAAAGCAAGGGACCCCTGTTGAATCTTCAACAAGACTTTCAAATAACTCAGACTCCTTTGACACCAACAACCCACCGTTAGAGGGGAATCTCATCCAAGCTAAGACCAATTTAGGATACTTTCCTATAAGCTCTCCTGCACGTAACGATCTAATATAATTGATAAAATCTGAGTCGTCGTCTATATTCCACTCGACACTTGAATATAGATGACTGCCATAAACTTGCCACCAAAATAATAAGCAAAGCCTATCCTCAAGGGTCATATCATCGTAAATCCTTAGATCCGCTCTAAACTTGACAAGAAAACGCATAAATTCAGGAATAGGCAATTTACCATCATCAGATTTATAATTAAGAATACTTTGCATAAGATACCTAATAATTATAACTGGATCATTTACATGACCCAGAGTTTATAAGTCAACCTAACTGTTCAATATAAGTTTCGCTAGCTTCCAATAAAAGCAACTGGTCTTTATCTGATTTTGTGGCAATTAAAAGGAATAAGCGCTCTAAAGAATGAGCCAAAGTGCCGTCTAATTGTCCGAGTTCTGGCTCAAAACTATCGTAAAATTTCTCTAAATTATTCAAAGAAACTAATGAACTCGGCTTAAACCAAAACATTGAGCCTGCACAAAAATCAAAAGCATAATTATCTAAGTACTGCTCATAACCTAAAGCTAACAATACCTTTTCAAGCCAAACTCGATTCCCAAGATTATATGCCTCTACCGAAAGGTCGAGAATAGAATCACTAGGCGCAGCAAACTTCAAATTATCATTCGAAGCAAATTGTTCAGACATCTGATCAAAATTTAGAAGTGTTGAATATAGGTTGCTTCTCCATGTATCGCCATCAACACGATGCAGAGATTTTTTTGTATGCAATTTACAACAAGCCTTGTAGTTAAACTTGTCACGAATTAAAGAGTAAGCCTCTAAAAAGGGCTTGATATCCCTACCTCTATTATCAACTGGCAGTATGTAACAATTAAGCTTTGATTCATGAATTTTTTCCAGCGTAGCTTTTTTAGTCCATTTTGGTAAAGTAATAAATAAATCCGGTTTAACTTTATTTTCGTTTACCTTACCAATTATCTCTTCTAGTAATTCTTCATAATATAGATGAACTATTAGAGCATACTCACTCTTCTGAACAAAGCTACTATTTAATTCACTCACACTATTTACGAAATCGTGGTAACTGGTATTATTCCTAATAGTATTCGCTGTGATGTGAAGATGCCTGTAACCATGTCGTCTACAAGGCTCTAAGTGCGTCCCTTCTGCCCACTCATTCCAAGCATTAATAAAAACAAATTTTTCTTCATTTCCATTCTTCTGAGCTTCTTTACAAGCAAAATCCAACCAACCCTCGTATTCTTCTGGAGTATTATTGACAAAAGACACACCTTTTCCTGGCTTTCTTGCTTCATTATCCCAAGAAGGCATTACACAGCGAAAGTTAGTATAATTTCCTTGTTCTAGTGCCTTCGCATTTTTAACGGCGTCTTTATAACAATATACAGTACCTTCATAGTCAGGATTCAAGATTACTTGTTCTTCCGTAACTATCTTAGGGTTGAGTTTATGTGGAGGAAATTCAACAGCAGCATCACAACCAAATTCTACAGGTGACTCAATATCAAACGACTTAGCCGCTACAACATAAATTCCATCAAAACCTTCAGCAAGCGCTCTTTCTCTCCATCGCTCTACAGTTTTCTTCGCATCTGGCAACAAAGTAGCTCTATACAAAACTAGGACAGGCTTGTTTTCAACTCTAATATACCTAGGGTCTCTGAACGCTTCAAAGAGCGATTCTATAAAGGCGATATCATCATCATCGCTATGATTTTGGCTAATAAGCACATCATTATCCAATCCATCCCAACGACGTGACCAGTTCTCATTTGCCCAACAGAGACAAAAATTGATATCAATGTCTTTGTTTTCTAGAAGAAGATTCACGGGGGTTTCCAACAACCTATGACCATCAAACCAATAATGATGTATACAGAACCCATATATGCCATAGTGTCTTGCCAATTTTGCTTGCTCGCGAATATTATCAGCTAACCTCAGGTCATAGAAACCAAACTCTCCTGGTAGTCGCGGCTGATAGTGGCCTAGAAACTGGGGAACCGCTTTTGTAACATTAGTCCACTCAGTAAAACCCTTCCCCCACCATTTATTATTCTCTTCAATAGGGTGAAACTGCGGTAAATAATACGCAATGGCTTTTACATCCATTTCTTCATGTGAGAATTTTTCTTCAGCCTTTGGTACATAGTCTACATTCCAACCTTTCACTCCCTGAGCCTGGGTAAAACCAGCTTGTAAAGCCTCTTTCAATTCTTCATTCGTTAATTCTTTTTTCATAAAACACTCTTATAAACTTCTATAAGGTCATCTACAACCGTATCCCACCTAAATTTTTCGACGGAGACACATTCGTTATTACCAATATTCAAACGATTAATTATAGAATCACTAATACTAGCAATATCATTAGGGTCTATATTAGCTATGTTTTCCCCAAAATATTCTCTTGTCGCACCAATCTTGGTAACACTGGACGGGCAGCTTAAAGACATGGCTTCTAGTGCTGCAAGCCCTGGCGTTTCCAATGTACTTGGCAAACAAAAAACTGAAGCGGCTTTGTAAGCCGCTCTTAATAACTCTGAATCAGACTCAAGTGGGCCAAGATAAATAAGCTGACTCGGAAGCGCGCTGCTCTTTACAAGCTCGAAATAACCAGAGTCTCTAACATGCCCTATCAACACTAGTTTTATATTCGGTATTCGATGCATTGCTTTGACGAGATTAAGCTGATTTTTTCTCGACTCAATATTTCCTACGTTCAATACAAAATCATCTTGAATATCAAACTTATCTTTGAATAGGCTCCCATCGACTTCCTCAAAAAAAACATCATCTATCCCATTATACACTGTCTTGAATTTAGCCCTCTCTAAATCCAATACATTTGATAACTCATCGCTCTCTGCATCTGAATTTGTGACAATAGCATCTGCCATAGAAAGTTGATGTCGAATTTCATCCACTGGATATAAGTGTTTACTTTCCTCTGTAACCCAAAGGCTAGATGTAATAACAAGAGGAATACCCAGCGTTTTTATAAAGTTACAAATATGAATTGAGCCACCGACACACGAAAAGTAATGCACGACATCATAATCTAAGAAATTGGGCTCCCATGGATTAAACAAATCGACCTGAATACCTTTTTTTTCTAGCGTTCTTTTATAAGCCAATAACTGAATTTCTCCACCTCCGGGGGTGTGAAATGCCATTGGGTATGTAATAAAGAGAACTTTCATCTTACTCTTCCCTCAAAACACTTAGCATTTTATTCGTCCTACCTAACCATGTATTCTCACCGACAATACTCTCAGAAACAACTTGGTCAAGCTTCCCATTTTTAATATGCTGTTCAATCAATATAGTAAAATCACTTGCAGTGGAAGCAACACTTAAAGCTTCATTTTTAGTATATTCAGTAAACCCCAGTGGAGTAGATATCACTGGAAGCCTTGCTGCAACATACTCATAAAATTTCATCGGAAACATTGAGTGCGTGTATTCATTGATTTGTGATGGTAGTAAAGCCACGTCCATATGGCTCAAGAATGAAGGTAGCTCTTCATAAGATACATATCCAATATGATGAACATTAGATAATGATGCTATGCTTTGAAGCGTACGATTCCGTTGCCCTTCCCTTTCTTGCCCAATGATATAAAAATCATACTCAGGAGCATTAAGCGCTATATCATAAAATAGAGAAAAGTCGACTTTAAAGTCAGATAAAACGCCATGGTATACAACCTTACGCTTTGAGTTACTTGAAATTGACTCTAGCATTGGATTAGATATTTTTTTTGGATACGCAAAATGGTTAAAATCTACAACGTTCCCGTGGTAGTGAACTGAGTTGTTATATACTGAACACCTTTCCTCTAAGGCTCTAGTGGTAACAAATACCGTATCACAAACCGGAAGAAAGCGTTCCTCTTGCTGCTTAAAGCTTAGTTCATCAATCCCAGGAATTTGAGACAGATCATCAACACAATGATAAATAACTTTTTGACTATCAAATGTTTCTAACAAATCTAGAATATAAGGATGATATGTCCATGTTATTATATTGGGTAATTTAAACGCCTTGACTTCACGATTGACCAAAAAGGATAAAAGAGTGTTATTCACCTTTGAAAGAAATTGATGGTTGTTAGGGTTAGGAATAACCAGTGGCGATAAAACAGCAAAGTTGCCTTTCTCTCTCTTCCCTCCGAAAAAAACTGTCTTGAGCCCACTAACAACTCGATTAACGATGCGCTTTATATCTTTGGAGCTATTGAGTTTTGGAGAGCGTATACCTACACTCTCCACATAGACTACTGAATAACCAAGAGAGGTCAAAGTCTGCGCCATATGCTGCTTGTTAGTCCAGTATGGTTCACTCCAGTCTGCAGTAGAAAAAAGTATTATTGTGGTTTCACTAGCTTTCACTAAAAGCGACCTCTTTTACAATTCCTTTATACAATAACTTTGGTACTAGAGGGCTAACCTTATGGTACCCGGCCTCAAGATATATAACAGGCTCATTATTTCGAGTGCTCACAAGAGTTTTAGCTTTATCTTGAATGAATTCCATCGCTTGAACTTCGTTTAAAAAACAAGGTGAAGTAGAGTTCATTCGTATGTATTCTATTAACTTAATATGGACTTTCACGCGCTGCTCTTCACTAGCCCACCCATATTGATATCTTTCTGAAAAAGGGTGATCAAGATATCCAAACATGGTGTAACTGCTTTTAGCAAGATCGAATGCTTCTTTGTATATTCTAATGGGGTCTCCACCATCCTTTAAAAGGCAATCTCCATGCAACATCACTTGTTGAGAATGGGCAATAAAAGTATTTGGAAGATCTGGTAAGTTCCCACCATTAAAAGTGAGAAACTCTGGGTCATTCTTAATAATCCCTCCAATACATCCAAGATAGCCAGCATCGCTCAGAGCCTGAAGCGCATATATTGGAGTATGATGGAATGGAGATACAGCATACTGAACTGGTTCTTTGATTACATTTTCGATTAGCTGAGCGGAAACTTTTGCTTCCGATAATGCACTCTCATATGTCCCTCCCCAGTTAGGAGCGTGGGTGGCGGTATGAGATAGGATCGCGCCTCCGCCTTGCTGAACTTCTTGCATTAAGGCGAAGTGTCTTGTGTCATTCAAATTACTTGTATGAACCGCGAGTGAAAATGGGATCTTTTCTTCGCAATAAGCATTCCAAAGATCCCGACTGGACTCAATATCTTCATCACAATCTAACCGCATAGTCACCACAGCATCATGCCCTTGAGGCAGTTCTAGCAACGCTGGATAGCAAATTAATGCCGATGCTTTATAGGATGACAAAAAAATCTCTACAAGCTGCCACTCATACGAGTCCAGAGGACCAACTTCTCTATTGAACCACAATATAGATTTATCACTACAATCTACTAATGCGCTGTATGTGCAGATAGTTGCCCCCCCATCATCTACATTTGCGACTGTATATTGACTATCAAAATGGATAGGAGCAGATAGTGACCATATATCGCCTCGATGACGAACTGCACCAAAACCTAAATTATTCCACTCGTCTGTAAAGTCAAAGCGTTCCATTGCTCTGCTTTCAATAGGCGAAAAATTGGTATCTATATTCTTTACGTAGTTTATTTTAGCTGGACTTTCAGAATATTGGTATGTCTCTGCTGTAGGTGCATCTGGCCAATTACCACTTGGCCAAGATCTATATTCAAAGCCAAGTTTAGTTGAATATTCCTCGGGTAAGGTACCAAACACGACAATCTTCTGAATATTGTTAGTAGCCATTGCCTCCTTAAGCTCTCCATTGTCCGGAGAGATTAGTACTAACACTCCAAGCTCATCAGTAAGCTTATCGATCTCAACTACTTGGGAATTAGTGAATGAGCGCACCAAGGCACTCACTACATATTTAAAGGCGTTAGAGCCTGTATTTTTTACACCTATCATCTATCAACCACATGTCTGAATTTGGAGCGATGTCCGACACGAATAAAGTCATCATGGCCTACAAACTGAATATCAAAAGCGTTTGGCCAATAATGCTCTATTTTAGCTTTGGTTTCATCTCGGTTAGCTGTCAATTCCAGCACTAATCGAAGAATTGGTTTTGCGCTTCGCGTATCGATCTGAAACTCTTGAATTCCACCAACTCTATGATCTAAAACATCCTGAATATGATGAGTTGGAAACTCTTTACCATTAAGTATAACTACATCGTGAATGCGCCCGGTTACATTAGCCAAATAAAAACCATCAGGCCTCTTTTCTACGGTAGCAAGATCTCCCGTCCTATACCTAATTAAAGGCATTAATCTATTACGAAAACCTGTAAATACAAGCTCATTTCGGTTATTGTCGTGCCTAAAACTTTCAGGGTATCCCTCGGAATCATAAACAAACATATCAGAGCGCCCCTCAAACTGATAAGCCATCACCCCTAATTCAGCCAGCCCATACCTATTGATCACTTTACAGCATAAAACTTTCTGAATTTTATCTCGCATATAATCTTCTAGTAGTTCACCACTAGATTCAAATACATCGAAAAGGTGCATACTCTTGTGTTTTCTTTCAATGTAGCAAGCTAAAGAATATATAGTTGAGGGGTGCGCGTGGATTAAGTGCGGCCTTCTATTCTTCAAAGTTCGAATAATTTCGTCTAAGCCAATTTCGTCTAGCGAAGAAAAGAAAATATTGCTTCGGTTCATTGCAAAACACTTGAAATCCTCCCTATTTGGCCAGTCAGGCTGCTCTTCACCGAGAAACCTACAAGCAAAGTGTAATTCAGATTTAGATTTTGTGTTGCCAATACTAGCTCTCGAAAAGAGCGTTACTGCTGAAGAATAGTCTGCCGCATATTGATCATAGTATATAAAACATGACAAACCTGTAGAACCGCCTGTTTTACAAACGTGGTGTCTAATCTGCTCTAGAGGGTTAGATAAAAGTCGCGGCCCTTGCTCTCTGATTATATCTTTAGTTAAAAACGGAACATCGTTTAAATACTTGATATCTTTATTGATACTTTCAGGGCAAAATGAAACTTTTTTGAATAAGTCTCTATAATATGGAACATTTTCTTTTGCAAAGCTTAGAGTATTAAATAAATTCTTTCTAAGAATGCTCTCTCTTTCGATAAAAGACAGTTTGTAATAACACTCCATTTCTCTTAGCTTTTTCGTAACATTCCTTTTTTCCAATTTCTCTGCTATTGGATAAGCCAAATACGCACTTGCCATACCTTTTAAGAAACTTAATGGAGGTCTAGAAAACCCATATTCCGAAGCTTTTAATATAAAGCTATCTCTCTTCATTTGATGACCTATATTTGGAATAGACTCTAAACTCTCTCATCAGAAATTATTTTTCCATGTTCCATATGTATTTTTCTATTACATACATTTTCGATCAAATTTGGATCATGAGAAGCAATCACCAAAATCGATGATTTATCTATAAGTGAGGTTAGACGCTCAGAAGCTTTTTGGTTAAATGCTGCATCACCAACACTCAACCACTCATCCATGATAATTATATCCGCTTCAACACTAGTTGATATTGAAAATGCCAAACGAAGCATCATACCACTGGAATATGTTTTAACTGGTAAGTTTAGGTATTCTCCCAACTCGGTAAAATCTGCAATTTCATCTATTTTCCCTTTGATAACATCAGGGGAAAGACCATCCATTAATCCCTTAATAAATATGTTCTCAAAACCTGTTGCATCGGGGTCTAATCCCATAGAAACATCGAGCAATGATGCTATTCGGCCAGTAGCCTTTAGGCTGCCCTGTACTGGTGAATAAACACCATTGAGAACACGGAGCAACGTAGTCTTACCTGACCCATTGTGACCAACTAACCCAACACGGTCGCCTTCTTTTATATTAAAGTTTAAACCATCCAGTGCCCTTACTACTGGATGCTTACCAGCATCACTGCCAATCTTGCCTCCAGTAGTCATATTTATAACCTTTTTTTTCAAAGAACGATGAGAGTTCTCATAAATAGGGAACTCTACTGTTAGATTTTCTGCTGTAAGATTAACACTCATAGATATCTCTCTATAACCAGTATGGAACTCGGTCTCGACATTTAACCATCAAGTAATGAGCGAATAAAAAACCGACAACCATTGTAACAATAGCAAATACCCATGAGAGTAATTCTAATTCAGAACCTAAAATTGGTGCTCTGACTATTTCTATCATATGGTGGAATGGATTAATATCAGCAGCCCAAGATCGGTCTTTAAGCAGGTCTTTAGACCACATAATAGGAGTAAAGAAAAATGCCACCTGTATAATATTAGCAACAATAGGCAATATATCTCTAAACCTAGCGCATAAAATACTTAAAACAATACTAATCCAAACTGTATTAAGTAATACTACAATCAAACCTGGTACAACCCACAAAAAATCTATAGTTAAATTATGACCAAATGCAATCATTAAAAAGATTACTACAGGTAGGCTATGGAGAAGAATAATGAAGTTCCTCCATACCACTCTCATAACATGAGTCGTAATAGGCATCCTTGCTTGCTTCATAATAAAGCCATAGGATATAAACGTATTACTGCCTTCATTGAAGCAAGTACTAATATATTGCCAAACTACTAAGCCTACCCCCAGATAAGGTAAATAGTCTTTTATCTCTTGGTTTAATAAGGTTGAGTATAATACTCCTAGTACACCAACCATTATCAATGTGCTTAACGTGAACCAAAAAGGCCCTAACACCGAACGTCTATAGCGTTGTTTTATGTCATGCCAACCCAATGTTGTCCAAACATGGTATGAAAAAATACCAACTTGAATATCATCTTTTCCAGTATGAGAGTGCCACCTATTCATATACTTAGAAAAAAAACCATTACGCAAGCTTTGATCTGTATCTCTTACTACGTCTCTCATGAATAACACCAATTACAAGTAAGCTGCTTCCAAAAAGACATTACCAATACTATCTTTAGCTGACAGAATAGGCTGCTCATTCTCGCTTATTGGCCAAGTAATAGCTAACTCTTTATCATTCCACAAAATAGAGTGTTCCGCTGAGTTGTTGTAGTAGTCGGTACACTTATACACAAACTCAGCCTCCTCACTTGTTACATAAAATCCGTGAGCAAAACCTTCAGGAACCCATAGTTGTCTTTTGTTTTCTTCCGATAAATAGACTCCAACCCATTGACCAAAAGTCGGGGAGTCTTTCCTAACATCCACGGCCACATCAAAAACTTCACCACTCACAACCCTTACTAGCTTTCCTTGAGTGTTTTCTGTTTGATAGTGTAAACCACGTAAAATTCCCTTCTTCGATTTTGAGTGATTGTCTTGCACAAAATGAGTCGGTTTGCCTGTTACTAGCTCTTCAAACTTTTTCTGTTGCCACGTTTCCATAAAAAATCCGCGATCATCACCGAAGACTGCTGGTTCAATAATTTTCACATCGGGTATATTGGTGTCAATAACTTTCATAATAACTACTTATAATCTGAAATACTTTGTAGAGCTTGTTGCCAATCACTTGGCTTAATATCAAACTGCTGTGCTATTTTACCACAATCCATACGTGAATTCGCAGGACGCTTAGCTGGGGTTGGGTAAGCAGATGTAGGGATAGATAGCAAACTAGGCTGTTTTTCTATAACCCCTTGTGTTTGCGCAATTGTGAAAATTTCCTTAGCGAACTCAAACCAGCTAGCATATGGCATGCCAGAAAAATGATAAATACCCCAGTCGACTTTAGACCCTGAGTCCACCACTTCGGCCATTTTAATTAATGCAGATGCAATATCGCCCGCATAAGTCGGTCCCCCAAATTGGTCACCAACAACACTCAGTTCACTGCGACTCTCAGCTAGCCGTAACATTGTTTTAACGAAATTGTTACCGCTCTCACCAAATACCCATGCTGTACGCAAAATTAAATATTTCTCACAGACTTCAGCTACAGCTTTCTCGCCTGCAAGTTTACTCTCACCATAAATACCTTGTGGCCCAGTCATATCCGATTCTCTATAAGCCTTCTCTCCTTGGCCATCAAACACATAATCTGTGGAGATATGCAGCATAACAGCTCCGCATTGCTGGGCAGCTTCCGCTAGATATTTTGGACCATCACGGTTAATTGCATAGGAAGACTCGATTTCTTCTTCTGCTTTATCGACCGCAGTATGCGCTGCAGCATTGATAATAAAATCAGGATTAAATTGCGTGACACTCTCCATAACTGCTTCCTGTTGAGTTATGTCGAGATCTTTATAGTCAACAGCCAATAACTCTGCTTTACCCTTAAGCTGCTCTACTAGACAGGTACCAACCTGACCATTACAACCAGTGATCATTATTTTCATCAGATTACTTTCCTTCTAGTAATGACATGAGATACTGGCCATAATCATTCTTTAACATCGGCTTAGCTAATTTTTCTATCTGCGAGTCACTCAACCAACCTTGGCGCCACGCAATTTCTTCTAAACAGGCTACTTTTAACCCCTGAACATGCTCGATGGTTTGCACGAAAGAAGACGCTTCATGCAAGCTTTCATGTGTACCGGTATCAAGCCACGCGAAGCCTCGCCCAAGTAATTCAACATTCAATGATCCATCTTTTAGGTACATCTCATTAATTGACGTAATTTCCAACTCCCCACGTTCTGAGGGCTCAACCTGTTTCGCAAAGTTCACTACACGATTATCGTAAAAATAAAGTCCAGTAACTGCATAGTTTGATTTTGGTTCTGTTGGCTTTTCTTCAATAGACACAGCTTTCATATTGTTGTCAAATTCAACAACGCCAAAACGCTCAGGATCTTTGACTTGATACCCAAACACCGTTGAACCAAAATCGTTTTGAGAGGCTGATTGCAAGGATTCTGAGAAGTGCTGTCCGTAAAAAATATTATCTCCAAGAACCAAACAGACTGAGTCATCACCAATAAACTTCTCACCGATAATAAAAGCTTGAGCAAGACCATCTGGACTTGGCTGAATGGCATACTCTAGATTGATACCAAAATCAGAACCGTCACCCAATAATCGTTTAAAACCTTCGTTATCTTCCGGCGTGGTAATGACTAGAATATCTTTAATACCCGCTAACATTAACGTAGATATCGGATAAAACACCATTGGCTTATCATAAATCGGTAAAAGTTGCTTAGAAACACCTCGAGTTAAAGGATACAAACGCGTGCCTGAACCACCAGCTAATACAATACCTTTCATACCTTTACTCCACTCCTAAGCGTTCACGTTGATAGCTGCCATCCTGAACATTCTGACACCACTTTTGATTTTCCAAATACCACTGAACAGTTTTGTTAAGGCCCGTTTCAAATGTTTCTACTGGAGTCCAACCCAACTCTTGTTGCATCTTTGAAGAATCAATCGCATAGCGACGATCATGCCCTGGGCGATCTTGTACATAGGTTATTTGTTCAGCATAAGGCGAATCTTTCGGCACTAAAACATCCAAGATAGAGCAAATAGTTTCAACAACTTCGAGGTTTCGTTTTTCGTTATGCCCCCCGATGTTGTAAGTTTCACCAATACACCCTTCAGTCACTACTTTATAAAGAGCCCGTGCGTGATCTTCAACAAATAGCCAATCTCTAATCTGATCACCTTTACCATAAATCGGTAACTCTTTGCCTTCTAAAGCATTTAAGATAACAAGTGGGATTAGCTTTTCAGGAAAATGATATGGTCCATAATTATTTGAGCAATTTGTAACAATTGTAGGAAGACCATATGTACGTAACCATGCTCGAACAAGGTGATCGCTCGATGCTTTCGAAGCTGAATACGGGCTTGATGGAGCATATGGTGTTGCCTCTAAGAACATAGGTAACTCTGTTCCAGAGTCAACCTCATCGGGGTGCATAAGATCACCATACACTTCATCGGTAGAAATGTGGTGAAAACGAAAAGATTGCTTTGCATCTGAGCTTAAAACGTTCCAATAAGCACGAGTAGCTTCAAGTAATGTATAAGTACCGACTACATTAGTTTCAATAAAAGCGGCTGGTCCGGTAATAGATCGGTCAACATGGGACTCTGCCGCTAAATGCATTACTGCATCTGGGTTATGTTCAGAGAAAACTCGATCAAGCTCTGCTCTATCGCAAATATTCACTCGCTCAAAAACATATCGCTCATTGTTTTCTACGCTAGCTAAAGACTCTAAGTTACCAGCGTAGGTTAAGCAGTCAACGTTCACAACGCTATCGTTAGTGTTTTCAATTATGTGACGCACAACTGCTGAACCAATAAAACCAGCGCCACCTGTTACTAAAATCTTCACTAATTTTCCTCATTACTTCATTCGGAACCAAAAACATATACTATACATTACATATAAGACTGGGCCGACTATTAGAATATAACGTCTGATTTTACATGATACAGAATATGTATGCGAGCTTTGGGCATTGTGTTCAGAACATAAGTTATTAGATATGTTATCCGTAGAGCAATCTTGTTAGAATGCCCGAGTACAACTTTAAAAGGAAAAGTTATGATCATCGTAACTGGCGGCGCTGGCATGATTGGCAGCAACATAATCAAAGCACTCAATGAAAAAGGCATTAACGACATACTTGTTGTAGATAACCTTAAAAACGGAAAAAAGTTTCAGAATCTAGTTGATCTCGATATCACTGACTATATGGATCGTGACGACTTCCTTACACAGATTATGGCTGGTGATGACTTCGGCCCTATCGAAGCTGTATTCCATGAAGGTGCATGCTCCGCGACTACGGAGTGGGATGGTAAATACATGATGCTCAACAATTATGAGTACTCAAAAGAGCTTCTTCATTACTGCCTAGAACGTGAGATTCCATTCTTGTATGCCTCATCGGCCGCAACATACGGCGAGACAGAGACTTTCATAGAAGAGAAAGAGTACGAAGGCGCTCTAAATGTTTATGGTTATTCGAAACAGCAATTTGATAATTACGTTCGCCGAATTTGGCAAGACGCAGAAGAACACGGAGAGAAGCTATCTCAAGTTACCGGATTCCGTTACTTCAATGTTTACGGCCCTCGTGAACAACATAAAGGGTCAATGGCTTCTGTCGCATTCCATCTAAACAATCAAATGAACGCTGGCGAAAACCCTAAGTTGTTTGCAGGAAGCGAAAATTTCAAACGCGACTTTGTTTATGTTGGAGATGTTGCCGCAGTTAACCTTTGGTTTATGCGAAACGGTGTATCAGGTATTTTCAACCTAGGTACTGGTAACGCTGAGTCATTCGAAGAAGTGGCTAAAGCTGTTATAAAGTTCCATGGCAAAGGTACAATTGAAACCATCCCATTTCCAGAGCACTTAAAAGGTGCCTATCAAGAGTTTACGCAAGCAGAGCTAACAAAACTGCGTGCTGCTGGCTGTGATCACAAGTTCAAAACTGTAGCTGAAGGCGTCGCTGAGTATATGTCAATCACTAATATGTGCTAATTGGGTCTACTTTCATACATATCTTTAAGGTCGAACTTCTTCTTCTATGTCCAATACATTTCGTCTAAGCGAAACATTCGCTATATGTTTGCTGTTTTTATCTGTCTTTATTTCCAAAGCAGGAATATATGCTAGCTTAGCCTTGCTCTTATTCCTTCAGTTTTACTTTTTGTGGAATAACAAGGACGTAGTGAAGCTTATCTTCAAGCACAAAGCCATATTAATTTGTTTACTGCTGTTTAGTTTAGGGTTATGTTCGGCCTTAATCTCCCCAAATTCACTACACGATACTCTTTTATTTTTTAGAAAAGGAGCAGTTTTCCTATTACTGCCGTTACTACTAATTCAAGTAAATAGAAATAGTAGGTATGCGTCTATATCTCTCTTTATCAGTTTATTTATTGCTATCGCATATTCAACGCTAAAACTGTCTGAAGTGGCTAACGGCACATGGCATGGAGAGCGTATAGACAGCTTTTGGGATCTTGGACGTTGGGGAGAGATGTTAGGCTATATGATTGCGGTGCTAATACCACTTCTGTTTGATGATAGCCAAAAAAAACGCACGTTCTATCGAAACTTAGGAGTGCTAATAGTATGCATTCTATTCCTGTTCCTATCTGGTGGCAGAGGGCCTTTACTTGCGGTATTGCTCTCCTCATCTCTGTTTATGCTATTTAAAAAACCTAAAACTTTTTTTACCATCATGGTCGCTAGTGTACTAGTGCTTACTTTAGGAAAAGGTATCCCACAGATTAAAGCCGTGTCAGAAAGGATTAGTAGTATATCAGAACTTCATCACGACCCTTCAAATAGCGCTCGACTAGAGATGTGGAGGCAAGGTGCACATTTCATATACGAAAACGCCTCACGTGCCCCTCAACAATTTCTCCTAGGTACCGGCATAAGCTCTTTTGAACAAAATTACACACAGTACTTAGAAAATAATGCCGATATCGAACTGATCCTAAAAAAAACAAAGAATCAGTTCTCTTTTACGGATCTTCATAATACGTATTTAGATTTAGCAGCAAAGTTAGGCATTGTTTATTCGGTAATTTACTTAGTTTTTCTCTCGATGGTTCTCTGTTATTTTGTGCGACTTTGCAAAAGCGAGGAGTCCCCATGGGCATTTAGTGGCTTATGCTTAATATTAACCTATTCCGTCAACTCCATGTTCTATACAAGTGGCCTCGAGTATCAGACGACTGTCTTTTTTTCGCTATTAGTACTTTGCCACTCACAGCACCACTTATATATTAGCAAGAGAGGTGATTAATGTTTGATGCTAGTGTTATTGTTTCATTTTATAACAACATCAATGCACTCAAATGCATTATAACTTCATTAGAAAATCAACATGATAATTTTGAGATCATTATCGCTGATGATGGTTCTAGACAAGATGTTGTAACGCAAGTGGATACACTGATAAATGAATCTTGTCTAACGATTAAGCATATCTGGCAACAAGACAACGGATTTCGTAAAACACGCATTCTCAACAAAGCAGTTAAGCATACTTCTAGCTCTTATCTTATTTTTATTGATGGCGACTGTATCCCTCAACAGCACTTCGTTTCCGACCATTTAGCAAACAAAGCTAAAAACGTGCTCCTTAATGGTCGTCGTGTCGACATGGCAGCAGAGTACAAGGCTAACTTATACAGCAGCACAACACCCGAGTGTTTTTTTTCGCAGAACTCGCCAGCCATCCTACTTAAATATCTGCTTGGTAAAGGGAAAAATATCGAAAAGGGAATTCGTTTCACGAACGAAGCGATACTAAAGTTTCTTAACCGCAAAGCTAAGGGAATTGTCGGCTGTAACTTCTCATTGCATAAAGAAGACTTTATTGCAGTTAATGGTTTTGATAATCGCTACGATGTACCATGTGTCGGCGAAGACACTGACATTGAATACCGACTTGTTAATACAGGAAAACGTATAAAGAACGTTTTTCATCAAGCGATCGTTCTCCACATACTTCACCCAGAGTTACCTCGCCTAGAACGTGCGACACAGCTTTTTGAAGAGACACAAACTAACCAGCAATTCATTGCACTAGATGGTTATCATCAAGCTAAAGACGTAGACTAAACATTCAACTAGAGATTCTGACTAATGAATATTTTAATGGCACTGTCCCAGTTAGAAGTAACGGGAGCAGAAGTGTATGCAACAACTGTAGGTAATCAGCTAACCAAGCGCGGTCATACTGTTCATTATGTGTCCGATACACTAACTAAGCCATTCTTAGGTCAGTTCTTTAAACTTCGCTTCAATAAACGCAGTATCCCTCGCCGTTTTTGGCATGTCGCTTATCTTGTCTACCTCATCAAAAAGTACAATATTCAACTGGTTCATGCTCACTCGCGCGCATCCAGTTGGAGCTGCCACGTTGCATGCAAAATCACTAGCACTCCCATGGTTACAACGGTCCATGGCCGCCAACCAGTGCATCGGTCACGTAAAGCATTTCATGCCATGGGTGATAAAGCACTACCCGTTTGTGAAGCGATAGAGCAGCAATTAATCAATGACTTGGATGTGCCACCGTCCCAACTAACGGTCAGTCGAAATGGTATAGAAACAAACGCCTATTTTCCTAGCCAGTTGCCAAACAACGACAAACCAACTATCACCATTGTGGGACGTCTAACTGGTCCGAAGGGTGACCTGTGTTATCGGCTGTTAAATGAGTGTCTCGACCTCAATAAGTACGATGTTCGGATTTTGACAGGTTCTCAAAAAGAGGACAGATTCGAAAAGTTCATGAGCAAAGCCTCTTTTCTCGGCTATACCGATGATGTAGCCAGAGTCCTTCATCAATCCGATCTCGTTATTGGGGCAGGTCGTGTCGCAATGGAATCCTTATTGTGCGGTAGGCCGACTCTCGCTATAGGGGAAGCCATCTGTGTGGGTATCGTCGATGAAAGCAATTTAACTCATGCTATGTCAACCAACTTCGGCGATATAGGGCCTAAAGACTTAGATATTGATTTTAAGGCTCTTCATCAGCAAATTGAAATAGCGCTGACTAATCGATCATGTTCAGCAAAAGTAACCGAAGCCATCAAACGGAACTACGATATTGATACTGTCGCCTCTCACCTTGAAGATATTTATCAGGACCTGATAGTACACAAGCTAAAGCGAGAGATGCCTATTATTATGTATCATCGTTTTATTCGTGATGATTCCGAAAAGGGGGTCCATGGCACCTACCTCCATGTCGATATGCTAGAGAAGCACCTTAAGCTACTACAACTGATGGGGTTTGAGACTCTCACCTTTAAAGATTTAGCAGATAAAGGTTTGATACATCGCCTACAGGCTAATAAGCGCTATATTATGTTAACGGTTGACGATGGTTACCAAGATAACTACGAACTGATGTTACCTCTTCTGAAAAAGTATGGTTATAAAGCAGTTATATATACTGTAACAGGTGAAGCCTTTAACCGCTGGGATGTTGAGTCACCGGATAACCCTGAGAAGGCAGTTCCATTAATGCAAGAAACGCAGATCAAAGCACTTCACCATTCGGGTTGCGTAGAGATCGGTGGACATACCTTAACTCATCCGTTTTTGAGCAAACTCACATATCAAGAGCAGTACCAAGAAATTTCAGAGAATAAAAAACATCTTGAAACTCTATTAGGTGAGCCACTCACATCTTTTGCTTACCCCTATGGAGATCTGAATGAAGATTCAAAAAAGATAGTGCAAGAATTGGGCTATAAATTCGCAGTGGCTACCAATAGTGGCCCACTAGCCACCCATAGAGATAAGTTTCAAATTCGCAGAATTGCTATTTTCCCTAAAACAGATGTTTTGGGCTTATGGAGAAAAATAAGAGGCAACTATGTATTTCGCAAAGCTCGGAAACACCAATAAGGTAGGTTAAACATAGTAAAGTAGGCTATGTTACAATCGTTCTCTATTTACAATGTGATAATAATTTTTTTGCCATGAAAATACTTATTGTTGGGCCATCTTGGGTAGGTGATATGGTGATGTCACAGAGCTTATATATCACTTTAAAAGATAAATACCCCGACGCGCAGATCGATGTTCTTGCTCCCGCCTGGTGTAAACCCATCCTTGAACGTATGCCAGAAGTCAGCGAAGCGATTGAAATGCCCGTAGGGCATGGTAGCTTTAACTTTAAAGCGCGCTGGCGTATAGGTCGAAGTCTAAAAAATAGAGGATATGACCATGCGTATATCCTGCCAAACTCCGCGAAATCTGCCCTTATTCCTCTGTTTGCCGGTATAAAAGTAAGAACTGGCTGGAAAGGAGAAATGCGCTATGGATTACTCAATGACCTACGACCGGACAAACGAGTATTCCAATTTATGGTGGAACGATACGTAGCCTTAGCTTATTCACGTAATTCGATGAAAGGGGAAGTATCGATAAAACATAGTTGTCCTTTCCCAAAACTAGAACAGGATCCAGCTAGCCAAAAAAACACCATCGAAAAGCTAGGGCTTTCTCGTCATCAACAAGTTGTAGGACTGTGTCCAGGCGCGGAGTTTGGCCCCGCTAAACGCTGGCCTGAAGCTAAGTATGCAGAAGTCGCGAAATATGTAATCTCAAAAGGTGGCCACATTTGGATGTTTGGCTCGCAAAAAGATCACGAAGTAACAGAGGGTATCCGTAACCTTCTACCAGAGAGTCACCGTGAACTCTGTTTTAACTTAGCAGGTAAAACGTCCCTAAATGAGGCTGTCGACCTGTTAGCTGCATGCAACACAGTAGTCTCAAATGATTCTGGATTGATGCATGTTTCTGCCGCTGTTGGTACTGAAGTCATTGCTATTTACGGATCAAGTTCTCCCGATTACACGCCACCATTAACAAAAAAATTGCACATCATTCATACTGATATTGACTGTCGGCCGTGTTTTAAACGCGAGTGTCCATTGGGACATCAGGAGTGCCTTACAAAGCTATCTCCAAATCATGTCATTGACGCAATTAATACAATTTTAGAGTAATTCTATATGAACAATTTTCCAATTCTGATAACTAATCGATTAGTTCGTTTAACTGGCAATATCTTCAAGGTACTTGCATACCCTTTCCACTACTTGTTTCCCAATAAGCGTTTCACTATTCCTTCTTATTCACCTGCAAGGGTCAAACTGTCTGATTCAAACAATATCCCTCGTCAAGTATGGCTAACAAACTTTACCAATAAAGTGACTCTACCTGTTTATTGCAACTACCTTTTTAATCGGCTGTTATCATTGGAATACGATTACCACTACGTAGACAACGACGGTTGTGAGCAGTATTTAAAAGAACGTGCTCCAAAGGAAGTATATGAATCCTATCTAAAACTAACGGATGGAGCAGCAAAAGCCGACCTTTGGCGAGTAACAACGCTCTATCAAGAAGGTGGCATTTATATGGATGTTGATGCAACTTTAGTTTGGAAATTAAAGAAACTCTTAAATGAGGTGAACAACTCTTTATACATAAAGATAAAAAACGACACTGAAATTACCAATTACTTTCTTGCTACTACCCCAAATAACCCCGAATATAAAACAGTGATGGAAGCGATTGTGTACAACATCAATAACTATGACCCAGAGAAAGGCGTGTATGGAACTACGGGGCCAAAGGTATTTAATGATGTACTGGACGAACAAACAATAACCTCTCGCCGTCGTCGCTACGTTTGCATTCAGGGCGCTTTCACAAACGAACACTTTCAGTACATTGATAAGCCGCGTGGAAAGTGGATTCATAAAGATCCAAATGAATTAATAAAATAATAAGTATGTAAGGGTTTAATAAAATGCTTATTCGTTGGTTGTATACATTAGTACTTACCTGCATATCACCATTCTTACTGTTTGGCTTGTATAAAAAAAAGGAAGGTAGAGTTAGTGTTGGTTCTCGATGGAAAGAACATTTTGGTATTACACCAACTTTAACCTCGGATAATCAACCTATATGGATTCATGCCGTATCTGTTGGGGAAACCATAGCAGCAACACTATTAATTAAAGAGCTAAAAGCTATAGATCCTGACTTAGAAATCGTCCTGACTACGACGACCCCAACTGGAGCTGAACAAGCAGAAAAAATACGCGATTTAGCGACACATAGATATATGCCTCTCGATTTTCCTTTTGCAGTTAGAGGTTTTATCAAAGCCATAAAGCCTAGCAAGATGGTCATTATGGAGACTGAACTATGGCCGAATACCCTTTATATTGTAGCGAAAAATGGCATACCAATAAGCGTTGTCAACGCTCGACTCTCCGAGAGATCTTGTGAACGCTATGCGAAGGTACAACCTATATTTAAACTGCTTAGTGAAAACCTACACAAAGTCTTATGCCAATATACCAGTGACGCGGAGCGCTTTATAAAGCTTGGAGTAGCACCTCATAAAGTAGGTGTTACAGGATCGATAAAATTTGATATCAACATTGAAGCCGATATTATAACCAAAGCCGAATTGTTAAGAATCGCGTTAGGCTCGATACGCCCGATTTGGATTGCTGCCAGCACGCACTCCGGAGAAGAAGAGAACATATTACTTGCTCATCAGGAAATACTAGAGAGTTATCCCGATGCAATGCTCATTCTTGTACCTAGACATCCAGAAAGATTTAACACCGTTTTTGATCTGTGTTGTGAGCAGGGTTTTTCTATTCTTAGAAGAACTGAGCATCAGAAAGACGCTAACCGCAGTCAAGTTTATCTTGGTGACACAATGGGTGAACTACTTACTCTCATTGGGGCAAGCGATATCTGTTTTATGGGAGGGAGTTTAATAGGAGACAAAGTGGGAGGTCACAACTTCATCGAACCGGCGGCACTTAAAAAACCAATCATAACTGGACCAAGCTTTTTTAATTTTAGTGATATAGCAAAGTCGTTAATAGACAACAACGCTTTGTATGTAGAATGCTCCGCAAACAGAATCGCGAAAAGAGTATGTGAGCTATTTAGCGATGAAGCCAAAAGACGACAGAGGGCAGAAAACGCCTACAAGATATACCGCTTGTCTCAGGGCTCTCTACAAAAAACCATACGTGGATTATAACGATTTGTAGAACCAATAAGCTGTCGTGGCTACTTGATATCCTTGCTTGGCATAAAGTCTCATAGCACCAATGTTGCTCAGCTGTGTAGCAACCGAGATCTTTTTTAGCCCATAGATATCATTCGCCACAAACTCTGCGCTATCAAGTAGTTTCCTTCCAATACCCTGTCTATTGAATTCAGGAGACACAGCTATTAGACCAATAGTTGCAGATTCTTTGTTAAATTTTAAAGTTACAATTCCAGCAATTTCACTTTCTACCCAATATGCCAAACAAATATCATCAAACTCGCTGAGTACAGCTTTTCTTAGCCATTCGTTATAAAACTTATCACGCTCACAACATGTGAACCACGGCATTTTGAAGCGGCTATTAACGTATAGGTCGTCTAGAAAACCCGACATAACCTCTAGGTGAGATTGCTCTAAATAGTTGCAATAGTTTTGTCGATTTTTATCTGACTGAATGTCCTTACAGTAGGATACCTCACCTTCGCAGAACTTAAACTCACTTTCATTGAGCTGAGCTATTTTAGCTGTGTCTAATGATGAAACTTTTGTAGTAACCAAACCTGAATTGGCTAGATTATGATGCACTCCAGACCAATCTACGTCATAAATGCTGCGCTCAAAGAAAGCGCTATCGAACTCTCTAACTTGATATTTCATACTTAAGGAATCAAAACTACTTATCACATAATAAATCTGGTAGATTGTACCTTATTTTGCTCTAGATAATGCAGTACTTACGATGAATAAGCCCACCGAATCACTAACTGTACCATTTAATCGCCCTCCTGTTACTGGACGTGAGCTTTCTTATATTGAGCAGGCTATCGCTAGTTCGAAACTATCAGGGGACGGGCACTTTGCAAAAAAATGTGAAAACTGGCTAGAAAACAAGACAAAAACCAAAAAGGTTTTGCTGACACCTTCGTGCACCCACGCCCTCGAAATGGCTGCGTTGCTTGTCAACATTCAGCCTGGTGATGAAGTGATAATGCCTAGCTATACCTTTGTTAGCACGGCTAATGCTTTTGTATTACGAGGAGCAAAAATCGTCTTTGTCGATATTAGACCTGACACCATGAATATAGACGAATCTAAAATAGAGGCTGCTATAACTCAAAACACCAAAGCTATTGTTCCTGTGCACTATGCTGGAGTGGGCTGTGAAATGGACACAATAATGCACCTTGCTGACAAATACGACCTTTTTGTTATTGAGGATGCAGCCCAAGGTATGATGTCTGAATATAAAGGCCGCCCACTTGGCTCTATCGGACACCTAGCCGCATTCAGCTTTCATGAAACCAAGAACTACACATCAGGTGGTGAAGGTGGCGCACTCTTAATTAATGATTCTAAATTCATCGAAAGAGCTGAAATCTTGCGTGAAAAAGGAACAGACCGAAGTAAGTTTTTCAAAGGAATGGTAGACAAATACTCTTGGGTTGATATGGGTAGCAGCATGCTGCCAAGCGAAATTCAGGCAGCGTATTTGTTTGCTCAACTTGAATCAGCAGAACAAATCAATCAAGCTCGCCTTAAGCGCTGGAACCAATATTTTAGTGAGCTAGCTGAATGCTTATCACGTAACTCTATAAAATCTCCGCTCATTCCAAAACACTGCAAACATAACGCTCATATGTTTTATTTAAAGTTCAAAAATGGACATGAGCGAAGTCAATTTATCTCATACATGAAAGATAGAAACATACTCGCTGTATTTCACTATTTACCTTTACACACAACTAAAGCAGGGCAAACTTATAGTCGATTTCATGGATCTGATGAGAACACTACTATCGAGAGTGAAAAGCTCGTGCGCCTCCCGCTCTACTTCAATATGAGTGATGATGAGTTTAGCCAAGTACTCTTGTCCACAAAGCTTTACCTAAACAATAAAGCCGAGAATACGCTGTGAAAGTTTTAATATATACTTCCGAATATGACAGCAAGAATGGCGGTGTTGTCGTCCTGCATCGCCTTGCTCACCTAATAAATTCAGAGACCGACCATCAAGCGTTTTTAGTACCAAGAAGCTACGACTTATCAGTTCAAAGTACTAGCCTTCTATCTCGGATGCGTAAAAAACTTAGACACATTAGAAAGGTGCGCTGCTATCAAACTAATACGTCTTGGCAAACACCGCTCTTACCTAGTCCAACTAAGAATGAAATAAATGATTCTATCGTTGTTTACCCAGAAATAATAAACGGTAATCCTCTGCAAGCTGACAATGTTGTTAGATGGTTATTGCACCAACCGGGACACTTCAGCGGCAAAGTAGAATATGGAAAAAGGGAACTTATTTATAAGTTTAATTCCGCAATCAAAGACTTCGAATGGCCAGGTTCCACAACATCTGAAAATGAGCTTAAAGTCATCTATTACCCTGTAGACCTATATAATACTCAAGGTAGCGTTGATAAAGATGAGCGTACCGTAACTTGTCATGCTTTACGGAAAGGAAAGCACAAGCCAAAAGTTCACCCTGAAGACTCTATACTTATCGATTCACTCAGCCATGAAGATGTTGCTAAAGTATTCAAAAAAGCTAGGCGCTTTATTAGTTATGATGACTATACGGCTTATTCTATTTTTGCCACGCTCTGCGGGTGCCAATCCATAGTTGTCCCTGAGATAGGGGTATCAATTGAACAATGGTATCCAAAAGAGAGTGATCGATATGGAATAGCCTATGGCTTTGATGATAAGCAGATAGAGTGGTGCAAAAATACAAGACACTTAGTAGAAGAGCATATAGAGCGAGAACACGCTCGCTCTACAGAGTGCGTAAAAACGTTTTTATCAGAAGCAGAAGATTACTTTTCGATGCTAGGCGACTAAGGCTAGAGATGTTGATCTAGCCCTTTTTTGCAATAGTACACGCCATTTTTTAGATTTTCGGCCGTGATACGAGCATTCTCGTCAGCAAGCGCACGACGAACTGGATGATCTAAATGATAAACTGGGGTGAGAAATTTAATATTTTTCATCTTAATACCCATAGCCATCATACGATGACACAAGTCATCATCTTCTGCTCCTGCGCCAGGTAGTTCCTCGTTGTAGCCATTGACAGTTTTAAAGTCAGCTAAGAAACAAGAGAAGTTACATCCCACTAAGTTGAGCCATTTTTTCTTATAGAGAGCGTGCAATAGTGGGTTAACAAAGCCCACCTCATAGTTTCTCACTTTGTCTTGGTGCAATGAAAATATCTTGCTCAAGTAGTAAATAGGCTTTTGTAGTGGGCCGATTTCTTGAGGCTCAGTGCGAACCAAGTTTGAGTATCGACGTCCTAAAAACACGCGACGGCCAATCAAGGTTTTCCCGGGCTCACTATGTTTGATGTGACATTCCACATGCTTAAAATGAGGGATGCAATCACCGTCCAAAAATATAAGGTAGTCCGACGTAGCTTTAGCGACGGCTTTATTCACCGCGGTCATCTTTCTCCATCCTAAATCTTCTTGAGTCACATGGACAATGTTCAGATTAGGAAAAGGGAGTGAGTTTAGATAATCAGCAACATCTTTAGAGTCACCATCTTCCGCGACAACAACTTCAAAATTTGGCTCACTTTGCATACTTAATGCGTACAAAATAGAGTTCAACGCTTCTACATCTTTGTAAACGGAGATAATTACAGAGGCTTTCAACATACTATGCTCTTAGTTTTACTAGTTTATGCCATGGACTGCAGCAAAAACTCAAAATCTTCATTGGTCCAAATAATACCCGACTTACCCACCTCTTTCAAAAACGACCGTTTCAGTCTATCTAAGTTACCTTTCTTCCACTCTTCGCCAGATTGTTGGGAGCACTTATCGAAGTCGATAATCCAAACTTTTTCGTCTTCATCAAGCAAGATATTGTGGATATTGAGGTCAGTGTGGTTCACTTGCGCGTTATGCATCTTACGGATTTCTTGGCCAATTTTCTGATATATCTCTGCAGAAAGTGGCTTTTCTACCAGAATCGATACCAAATCTCTGGCATTGGGTATCTTTTCACTCAACAAATCCGCGGTATAACTCAAGCTGCTTTTGATCGCACGAGCAGCAATTGGCTTAGGCACGTTGACGCCCGCTTGGATTAGCGTATTCAAAAGCTGAAACTCTTGGTAACTGCGCGTTTGCTTCCAACCTGAAAAGTGGTAGCTATCATTAACCAGTTTGCCAAATAGACCACCACGACGATAGTGCCGCAGCGCTGCAGGCATTGACTCTGTTTGTACAAACCACGTAGTACCACGTCCTTGAGCGCTACCAATAACTTTGTCGTTTTGCTGCCAGTAACCTGGTTCGAAAACTTGTTTAGGGTCTTCTTTAAGTAGCTCTTCGTCATACCATATGGTCTGATTATCAAACTGCAAAGTCTTCATGCGTGGTGATCTCTCAATTTATTTGCGACGCCATTTTACATTTATTGAGCCTCTCTGCATAATCTTGGCTAGGGTCTATTGACCTTTTGAGCTGATTTTTGCAGCAGTTTGTGGGTTCTTTATGCAAGGCAGAGGCTTTGAATTGTAGTTGCTCTACCTGATAAGCCGATAGCGCAGCAGAAAGGAGCCACAAACGCTGCCTGAAGGGTTCGGCTAAAAGCGTTTTACTCTTTGTTGAGAGGTGTTTTGCTTAGAATGACTAGGCGGCAAACCTCTCGCCGCGATTAAAACGCTTTTATCTCGAACAAAATTTAACCGCAAAAGGTCAATAGACCCTGATACATGCTAATTGAAATCACTATGCCACTTTTTTCCTCTGCTCCTAAATCTCTCTGCATACTGCGCTTGTCTGCGATTGGTGACGTCTGTAATACCGTTGCAGCTGTACAAGCGATACAGCGCCAATGGCCTGAGACTGAAGTCGTCTGGATAACAGGCAAACTGGAAGCAAAGCTAATTGAAGATTTAGAAAACATCACCGTAGTGGTGTTTGATAAAAAAGAGGGCTGGTCAGGCTATAAATCACTGTGGCGCGAGCTAAAAGATTATCGCTTTGACGCTCTCCTGCATATGCAATACGCGTTTAGAGCCAGCATTGCAACTTTAGGAATAAAGGCGAAGTACAAACTCGGATTTGATGCCACGCGTAGCCAAGACTTTCAAAGCTTGTTTACCAATGTCAAAGTCCCTTCCCCGCAAACCATGCATGTTCTCGATGGACTACTTGCCTTTGGTGAAACGCTCGGTGTGCAAGATATGTCGCCGAAATGGCGGATTGACTACTCTGCTAATGATTTAACCTGGGCAACCGTTCAACTTGACGCGACCAAGCCAAACCTCGTGATTGTTCCAGCAGCAAGTAAAGCCTATAAAAACTGGACAGCCGAAGGCTATGCAGAGCTAATTCAGCATGCTCATCAAACAGGCTGGAATATTATTTTAGCGGGAAGCCCTGCTCAGGTAGAGCTAGATCTTGCCGCGAAAATCGAGAATTTAATTGATGTTCCAGTGAACAACTTGGTTGGCAAAAGTTCTCTCAAAGAGATGTTAGCGCTATTAGATAAAGCCAATCTCGTTGTTGCACCAGATACAGGCCCTGCCCATATGGCGAATGCGGTTAACACTCCTATTATTGGCCTTTATGCTCATCATAATCCAGAGCGAACGGGACCTTATCAGTATCGCCAGTATGTTGTGTCCGCTTATGAAGAAGCGATTCAAGCCGAGACAGGCAAAACATCTAAAGAACTGAGTTGGCGCGCACGAGTAAAAGACAAAAACGCCATGCAACGTATTGAAGTTCAGCAAGTTATCACTATGTTTGATAAAGTAGTCTCTGATTTAAACCTTCCATCATCCACTCCAGAGGTATCCTAGTGAGTAAACCAACCATTGCCGTTGCCCTAATCGTAAAAAACGAAGCGCAGCATCTTAAAGCTTGCTTGGAAACCGTCCATGACTGGGTTGATGAGATAGTCGTCCTCGATTCTGGAAGTACAGACAAAACAGAACAAGTGGCACGAACCTTTACCGACAAATTTTTCGTCAATCAAGAATGGCCAGGGTTTGGGCCTCAGCGCCGTATCGCACAATCTTATGTCGAGTCAGATTACATTCTGTGGCTCGATGCTGATGAGCGTGTCACGCCTGAACTGAAAGAGAGCATTTTAGCGGCGGTTGCTAGTAATGAGCCTTCAACCATCTATCAAACCGCGCGCTTAAGTTGGGTATTTGGCCGTTATATTCGCCATTGTGGCTGGTACCCAGATCGTGTTCTTCGCTTATATCCAACGAAACTAACTCAGTACAATGACGCCTTAGTGCATGAGAAAGTCGAAGTAACTGGGGAGATGAAGGTTGAAAACCTTAATGGTGATCTGATTCACTTTACCTACAATGATATGAACCATTACTTGGTTAAATCAGCAGGCTACGCGAAAGCGTGGGCAGAGCAGAGAGAGAAAAAGGGTAAAAAGAGCAGCATCTCACAAGGTATTCTTCATGCGCTGGGCTGCTTTTTGAAAATGTATGTCGTTAAGGCCGGCTTCTTAGATGGTAAACAGGGCTTCCTGCTGTCACTACTCTCTGCGCATTCTACCTTTGTCAAATATGCGGATTTATGGATTCGAACAGAAACCGACAAGATGCCTGAAAAATTTTGAACGCTTGAATTGTAAGGCGACCGATAAGGTCGCCTTTTTCTACACTAACTTTTCATTAGCCCAAGGCTGTAACTCTTCCAACACCTTTTCGACATCAATACGCGCCATATCTTCCTGACTGGCTTTATCTTCAGCTTGTGGTGGGCAAAAAGCGATATGATTCCCGTCTGAATTTATAGGTTGCCAACGTAGTGGTGTGGCAGAACGTTTACTTGGGAAGAAACCAATGGTTGGCACATCGATCGCCGCCGCAATATGTAACGGGCCGGTTGAGCCTGCGATAAACATATCGGCACAAGCAATCGAGCAAGAGAAATCAACCAATCCATCGTTGTTATCATAAAGCGCCGCATTTCTGCCGCGGCTAGCCATCAATTGCTGCAACTCAGCGGCTTTTTGTTCTTCACCTGGCCCTGCGGTTAATACCACTTCAAATTCACCCGCTAAACCACTGACAAGCTGTGCATACTGCTCTAAAGAAAGATTATTAGCTGAGCCACCACTACCAGCATGAACATAGACCCAAGGCTTGTTTACATCCAATTCGAGTTGTTGTGCCAGCTTGCCTTTTTGCTGCACTAACTGCTGTGAACTAAACGATAAGTAAGGCGCTGAAAGTTCAACGATAGGCTTGCCAATATCACTTAAAAAGGCGCGAATAAGATCTAGGTTGTATTCAAACTCTGGCTTAGCCGATTGAGAACGTTTTTGCTTAATGCGCTTGTTATAGAAAATCTGCGCGAGCTTAGTCGCGGGAGCTAAGCGATAAGGAACCTTGCCCTTCCAAACTAACTTGGCGTTATAAGAGGTAGAAAACAAGTTAATCGAAGCATCAAACTGTTCGTGACGAATCTGCTCAATCAGCTTTTTCTGCGCATGTTTTGAAGATTTCTTTGTCGGGTCGACCAGCACATGGTCAATCCATGGGCATAGCTCTGCAAGAGCAACCGTATAACTAGGTACCAGAGCTGTAATCTGACAATCTGGTAGCGAGGCTTTAAGCATGGCAAAGCTCGGCCATGCCAACATAAAGTCACCGATTTTGTCGTTTCTCACCACCAGTATTTTTTTCATCACTCAATCCACATCTATCTTTTGTTCCAATGATAACGGCTTCAGTGGGTAATTGTGAGCCTTTTTGTTAACATTGAAGGAGATGGAAAAATTAGAGACGCGCAAAGTGAGCCAAAAACGCCTATCCCGAGTCATCTATCCGGGAACATTTGATCCTATTACTAACGGACACCTAGATTTGATTGAACGTGCCGCAGATATGTTTGATGAAGTCATCATCGCCGTTGCAGCCAGCCCAAGTAAAAACACTATGTTTACCTTGGATGAGCGTGTTCAATTCGCTCAACAAGTCACAAAGCACCTAGACAACGTCAGCTCTAAGGGTTTTTCAGGCCTTATGGTCGACTTTGCCAAGCAAGAGCAAGCTAATGTCTTGATTCGTGGTCTGCGCACCACTGTCGACTTCGAGTACGAATTTGGCCTAACAAATATGTATCGCCGCCTTATGCCAGGATTAGAGAGCGTATTTTTGACCCCAGCCGAAGAGCATGCTTTTATCTCTTCAACCATAGTACGCGAGGTGGCTATTCACGGTGGTGACGTGACCAACTTCGTGCCAAAAGTAGTCGCGGAAGCGCTAAAAACCAAAGCGCATGTTTAATGGATAACTGAAGTTGCTCCGCGATAGTTGAAGAGTCAACTCTAGTTTTCCAGAAGGGCGGAGCCCGATCCCGCTTTCCCGCAGCGGAGCACTCCTGCCTTTATTTCTGACACTGACCACAAAAAAACGTATTGCGCTGACCGATCTTCTGCTCTTCGATGAGTTCACCACAGGTTGGGCATGGCTCACCTGATTTACCATAGACTTGCAGCTCCTGAGCAAAGTAGCCGGGTTTTCCATCAGCTTGAGCGAAGTCTTTTAGCGTCGTTCCACCTTGTTTGATTGCAGTATCCAGCACTCGCTTAATCTCTTTGACTAATAATACCCACTCTTTCGCTGTAAGCTTTCCAGCGGGTCGTGTTGGGTGGATACTGGAACTAAATAGCGATTCATTAGCGTAGATGTTGCCTACGCCAACCACGACTTTGTTATCCATAATAAATTGCTTTACCGCAACGCGCTTATTTGCGGCCTTTTCAGCAATATAATCGGCATTGAATTCAGGGGTTAGCGGCTCAGGCCCCATACTACCTAGTGCTGCATGAGTACCATCTTCTGTCCATAGCCAAGCGCCAAATCGTCTTGGATCGTTGTAGCGCAGCACCTTACCGTTAGTGAGTTTGAGATCAACATGATCATGTTTAGCCGGTGAGATCTCAGCATCCAAAACTCTTAGTGAGCCAGACATTCCAAGATGGACAATCGCGCTACCTGCATCTGTTTCAATTAATAAATACTTTGCTCGACGAGAAATGCCGCGAATGACCTGCCCTTCCATTTTTTTCAGCTCCGCAGGAATATCCCAACGCAGTTTCGGGGTGCGAAATGTCAGTTTAGCCACTGTTTGACCAATTAAGTGAGGTGAAATCCCCATTCGGCTTACTTCAACTTCAGGTAATTCAGGCATCTATTCTTCCTATCGCATGCAACACGTAGTGTGGATTTACTCAGGCATAAGATAGCGAGGTTCAACTGAAATGGCTATCCACTTATCTTGCCAGTTTTTCAGCAACCAAAATTGTGGGGTTTGGTAATAAGTGATCCTTTGTGGCTCTTCCTGATCTAAATACCAGGCTTCAATTGAACTGGGGCTACTAAGCTGAGGCTTTAAGCTATCGAAGTTATCTTGAGTCACTTCTGTGCCGACTAAATCAATCCAACGCTGGGCAAGTTCTTGTTCCGGAATAGCGGTATTGACAGTACTGCGCCAACGTCCTTGGTTTTTCTCCAGTGACCAATCAGAAAAATGTAATGCTTGTAACTCTGCCTGAGGGTTTAATAAATACGGATAAGGACTTTCAACCACCGTCGGCTCAAGTAGATAGGTTTTGATCAAAGTAGGAAGGTTAAGCAAAGCGATAAACGCGATAATGCCTAACATCAGGATATTGTTCCAACGTCTACGACGTGCAGGGGAAACTCGCATAGTGTCTAACTTCTCTGCCTTTAACTGACTCAAAAGTAGCAGAAAAGAGGTAGATAGGCGAGAACTGGAGAACTGGAGAACTGGAGAACTGGAGAACTGGAGAACTGGAGAACTGGAGAACTGGAGAACTGGAGAACTAACGTTGCTTGACCATGGTTAAAGTGTCAACTCTAGATTTCTCGCAGGGCGAAGCCCGATCTCGTTTTCCATAGCGCAGCGTTCCCGTTCTCTACGCAATAAAAAACCCAACCATATTGCTATGATTGGGTTTCAATTCACGCTTCCCGAAGGAAGTTCAAAGAAGAATTAATTACTTGATTTTAGCTTCTTTGTACATAACGTGCTGGCGAACTACTGGATCAAACTTTTTGATCTCAAATTTGCCTGGCATGTTACGTTTGTTCTTATCAGTCGTGTAGAAGTGACCAGTACCTGCAGAAGATACTAGACGGATTTTCTCACGTACGCCTTTCTTTGCCATTGTCTATTTCCTCTTAAACGTTTACGCCGTTTGCACGGATATCAACAAGAACAGCATCAATGCCTTTCTTATCGATGATACGCATACCTTTAGCAGATAGACGTAGTTTAACAAAACGTTTTTCGCTCTCTACCCAGAAACGATGAGTTTGTAGGTTCGGCAGAAAACGACGCTTAGTAGCATTGCGTGCGTGTGAACGGTTGTTACCCGTTACTGGACGCTTACCAGTTACTTGGCATACTCGTGACATGAATGTCTTCTCCAAAATCGTTTCAGCTCGATATCAACCTTGGTGGCCGAACCTCTCAGTTTCTAAATTAGAAGTTTGAGGTCTTATACCGCTATGGAAACCCATACAAGGCTATCAAAGGTCGCGCATTATACTAACTTGAGTAGCATTGCTCAAGACCCGAACAGATCCTTTTTACAGGTTTTCGTGATCTTTTTTAGGCAGAGCTGATTTATGTGCTAAAAAATGTCGGGGGATTGTAGCAGAAATTAGCGAACTCACAACTAAAAATGTGATTTAAATCCAACCGCGCTCCGCAAAGGAAACAATCTCTCCATCGCCAACCACAAAGTGGTCTAGCACGCGGATGTCCACCAGCGCTAACGCATCACTGATTCGGCGGGTTATTCGTCGATCGCTTTGGCTAGGCTCTGCAACGCCTGACGGGTGATTGTGCGCCAAAATCAAGGCCGCTGAATTGTGCTCTAAAGCACGCTTAACGACTTCTCTTGGGTAGACTGAAGCGGCATCTATCGTGCCTTGGAACAGCGGCTCTCCACATATTACCCGATGTTGATTGTCTAAAAAGAGCACAAAGAATTCTTCTCTCTGCTTATCTCTGAGCAGTCCAGATAGATAGAGTTTAGTTTGTTCAGGGCTAGTCAAGGCATTACCGCGCTTTAGCGTCTCAGCTAAGTAGCGTTGGGTCATTTCTAGTACTGCTTGCAGTTGAACATATTTAGCGACACCGAGTCCTTTGTGACGACAAAAAAGGTCTAAATCAGCAGAAAAAAGCGCTCTGAGTGAGCCAAATTCCTTAATCAAATGGTCTGATAGAGCCAGAACATTCATTCCTTGAGTACCCGTTCTTAAAAATATCGCCAGCAGTTCTGCATCCGTTAGCGATTGCGGGCCATGTGATAGAAGCTTTTCTCTAGGCATGGATTCTTTTGGTAAAGCGTTCATCTATATCCCATCAGTAATGAACTCAGCAAAAGTTAGAGTAAATAAAGAAGGCATCATAGATAAAACCGAGCAAGAAACAGTGCGATTAACTAAGCGAAGAGCTTGAAACACTGTAGCGATAGAGGTGTGGCAAACTTTGCACCAAATCAACTTTCAAATTTAATAACTCAGATAGCGACCCTAGGCACGTAAATATCAGCCGTGGTATCTTACGGGCAGAAATTTTAAGGAAGATCATCATGCAAACACTCGCAGGTAAAAAGATCCTATTAGGTATTAGTGGTGGTATCGCTGCTTACAAATGTGCCGAGCTGACTCGCCGCCTTATTGAACGTGGCGCGCAGGTTCAAGTGGTAATGACCAAAGCAGCTAAAGAATTTATTACCCCACTGACCATGCAGGCCGTCTCTGGCAGACCTGTCTCTGATAGCCTACTCGATCCTGCTGCAGAAGCCTCTATGGGCCATATCGAGCTTGCCAAATGGGCTGATCTTGTCCTACTTGCACCGGCAACCGCTGATCTAGTTGCCCGCATGAGCGCGGGTATGGGTAACGATTTACTCACGACATTAGTGCTTGCGACCGACTCACCCATTGCCGTCTCACCAGCAATGAATCAGCAGATGTATCGCAATATCGCCACCCAAGAGAACATCGCAACCCTTGCAAGTCGTGGTATGCATATTTGGGGGCCTGCGGCAGGCGAACAAGCGTGTGGGGATGTGGGCCCTGGGCGCATGTTAGAGCCAATGCAGCTCGTCGAGCGATGTGAACAGTTTTTTGCTGATAAGCCACTGAAAGGTAAATCCGTGGTGATTACGGCAGGCCCAACCCGTGAAGCAATCGACCCTGTGCGTTATATTTCTAACCATAGTTCTGGAAAAATGGGCTTTGCATTAGCGCAAGCTGCAGTGGCACAGGGAGCAAAAGTAACGCTCGTTTCTGGCCCAGTATCCTTAACGACACCAGCAGGTGTAGAGCGCATTGATGTCGACAGTGCGCAAAGCATGTATAACGCTGCCATAAAGCAAGCGAAAACTCATGACATCTTTATCGGCTGCGCCGCAGTTGCTGACTATCGCCCTGAATACATCGCCGAGCAAAAAATCAAAAAGAGCGATGATAGCGATCAAATGACCATCACTATGGTGAAGAATCCCGATATTATCGCTTCTGTCGCTGCTCTCAGTGAATCTCGACCATTTACCGTTGGGTTTGCTGCTGAAACTCAAGACGTAGAACACTACGCACGTACAAAGCTCAGCAAGAAGAATCTTGATATGATTTGTGCTAACGATGTCTCTGTCGAAGGGCAAGGCTTCAATAGCAACGACAACGCAATCACCGTATA
This sequence comes from Vibrio tubiashii, assembly GCF_028551255.1. NCBI lineage: Bacteria > Pseudomonadati > Pseudomonadota > Gammaproteobacteria > Vibrionales > Vibrionaceae > Vibrio > Vibrio tubiashii. The sequence goes on along the minus strand of NZ_CP117029.1, from coordinate 112,420 downwards.
CTGGAAAGATGGTAAGCAATCACTTACCCTTGCATCGAAGCAACAAATTGCCTCGCAAATCATCATGACAATCGCGGACAAACTAGAAGCGTAAAGCTCATATTTATTCTCAAGAAGAACAAACCTTCGCGATAAATGGAATCGTCATAAGTTGTTGGCTTTGAGCTAATTTGCTCAAAGCTTTATTCAGAATGGTAACAATAAGGAAAAAGGTTCATGGCCGGAACAAGAAAAACCAACCGCCGAGATGAAATTTTGCAGGCATTGGCTGAAATGCTGGAGTCCAACGAAGGCGCTTCACGCATTACAACCGCAAAACTCGCTAAGCAAGTTGGCGTTTCAGAAGCCGCACTGTACAGACACTTTCCAAGTAAAGCGCGCATGTTCGAAGGCTTAATCGAGTTTATCGAAGAGTCTCTAATGTCGCGCATCAACCGTATTCTGGATGAAGAGAAAGACACTCTGACTCGAATTCGACTCGTACTACAATTGATTCTGGCCTTTGCTGAGCGTAATCCAGGTCTGAGCCGTATCTTGTCAGGTCACGCACTAATGTTTGAAAATGAACGCTTGCGCGACCGTATCAATCAACTATTTGAGCGTATTGAAACCTCTATCCGTCAGATCCTGCGTGAACGTATGCTGCGTGAAGGAAAGGCATTTCCTGTTGATGAGAAGGTATTGGCCGCCCAACTGCTTGGTCAGGTAGAAGGAAGCTTAAACCGATTCGTTCGCTCTGATTTTAAATACCAACCGACTGCAAACTTTGAAGAATACTGGGCACTGTTAAGCGCACAAATTAAGTAATCACTATGAGTAAAGATAAATACAATCAACCGCCTCCATTTACCCTTTCCTTACTACACCCGAGAAACTGGGGAGTTTGGCTCGGCTTTGGACTGCTCGCATTGATTGTTAATGTTCTCCCTTACCCTCTATTACTGCGCTTGGGGCAAAGCATCGGTCGTTTAGGGATGCGCTTTGGCAAATCCCGTGTACATGTCGCGAGAAGAAACTTCGAACTCGCTTTTCCAGACATGTCACAAAGTGAGATAGACAAAAGCGTTGCAGAAAACTTCAAAAATACCGGTATGGCCTTAATTGAAACTGGGATTACCTGGTTTTGGCCGACATGGCGCTTTAAACGTATTTTACAGACCAAAGACGTTGAAGAGCTAAAACGCTTAGATAAGGAAGGCAAAGGTGTCTTACTTTGTTGTGTTCATGCTCTCAATCTTGAGATCACCGCGCGTGCTTTTGGAGTATTGGGTTTGCAAGGCTATGGCGCTTACCGCCCGCACAGCAACCCTGCCTATGAATTCATTCAATACCGTGGTCGCACACGCAATGGCAACAAACTTATCTACCGTACCGACCTTAAGCAGATGATTCGCGTGTTACGTCAGGGGCATCGCTTATTCTATCTGCCAGATCAAGATTACGGTCACAACAAATCTGTGTTTGTGCCATTCTTTGCCGTTGAAGAAGCCTGCACCACAACAGGGACGAGCATTCTTGCTAACACCAGTAAGTGTGCCATTATCCCGGGCTCTGGCTTTAGAAACAGCCAAGGTAAGTACGAAATTATTGCCGATAAGAATATTGAGCCTGACTACCCGAAAAAAGATGAAACCGCCGCTGCGGCATATATGAATAAATTTGTCGAAGAGATTATTATGCGTGCTCCAGAACAGTGGATGTGGCTACACAAACGCTTCAAGTCGCTGCCAGATGAAACGCTAACCAACTCTCGTTATCAATAGAATAGGCCCTGCTGAATGAGCACCAATGAAAAAAACAGCATAGACAAACACCTGCACAACCCAACTTTTGAGTGGTCTTTCCTCCACCCTAAACATTGGGGCACTTGGATAGGTATCTTGTTTGCTGGGTTATTTGCTTTTATTCCATATCGCTTGCGTGACACGCTTGCACGCAAGTTATCCGTCTTTGCCGTGCGCAAAAATGGTCGTGTGGTGCGACGAGCTCGCGTCAACCTAAGATACTGTTTCCCTGAAAAGTCTGAGCAAGAACGTCAAGAGATCCTTGAAGAGACTTTCGTCAAGGCTACGCAATACCTGTTGGGTTACTCTGAATTTTTAGTGCGCTCAACCAAACACAACCAAAGCCGTGGCGTAATGATCGGTGAGGAAAACATCTTACCGCTGCTAGATGCTGGTGAGAACGTAATCATCCTAGCGCCTCATGCGTGGGCGGTTGACTACCCTGCCGTTATGCTTGCCGCGAAAGGTTATAAAGTCACCACCATTATGAAGCCACAGCGCAATCCAATTGGTGACTGGCTAATGCATGTTCAGCGCATGCAGTATGGTGGTCGTATCTTTGCCCGTGAAGCAGGGGTAAAACCTTTTGTGCGCTCAATTAAGGACGGTTATCTAGGTTATTGGTTACCAGACGAAGACTTTGGCGCTGCCAACTCTGTGTTTGTTCCTTTCTTTGGTACAGAGAAAGCCACACTAAAAGGTTTCGGTAAGATGGCTCGCCTATCTAAAGCAAAAGTCGTCCCTGTTCTGCCTGCCTACAACGATAAAACCGGTAAGTATGAAGTGCACATCTTACCTGCGCTTGAAAACTTCCCAACAGGCAATGAAGAGACCGATGCTCGTGCGATGAACCAAGCGATTGAAGATTTGGTTCGTCCACATCCAGAGCAATATATGTGGAACCTTTCTCTGCTAAAAACCCAACGCGATGGTCGTGAGATTTACGATAACTCACACTATGGCGATCGGGATGATATAGAGAGCTAGAGAGCTAGAGAGCTGGAGAGCTGGAGAGCTGGAGAGCTGGAGAGCTGGAGAGCTGGAGAGCTGGAGAGCTGGAGAGCTGGAGAGCTGGAGAGCTTCAAAAATGAAGGGTTGACGTGAAAGCGTCAACCCTTTTTATTTAGGAACGCTTCGCTATGGATTCGGGATGTGGGAACGAAAAAATTCTAAGGGCGAAGCCCGTTCCCAATTCTCGGAGCAAAGCGTTCCAAAGGACGAAATCCGGTCTTAGATGCCGTATTGAGCGCGGTACGCTTTTACTGCTTCCAGGTGCTCTGCGTCAGTACCTTTCTCCTCTAGGAAAGTGACTAGGTCAGTCAGGCTTACAATTGAAATAATCGCGCAGCCAAAGTCGCGCTCGACTTCTTGAATCGCCGACAGCTCGCCTTTACCTTTCTCTTGGCGGTCAATAGCAACCAACACACCCGCTAGATCCGCGCCGTTGGCTTTAATGATTTCCATTGATTCACGAATAGCCGTACCTGCGGTAATCACATCATCCACCAGCATGATACGACCTTCTAGCGCGCTACCGACTAGGTTACCGCCTTCACCGTGGTCTTTCGCTTCTTTACGGTTAAAGCAGTAAGGCGTATCTACATCGTGATGATCAGCCAGTGCAACCGCTGTAGTAGTCGCGATTGGAATACCTTTGTACGCAGGGCCAAACAGAACGTCGAATTCAATGCCAGAATCCGCTAGCGCTGCTGCGTAGAAGCGACCTAGACGCGCTAAGTCACGACCAGTATTGAAAAGACCAGCGTTAAAGAAGTACGGGCTCTTACGGCCAGACTTTAAAGTAAACTCGCCAAATTTTAGGACTTCTTTCTCTAGTGCAAACTCAATAAATTCACGCTGGTATGCTTTCATTACTTTCTCTCTAAATAAAAGGTCTAGTTGTCTAGACGGTTTATAAACAGTTCAAAACTTAGCCTTGGCCAAATTTTGATAAAAAAATAGCTTCCTAAAGAGGAAGCTATCTAAATCAATTTTCTAACGCCGCTTTCTGCGCCGCTACAATTTCGGTAATACCTTTGGTCGCCGACTCCAGTAGCTTCATCAGCTCAGCGTGAGTGAAGGGTTCGCCCTCTGCCGTGCCTTGAACTTCGATCATGCGACCATCTTCCGTCATCACAACATTCATATCGGTATCAGCTGCTGAATCTTCTGTGTACTCAAGGTCACACAGAATATCTTCACCTAGAATGCCCACGGAAACAGCCGCTACGTGACCTTTCATAGGATTCGCTTTTAGCTTGCCTTTCTCTACTAAGTGTTGGAATGCATCCGCCATTGCTACGCTTGCACCCGAAATAGATGCTGTACGTGTACCGCCGTCTGCCTGAATCACGTCACAGTCAACGGTCACCATGATTTCGCCCATTGCTTCTAGGTCAACTACCGCACGTAAGCTACGAGCAATCAGACGCTGAATTTCCATCGTACGACCACCTTGTTTGCCGCTTGCTGCTTCACGACGCATACGTGAGTGAGTCGAACGCGGTAGCATGCCGTACTCAGCCGTTACCCAGCCTTTACCCTGACCTTTTAGCCAACGTGGTACGTTTTCTTCAACGGTCGCATTACACAGCACTTTCGTGTTGCCGAATTCAACAAGCACAGAGCCTTCTGCATACGCAGTGTAGTTACGAGTAATTTTGATTGGGCGAACTTGATCCGCCTTGCGATCGTTTGGACGCATGGGCATCTACCTTATATGAAGGGGGAGACGAATTTGGTTGGAGCAGGATTATAGCGAAGTTTGGCAAACAAAGCTATTTGGATTGCGATGTCAAACTATCCTCCTTTGGCCAACCTTTGTGCTACTATTGCCTCGCGCTATTTTCAAAGATGATATACAGGAAAATTCGATGATCTACAGTATGACAGCCTACGCTCGTAAAGAAGTCAAAGGTGATTGGGGCACCGCCGTATGGGAAATCCGTAGCGTAAACCAACGCTACCTTGAAACCTACTTCCGCTTGCCAGAGCAGTTCCGTGGCCTAGAACCCGTGCTACGCGAGCGTTTTCGTAAACGTCTTGCGCGCGGCAAAGTGGAATGTGCACTGCGCTTTGAAGCTAACCCAGCTGCGAAAGGCGAGTTAAGCATCAACGAAAATCTAGCACAGCAAGTGATCAACGCCGCTAACCAAGTAATGCAGATGACGGGCGAAGAAAGCCGTCTTAATCCATTCCAAGTCATGAACTGGCCGGGTGTTATGGAAACCTCTGAGCAAGATATGGATGCAGTAAACAAAGACCTGCTAGGTGCATTTGACGAAGCTGTGAGCGAATTTATTGAAGCGCGTGGCCGTGAAGGTGAAAACATGAAGGCGCTTATCGTCCAGCGCTTAGATGCGATCACTGACGAAGTAGTTAAAGTACGTGCGCGAATGCCTGAAATTTTAGAGTGGCAGCGTGAGCGTCTGTTCTCGAAGTTTGAAGAAGCGAAAATTGAGCTTGATTCATCGCGCGTTGAGCAAGAGCTGATCCTTCTAGCACAAAAATCTGACGTAGCAGAAGAGCTAGACCGCCTAGACTCGCATGTAAAAGAAGCAACTAACATCCTGAAGAAAGGTGGCGCTTGTGGCCGCCGTCTAGACTTCATGATGCAAGAGTTCAACCGTGAATCAAACACACTAGCGTCTAAATCAATCAGCACAGATATCACTGCGTCAGGCGTTGAGCTGAAAGTTCTAATTGAACAGATGCGCGAGCAGATCCAGAACATCGAGTAATCTGATCTAACCAAATTTAAAGCCCTGCAATGCAGGGCTTTTTTTATATCGAATAGCCCACTTGCTTCAATACTCTAAACCCAATAATCTAATCGGGTTATTTGTAACCTAGATTCTTCCCTATGGCCTCGTCTCCTTGCTATATCTTGCAACTGAATGTCCCTATCAGGTTCTACCCTCAACGAAATCACTTGGTGATTGACGAGCAAGAGGTTCATTTAGAGCCACTGCAGGCTCGGCTACTTAACTACTTAATCGACTGCAAAGGTCAGGTGGTCAGCACTCAACAAATCGCTGAATCCGTTTGGCAGCGTAGCCACGTCTCGGACAATCTAGTTAGGCAGGTCATTAGCCAGTTGAGAAGTCACTTACAAGATAACTCTCGGCCATACCAAGTGATTCAAACCATTCCAAAGCAGGGCTATCTTTTTGATATCAGGGTTACTCAAGAGGATGAGCCTACACCAGATGCGTCGGTTGAAGGTCTAGAGGTATCTAATGCCAGCATAAAGGCGCCTGCCAAGAATAAACGGGGAATCTACCTCGCTCTCGCAAGTATCTGTTTAGCTGTACTGGCAACTCTACTGCTCGTCACCAACAAGCAAATACAACTCAATACCAACCCTACAGAGATACAAACACAGACCATTCCCGTTTATATCCACGAACTGACACTGGATTCGAGCCAAGATTACCCCATGGCTGAGAGCGTGTTTAATTACCTGTTTTATGGATTAAATTCAGCACGCAGTATTACCGGCTATCATTTCTCTCAGTTAGCTCAGCAAGATCAAGAAAACTTGGTGCGACAAGGGGTTGAAATTAAAGGTTGGATAAAACATGTAGAGCAAGACTACCTTCTCACCTTAATCGTTCAAAACCACCAACACCCTGAACTCAATCATAAAATCGAGCAGACATTTAATGAAGGCTCATTCTTTGATGCCATTGGTGATGTGGTGCTAGAGGTTAAAGCTGTCGTTGCTCCAAATACAGCTGACTATCAAGCGGCAAATCATCGAGTTACCTCAATCGAAAACTTTGATGACTGGAAAGCGATCTCAGCTGGGATTTCCCTCTTTTATCAAGGTAAAGGAGGGGAGGCTTTCAAGCCTATCACGAAGCAACTTCAACAGATTCAGCAACAAGGCCGTGACAACTACTTGGTCAATGCTCTGTTGTCATATGCGGCTTCTCTCGACTATCTAGAAGGTCAAAACCAGAAGAGTCAATCACAGTCACTCGTCTTGGCTAAACAAGCATTTGAGATGAATCCGCGCTGCGACATCGCCAATCTGACGCTGGGTTTGGCGCTACTGATCAACAACCAGCACGATCAGTCATACCCTTACCTCTTTTACGCTGCTGAAAGCACCCCGAGCCCGATCAGTTACTATCTGCTTAGTGTTACCGAGCAAAGTGCAAACAACCCTAAAAGCTCGCAATACAACTACCAGCGTTTTGAAAGCCTACAGAAAGAGAACAAAGGACAACTGTTTGATCTTATTGAATCTTCACAAAAAGCAAACCTCTTCTAAACCTCAAACTTTGTCAAACTCTAAGCCTTACTCCACCCTTGAACTGGTAAGGCTTTAAGCCTATTAAGCCCTAGCTCTCTGTACTTAGAAAAGTAGGGATTTTGTGTGCTTTAAAATCAAGTTGCCTTGCATCAAACATGAACAAAACCGCTCTTAGCATACTAGCGAGCAATTCAGTTTCATCCGTTTAGGGTACAAGTTCATGTTGAAAAAACTCGCTTATCAAATCATTCCAGTCCAAATATTTCTGTTTGTATTTTGGTTCAAGAACGGCTTCATCGACAAAGTGATGGGGGTCTTACTGGGCGTAATAACGCCAGAAACCGCCTATGCAGGTGATACATGGTCTGGCTGGAAAGGTTATATCGTCGGAACATGGGACAAAAGCCAAGTCGGCCACGTGTTTCTTAGCCCAACGTTCGACTTTATGTTTCCTATTTTGATTGTGTTGCAGTGCTTGCCATTTGTTCTAGTTATTCGCTCTGTGCTCAACGGCGAGTTTATGGCTAACAAACAAAGACCTTGGCTGCGTTATTCTGCAATCGCGTCACTGTTTGTCACTGGTTGTATGGCGTTGACTCAAACTCTTTCAGGGGCGAGTGACGGCCAATACCTATGGCAGTTTATGGGCTTTAGCATGGTGGCGCTTATGTATATCCGCCACGAAGAGCAACACTAAAACAAATACCCCGCTTCACTCGCGGGGCATTTTAGTCTAAATAGCTACTCATCTTTCTCTAAGGTGTTTCTATCCACGTAAGGCCAGTAATGGTGCCCAAATCGAATCACCATAGTAGCAACGGCTAGAATCAATGCCGCGACAGACAACCACACCACTAGGGTCGCATCCATCTCTTTCATTCCTAAAGTGATGTAACGAGCAATGGCCATCATGGCGATATAGATCGGGTATCTCACTGGAATCTTACCGTTCATCACAAACTGCTTAACCATGGCAAGCACTTCGAGATAGATAAACATCAGCAGAATATCGGTAAGAAGAACACGCTTCTCAGTAAACACATGCAAAAACTCTTCAACCATGGCGTACAAAGTAGCGAGCGTAATCGCCACCAAGAGCACTGCCTCTAGAGCGTGAAAGATCTTGAGAAACGGTTTACTAAACGACTGAGGTAAGTGAGAAGGCATGCGTTGTTTCCAAAACAATCCAATTGATTGAAAAACAGTTTATCACGAGGAAGGCGAAAAAGAGTTGGCAAACATTCATCCTTTAGTCGATGTTGCCAACTCCTCTAACAATTACAGTAGCAGCAAGTAGGCTAAGAAAATAGCAGACAGAGCGTAAATCACTGGGTGAACCTGCTTACCTTTACCCGCGACAACCATAGTGAAGGCATAGCTGATAAAGCCCATCGCCATACCATTGGCAGGCGAAAAGCTCAGCACGGTGAACATAATGGTAAAGAATGAAGCAATGCGAGACTCTTTCTTCTCCCAGTCAATCTGGCCTAAGCGACCTATCATGTAGATGCCCACCACGACCATAGCCGGAGCAACCATAGCCGCCGAGAAAATAGAGAACAGAGGGTACAAAAACAGTGAAACAAGGAACAAACCCGACACCACAACCGCCGCTAGACCTGTTTTCGCACCTTGAGACGAAGCAATACCCGACTCAGAGAACGCAGTAATCGAGGTTGTACCAAGAACCGAGCCAATCACAGTTCCCCCTGCATCAGCTACCAGAGCAGATCGAGCGTTAGGTACTTTGCCATCTTTGTCGATAATACCTGCATCACGGCCAACACCCACTATAGTGCTCATGCCATCAAAGAAATCGACAATCAGAAAAATAACCACAACAAACAGCAGATCGAACATCTTGTCTGCAGTTAAACCAGAGAAATCAAACACGGCACCAAACGTACTCGCCATGCTTGGCGGTGCCGTCACGATTTGCTCAGGGATTGGTGCATTGCTTGTTCCCATCACCATATCAGCGATAACAGTTAGTAATATCGCACTGACAAACGAGATAAAGGTCGCCAGCTTGATGTCACGAACCATACAGCCCAAGGCAATAAAAATACTGATGTAGGCAATGATGACTTGAGGGTCAGTGATATTACCCATACCGACCAAAACAAACTTGTTCTCAACGATGATGCCCGCGTTCTTTAAACCTAAAAAGGCGATAAACAGACCAAGCGATACTGTGATGGCGTTCTTCAGATCGTTAGGAATCGACTCTATCAAGGATTTACGAATATTGGTCAGGGAGAGGAGCAGATAAAGCACACCTGATAAAAAGATGCCAAATAGGGCTTCGTTCCACACGAGCGCAACCGAGCCGCTGAGTAGCATCCCTTTAAAGAAACCATTCATACTCATGCCAGGCGCAAGCATAACTGGGTAATTACCCCAAACACCCATAATGAAAGTCGCGATTGCCGCAGCCAGTGCTGTTGCTGTAAAGACTGCGCCTTTATCCATCCCAGGAATACCGCCCAAAATGGCAGGGTTAACCGCCAAAATATAGCTCATTGCTAAAAAGGTAATAAAGCCAGCGTATAGCTCGGTACCTAAGGTTGTTTTACGCTCAGCAATTTTAAATACTGAATTCAGCACACCAGACTGACTCTGGGCTTTTAGAGTTGATTCGAGACTCACAATGAAACCTTTACAAGTGGGGTAAACAGTAAACGGGTTCAATGCTGCAAAAAGAGATGGCGCATAAGCTACTGTAGTCACTAAGGTAGGCTCAGTGGTAGAAACGTCCAATCCATTTTATTAGACATATACAGCATTTAATCGTTTGCGCGGATTGTAAGGATCTCGAATAAAAACTCAACGCTTTTCTCGGTTAAATATACAAAAATAGCAAACGATTGCCTTAGGCGATAAATCTGTTGAATATCCCCTTAGTTCTCAACAAGTGAAAGCGGTGACAATTAAGCCCTTATTGCAAGTTGTCCTAAATAGGCGATTTATGCTACTCTTCGCCTCCATTTTTCTGGCCTAAATTTCACCACTTCGGTGTTTCTATGTGGTCAGTGCTATCTTTAAACATGTCGGTATTATCTACTGGCAGTAATCAAACCAAATGTGGGATCGTACCTATGGGTAAAGGCACTCTATATATCGTATCTGCACCAAGTGGTGCTGGAAAATCTAGTCTGATTTCAGCCATGCTAGAAACTAACCCAACCTACGCGATGAAAGTGTCGGTCTCTCATACCACTCGCGGTATGCGCCCTGGCGAGCAAGATGGTGTTCATTACCACTTCGTACAAAAAGAGCACTTTGAAGAGCTGATTGAGAAAAGTGAATTCCTTGAATATGCCGAAGTGTTTGGCAACTACTACGGCACGTCTCGTGTTTGGATTGAAGAAAACCTCGATAAAGGCATCGATGTGTTCCTAGATATTGACTGGCAAGGCGCTCGTCAGATTCGTGAACAAATGCCTTTGGCAAAAAGCCTGTTTATCCTGCCGCCTTCAAATGGTGAGCTGGAGCGTCGCCTTAACGCTCGTGGACAAGACAGCGATGCAGTGATTGCTAAGCGTATGGCTGAAGCAAAATCAGAAATCTCACACTACAGTGAGTACGACTACGTGATCATCAACGATGATTTCGACACTGCTCTGATGGACTTTAAAGCCATCATCCGCGCAGAAAGATTGAAGCAAGACAAGCAAGCTGCTAAATATAAAGGCATGCTTGATGCGCTTTTAGCTGAGTAAATAGCAGGAAACACAAACAGATCCTAGACACTAGGAACTGTCAGCCTGTATAATTTCTCGTCATTCAAAATTTTAGTTAACTAATTTGGAGTTCTCATGGCACGCGTAACTGTTCAAGACGCTGTTGAAAAAGTTGGCAACCGTTTCGACCTAGTTCTAATTGCGGCACGCCGCGCTCGTCAAATGCAAACTGGTGGCAAAGATTCACTAGTGCCAGAAGAGAATGATAAGCAAACGGTTATCGCTCTACGCGAAATCGAAGAAGGTCTTATCACTAAAGAGATTCTTGATGCACGTGAGCGTCAAGAGCAGCAAGAGCAAGAAGCCGCTGAACTAGCAGCTGTAAGCAGCATTGCTCACAGCCGTTAATTAGACCTTCTCGTCACTACAACTATCTTCCGGGCCTAAAGTTTGTATCTATTCGATAGCCTAAAAGACGTTGCCCAAGAATACCTAACAGAGCCTCAAATTGAGGCTCTGCGTCAATCTTATGTGGTAGCGAAAGATGCCCATGAAGGGCAAACCCGCTCTAGCGGTGAACCTTATATCATCCACCCTGTTGCTGTTGCTCGTATCTTGGCTGAAATGCGCCTTGATATTGAAACCCTGCAAGCAGCCCTACTTCACGACGTTATTGAAGATACTGAAGTCACCAAAGAAGAGCTTGAAGCTCAATTTGGTAATACCGTTGCAGAACTGGTGGATGGCGTTTCTAAGCTTGATAAGCTTAAGTTTCGCGATCGCAAGGAAGCTCAGGCAGAAAACTTCCGCAAGATGGTGCTTGCCATGGTGCAAGACATCCGCGTTATTCTGATTAAGCTTGCTGACCGTACGCACAACATGCGCACGCTCGGCGCTCTTCGTCCAGACAAGAAGCGTCGTATCGCTCGCGAAACCTTAGAAATCTATTCTCCATTGGCGCACCGCCTTGGTATCCACAATATTAAAACTGAGCTAGAAGAGCTTGGTTTTGAAGCGCTCTACCCGAACCGTTATCGCGTTCTTAAAGAGGTAGTTAAAGCCGCCCGTGGTAACCGTAAAGAGATGATTCAACGTATCCATGATGAGATAGAAGGTCGCCTTGAAGAAGTCGGCCTTAAAGCACGTGTTTTTGGTCGTGAGAAAAACCTCTTCTCCATCTACAACAAGATGAAGACCAAAGAGCAGCGCTTCCATACCATCATGGATATCTACGCTTTCCGTGTCGTCGTCAACAATGCCGATACTTGTTATCGCGTGCTTGGTCAGGTACATAGCCTGTACAAGCCACGTCCAGGTCGGATGAAAGACTACATCGCAGTACCGAAAGCGAACGGCTATCAATCTATCCATACTTCAATGGTTGGCCCTCATGGTGTTCCGGTTGAAGTTCAGATCCGTACCGAAGATATGGATCAAATGGCGGATAAAGGGGTTGCGGCTCACTGGTCTTACAAAGGCAACGGTGAGCGAACAGGCACTACAGCGCAAGTCAAAGCTCAGCGCTGGATGCAAAGCCTACTTGAGCTACAGCAAAGCGCGGGTAACTCATTCGAATTCATCGAAAACGTTAAGTCAGATCTGTTCCCAGATGAGATTTACGTCTTTACGCCGAAAGGCCGCATTGTTGAGTTGCCAGTGGGTGCTACCGCAGTAGACTTCGCTTATGCAGTACATACCGATGTGGGTAATACCTGTGTTGGTGCTCGTGTTGATCGCAACCCTTATCCACTGAGTAAATCGCTGAAAAACGGTCAGACGATTGAAATCATCAGTGCTCCGGGTGCGCGTCCTAATGCTGCATGGCTCAACTACGTGGTGACGTCTCGTGCGCGTACTAAGATCCGTCAGGTTCTGAAAACCATGCGCCGCGAAGAGTCGATTACCTTAGGTCGTCGCCTGCTTAACCATGCCTTAGGCGAGCTTTCTCTATCAGATATCGATGAAGAGAACATCAACCATGTTCTGACCGACCTAAAAGTAGAGTCAATCGACGATCTACTGGCCGATATTGGTCTAGGCGAGCTGATGAGCATCGTCATTGCACGTCGCTTATTGGGCGATGCAGATGAGTTGACTGAAGTTGAGAGCAATAACGAAGGTAAGAAGAAACTGCCGATCCGCGGTGCGGAAGGTATTTTGCTGACGTTCGCTAACTGTTGTCACCCAATCCCAGACGACCACATTATCGCTCATGTTTCACCGGGCCGAGGCTTAGTTGTTCACCGCGAAATGTGTCCGAATGTACGCGGTTATCAGAAAGAGCCGGATAAGTACATGGCGGTGGAATGGTCTGATGATTACGACAAAGAGTTCATCACCGAAGTCACTGTCGATGTACAAAATCGTCAAGGCGCACTCGCAGAGCTGACTAACGTTATTTCAAAGACGGGTTCCAACATTCACGGACTTTCAACAGAAGAACGTGATGGTCGCTTGTACACAGTAACAGTACTGCTAACGACCAAAGATCGTGTTCACCTTGCTGGCATTATGCGTAAGATTAAAGCTATGCCACAGACGCTTAAAGTCCGTCGCCGCAAGAACTAACCGTTTGATTTGAATATCTAACTGCCCTTGAAACCACCATTTCAAGGGCTTTTCTTTTGTATAAGATTATGAATTTAGAACGCTACAATCGAATCCAAGAAGTGTTAAAAGCACGCCAAGCTGACTTAACCCTTTGCCTAGAAGAAGTTCACAAGCCAAATAACGTATCTGCAGTTATCCGTACCGCCGATGCAACGGGTATTCACAAGATTCACGCAGTATGGCCAAATGAAATGCGCACACTGAGCCATACTTCGGCGGGTGCTCGTAATTGGGTAGACGTTGAAACCCATGACTCTATCGACGAGGCTATCACTGAGCTCAAAGCTCAAGGCATGCAGGTGCTTGTGACCAACCTGTCTGAAACTGCAGTCGACTTCCGCGACATCGACTACACCAAACCAACAGCTATCATTCTCGGTAGTGAAAAAGTAGGCGCATCTGAGCAAGCCAAAAAGCTCGCTGACCAAGATATTATCGTCCCTATGGTCGGAATGGTGCAGTCTCTCAACGTATCGGTAGCCAGTGCAGTGATTCTTTATGAAGCGCAGCGCCAACGCGAAGCGGCTGGCATGTACGACAATGAAGTAAGCTCTGTACCAGAAGAAACCATTCATCGCTTACTGTTCGAACGTGGTCATCCGGTGCTAGCTAAAGTCGCCAAGCGCAAAAAGCTTCCTTATCCACCACTAGATGAACAAGGCCAGATTATCGCCGATGACGAATGGTGGGCAGAGATGCAGAAGAAGTAAAAGAGCTGGAGAGCTGGAGAGCTGGAGAGCTGGAGAGCTGGAGAGCTGGAGAGCTGGAGAGCTGGAGAGCTGGAGAGCTGGAGAGCTGGAGAAATTATGTAGCGTTGACTCTTAGGGTCAACCCTTTGTCATTTGGATAGGCTATAACTGCCCGCCGTACACATTAGAGCCAAACCTAGTTTTCCAGCAGGGCGAAGCCCGATCCCGTTATCCATAGCACAGCGTTCCCGCTCTCTAACCCCAATTTTTCCTGTACAAAAACACAGCCCAATGGTTAACTAACAAGGTATTATCTAACTCACTGAGTCACTTACTCAAAATAACGAGCGAGCTGTGTCATGTCCCAACTGCTATCTGCGATTCCTCTCACTTCTTTGACTGGCGTTGGTGCCAAAGTCGCCGAGAAGTTAGCTAAAGTTGGGCTCAATAGTGTTCAAGATATACTGTTTCACCTTCCTCTGCGTTATGAAGATCGCACTCGTATCTACCCGATTGTAAAACTGCATGCTGGCTTATGGGCAGCGGTACAAGGCAAGGTGATGAGTGTTGATACCTTGTTTGGTAAACGCAAAATGCTGTCGGTGAAAATCAGTGATGGCAACGGCACAATCACGTTGCGTTTTTTCAATTTTACCGCCGGAATGAAGAACAACTTCGCCGAAGGTAAAACCGTTCACGCTTATGGTGAAATCAAACGTGGTGGCTACGGACTAGAGATTGTCCACCCAGACTACAAGTTCTATGCTCCGAACCAAAAAGCTGATGCAGAACAGACATTAACTCCTGTTTACCCAACGACAGATGGTCTGCGTCAAGTTACGCTACGTAATTTAACTGACCAAGCCCTTGAGTTACTTGACAAAGCAGCCGTACAAGAACTGCTACCCAACGGTCTGTATGATCACCAAATCACCCTAGCGCAAGCACTGCACACAATTCATCGCCCGCCACCGAATATCAATTTAGAGCAGTTTGATGAAGGCAAGCACCCAGCGCAGATCCGCTTGATTATGGAAGAGCTACTGGCACAAAACCTGTCGATGTTAGCGGTGCGCAGCAAAGGTCAGCAAGACACAGCATTACCACTACCCGCTCGCAACAAACTTAAGCAGCAACTGCTCGACCAACTTCCCTTTTCACCCACCAATGCACAAGCACGCGTAGTGGGTGAAATCGAACAAGATCTCGAAAAGCCACACCCTATGATGCGCCTGGTTCAAGGGGACGTAGGTTCAGGTAAAACCCTAGTCGCAGCACTTGCCGCTCTGCGCGCCTTAGAGCATGGCTATCAAGTCGCACTGATGGCCCCTACTGAGCTACTCGCCGAGCAGCACGCGATTAATTTCGCGGCTTGGCTCGAACCTATGGGCATCAAGGTTGGCTGGTTGGCTGGCAAACTGAAAGGTAAAGCCAAAGAAGCGGAGCTTGCTCAAATCGCCAATGGTGAAGCGCAAATGGTGGTTGGCACCCATGCTTTGTTCCAAGAGCATGTCGAGTTTCATCACTTAGCTTTAGTTATCATTGATGAGCAGCATCGATTTGGTGTCCACCAGCGCTTAGAGCTGCGTGAAAAAGGGGCCAAGCAAGGTGCTTATCCGCACCAGCTGATTATGACCGCTACCCCAATACCTCGAACACTGGCAATGACCGCCTACGCTGATTTAGAAACGTCAGTGATTGATGAGCTCCCACCGGGGAGAACGCCGATTCAAACCGTCGCTATTCCGGATACTAAACGGGACGATATTGTTGAGCGAGTCAAAAACGCTTGTCTCAATGAAGGCAAGCAAGCCTATTGGGTGTGTACTCTGATTGATGAATCTGAGGTGCTCGAAGCTCAAGCGGCAGCGGATACGGCTGAAGAACTGCAACGCAAACTGCCAGACGTCAAGATTGGCTTAGTACACGGTCGAATGAAACCCGCTGAGAAGCAAGCGGTGATGCAAGATTTCAAGGACAATAAACTCCATCTATTGGTCGCGACCACCGTGATTGAAGTGGGTGTTGATGTGCCTAACTCAAGCTTAATGATTATCGAAAACCCCGAGCGTTTGGGTTTAGCTCAGCTCCACCAGCTACGAGGCCGCGTAGGTCGAGGTAGTGTCGCCAGTCACTGTGTGTTGCTCTACCATTCACCACTGTCGAAAACCGCTCAAAAGCGCTTAGGCGTTTTACGTGAAAGCAATGATGGATTTGTGATTGCACAGCGTGACTTAGAAATCCGTGGGCCGGGTGAGCTATTAGGCACCAAGCAAACCGGTATGGCTGACTTTAAGATTGCAGATTTAGTCCGTGATCAGCGCTTAATCCCCGAAGTTCAGCGCATCGCTCGTCATATTCATGACAACTATCCAGATAATGCTGTCGCGATTATAGACCGCTGGCTGGGTGATAGAGATGTGTATTCGAAGGCTTAAACTGGATAACTGGATAACTGGATAACTGGATAACTGGATAACTGGATAACTGGATAACAAAAAAGAGGGTTGGCGTGAAAACGTCAACCCTCTTAGTTTGAATAAACAATTCATCATCCTCAAGAGTGAGGAATGACCAAAATCAGAGCTAGCAATCCAGCAGCGTAGCGATCCCGCTTTCCATAGGGCGAAGCCCGTTCTCGAAGCGAAGCGTTCTTAAGGACGGAGTCCGCTTCAATCCTTAACCTTTAAAATCTCATCCCACGGCAAGTTTTCATCACCTAAGACAATAAAATTCGGGTTTTCTAACGTATCGCGTTCATTGTAAGAGAGCGGCTCTAATAAGGTACTTAGAATACGTCCACCCGCTTCTTCGACAATACATTGCGTTGCGGCGGTATCCCATTCACCGGTTGGGCCAAGCCGTAGGTAGCAATCGACCGCGCCTTCAGCGACTAAACAGGCTTTCAGTGCTGCTGAGCCAAGTGGAACTAAATCATAATTCCAACCGCTGCTCATTCGGCTTGTGATGCGATTGATATCTTGGCGACGACTAATCGCAATCGCGATTGGGCTTTGCTTGCCATCATGTTGATGGGTTTTGATACGCACGCTTTCGCTTAAGTCTGGAATTTTCCACGCCCCTTTACCTTGATAAGCGTAGTAGGTCACCCCAGAAACCGGACCATAAACCACTCCCATCACGGGTTTGTTGTTTTCTACGAGAGCGATAATGGTGGCAAAGTCGCCACTGCGGGCAATAAACTCTTGGGTACCATCCAGTGGATCAACTAGCCAGTAGCGATCCCACTGTGAACGTTTATCTAAACTGATATCGGCCGCTTCTTCCGATAACACCGGGATATCTGGAGTCAGCTCGGTAAGTCTTTCCACAATCAGTTTGTGCGCGGCGATATCAGCACTGGTCACTGGTGTTTCATCACTTTTGGTAAACGCCTGGTACTCTTTTTTCTCGTAAATATCGAGAATCAACTGCCCAGCACTACGGGCAATTTCAATCACTGCGGGCAAATGATGAGAAAGGTCTTCTGTCATTGGCATAAAAAATCCTTACGCTCTACCTACTCTTTCCTCACGCGACATCGCTGAGGAAAACGTTAATTATTTTAAGATTCGTAGAGCGAGTAACAACGCAGTAATACTGCGCGCTTCACTAAAATCGAGGTGTGTTAAAAGCTCTTCAGCTTGTGCTAAAGGCCAACGAACCACTTCTAACGGCTCTGGTTCATCACCTTCCAATTGCTCTGAGTATAGTTGCTCTGCAATGAACAGGGTCATTTTGCTAGAGAAATAAGAAGGGGCAAGAACGACTTCTTTCAAAGGTGTTAATTTATGAGCACCAAAGCCAATCTCTTCTTTCAATTCACGTTCAGCCGCTTGCTGGGGAGTTTCACCAGGATCAATTAACCCCTTAGGAAAACCCAACTCGTACCTCTCAGTGCCCGCCGCATATTCTCTGACTAACAAAATGTCACCTTGATCGGTAACAGGAACCATCATGACTGCATTTCGCCCACTAGGTTTCATGCGCTCATAAGTCCGATGTTCACCATTGCTAAAGCGTAAATCCAACGCTTCAATAGCGAACAGTCGAGATTGCGCCACAGTCTGTTTCGCCAGAATTTCTGGTGGGTTCCGTTTGGCCACGAGCTTACTCCTTTGCATCAAGGGAAGGTTCTAGAATCTGTCGCTCTTTCAAAACCCTATTGTTCGAAAGTTCAACACTCCTAATATATGAGAAATTTATCAGCTTTGAAAACAAAAAAAGGGCTGACATTACTGTCAACCCTATGTATTTCATTCGGTTAAATGCATTTCTTAGTAGTAAGAGTGCTCACCACGATCGTGCTCGGTTGCATCGCGTACCGCAGACAGCTCGCCTTCAAACTGCTGAAGGAGCTCTTTCTCGATACCTTCCTTCAGTGTTACATCAACCATAGAACAGCCGTTGCAGCCGCCACCAAAGGCAACAATTGCAATGCCTTCGTCTGTGATTTCAACTAGGTTTACATGACCACCGTGACCCGCAAGCTGAGGGTTAACCTGAGTCTGAATCACGTACTCAACACGCTCTACTAGAGGCGCGTCATCAGAAACCTTACGCATTTTCGCGTTTGGTGCTTTCAAAGTTAGCTGAGAGCCCATTTTGTCAGTTACAAAATCAATTTCAGCGTCTTCAAGGAATGGCAGGCTTAGCTCATCAACAAATGCTGAGAAGAACTCAAACGCCAATTCAGTATCGGTAGATTCTACCGCTTCTGGCGGGCAGTAAGACACGCCACACTCTGCGTTTTGAGTGCCAGGGTTTACCACGAATACACGAATATTAGTGCCTTCTGGCTGCTGACCTAATAGGTTAGCAAAGTGTTTTTGGGCGGTTTCTGTAATAGTAATTGTATTTGACACGACGAATACCTGAGTAATTTTGTAGGCTATTAGTTGACCATTTTACTCCTGAAAACTGAGAGATCTAGCGTTTTAGTCAATTTATACTAACTTGCTGGCTCAGGAGTACGGCAGATGCAGTAAATATCAACGCTTTTCACCCCCGCTTCAAGCAGTAATTCACATAAATGCTGCACCGTACTACCTGTAGTGAGAACATCATCAACAATCGCGATATGGTCAGCAACAATCTCTCCATTGAGTAAGAAAGCACGGTCTAGATTTCGCTTTCGTTCCAACTTAGTTAAACCTTGCTGCTGAGGTGTTGCTCTCACTCTTTTGAACAAGGGCTGACACGATACGTTGAGTTGACGTGCGAGTGAACGTGCTATCAACTCACTCTGATTAAATCCGCGCCTTAGATATCGCCCCCAGTGCAAGGGCACAAAAGTGATGATCTGTGCGGGCGTTTCTATTCTCGGGGCGAGCAGGCTCGCGAGCTTACTCGCCTGCCAAAATTGCCGTTCGTACTTAAGCCTATGAACATATTGCGCAAGTGGTGGTTGATAGTCAGCAACACAATAGAGCCGCTGCCATTTAGGCGGATGTTTAAGACATTCTCCGCACTCTGCTATATCAAAAGGAGTGGGTAAACCGCAGCGCTGGCATCGAGGAACAGGCGCGAAGTAGCGCGAGCAATGACCGCAAATACCACTAGGTGGATGTGGCTTGGCCAGCGCGAGATGGCAAACCTCGCAATGCATCGGCAACAGGTCGGCGATGTGTTTCACTACCTTTTGAGTTAACATAACCCCACTCCATTGAAACAGTATTTGATGATTGTCTAGACAGGACTGAGAGCGAGAGGATGGAAAAAGTGCTACAAACTGAGAACAACAGTAAATCTTTGTACTGGCAATCCCAAGGTCAAGGTGATGACCTAGTGCTACTCCATGGTTGGGGAATGAATGGCGCGGTTTGGCAGCAGACTGTTGAAGTTCTTAGCCAGCATTTTTGTGTCCATGTGGTCGATCTGCCAGGGTTTGGTCATAGTCATCAGTCTAGTTTCGAGAATATGCATGATCTCGCTGAACAAGTCTTGCTGCACGCACCTGAGAAAGCGATCTGGCTTGGCTGGTCACTAGGCGGTTTACTGGCAACCCATATTGCACTCAATGCCCCGCAACGAGTCGAAAAGCTGATTACTGTCGCAAGCTCACCCAAATTTGCCGCCGAGAGACCTTGGCGCGGCATTCAACCAAATGTGCTAAGTGCGTTTACCGAACAATTGGTTGATGATTTCCAACTGACTATCGAACGTTTTATGGCCTTGCAGGCGATGGGGAGCCCTTCAGCAAGACAAGATGTCAAACAGCTGAAAAAAGCCGTTCTATCGAGGCCTACACCAAACCCAACCTCTCTGTTAACAGGTTTACAACTGTTAGCCGATATCGACTATCGTGCTGAGCTAGAAAGCCTAACCATCCCGATGCTACGTCTCTATGGCCGCTTAGATGGTCTTGTGCCTGCCAAAGTCGCCAGTGATGTCGATAGCCTCGCGCCAAACAGCGATAGCTACATTTTTACCGACTCTTCCCATGCGCCGTTTATGACTGAATTCGAGGCATTTTGTCAGCAAGTGCACCAATTCATTGATCGCTAAAGCAATAAATGAACAATGTACAAAAAATAAAAATCTGCGCTAAACCTTTGCCCTAACTGGTCGATAAATAAACTAACCGAAAGAGTTACCACTCTCAGGTTGGGCGTGAGGAGGTTAATGAATGCTCGTATCACCTACGAACGTAAGCGTTCCACTCATCGCCCCATCGGTTAATGTGCAAACGGAGCAAGCGGCGCGCGACAATAAAGTCCGAGAGCCAATTGCACCAACGATTGCATTGACCAAGAGTAACGCAGAACGAAAGGTAACAGCAGACGATAAGCGGCGAAAGCAATCCTCATGGGATCCCTCAGAGCACCCAAGCTATGAGACGGAAGAAAGTGGGAGTGTGGTTGCAGTTTCTCAGGAAGAACCTAAAGATACCCTCGAAAGGCTATTCCAACTGTTGGCACTGGAAAGTTATAGCGAACATCAAGGTAAAGGCTATGCCATGCGTTTTCGTTTACCGAAGCGCATAATCGATGCGGCGATAACAGAGGGGATGATGGAAAAACGCAGAACCGTGATTAAATTTCATTACGGAGATGCCGTGGCCCCAAATACCCCTTCTGATGTAATTGCGGTGTTGTAGTACCTTGTCGTTCTCTGGTTCGATAAGGTAATGCCGAAAAAAATCCCCGCTAGTATCGCTACTACGGGGATTTATATTTTTAGCGTAATAACTTAACGCTTAGCTTTTGCAAAGGCAGCAGCAAATGCGCCACCCATAGCACTGTTATTGTTCGACGACTCATCACGGCGGCGTTGACCACCTTGTTGTTGACGCTGCTGACCACGTGGAGCACTTGAACGCTGAGCTCGGTTGTCCTGCCCTGGCTCATCGGTTAAGCGCATTGAAAGACCAATACGTTTACGCTGCACATCCACTTCCATCACTTTCACCTTGACGATATCGCCCGCTTTAACCACTTCTCGTGGGTCCGAGACGTAACGGTCCGTCAGCGCAGAGATGTGTACTAAGCCATCTTGGTGAACGCCGATATCAACAAAGGCACCAAAGTTCGCAACGTTAGACACTACCCCTTCTAACACCATGCCAGGTTCAAGATCAGAAACCTGATTAACGCCATCAGCGAATGTGGCTGTCTTAAACTCAGGGCGTGGGTCGCGACCCGGTTTATCAAGTTCTTTGATAATGTCGCTCACGGTTGGAACACCAAAGTTCTCATCGGTGTAATCGACAGCGTGAAGTCCGCGTAGGAACTGAGTATCACCAATCAGCGCTTTGACATTTTTGCTGTTTTTCTCAGCAATCGCTTTTACCACAGGGTATGCTTCTGGGTGAACAGACGAGGCATCAAGAGGGTTCTTACCATCCATAATACGCAGGAAGCCCGCACACTGCTCAAATGCCTTAGGCCCAAGACGCGCGACTTTTTTCAGCGTGGTACGCGCTTCAAAGCGGCCATTCTCATCACGGTAGTCAACAATGTTTTGCGCAATTGTGCTCGATAGGCCAGCTACGCGAGTTAGCAGAGCCGGTGATGCGGTATTCACGTCGACACCAACAGCATTCACACAATCTTCGACTACCGCATCAAGACGTTTTGCCAACATGGATTGGCTAACATCATGCTGATACTGACCCACACCAATCGATTTAGGGTCAATCTTAACCAGTTCAGCCAGTGGATCTTGCAAACGGCGAGCAATCGACACTGCACCACGCAGCGACACATCTAAGTTCGGGAACTCTTTTGCTGCTAGCTCTGACGCCGAGTAAACCGATGCACCCGCTTCGCTAACCATGATTTTCTGCACCTTGAGGTTGCCACGTTTAATCAAATCAGCGACAAAGCTGTCGGTTTCACGTGAAGCGGTACCATTACCAATCGCAATCAGATCCACGTTGTACTTACGAACTAAAGCATCAACAATTTGCGCAGATTTATCATATTGCTTTTGTGGCGGATGAGGATAGATGGTTTCAGTTGCTAGCACTTTACCGGTTGAATCAACCACCGCAATTTTAGAACCAGTACGAAGACCAGGATCGAGGCCAAGTGTGGCACGAGGGCCCGCAGGTGCTGCCATCAGTAGATCTTTCAGGTTAGTGGCAAAAACCTCAATCGCTTCAATCTCTGCACGCTCTTTCATCGCGCCCATCAACTCAGTTTCCATGTGCATCGAAACTTTGATGCGCCACGCCCAGCTAATCACCTGCTTACGCCAGCCATCTGCCGGAGCACTGCTTAGGGAAATACCATAGTGGTCACTAATAATCGTCTCACAATGAGACTGACGAACGCCTTCTTCCTGAGCAGGGTCAGCATTCATCGCAAGAGTTAAGAAACCTTCATTTCGACCACGCAACATGGCAAGTGCGCGGTGCGATGGCACTTTACTCAAGGCTTCATTGTGCTCAAAGTAATCTTTAAATTTCTCACCTTCGCGCTCTTTGCCGTCGACCACTTTAGCAACAAGTTCCGCGTTGCGATTCAGATGAGCACGAATTTTCTCTAGTAGATTGGCATCCTCAGCGATTCGTTCCATCACGATAGCACGAGCGCCATCCAGAGCTGCTTTGGTATCAGCAACGCCTTTGTCTGCATCTAGGTAGTTTGCCGCTTCCGCTTCAGGTTCGGTTTGCGGATGATTCCAAAGCTTGTCTGCTAGTGGCTCTAAGCCTGCCTCAATCGCAATTTGGCCTTTAGTACGACGCTTTGGTTTGTAAGGCAAGTAAAGGTCTTCAAGACGTGTTTTACTGTCTGCCTGCGCTATCTCAGCTTCAAGTTCAGAGGTTAACTTCCCCTGCTCTTGAATCGATTTAAGAATGGTTTGACGACGCTCATCTAGCTCGCGTAGGTAGGATAAACGGCTATCAAGGTTACGCAGCTGAGTATCATCCAATCCACCCGTGACTTCTTTACGGTAGCGGGCAATAAAAGGGACTGTGTTTCCATCATCAATGAGGTTAACAGCAGCAGTGACCTGCTCAGGTCGAACACTCAGTTCCTGAGCAATCAAATTACAGATAGCTTGGCTCATCCGTTGAATCTCTTGTTGTATTTTTAACCTTCTTTATATTGGGATTCTTGATGTAAAACCCAATACTTTTTGTTACCGCGAGCAAGGTTACGCAATTGTTTTGCCAATAGTTTGGCAATTATGTGAAAGTTGTGTCAGAAATAGAGATAAGTCAGAACTTAGATCTGAAAAATGGAACTAATTTCGTTCAAGACCTTGTGCGAATAACGAGTAGTTGGAACCGCTATGAAAAAAATCTTACTGGCCCTTTCTGTACTATCTGTATCCTTAGCCTCTCCTCTGGCCCTAGCTGATCAAGCTAGCGCTGCGATCAATGCTTCTACCCAGTCTCCTGTTTACACCCTTGATGACAAACTTGTCTTAGGCCGGGTAGAAAGCGTTTATCTCGACGATATCGAGGCACTAAAAGGGGTTTCATTTGCAGGTAAGATTGATACTGGCGCAGACACGACATCGATGCATGCTACCAACATTCACGTTTCCAGCTCTGATCCCCAGTTTAGCCAACTCAAAGATCACAAGCTGATGAAAGCGCTGATCGACTTCGACCCTATTGATGATGTCGATTACGATGATTGGAATGCTGAACTTTTTGCCCCTTATGGTGTTGAAGTGACTTTCACCATTAAGCATCCGCACACCGGTGAGAGCATTGAGGTGACTAGGCCTATTGAACGTGTCGGCGTGATTCGCAATCGAACACAAAAAGAACCGATTCTGCGCCCAACCATCACCTTGCCAATGACTATTGCTGGCAAAACCGTCATGACACAAGTTAACTTGACCGATAGAAACCAGTTTTCCGCGCCAATTCTGATTGGCAAAACTTTTCTCGATAACAACGCTTGGGTTTACGCAGGCTACGATTACCTTCAAGAGCAAAAAAATGCGCAACTTGTTGGTAAGAAAGAGTCGGTTGAAATCGCTGGTGTAAAGCAGAAGATCAGCTACTCACTGCAAAACAACTACTCTTCACTGCATGCCACCAATATAAACATCGACTCTAACAAGCAACTGGTCTCTTTCGATGTCGAAGATGGCAATGGCAGCAGCGAGACACTCACACGCCCATTGGTACGTATGTTGAACGTGAGTGGCAAAAAGCGCCCCATGGTGTTCGTTCCAATCGACACTAACGGCGCTGAAACTCAATACTGGTTCGTCTACTTAACTGACCGTAGCAAACTCAATTCACAGCTACGTCTCGGCAAAGGCACGCTCAATCGACGCTTTATGATCGATACTAGCGCGACGTCTTTGTTATCAGGCAAGCCTAAAACCATCAGTAGCAAGTCAAAAGCCATGCAGGTTTCCGGTGAGGAGTCTCTATTACTTGATGGCATTGAATTAACGGCAGAACCATCACTGGTAGTGAAAACACCACTGCTAAAAGTCGCAAGCTTCGAGATGTTTGAAAAGAAAGGCAAAGAGTGGGTAACTTACTACCTCACAGACCAAAGCGGCGAGGCCAAGCAGTTTTCTAAACCGATCAATAAAACTCTAAAAGTCGGAGACTCCACTCGCCCAGTGGTATTTGGTACCTTCACCCTATACGGCGAGAAAGTTGAACTGCCGTACGCCATTGATGTACTCGATGAAGACGAGACCAGTGATTACTTCGTCATAGGCCAGAAGATGTCCAAAAATGGCGTACTCATAAACACTCGCACTGATCATCTCCTCGATTCCTACCCGCTATTTAAGGCAGGCCATATCGAGGTAGCGCAAGTCGAAGGTCTTAGCTTCCCCGTCAAACTTGATACTGGTGCAGACGTCAGCTCTATCAATGCACAGAACATCAAACAGTTTGAAAAAGATGGCAAGCCCATGGTCAGCTTTACCTACCAAAACGATCTCGGCATGGAGAAAGACTTTACCCTAGAGGTCGTCGATAGCATGAAAATCAGGGCGAAAAAAGGTGAGAAACCGACCATTCGTCCCGTCGTGGAAATGCAAGTCAAATTGGGTGAGCTAGAGAAAAAGATCCAAGTGAACCTCAAAGACCGTAGCCGTTTCCACTACAGCATGATCTTAGGTAAAAACTTCCTCAAGTATGGCGCTGTGGTGGGCAGTGAACATAATTACATCCTCACTGAAAAACCCGACTACGAAAAATAATCACAGCTAAGAGTCCCGCACCGCGGGACTTTTTGTTATTCAGCGCTATAGCGAATAGTGTTAACGAACCACTCTTTGTAACCTTCTGGGGTTTTAACGCTGAATTCGTCATCGACTTCTTTTTTCAATAAGGCGCGCGCCATCGGGGAATCAATCGAAATATAACCTTTGGCGTCACCGTAAATTTCGTCAGGGCCGACAATACGAAAAGCTTTGATTTCACCCGCTTCATTTTCGATTTCGACCCAAGCTCCAAAGAATACTTTGCCTTCCTGCTGCGGTGAGTAATCAACCACTTTTACTTGCTCTAAACGCTTACGCAAATAACGTACACGGCGATCTATCTCTCTTAAGCGCTTTTTGTTGTATTGATAGTCAGCGTTTTCACTCCGGTCACCGAGACTCGCTGCCCAAGTCACTTTTTTGGTCACTTCTGGACGCTCTTCTTTCCACAAAAAATCGAGCTCTTTTTTAAGTCGATCAAAGCCTTCTCTTGTTATTAGGTTCGTTTTCATATTTCTGACGTTATTAAATTGAAGTTCCGATATACATTAGCTAAAAAGGAAATAAACGTTAACAATTCTTTGCACCAATAGCTTAAGAACAGTGTTACATTTTAAGTTGCGCATAAAGGTGACTGTTTCAATAGCCTGAAGTCGCGCAAGCTTATTAACTAGGTGGACCCATTACATGCAAGAAAATCACAAGATCTTAGTTGTTGATGATGATGCACGACTTCGTGCACTACTAGAGCGTTACTTGTCTGAACAAGGATTCCAAGTTCGTAGTGTTGCAAACAGTGAGCAGATGGACCGCCTGCTAACGCGTGAAACTTTCCATTTGATGGTGCTAGACCTGATGTTACCGGGCGAAGATGGGCTGTCGATCTGCCGTCGCCTTCGTAATGCCAACAGCACATTACCGATTCTAATGCTGACCGCCAAAGGTGACGAGATCGATCGTATCGTCGGCCTTGAGGTAGGCGCAGATGACTACTTACCAAAACCGTTTAACCCACGTGAACTATTAGCGCGCATTAAAGCAGTCTTGCGTCGTCAAACGACCGAGCTACCTGGTGCGCCAAGTAGTGAAGAATCGGTGGTTGAGTTTGGTGATTTCCGCTTAAACCTAGGTACGCGTGAAATGTTCCGTGGCGATGAAGCTATGCCGCTCACTTCTGGTGAATTTGCGGTACTGAAAGCTCTCGTGACCAATGCACGCGAGCCAATGTCGCGTGATAAATTAATGAACATGGCCCGCGGCCGTGAATACTCAGCGATGGAGCGTTCGATTGACGTGCAAATCTCTCGTCTGCGTCGTATGCTCGAAGTCGACCCAAGTAAACCTCGCTACATCCAAACGGTATGGGGCTTAGGTTATGTTTTTGTCCCAGACGGCAAAGAAGCGTAACCGACAATATGTTTTGATAGAGTGCGAGACTTAGTCTCGCACTCTTTGTTTTAGACTAACCTTTTCTCAAGGTAGGTGTTATGCGCATTCGCAGCTCATTTACTCAATCCATTTTTATCTTTCTGACTCTGCTTATTGCCAGCCAAGTCTATTCTTACTACGCCGTATTTAATTACGCCCTGATGCCGAGCTTGCAGCAGTTCAATAAAATCCTCGGCCACGAAATTAATCTGATGCTGGATGACTCCGCCACCCTAGAAGATGGCTTAGCCATGGATGCGCCGCTGCGTAGGCGTGTATTGGAGCAGCTAGGGGTGACGGTTCATGCTGAAGATAGTCCAATGGCAGAAGAGTATTACCATGCGGTGAGCATCGACCTGATGAGTGAAGAGATGACTAATGAACTTGGCTCACCAACCGATGTTCGTATGATGCTCGGAGAAGAGAGCTACGTGTTGTGGATGAAGATAGATTCCCTACCTGACTCCCTCTTACGCATTCCACTCTCTGAACTGCAAGAAGAGGACTTTACACCACTGTTTCGCAATAGCCTAATCATGGCGTTGTTGATTGTTGCTGGAGGCTGGTTGTTCATCCGTTTGCAAAATCGTCCTCTTATTGCGTTGGAAAAAGCGGCCAAGGGGGTGGGTCGCGGTGAGATTCCACCACCGTTACCTGAAAAAGGCGCTTCGGAAATTCGCTCGGTAACCCGTGCTTTCAACCAGATGTCCAAAGGCATTCAAGCACTAGAGGAAGACAGAGCGCTGCTGATGGCGGGCATTAGCCACGATCTGCGTACACCGTTAACCAGAATTCGTCTTGCGACAGAAATGATGTCCCCTGAAGATAGCTATCTAGCTGAGGGCATTATTAGCGATACTGAAGAGTGCAACGAGATCATCAGCCAATTTATGGACTACCTCAAGCCGGTAAACAAGCAATCTTTTATTGAGGTCGACCTTAACGAAATCGCTAACGATGTCGCTTCATCTGAAGGCGGTTACGAGGTGCAAATTGATACCGAACTCCACCAGCCAATCAAAGAGACCTTAGGCAGCCCAATTGCTATCAAGCGCGCGGTGAGCAATTTAGTCGTCAATGCGATTCGCTATGGTAATGGTTGGACAAAGGTGAGCACTGGCATTACCGCGGATAACAAGTTGGTTTGGGTGTGCGTTGAAGATAATGGACCAGGGATAGAACAGAGCCAGATCGCGAAACTGTTTGAACCCTTCACTCGTGGTGATACCGCGCGAGGAAGCGAAGGAACAGGGCTTGGCTTAGCGATTGTTAAACGCATTGTCAGTCAGCACAATGGTTCAGTGATCGTCAATAATCGCAGTGGTGGTGGCTTAAAAGTACAAATCAGCTTCCCTGCGACAAAGTAACAGGGAGTCAACGAACAAGGGCAGCTTAATCGCTGCCCTTGTTGGTTTTTAGATCGCGTGTTTAGAGTCGACCTTGGTAACTAAACTGGAACTTACCTTCGCGGTCTGCGGGAGTTGGTAACCATTTTAACTGCTGCTGAAATGCACTCGGAAACTCAGCCTGAGGCTTAAACCAAGCACTTGAGGTGTAGCTCTGATCCGAATTCAGCTTAGCAGTGAAGCCACTTTCGACTTGATTACTCTTCTGCTCGCCAACCACATCAAAGCTGCTCGACTGACAGCTAAAGTTAGCAATCACAGGGCCAACTTCTAAGTCAGACATAGGCGTTCCGACAGTATCGGTATTCCACACCACACTTCCTTGGGCGCTCTCACAATAAGGAGACGCGTAAACGTATGAGCGCAGGCTAAGTTCTACTTGCCCGTTCAGTTCTAAAGGCACCGGCAGAGAAGGTGCAAACTGCATCACTTTTTCAACGGGCAGCGAAGCAATTAAATTCTCAGCGTATAAACCACTTGGCGAATAACCAACAATTCCACGACCTTGAAGCGATAGATCACTGCCACGACCGAAGCGCACTTGAGCCTCTGCAGTCCCAGTTAACAGCTTAGCAAGGTTAAGCTGCCAATTTAGCGCGCCATAGTTTTGGTTTTGCCATTTCACTTGGTGCACTGAGCCCTGCCACACAGTTCCTTCAACCCCAATCAAGCTGAGTTGATTAGGCAGAGGCGCATATTGCACTACGAACTGAGCGGGTAAATGAACCATAGCGCTAGCAACAAACACGGAGCTAAGAAACACACCCGATAACACTGTTTTCTTCACTCAATTACCCTCTACCAAGCTGGAGTCGATTCACTTCTATCATACCGTCTTGGCTTCCTTTATCGATATCAAGAAATACCACCTTGATTCCATGCGTCTCTTGCAAAAAGGTTATCCAATTTAAGAACTGATTGAACGGCATAGGCGCAACCCACACCTGAAACTGCTCGCCACGCGGTTGGACACGAATCAACTCAACTTTAAAGCGCCCAACACTTGAAGATACCGCTTGGTTGATAGGTAGGCTAGAAACCGCTCTGCCACCCTGCCCTTGGTATTGACTGATCTGATCCGCTTTGTCTTTCACCCAAGAAAGCAGTTGCTTCTCGCTTTGAATGCGCATTTGCGCGTTATTTGCTCGCTCGGCGACAGGTTGAACGACGCCCCAATACAGGCCACCAATGACCACCAATAGGGAGCAAGCAACCACTAAGCGCTGCTCACGTTGTGAAATACTCAACCACCAAGTTTGTAAGGTATTGACCAATTTATTCATGCTTAATCCCTCACAACGGCTTGAGAACAAAAGAGCCATTGACTAGGCTCCCTGAGCGGTTAAGTTGCCCCTGCTCGACCGCAAAATTAGAGCCCATCAGCTCTGCAGCCTTTTCAAAGGTTTGGAAATCTTTGCTTTGCGCTTGTAAGCGAACTTCATTACGTCCACTGTCATACTTAAAACTGGTGAGATCTAAACCCGGCACTTGATTGAGTAAAGGAGGCAGCTTCACCATCAGACTAATGAGTTCATTGCCATCAGAGCCACCAGATAAACGACTCGCTTCACGCTCCATTTCACGCTTTAGATAACTCACGGTCGGAATCTTGGTTTTACCCGGTAAGGACTGGCGGAAAATACGCTCACTTTCCGTACGATAAGCACTCGCCTGCGCTTCATACTTTTGAATCTTAAGCACATTATCGACAACCACAACCGCCAATAACAACACTGCCGCAACTGCAACCTTTTGCCAGATTTTCCAATAGCGACTGAAAGACGATTTAGGCTTAAATTGACCAGTCAGAAGATTAATCTTGCTTGTAATAGCTTGTTCAGCGAGTAACTGCATCACCAACTTAGGCTCGCCGTTCAGCCACTGCTGCTGTTCAGCAAGCTCAAGAGAAGCAGGCAAAGCCGAATATGAAGTTAGCGGTAGAAATTCTTCGTCTTGCTGTACCCATTCAGACTGAGCCACCAGCGATAGCCAATCACTCTCAACCGACATACCTTGGTAGCTAGACTTCTTCAATAGCCATTGCTGACCAATCTCAACCGCAGACAATCCTTCACTCTCTGGAAGCGCCAATACGTCGGGCATTACCTTTTGGATCTGACAACCAATATCGCCAAGCTCCATGAGGACTTTTTCTAGCCACTGTGAATCCACCGCACACACCTGCGCTTGACCTTGCGATTTGTTTAGAATGGTAAAATGCAGTTGATCGACATCCTGCGCTAAATCATCTTCAAGCACATAGGGCAGCATAGATTCAAGCTGGCGACTGGCACCCGCAGGAATTTCTACATCGGTTAGCACTAGGCTTTCTGCTGACAACAAAACAATCGTGCGACGGCCTTCCGCGTATGTCGCGATCTCTGGCAGTGCCTGATAACTGTCTAGCTCTCCGCTCGCAATCACTTCCTTTTGTGACTCCGACCAGACTAACCACTGGATAGCCTGAGCGGTATTATTTGTCAGTCGAACGATCAGAAACTCGTTCACCGATACCTCCGAAGCGACGGCTAATGACCGTCGCAGTTTGTTTATCACTACTAAATAGCAAGCTGCGCACTCTCACGCGAGAGTCCCCAACTAATAATTCAACATCCAACTCGAAATAGGCACTGGTCACAGCCAAATAGCCTTTGCCCTCTTTACGTGCATCAGCCGTTACGTTGGCAAACTCTTTCTCATTTAAAAAGTCGTCAACACTCGCCCAGCCGTCAAAAGGGCGATTTTCCAACACCTGCTTAGCTTGAGTGACACTAAGAGCAGGTTGAAACAAAGCTGCCAGCAATGCAGCATGCTCGGGCTTGATCGTATTTACATTTAATCTCAAATCAGTGGTTGGAATAGCACACACGTAAGGCAATACTTTTTCCATCACGTCACCCGAAACCTGATTGACCGCGCGTAACTCTGAGCTATCCGCCATCAGGCTATTTGCCGCCATATAGGCGGGAGACATCGACTCATAGAAGCTGTCTTCAACCCCAACCGTCGAGTTAACCGAGTTATTGCTGTCGACGTATTCCCAAGTAGATTGAGCAACTGTTTCTGCTTGGTAATTTTCAATTTCCAACTCTTCGAGCAAGTTTTGAAAGACATCGACCAAGTATGGAGACTTATCCGACCCAGCTGTCGAAGCTAAGCTCGACAGAGCGTTGAGGTTAAAGCAGGACTGCTGATCAACTAAGCGGCCTTTTAGCGTCCCATAGTCCAACGGGTAAGTTTGCTCTTCCAATGCCCATGGCTGCGAAAGGTTAATCGTATCTGAGTCTTTAAAGCTTTGTTCAAGACCTGCCTGCGCCAATGCTTCAGCCCCGACGCTATACCAATAAGCTTGCTGATAATTGATCTGGTTAGTCGCTCGTTTAAACTGACTAAACAGACGATCTGCCATGCTTGCAGCAATACTGACCATAACCGCCAGCAGCAGCAGGACGATAATAAGCGCGACGCCGCGCTGCTTTCTAACCATCTTGCTTCTGCTCCTCAGCCAGCTCCAGTGTGCCACCTGATGTCAGATAGATACGCTCAATTTTGCCATAATCTTCTAGCTCTAGGCTCAACGCTACCGCCTGTGGTAGAGCAAATTTAGTTTGCCACTCTTTCTGCCACTGCTTGCCATCGAAAAAACGCATCTCAAACTCTTCCACACCATCGAGCAATGGCATCACAATGCCTTCTTGCCCAGCAGGTGTGTCCGCATAACGCCACCACACTCGTTGCAGCTGCTTGTCTTTAATCCGATAACCGACTTTGCTTATTCCACCACGCGGAAACTGTTGCTGTGGGTTGTGCCACCCCGCACGAACGAACATCACCCCTTTGGTATCAGAGTCGAGTAAATAGTCTTTCCATTGCAGCAACATAGGAGAAGGGTCTTCGCCATTGGTACGAGCTTGACGCAGCGCCATTTGGCGAAAGTCATTGTCCATAAACACCAAGGCTCGTTGCAGCGTTTTCAATCGCTCACTAAGCTCCATCGAAATTTCATTGCTGCGCTGAACTTGATTGAGAACCTGATAAGCCCCGACACTCAAGCTAGCAAAAATAGCAATCGCCACTAGCACTTCAATCAGGGTAAAGCCCTGTGACCGATCAAGACTATTTCGGTACATAGCTTCTCACCGTGACCACTGGCGATCCTTTTTCACTGGTCGCAACTTTAACATCAAAGGCTTGTAGCATATCCCCTGTGGTGGAAACGGGTTCCACTGTCCAGAACCAATCTCGCTGTGCAAGTGTTTCTTTGCCTTTTTTCTTACTTGGCTTACTGCCAGATAAAATTACCTTCGCCATTTGGTTGTCTGCCACCATAGCCGCAAAAGTTTTCTCTTCGAGAAAGTTAAGCGTATTAATATGTTGGCTAACCGAGCGTATGGTTGCTATAGCCGCAGTAGCAAAGATCGCTAACGCGACCAACACCTCAAGAAGCGTAAAGCCTTGCTTAGCTTTCTTCATCACTTTCTCCAGGTGCTAACAAGATGATCTGACCATTTTCTTTTGCCACTATTCGCCATGCATCGTTTTCAGCACTACTATCCTGCGGGTAAATAGCAATAGAAAATGGTGTCACTTCGCCGCTCGACATAATGAAGACTTGTGGTGGTGGCAGTTTTTTGTTCTCTTGTTCAAACTCGGCGAACATATCTTCGTCAAAGAGCGAACCGGGTTTAAACAAGCGCTCTTGGTCGTTCCAGACGTTGCCTCCTAGCGTTAACATGATGGCAAGGTTATCCGCGAGCTCAGTCTCGGGCGGTATATGGTGCTGTTCAAGCTTTTGCCACCCCTGCGATTTTAGTCGCATAAAGTGGTAGCGTGATTTCTTCTCATCAACGCGCAGACCAAAGTCATTGCCACTCAGCATCGCCTCTTCATTAAGCAGCTGTACCCGATAAAACAAAGATTGAGCCTGCTTTTTTGCGCCGTCTTCTGCATTGACTGGTAGGGTAGAAATCACCGCTACGGATGCGAGTGAAATCAGCACCAATACCAGCAATATCTCAAGCAGAGTAAATCCAGAATGACGACGCATAAAGACTAAGCGTTAACTGCTAATTACTGAAAATCTTGAATATTCCAGTTGCCGATATCAGAGTTGGCACCTTCGCCCCCTTCCTGACCATCCGCACCTAGCGTAAAGATATCAACATTACCATGGTCACCTGGGCTCAAGTATTGGTAGTCGTTACCCCATGGATCGGAAGGTAGACGCTTAATGTAGCCACCGTCACGGTAGTTGCGCGGCTCAGGGCTAGAAGGCTTAGTCACTAGCGCTTCTAAACCTTGGTCTGTTGACGGGTAAACGCTGTTATCAAGCTTGTACATATCAAGCGCATTCTCTAGCGCAACGATATCGGTAATCGCTTTCTGTTGATCCGCTTTTTCTTTGTTCCCAAGCAAATTAGGTACGACAAAGCTTGCCAAAATACCTAGGATCACCACCACAACCATAACTTCTAACAAGGTAAAGCCAGACTGTTTCTTCATTTTTTTGTTCATTTTATTCTCCACAAAAGCAGCTTAGATTTGCTAAAAGCTGTTATGAACTCATTAAGTTATTCATTTCTAAAATTGGCATTAGCGTCGCCATAACAATAAACAGCACCAACCCCGCCATTAAAGCAATCAAAGCCGGAGTAAAGATGCCCAGTGCAATATTGATTGTCGATTCAAAGTTTGAGTCTTGGTTGTCCGCAGCACGAGTCAGCATACCTTCTAGCTCACCACTCTGTTCACCACTGGCTATCATGTGCAGCATCATGGGTGGGAACAATTTGGTCTGCTCAAGAGCGCGGCGTAAGCTAGCACCTTCACGAACATTATCTGTCGCGATTAAGACCTGCTGTTTAACGTAATGGTTCGACATAACGTCCACTGCAACGCGCATTCCTTCCAAAATTGGAATCGCGCTCGAAGTACAGATAGATAATGTGCGTGCAAAACGCGAAGTGTTTAGACCGCGGGCAATTTTGCCAACCAAGGGCATCGAGATGACTTTGCGATCCCAACTCAAACGTAACTTAGGCTTACTAAGCGCAAACTTAACTAGGTAGACAACAACAATCAAAGCGACAAGCAGGGTAAGCCCCCAGTTTTGGATAAAGTCGCTGGCAGCAAGCAAGAACTGAGTCGATTGAGGTAGCTCTTGGCCCATTTGGACAAACTGACCCACGATTTTAGGCACAACAGCGGCGAGTAAGAACGCCACAATACCGACCGCGAAAACCACTAGCACGACTGGGTAAATCATCGCTTGCTGCAATTTAGAACGTAGCTTTTGACGGTTTTCAGCATAATCAGCAAGACGCTCTAGCACTGAGTCCAAATGCCCTGATTTTTCGCCTGCAGAAACCATCGAGCGAAATAGCTCATCGAAGACATGGGGAAAGTCGGCCAAGCTGTCGGCTAAGGTATAACCTTCCGTCACCTTGGAACGGACAGCAAGCAACATAGTACGGATGCGCGGTTTTTCTGACTGTTCAGATACGGCTTTTAAACACTCTTCGAGCGGCATACCGGACTGAACCAAAGTCGCCAATTGACGAGTGATTAAGGCTAAATCAGGCGTGCTTAAACCCCGTTTAAACTGAAACGTCGCTTGGCTAGTCTGCTTTTTCGCTTTCTGCCTTGTTTCGCTCACTTCAACCGGTATTAGGCCTTGTTCTTTAAGTCTGGCACGCACCTGACGAGCATTATCACCTTCGATAACGCCTTTTTTGGTCTTACCTTTCGCATCGAGCGCTTTATATTCAAATGCCGCCATTAGCCTTCCTTGGTCACCCGCATCACTTCTTCAAGCGAGGTGATACCCGCGCGTACTTTGCTTAGACCATCATCTCGGATACTCGGCGTGTGCTGACGAATCTGCTTTTCAATCGCCTGCTCTCCTGACTCACTGTGAATCAAGGTCTGAACATCTTCATCAATCACAAGCAATTCATGAATGCCTGTACGTCCGCGGTAGCCTTTATAATTACATGCTTCACAGCCACAGGCACGGTAGAGAGTTAAGTCCTCTTTCTTTTTCAAACCAAACAATTTTTTGGTTTCTTTATCCGCTTCATAAGGCTCTTTACAGTCAGAACATAGCGTGCGCACTAATCGCTGAGCCAAAACACCCAGTAAAGAAGAAGAAATAAGGAAAGGTTCAATGCCCATATCACGCAGACGTGTAATCGCACCGACGGCTGTATTGGTGTGTAAGGTCGACATCACTAAGTGACCAGTCAAAGAAGCCTGAACCGCGATTTGCGCTGTTTCTAAGTCGCGAATCTCACCCACCATAACCACATCCGGGTCTTGGCGCAAAATTGCACGTAAGCCACGAGCAAAAGTCATATCCACTTTGGGATTAACTTGAGTTTGGCCAATACCATCGATATCAAATTCAATCGGATCTTCGACCGTCAGGATATTGCGCTCATTGCTGTTAATCTCTGTCAGACCAGCATACAAGGTGGTCGACTTACCCGAACCCGTAGGACCTGTGACCAAAATAATGCCGTGCGGGCGAGCAATCATCTGACGGAAGGCGTTGTGGTTGGCTTCTGTCATACCAAGACTATGCAAATCCAAGCGCGTCGCGTTTTTGTCTAGTAGACGCATTACCACACGTTCGCCGTGTGAAGAGGGCATCGTTGAAACACGCACATCGACCGCACGACCACCAATTCGCAACGAGATACGACCATCTTGTGGGACACGCTTTTCAGCGATATCAAGCTTGGCCATGACCTTAACACGCGATACAAGCAATGGCGCTAACTTGCGGCTCGGTGAGAGCACATCACGTAACACGCCATCAATACGGAATCGAATAGAGAGGCTTTTCTCAAACGTCTCGATATGAATATCTGACGCCCCTTCTTTAATCGCCTCACCCAACATCGCGTTGATAAGCTTGATGATTGGTGCGTCGTCTTCTGACTCAAGCAAGTCTTCATCTTGCGGTAAGTCTTCCGCCAAAGAGAAGAAATCATCATTATCGGCACCAATGTCTTCCATCAGTTGGCGCGCTTCCGAAGAGTCACGCTGATAAGCTTCAGTTAACTTGCCATCAAATGCTTCTTTGCTTAGCGCTTGCAAGGTAAAAGACTGACCACACACGCGCTTCACTTCAATCAAAGCCTGCACTGAAATCGGCGCGATATAGTAAAGCACTAAACCACTGTCCGCAGGCTCTAAAACAAGCTTAAAGCGATTGGCAAAACTAAACGGCAAGCGTTTAAAGCTTGGATTTAACTCGACGTCCATTAGTTAGTGCTCATCTGATCAATAAATGCTTGGATCTCAACAGGATGACCAATCTCTTCACCATATTCTGGCAATACCGGAATATGACCGTCATCCATCAATTTCAAACCCTGATCAGCTCTGTAGAGCTGCTCGGCACGAATAAAGTTGTATTTACGTTGAGTAATACCGTCTGCCGTCATGCCATCACGAATGATGGTTGGCTTGATAAACACCATCAGGTTTTTCTTCTCAACCTGAGTGCTGGTTGATTTAAATAGATGGCCTAGGTAAGGAATATCGCCCAGTAGTGGCACTTTAGATTCACTTTCTAGCGCTCGCTCGTCAATAAGACCACCAAGCACAATCATCTGACCGTCTTCTACCATCACAGAGGTATTCAGTTGACGCTTGGCAAAACGCACATCGACCGCACCGTTAGCGCCCAGTACGTTAGAGACTTCTTGCTCAATCTTTAACTGTACTGAGTTACCTTCGTTGATTTGAGGTACCACTTTAAGCTTGATACCGACCTCTTTACGTTCAACGGTCTGGAATGGGTTGTCATTGTTTGAGCCAGTCTGAGAACCAGTAATAACCGGCACTTCTTCACCAACAATAAATGACGCTTCACCATTGTCCATTACGGTAATACTTGGTGAAGACAGAATGTTTGAGTTGGAGTCGGTTGAAACGGCACTGATCAATGCTGTCCAGTCGCCCATAACAACACTCAACGCTGCCCCATTAACCCCAGCCAATGCCGAAGCGAGCTTAGTGTAGTCACCTTTCTTAGTCACAGAGTTAAAACCTGTCACTTGCCCCGTAGTATCAGTGAGCGTGGTCGTTTCCGTGCTATCTTTGGCCTCTTCGAGACCAACCATCACGCTACCAATTGGTGCGCCTGCATTAGAGTGCTGAATTACAGCACCTGTTTCGAGCGAGCCCCATTGAACACCAAAGTTAAGGCCATCACCTTCAGACATTTCCACAATTAGCGCTTCGATGAGAACCTGAGCACGACGAATATCGAGCTGAGCAATCACATCCTGCAGCGCGTTCATGATATCTGGCGGAGCAGTTACCACTAGTGCGTTGGTATCTGGGTGAGCGGCAATCATCACTTCACCACGTTTAGCGCTACTCGCCTGTTTCGAACCGGATGATTTCTCTGCTTGCAGGTTATCTGACACGCCTTTTAGCACATCAACCAAATC
Source organism: Vibrio tubiashii (assembly GCF_028551255.1). Lineage (NCBI taxonomy): Bacteria > Pseudomonadati > Pseudomonadota > Gammaproteobacteria > Vibrionales > Vibrionaceae > Vibrio > Vibrio tubiashii. The sequence continues at coordinate 74,459 of NZ_CP117029.1, read as the reverse complement.
TTCTGCTTTGGCATACTTAAGGTAAACCACGCGGTTATTGCCCTTTGATGCCATCTCAATATCGAGCTGTTTGATCAACTTACGTAGGCGCTCACGTACCTGCGGATCACCAGAGATCAGAATCGAGTTGGTTCTATCATCAGCGACCAATTTAGGTTGAAGAAAGGCAGGTGTGTTTTTGGCATCGGTGGTTTTGTTCAGAGCTTCAACAATACGCACCATTTCTGCGGCTGACGCATTATCTAGTTCAACCACTTCAATTTCTTTGTCACCCGCTTGGTCAACACGCTTGATAATGTCCGCCAGACGATTAACCACCGCCGCGCGACCCGTAATTAGGATAATGTTTGCTGGGTCATAGTGAACCACGTTACCCGCACCCGCATTATCGTTAAGCTGACGCAACAGAGGGGATAATTCACGCACTGAGACATTACGCACTGCGACGACTCGGGTGACCACTTCATCACCATTGATACTGCCATCACCGACAACAGGCACTGCCGATGTTTTTGCATCTTTGTCTTTGATGACCTTTAAGATGCCATTGTCCATTTCCACCACAGCAAAGCCGTACACTTCGAGCACATTGAGGAAAAAGCTGTAGTACTGCTCTTCAGTCAACATGTCGTAGCTACGCACATCGACTTTGCCTCTCACCGAAGGATCAACAATGATGGTTTTTTCTAAGTTACGGCCAACAATATTGATAAATTCTTGTATATCTGTGCCTTTAAAGCTGGCACTAAAATCATTTGCTACCACCACTGCAGGTGACGTTAATAAGCTTCCTGCTAAAAGCCATGCGCTTTTTTTAAGCCAATGGTTCACTCTGTACTCCTCGGATCGCTGACGCTGCTGCGACAACCTTATAATTCAATGTATATTTCGTGTGGTTGACCGTTTCGTTCTACTGTTAAGTTGAGTTCAGTCAACTGGGACAAGCTTCTAAACACTTCTCCCATTGCCGCAGAATCTTTGAGATCCAGTCCATTTATTGAAATTGCGATATCACCCGGTTTAAGACCAACAGCGTCAAACAACGCTCTATCTTTACCAGGAGAAAGGCGGTAGCCAACCACCTCTCCATCTTGTTTTACTTGAGACATCCGCACATATTGGAAGATCTGTTTAGCATCTTGGCGGATTTCTTCGCGAATTTTATTTAATGAGTCTGGTGAAACCTGACTGCGTGTCACACTTTCTGGTGCTTTAACTGCCGTTACTGATGGTTTGGTATATTTCAGACCTTCGAGCATAACGGTTTCATTACGACCTGAATTGTCGATGATGACACGATCGGACTGGACTTGAACAAGCTTAGCGCGAGTGCCTTCAATCACCTCATTTATGCCATAGGTCGCCTGCTGACCACGATTAGCAATCACCGCTAAACTTTTCTCTGGGTTCGAACTAGTGACCACACCCACTAGCACCACATTCAAGCGACTTTTCGGCGCATCTTGTACCTTGGGTTGCTCGACAACTGGCGCACTTTCTCGGTACTTACCGAATAGATTGCTGTTCTGTAGCTCAGAGATATCGAGTTGCGATGAGCTAGACGAGCCTGCGCTAACCACGCCACTCGGCTGCCATTTCGATACTGACGATGCGCTCCACGGTTGCCAAAGCATCTGCCCAGCGATCCATGCACTGATTGTGAGTAGAAGCATCATCACTACGTAGCTGATACGCTGCTGCATCGCAACGTCTCTAAGCGCCTCACCGAATTTAAGTAGTGTCATTACCCTGTTTTGCTGCACTCGCTGTCCCTTTCTCGCTGGCTTGGAGCCGTATTGCACCCGTTAAGAATATGGTATTAAGCCCTGTATAACGGAAGTTAATATTAGTTATCAAAGATGTAGCGGATCATTGTATCAAAATATGAAACAAGCTAAACATAAAACCACCGAACGTCGCTTTCTTAGCGTTTAATTTTTATGATCTCGCTTGAAAAATGCCACATTCGTCACCATTGTTACTGCATCTGAATGGAATAAACATTCACCACCTTAGAGGGCAAGAAATACAATGGGTTCCCAAACCGAAGCAGTAAGACTCGATAAATGGCTATGGGCTGCACGATTTTATAAAACTCGCTCCATCGCGCGCAACATGGTCGATGGTGGCAAAGTCCATTATAATGGTCAGCGCAGCAAGCCAAGCAAGGCTGTCGAACTCGGTGCGGTGATTAGCTTAAGACAAGGGCACGAAGAAAAAACTGTGGTCATAGAGAAAATTTCTGACCAACGTCGCGGAGCTCCAGAAGCGCAAACGCTCTACTCTGAAACAGCAGAGAGTCTAAGTAAACGTGAAGAGAATGCAGCACGTCGCAAACTTCACGCCCATAACCCTAGCCCAGACCGCCGCCCTGATAAAAAGCAGCGCCGCGATATTATTAAATTTAAACACCAATAAGCTCTAGCAGATTTACGAGGAATCGCCACATGGCAAGCAATGTTTTGAACCGCTACTTATTTGAAGATCTTTCAGTTCGTGGTGAGTTGGTACAATTGGATGACGCTTACCAACGTATTGTTTCTAGCAAGGAATACCCAGCACCACTACAAAAGCTGCTTGGTGAGCTATTGGTTTCAACCACCTTATTAACGGCAACGTTAAAGTTTGAAGGTTCTATCACTATGCAACTGCAAGGTGATGGCCCGGTATCACTGGCCGTTATCAATGGCGATCACGATCAGAAAATCCGTGGTGTTGCTCGTTGGGATGGTGATATCGCAGATAACGCGACTATTCATGACATGATGGGTAAAGGCCATCTGGTGATTACCATCGACCCTAAGAAAGGTGAACGCTACCAAGGTATCGTTGGCCTAGACGGCGACAACTTATCTGAAATCCTAGAAAGCTACTTTGCCAACTCAGAGCAGCTTAAAACTCGCATCTGGCTGCGTACTGGTGAGCACGAAGGCCAACAGCGTGCGGCAGGTATGCTAATTCAGGTTATGCCTGACGGTACTGGTACACCAGAAGACTTTGAGCACTTAGAGCAGCTGACAGATACAGTAAAAGATGAAGAGCTGTTTAGCCTTGAAGCGAACGAATTGCTTTACCGTCTCTACAACCAAGAAAAAGTTCGTCTGTTTGATCCGCAAGCCGTCGAGTTCTTCTGTGGCTGTTCTCGTGAGCGCAGTGGCGCAGCGATTGTTACCATCGACCGTGCGGAAATAAATGACATTTTGGCTGAGGTTGGTTCAATTTCTTTACATTGTGATTACTGCGGCACGAACTATACGTTCGACGAAGCACAGGTATCTGAGCTGTTCAATCAAACAGATTCAGGCAACAAAACACTGCATTAATTTTTACAGCATAGCAAGACTGTAATTTACCCTTCAAAAGGCCAGCGCACGCTGGCCTTTTTGTGATCAATCCCCCGCAATACCTAGCCTTAGCCGTAATAAATTAACCTGTTAATTTTTATCAATTAATAATTATTTTGCTCTAGCGCAAAGCTTTGCGCACACGATAAACTAACTCCACCAATATGTGATGTGTCGCTTAAAACCCCACTAAAAACACGGGTATTTTTTGAGCTATATCCCTGTTTTCTACGAGGCCCATTGCTAGCATGGTGAGCAGATAAAAATTAAAAAATCATTACAAAATCCCTACAAAATATTCCTATAAGGAGCACCTATGACCGTTATGGAACATACAAAGGCTGCAACAATCGATCTTACCAAACACGGGCTTCAAAACGTTAAAGAGGTTATTCGTAACCCAAGCTACGAGATGTTGTTCGAAGAAGAAACTCGCGCGGATCTGGAAGGCTATGAAAAAGGCGTGGTCACCGAGCTAGGCGCAGTCGCTGTTGATACCGGTATTTTTACTGGACGCTCACCAAAAGATAAGTACATCGTAAAAGACGCAACTACAGAAGAACATATGTGGTGGACATCCGACGCGGTGAAAAACGACAATAAACCTATTGATCAAGCGGTATGGAATGATCTTAAACAGCTCGTCACTAATCAGCTGTCAGGCAAACGTGTTTTCGTCATTGACGGTTACTGTGGTGCCAACCCAGACACTCGTTTAAGCATTCGTGTTATCACTGAAGTAGCGTGGCAAGCGCACTTCGTGAAGAACATGTTCATCCGCCCATCTGAAAAAGAGCTAGCCACCTTCGAACCTGATTTCGTGGTCATGAACGGTGCGAAATGTACTAACCAGAAATGGGAAGAACACGGCCTCAACTCTGAAAACTTCACGGTATTTAACCTGACTGAACGCATGCAGCTTATTGGCGGTACTTGGTACGGCGGTGAGATGAAGAAAGGCATGTTCGCAATGATGAACTACTTCCTTCCTCTTAAAGATATTGCTTCTATGCACTGTAGCGCCAACAAGTGTAAAGAAAACGGCGATGTTGCTGTGTTCTTCGGCCTATCTGGTACAGGCAAAACCACACTATCTACCGACCCTAAACGTGAGCTAATCGGCGATGATGAGCACGGCTGGGATGATGACGGTATCTTCAATTTCGAGGGTGGCTGTTACGCGAAAACCATCAAGCTATCTAAAGAAGCTGAGCCAGACATCTACAATGCGATTCGTCGCGATGCTCTACTAGAGAACGTCACAGTACGTAGCGACGGTTCAATCGACTTCGATGACGGTTCTAAAACCGAGAACACCCGTGTTTCTTACCCAATCGAACACATTGAGAACATCGTTAAGCCAGTATCGAAAGCAGGCCATGCAAACAAGGTTATCTTCCTATCTGCTGATGCGTTTGGCGTACTACCACCAGTGTCTAAGCTGACTCCAGAGCAAACTAAGTACCACTTCCTATCTGGCTTTACTGCTAAGCTAGCGGGTACAGAGCGTGGTATTACTGAGCCAACACCAACCTTCTCAGCCTGTTTTGGTGCTGCGTTCTTAACGCTGCACCCAACAAAATATGCAGAAGTTCTGGTTAAGCGTATGGAAGCAGCGGGTGCTGAAGCTTACCTAGTCAATACAGGCTGGAATGGCAGCGGTAAACGTATCTCAATTCAAGATACTCGCGGCATCATTGATGCAATCCTAGACGGCTCGATTGAGAACGCAGAAACCAAGCATATTCCAATCTTTAACCTAGAAGTACCAACGGCATTGCATGACGTTGATCCTGCAATCCTAGATCCTCGTGATACTTACACTGACCCACTACAATGGGAAAGCAAAGCGAAAGACCTAGCAGAGCGCTTCATCAACAACTTTGATAAGTACACTGACAATGACGAAGGTAAATCACTGGTTGCTGCTGGACCTCAGCTAGATTAGTGACCTGCTTGGAAATTGTTTAGCTAAGCCCCTCTATTGAGGGGCTTTTTGTTGCCTGAAAAGAAAAAGTGTTCCAAGCTAGTAGCATCTATCGACGAGGGAAAGTGATTCAACGTGAAAAAAGCACTCTTGCTGCTTACTATTCTAGTGGTCAGTACCATCACTCTATCCTTAGTTGCGTTGTATACGGTCATGCAAACCAGCTATGCCGCAAAACTCGTCACCACTTTTATTAATACCCTGACGCCTTATCAACTCGAAACCACCCACGCTGAATATTCTCCTCCATTCCAACTGACGTTAAACGACGTTGAACTGCAACATGACAACAAGGCGATCCAGCTCCCTAAACTCACTTTATGGCTGAGCCAATTCCCTTGGCAGCAAGGCAAACTAAGCTTCGACTCTATTTTAGTCGAAGGGGCAAGTTTAGACCTGAATGAACTTGAATCTCCCCTTTTCGAACAAGTTAAGCTCCACCAGCTAGCGTTTAAACATGTCGATATCAGTGGCAATAAATGGTCAGCTCGTGGCGTGAATATGCAGATAGAAAACCCAGTGTGGCACAGCGATCAAAACGGGCTACCTTATGGCGATATCCAGCTATCTGTTGAGCAACTTTACATGCAAGGAGAAGCTCTTGATAACTTGCTCATCGATATGCGTTACCAAGCCGCCAACAGCACAATATTTGGCAGTTCTTTTAATTGGCGCGGAGCGAATATTTCCGGACAAGCAGAGCAGTACCCGCAAGGTTGGTCATTAATTAACGTCACCATCGACCAACTAAAGTTGCCACTTTCGAGCCAGATAGAAACGCTTTCAACCACACTGGGTAACCTTAATCTGCCGATCTACCACATCAACAGCTTAGATATTCTTAATAGCTCGTTTAACTATCGCCATTGGCGCTTTGAACACCTTGATGCCTCACTAGAGGATCTCGACCTTACTCAGACTATGTGGCAACAACAGACTGGCTATGCTTCATTTAACGCCGAAAGCATTGGCAACGGAGAATTGCAGCTTTTCTCTCCAAGAGCAAAGCTCGCTTTCAATTCTAACCAAATTGGTATTGAAGAGTTCGACGCCGACTTCAAACAAGGACGAGTGCAACTCCAAGGCGCAGTTTCACCACAGAGTATCTCACTGTCGCAGCTCAAACTTGACGGCATTAAATGGCTTGAACAAACCGAGCAGCTAATACCCAGTATTAAAAAGGTCACCGCTTCCCTACAGCACCTAGCAATTAACCAACTAGAGGTTGAAAACGCTCAGTTTATCCAAGTTGAAAAGCAACCATACTGGCAAGTCTCAGGTTTGAATATTGAAGGCTCTGAGCTGACGCTAATTGAGCAAGACCAATACGGTCTGTTAGAAGGAAAAATAGAGATAAGCGCCAATGCGGCCAGCATAGATAAGCTACTCACCACACAGGCCCACCTGACCGCACATGCTAGCAATAACAAACTCACCTTAGATCGCGCCTTTATTCCGCTAGAACAAGGCTACATAGAAGCCAACGGTATTTGGGATAGAAGTACCTTAAGCGCGCCGTGGCAGCTAACACTCCATGCCGATGGTCTACCCCTAGAACATTATTTGCTAGAGCAAGCACTGCCATTTTCTCTCACCGGACTGGCAGAAGCAGAAGTTGAACTTGAAGGCCTATCTGGCGACTATTCAATGCTGTCACATAGCTTGTCAGGAAAGTTAACCACCTATTTCCACCAAGCCACACTAGCAGCGAAAAGTGTCGATGGTGAACAAGAGTATTTGCACCCACTAGATTTAGGGGCTGTAAAAATGATTGCTGATCGAGGAAGAATCTCTGTCAGTAGCCCAACTAGCCACTCACAGGTTGCTGGTGAAATAGATTTGACCAAACCTCAGTTTGCGACCTTGCTGTTTAAATCACAGCAAGAGTGCGCTGAACTTTGGTCAGACATCCTCAATGGTGCCAACGTGATTAAGCAGACTTGCCAGGCCGATAAGACTAAACCTGAAACGGCCGAACAAGAAGCGAACGCTTACACCGACGCTGAAGAGTCATCACCAAGCACAGACTTATAGTCGGGGATGAGCATATAGGTACCGATGAATTCTACCGCAGCCTGATCGCCACTCTGAATCGTGACATGAATAACAATTCGCGCTTTACGTCCTGACGCCAAACGATCCAAATCACCGCTGATACCATCTAGAGAAGTCGAGGCAACTGGGTTTTGCGTCACTGGATGTCGGTAACGAATCTGGCTATCTGCCAACACAATATCACCAGTTAGGCCGCGTTCTTTCATCAGCAGCCAGGTCATTCCCCAGCCTGTCAGGGTTGCTAACGTAAAGGCTGAGCCAGCAAACATAGTATTGTGCGGGTTGAGGTTCGGGTTAAGCTGCGCACCACACTCAAACTGATAGCCAGTGTATTGGTTTATCTTAATGCCCATCTTGTCACTGATCGGGATTTGATGCTCCCATCGCTCTTGAAGCTCAGTACACCACTCTGGTTTACGCAGTACATTCGCCATCGGATCAAGCTGCTTGACCATTTGCTGGTGTCTCACCGGGCCACGCTCGTCGGTCAGTTCACCGCGTCGCTCAAAACCATTCTTCTCATAAAAGGAGATCGCATCCTCACGAGCATTACACACTAAGCGCTTTGCCCCCTCCTGACGCGCCAAAGATTCAAGCGCCACCAAGACAAGTGAACCCATGCCTTTACTACGACGAGAACCTTTAACCGCCATGTAGCGGATTTGACCTTCACTGTCTGGCGTAATGTACAGACGCCCGATTGCCATTGGTCTGCCACGACCATCGACAATCATGCGGTGGTGACTCATTGGATCATATTCATCGCGCTCTGAACCAATCGGCATTCGCCACGGTTCGCGCAACATTTGCCAACGAAAGTGATAATACTTATTCAGTTGGTTATCTGTTTTTGGCGTGATCAGCTTAAACATAAAAATCCTTTTTATAGAGGCGAGAGCGCCCCTCCACTAGCCTTATAATTATACTTGCAACCAGAAGGTTACGGGGCCGTCATTTACTAACGACACTTTCATATCTGCCGCAAAGCGTCCTCGCTCTGTCGGTAATACTTCTGCGCAGCGATCTGCAAAGTATTCATACAAACGCTCAGCGTCCGCAGGGTGTGCGCCACGAGAGAATCCAGCTCTTGTGCCTTTCTTAGTATCAGCAGGTAACGTGAATTGGGAGACCACCAGTACTTTACCATCGACTTGTTTCACGTTGAGGTTCATCTTGTCCTCATCGTCACCAAACACTCGGTAAGTGGTTACACGCTCCATCAAACGTTTTGCTTTCGCTTCATCATCGTCTTTTTCTACGCCTAGCAGCACAAGTAGACCTTTGTCGATCTCTCCAACCACTTCACCATCTACGCGTACGGCTGCCTCACTTACTCTCTGGATCAGTGCTATCACTCTGCTTTCCTTTGTCTGGCTCAATATTAGTTTGGCTTGAGTTTACCATTTCTTGTTGCTCACTCCACTGCTCTCTTTCACCCAATGCCGCCGTCACCTCAGCACCAACTAGAACAATGAGCCAACATAAGTAGACCCAAACAAACAGGATAGGAATCGCAGCCAAAGCACCGTAAATCAGCTGATAAGAAGGAAACTCGGTAATATAAGCGGCAAATCCTTTCTTACTCGCCTCAAACAGCAGTGCGGCGACAATCGCCCCGACAACCGCATGAGGGAATCGCACTTTCTTGTTTGGCACCAATAGATATAAACCGACGAAAGCGAAGAATGACAGTAGGAAGGGTAGCCAACGTAACAATAAGTTATAGACGCCTGATATTGTCTCACTCTCAAGAATTTTCAGCGAGGTGACATAAGAAGTCGCGGCAATACTGGCGCCAACCAGTATTGGTCCGAGCGTCAGTACCATCCAGTACATTGAGAAGGAAAACACCGCGCGACGCTTGTCAGTGACACGCCAAATATAGTTAAGGTTTTTGTCGATGTTGGAAATCAGCATTAAAGCCGCAACAAACAAGAAAGCACCACCGACAGCACTCATTTTCCCTGTGTTGGCGACAAACTCCAGCAAAGCATTCTTAACCGCATCTCCTGCCGCCGGAACAAAATGGGTAATCACAAAATCTTGCAGTGCAGTACCGGCATTTTCAAAAATAGCAAAAGAGGATAACACCGATAGCAACACGGTGAGCATAGGCACAATTGATAGCAAGGTTATGTACGCCAGATAGCCAGCATTAACATTGACTCTATCGTGACCCATTCTCGTCAGCAGATAGCGCGCAAATAATACGGTTTGCTTAATCACTGGCTCGATTTTCAACTTGTAACTCCCTACTATCTCAGTCATCCTAACAGTCTAATTCTAAAGGAAAGGAAACCATCATGCCGTACTTACTGGCTATTGTATTGTCGATTTTTACCCTAACAGGGTGTCAATCAGCCTATTACTCTGCAATGGAACAAGTAGGCTACCATAAACGAGACATCATGGTGGATCGTGTTGAAGACGCCAAGCAGTCACAACAAGACGCGCAGCAAGAATTTACTAGTGCACTGGAAGCGCTTTCGGCACTAACCAACTTCGACGGTGGAGAACTAGAAACCGTCTACAACCAGATCAACGACAAGTACCAAGACAGTGAAAAAGCCGCGCAAGATGTCAGTGACCGCATTGCCGCAATTGAAGATGTTTCAGATGCGCTATTTGCCGAGTGGCAAGAAGAACTAAAGCTTTACACTAGCACTAAGCTTAAGCGTTCGAGTGAACAAAAACTTAAAGAGACTCAGCGCTCATACAATACTATGTTGTCAGCAATGAAGCGCGCAGAAGACAAAATGACCCCAGTCCTCAATACACTGCGCGACAATACTCTCTATTTAAAGCACAACCTCAACGCGAGTGCGATTGGCTCTCTACAGGGTGAGTTCGCGAGCTTGGAGCAAGATATCCAATACGCAATACAAGATATGAATGCAGCGATTGCAGAATCGGATAAGTTCCTGCAAAAGTTAAGTCAAAAGTAATATTTAAAAGCCTCCTCTTTATGAGGAGGTTTTAGCTTTCTGCCCCTGTATCTAAGTCCACTACTTGGCGAACAAAAGCCACTCTTTCAGCGACTGTCCCCCATGGCACTTCAATCACCTGATAACCTAGCTCCGTATAGGTTTCGACAAGCACTTGGTGGATTTGTAGTGCCTCTTCAAAACTATGCGGACGCACCGCATCTTGAACATAAATCGAGGTTTCAGGTCGGCAGACAAACACCTGATTATGGTATCCAGCACTTTGGTCTAGGAACTCTTGCCCTACCTCACAGCCGCCCACTTTAAGATAACCAACAATATCGGGAATGGCTCGATCCATAAAAGCAACCTGTGATTGCTGCGCAGTGAGCTTTTGGTCACCCATAAACCTTAAGCACAAACGCGCGAATTTAGGCAAGTCTGTCCATGGCAAAATACCATCAGGCAGCTGGCTCTGCTGCTCAATCAGCGCGCGAGATCCCTCAGCAAATGTGGCATAGCCATATTCAGCCAAAGCCTCAAGCAAGGTTGTTTTACCTGCACCCGGACCGCCAGTAATTATGATAGGTTTCATTTCCATACCCTAAAAAACAAAAGCCCCAAGTTGGCATCAACTCAGGGCTTTAAAGCTTGAATAACAACTAAGTGAGATTACTTAGCGTTACGTGCTTCACGCTTACGATCACTTTCCGTTAGGAACTTCTTACGGATACGGATGCTTTCTGGCGTAACTTCTACTAGCTCGTCGTCATCGATGAATTCTAGCGCTTGCTCTAGAGTCATGATGATTGGCGGAGTCAGTACCTGTGCGTCATCTGTACCAGATGCACGTACGTTAGTTAGCTGCTTACCTTTTAGTGCGTTTACTGTTAGGTCGTTGTCACGGCTGTGAATACCGATAACCATGCCTTCGTATACTTCAACACCGTGACCAATGAACATGCGACCACGTTCTTGAAGGTTAAACAGTGCGTTAGTTAGTGCTTTACCTGCCGCGTTCGCGATCAGTACGCCGTTGATACGTTGACCAATGTTACCGCCTTTGTGAGGGCCGTAGTGATCAAACGTATGGTATAGAAGACCAGAACCCGACGTCAGTGTCATGAACTCAGTTTGGAAACCAATCAGGCCACGAGACGGCATTACGAAGTCCATACGTACACGGCCTTTGCCATCTGGAGACATATCTTTCAGCTCACCTTTACGTAGGCCGATGTTCTCCATGATGCCGCCTTGGTGCTCTTCCATCACGTCGATAGTTACCGTCTCAAACGGTTCCATTAGCTGACCATCTTCTTCTTTGATGATTACTTCTGGACGAGATACTGCTAGCTCGAAACCTTCACGACGCATGTTTTCGATCAGGATAGATAGGTGAAGTTCACCACGACCTGATACGCGGAATTTGTCTGGATCGTCAGTCTGTTCTACACGTAGTGCAACGTTGTGTACCAGTTCCTTCTCTAGACGCTCAAGGATGTTACGTGAAGTCACGAACTTACCTTCTTTACCCGCGAATGGAGAAGTGTTTACTTGGAACGTCATTGTTACTGTTGGCTCATCAACAGATAGCGCAGGTAGCGCTTCAACTTGGTTCTGTGCACAGATAGTGTCAGAGATCTTTAGCTCACCAAGACCAGTGATCGCGATGATGTCACCCGCGTTCGCTTGATCTACGTCGTGACGCTCTAGACCTAGGTAACCCATTACCGTACCCACTTTACCGTTGCGAGTCTTACCATCAGCACCGATAACTGTCACTTGTTGGTTTGGCTTAACGCTACCACGAGTTACACGAGCAACACCGATAACGCCAACGTAAGAGCTGTAATCTAGCTGAGAAACTTGCATCTGTAGTGGACCTTCTAGGTCAACTTGTGGTGCAGATACTTCTTCAACGATAGTTTGGAACAGTGGTTCCATGTTTTCGCCAGTTTCGCCTTCTTCTAGAGATGCCCAACCGTTTAGTGCAGAAGCGTAAACCACTTTAAAGTCTAGCTGTTCGTCAGTTGCACCTAGGTTGTCGAATAGGTCGAATACTTGGTCCATAACCCAATCAGGGCGCGCGCCTGGACGGTCAATCTTGTTGATTACAACGATTGGCTTAAGGCCGTGAGCAAAGGCTTTTTGCGTTACGAAACGCGTTTGCGGCATTGGGCCGTCAACTGCGTCAACGATAAGTAGCACTGAGTCTACCATCGACATGATACGTTCTACTTCACCACCGAAGTCCGCGTGTCCCGGAGTATCTACGATGTTGATACGGTAATCATTCCAGTTAATTGCTGTGTTTTTAGCAAGAATGGTAATACCACGCTCTTTCTCGATGTCGTTCGAGTCCATGACTCGCTCTTCAGCTTCACCGCGAGACTCTAAAGTACCTGATTGCTGTAGTAGTTTATCAACCAGTGTAGTTTTACCGTGGTCAACGTGCGCGATGATCGCGATATTTCTTAAATTATCAATCTGTGGAGTAGCCATGGATTTTGATTCACTTATAAAAGAAGCAACCCTCTTAAATTGAACATTTAATGAGCACTGCCTATTTGATTAAAAAAACGACCGTAATGTACCAGATTCTAGCGAAAAACCCAGAAATATGTGATCTGATTCGCTCCATTTAGACGAATTTTTTATTGATGAAACGCAAGCTCACTCCGAGTAAAGGGAAATCCCCATTGACATGCGGTCGAAAACTCGGCTGAATGAATGTCGATTTTGTCTTATCTTGGTGCAACACACCCCAGATGCACCATTTAAGTGCAAAGGCAGATCATTTTGGTGCAAAGAGCTGCACCAAATTAACACCAAAACCGCTAACTTATTGAAATTAATGGATTAATTTTTTTGGCACGCTTTTGGCTTTAAGAGAAATAGCATCGATTAATACGATTGAAATGAAATTAATCAATGCTGGATTTCATAAACCGAATCGAGCTAAACCGCTTTAATAACACTGGAGGTTATCCAAGATGTCAGTAGAAAACGTTCTATCTCTGATCCAAGAAAACGAAGTTAAGTTTGTTGACCTACGCTTTACCGACACTAAAGGTAAAGAGCAGCACGTATCTATCCCTGCACACCAAGTTGACGCAGACTTCTTTGAAGAAGGTAAAATGTTTGACGGTTCATCAGTTGCTGGCTGGAAAGGCATCAACGAATCAGACATGGTAATGATGCCTGACGCATCATCTGCTGTACTTGACCCGTTCACTGAAGATGCAACGCTAAACGTTCGTTGTGACATCCTTGAGCCTGCAACAATGCAAGGCTACGACCGTGACCCTCGCTCAATCGCAAAACGCGCTGAAGACTACCTACGCGCTACTGGTATCGCTGATACAGTACTTGTTGGTCCAGAGCCAGAGTTCTTCCTATTTGATGACGTTAAGTTCGCAACTGACATGTCTGGTTCTTTCTTTAAGATTGACGATATCGAAGCAGCTTGGAACACAGGTTCAGACATCGAAGGCGGTAACAAAGGTCACCGTCCGGGCGTGAAAGGTGGTTACTTCCCAGTAGCACCAGTGGATTCTTCTCAAGACATCCGTAGCGCAATGTGTCTAATCCTAGAAGAGATGGGCCAAGTAGTAGAAGCGCACCACCACGAAGTAGCAACTGCGGGTCAGAACGAAATCGCAACTCGCTTTAACACGCTAACGGCGAAAGCGGACGAAATCCAAGTTTACAAGTACGTGGTACACAACGTTGCTCACGCATTTGGTAAAACAGCGACATTCATGCCTAAACCACTTGTTGGTGACAACGGCTCTGGTATGCACGTTCACCAATCTCTAGCGAAAGACGGTGTTAACCTATTCGCTGGTGACAAGTACGGCGGCCTATCTGAAATGGCACTTTACTACATCGGTGGCGTTATCAAGCACGCTAAAGCAATCAACGCATTTGCTAACGCATCAACTAACTCGTACAAGCGTCTTGTACCAGGCTTCGAAGCGCCAGTTATGCTTGCTTACTCAGCACGTAACCGTTCTGCTTCTATCCGTATCCCAGTGGTACCAAGCCCTAAAGCACGTCGTATCGAGCTACGCTTCGGTGATCCATCTGCGAACCCATACCTATGTTTCGCTGCAATGCTTATGGCTGGTCTTGACGGTATCAAGAACAAGATCCACCCAGGTGAAGCAATGGATAAAGACCTTTACGACCTACCAGCAGAAGAAGCAGCTGAAATCCCAACTGTTGCTTACTCACTAAAAGAAGCCCTAGAGTGTCTAGACGCTGACCGTGAGTTCCTAACAGCTGGCGGCGTATTCTCTGACGACTTCATCGACTCTTACATCGATCTTAAGTCTCAAGACGTAGAGAAAGTAAACATGACAACTCACCCACTAGAGTTCGAATTGTACTACTCTGTATAATCAACTTTAGTACGCGCTAACGCGTCGGGTTACATAAAACTAAGGCTCACCTCGCAGGTGAGCCTTTTTGTTTCTATGCCGTTTAATGCGCCTGATACCATGACTGTGACATCAAATCAGGAACGGTTATGCGCCCACTTCGACTCGCTCTCACAACTAGTCTACTCTTCACTGCCATAGCAGCAGCTCAAACTGTATATACCTGGGTTGATGACGATGGTACTCGTCATTTCAGTGACGCACAGCCCGAAAACACGGCCAGTGCGATTACCCTTCCTCAGCATGAACCAATAACTGTTCCTTCAGATCAACAAAGAGAAAGCCAAACTTTGGGTCAGCACAATCTAGAACAACAGCAAACTCCCTCACCTTCAGTAACGACACCACTGGAAGTAAACATTACCGTGCCAGAGCCAGACTCAGCGGTAAGAAGCAATAACGGCTCGCTACAGGTTAAAGCGACGCTCAACCGTAAACTTGCCCCTAATGAGCAACTACAACTTATTGTCAACGGGGTTAATTATGGCGACCTTAACACTCAGCCCAATTGGCAGTTAAAAAACCTCGATCGGGGTCAACACTCATTGAGCATTCAAGCATTTAGAGACGGCAAGCTTATTGCATCGTCTCAACCTATAACGGTGCATTTACTGCGAGCAACCATCAAATCAGTGAAACCAAGCCCTAATTCCTAGGACTTTCACTGTTTTCACTTCAGTTCTCACATTCAATGCGCCATACTTGAATTACTTAACGCACCATATTGGTGCATTGCACAATTCAAGTTCAAGGATGGGGCAAAAGCAGTGGATAGCGAACTCAACGACATTATTTTAAATCATCAAGTCACGGCAATTTTGATCATGAACGAATCGCTGCTAGTCAAATACGCCAACCCAGCCGCAGAGCAGCTTTTTTCCCAAAGCGCTAAGCGCATCGTTGACCACCCTCTTTCCCACTTAATTCAGCACGCCTCGATGGATCTGGCATTGCTCTCTCAGCCTTTGCAAAGCGGCCAAAGCATCACAGATAGTGACGTAACTTTCGTGGTTGATGGTAAGCCTCTGATGTTAGAAGTCACCGTTAGCCCTATCTCATGGAAAAAAGAGTTAATGCTGCTAGTCGAGATGAGAAAGATTGGCCAACAGCGCCGTTTATCTCAAGAGCTCAATCAGCATGCGCAGCAACAAGCAGCTAAGCTTCTGGTGCGCGGATTAGCCCATGAAATAAAGAATCCTCTAGGAGGGTTGAGAGGAGCGGCACAACTGCTTGAGCGAACCTTGCCAGACCCAAGCTTAGCGGAATATACCCAGATAATTATTGAACAAGCAGACCGACTTCGCGCGTTAGTCGACAGATTGTTGGGCCCGCAAAAACCCGGTAAGAAACAACCAGAGAATCTGCATCTGATTTTGGAAAAAGTTCGCCAGCTTGTCGACCTTGAAGTCAATCAAAGTGTCACGATTGAACGAGACTATGATCCGAGCTTGCCAGAAATCTTAATGGATGCGGATCAGATAGAACAAGCACTGCTTAACATTGTTAGCAATGCTGGACACATACTAAAAAACCAATCGAATAGCCAAATCACCATTCGCACCAGAACGGTGCATCAAGCCAACATACATGGCCAGAGATGCAAATTAGCCGCCCGTATCGAAATTATCGACAATGGACCGGGTATTCCAGCCGACTTACAAGACACGCTGTTTTACCCAATGGTCAGTGGCCGCGAGGGCGGAACAGGACTTGGGCTTTCGATTGCACAAAATCTGATCGACCAACATCAAGGTAAAATTGATGTAGAGAGTTGGCCAGGTAGAACAACATTTACGATTTATTTACCTATTTAAACATCATTAGTGGCATTGCTGTAAGGAAAACAATATGAGTAAAGGATATGTTTGGGTGGTCGATGACGACAGCTCCATTCGCTGGGTCATGGAGAAGACCCTATCATCTGCCAATATCAAGTGTGAAACCTTTGCTGATGCAGAGAGCGTGCTGATGGCGCTTGAACGTGAAACACCTGATGTGCTTGTTTCCGATATACGCATGCCTGGTATTGACGGCATTGAGCTCCTTAAGCAAGTCCATGAACGCTCGCCTGAATTACCTGTCATCATTATGACTGCCCACTCCGATCTCGATGCAGCCGTGAATGCTTATCAGAAAGGGGCATTTGAGTATTTGCCTAAGCCATTTGATGTTGATGAAACGCTGACTTTGGTTGAGCGCGCCATTACCCATAGCCAAGAACAAAAACAAGAACAGGCTTCTCTTGCTGACGATAACTACACACCACCAGAAATCATTGGTGAAGCGCCCGCGATGCAAGAAGTGTTTCGCGCTATCGGTCGTTTGTCGCGTTCGTCTATCTCTGTGCTGATCAATGGAGAATCAGGTACTGGTAAAGAACTGGTCGCTCATGCCCTTCATCGCCACAGCCCAAGAGCCAGCAAGCCTTTTATCGCCTTGAATATGGCCGCGATACCGAAAGACTTAATCGAGTCTGAGTTGTTTGGTCATGAAAAAGGGGCATTTACTGGCGCCAATAGCGTTCGCCAAGGCCGTTTTGAACAAGCCAATGGCGGTACTCTATTCTTGGATGAGATTGGTGACATGCCGCTTGATATCCAAACGCGATTGCTGCGTGTTCTTGCCGATGGTCAGTTTTACCGTGTTGGCGGCCACTCGCCAATTAAAGTCGATGTAAGAATTGTCGCAGCAACCCACCAAAATCTCGAAAAGTTGGTGCATAAAGGCGATTTCCGTGAAGATTTGTTTCACCGCCTCAATGTTATTCGCATCCAGATCCCTGCGTTAAGAGAGCGCAAACAAGATATTGAAAAGCTCACGCTACATTTCCTCGCTCTTGCCGCAGAAGAACTTGGCGTCGATGTAAAAACGCTTCATCCAAGCACAGTCGAAACACTCAACCGCTTAGATTGGCCAGGCAATGTCCGTCAACTAGAAAACATCTGTCGCTGGTTAACGGTTATGGCGAGCGGTACTGAAGTTTTACCTGCCGATCTTCCCACAGAACTGCTTGAAGAAAAGGCACACAACGATGTGTCCACTTCAGGCTCTTGGCAACAACAACTCGCAACATGGGCAAAAAGTTCTCTCACACAAGGCGATACAGAACTACTTTCTTATGCACTTCCTGAATTTGAACGTATACTTTTGGAAGCGGCGTTGGAGCACACCAACGGGCATAAGCAAGATGCAGCAAAAGTACTAGGTTGGGGACGCAATACACTGACACGTAAGCTCAAGGAGCTCTATTAACACTGGAACAAACGTCACAACTTGATTGAAATAGAGGTGATTTAATCAACACGGCTAAACTCATTAGCTTGAATAATAAGGATAAATCACCTACTTTTTAATCAATACACTCGCTCGCATTTAATACAAGAATAAATTCAGAGTACTGTATCAGCAGAAGAACACGGATGTCAGCGACCACTCAAATCACTCTTAGAACCGCCGTAGTACTACCGTTTGTGATGATTTTTATCTTCACCATAGGCGTGATCGTCACTGTTCAAAAAAATAGTTACGAAGAGATGGTAGTAGATATCAGTGACAAGCAGCTCACTGCCCTGACCGACAACGTTAACCTCGAACTTCACAGTTTTCTAGACGAACCCTTTCAAGCAAGCTTAGCTTTGAGCCACTCCATAGGTTTCAATCGACTCTATACTCCGGGTGACACTACAGTGATTGAGCAGTATTTGCTTACCTCATTTCGGAACCTCTACAACAATTTCCCACAACTTGATGTGATTGGTTTTGGCGGAGAAAGTGCTGAGTATATCGGCTTTCGCAAGGAGCCGAATAAAGGTTATACCCTAATGGTGCAAGATGACCGCACTGACGGAAAGCTTGTCATTTACCGTGGACAGGTAATCAGTGAAGATATTCGCTCAGTATTTGAAGGTTACGATCCACGGATTCGTCCTTGGTATGCACCTGTTGCCAAAAGTCTAGTGCCCATGTGGTCATCGATATATGCCAACGCGGATGAGAGACAAGAAATCACTCTCTCGGCATTAACACCGGTCTTTTACGACCAAGTTTTTCAAGGTGTTGTCGTCACGGACATCAAAATCGATACCTTCAATACCTTTCTAAAAGCTCAACAACAAAAAACCAATGCCGTGCTCTACATCGTCGACGATAAGAATCGTGTTGTCGCCCAGTCGACCAGTGGGCGAATTGTCTCTTGGGGTACACCACAAAGTAAGAAAGGTGAACGGCTGCTTGCTACCGAAAGCTCAGATCCTATCGTCAAAGCTAACGCTGACTATTTCTCATCTCACCAACTGCATCAGAAAAGCGAGACTCAAAGGTACACGCTTGATATTGAAGGTGAGCGCTACTTCAATCATTTTACCCCTTACACTGACGAACATGGATTGAAGTGGTATATCGGCGTCGCCATTTCAGAAAATCACTTATTGGGTAAACTTCCTGAAAGCCAAAGAAATAGCTGGATAATTGGTGTCATTGCCAGTTTTATCGGGATAGGTTTAGGTCTGGTCGCTTTCAACCGTATCGTCGCGCCAATCACATCGACAGCAGCAGCAGCTAAGCGTTTAGCGAAAGGGGATTGGGATAGTCATATGCCAAAGCCCGGGAGTATTTACGAAACAACCATGCTGGTTTACGCCTTTAATGAGATGGCAAATAACCTTAAAGCTTCGTTCAGAGCGCTTCGCTCTCAGCTTCTCTACGACTCTTTAACCAAACTTTATAGTCGAGAAGGTTTGATAGATACCTGTGACAAACTTCCTGCTCTAAATGGCGCACTGATGCTGGTTGGTATCAATAAGTTTAGAGATATCAATGACAGCCTAGGTCATTATCAAGGTGATCAGCTACTGATTACTATTTCGCGACGTCTCAAATCAGTATTCACTGGTGAGCATTACTTAGCACGAATTGGCGGAGATGAGTTCGCCATTTATATACCCGAACAACAAAATGGTGAAAGCTCCCTTCAAACCGCAAATCGAGTTCTAAATACATTCGCCTCTCCTTTTGTCATGGAGCAAGAAAGCGTTGTTGTCAGTGTATCAATCGGTATTGTTGATCATGGACCGAATGAAAACATGACTCTGTGGCTCAGAAACGGCAGTATCGCCCTGAGCAACGCTAAGCAAGATATTACCAATATCAGTCACTATCGACCTGAAATGGCGGATATTTCTCGTAACCGCACGCTAATGCAGGTAAAAATTAAAGATGCATTGGAACACAATGAGTTTGTACCTTTCTATCAACCCCTTGTTGACCTTAAGACTGGAGAAGTCGTCGGCGCAGAGGCCTTAGCACGTTGGCTCTCCCCTTCTGCTGGTTTGGTATCGCCAATGGACTTTATTCCTATTGCAGAAGAAAGTGGACTGATTGGCGCAATTGGCGAACAGATACTGCTTCAAGCCTGTAACGACACAGTTCAAGGGATGAAAGAGGGCAAATGGGACTCATCGTTCCATATACACGTCAACCTGTCAGTAAATCAACTATCTCAACCAGACTTCATTTCAACGTTGCAAAAGGTTCTCGCTCAGTCGACATTGAGCGCTAACAATCTAACCTTGGAAATTACTGAATCACGCATCGTTGACAACGATCCCGTCACTATTCAGAACATGCAGGCCATACGTGATCTCGGTGTTCATATCGCGATTGATGATTTTGGTACTGGTTACAGCTCGCTCGCTTACTTGCACAAGCTGCCCTTTAACTGCCTTAAGATTGATCGCACTTTCGTTAATAACCTTAACCCTGAAGAGCTTGATACCTCGATTGTCGCTGCGATTGTCAATATGACGAAAGGAATGAAGGTATCACTTATTGCGGAAGGTATTGAAACGGATGAACAGGCCAAGTTGTTATCAAAGCTCAACTGTCCACTTGGCCAAGGCTTCTTATACAGCAGACCTGTTCCTTATGAAGAATGGCCAAGCAATCTAGTTAACATAAAATAAAGCCCTTCTTGAGAAGCAACGCTCCAAGTTGTATTGATAATCATATCTTTTGAGCGAGTCACGGTTTCTTGATTACCTTCCTCCTAAGATGAAAAGAACAACTTATGGTAAGCAAGGAAGCTTGAAGTGGCAAAGTATGCCTTAATAGTACTGTGTTTCATCTTTTCGGGTCACAGCTATGCATTGAAACCTCTGACTGGTGTTCAAGACGAGTGGCCGCCGTATTTTAATGCTCCGTCTCAACCTCTTGGCTATGCTCATCAGATAGTCAAAGACACACTATGCCTTGCAGGTTATGAACTAGAAACACATTTTCTACCCTGGAAGAGAGCTTATAAGTCAACGCTAGAAGCAAAATCAGACGTCTTACTTGGAGTGTGGAAAACACCGGAAAGAGAGCAAGACTTTCTATTTAGTCATCCCTATTACATCAATCAAATTAAATTAATAAGCCCGAAGTCGGCACCTATTAAGTATCAAGACGCTCAGAGCCTTAGCGAGATCAGGCTAGGTTTAGTCTCTGGGTACGCTTATGGGGAGGCATTAAAGTCTAAGGCAGGGCTGAATATTCTTGCAGCGAAAGATGTCAAAGAGAACATTCTGTATTTAACTAAACAAAGAGCGGATGCCATCTTGATGGATGAGGCTGTCTTCTCTTGGAATCTAAAAACGATGGGGCTCAAGCAAAAAGACTTTTACGTATCAGATCTTGCGGTAAAGAGAGTTCCTCTACACATCGCTGTAAGTCGTGAGCACCCATTAGCAGAAGCGATTATTTCTCACTTCAATTCTGCTTTAAGAAGCAGTTCTGCATGCGAAACTCAGTAGTATCAGACTTATAAGACAAGAACGAAAAAACCCCAGCATTTCTGCTGGGGTTTAAATAGTGGCGGAGAGATAGGGATTTGAACCCTAGATACGCTATTAACGTATGCCGGTTTTCAAGACCGGTGCTTTCAACCACTCAGCCATCTCTCCACAAATTGTCATCGTCAGATTAGTACACTGATGATGTGGTTACACGTATATACGAGTAACAGTATTTAAAGCCTGGCGATGTCCTACTCTCACATGGGGAAGCCCCACACTACCATCGGCGCTAATTCGTTTCACTTCTGAGTTCGGCATGGAATCAGGTGGGTCCAAATCGCTATGGTCGCCAAGCAAATTCTTTAATTCGGAAAGCTGTTTTAAGTTCTGTAGTGACACATTCAAAGTTCTTGCTTTGAGTCCATCAAAACCCTTTGGGTGTTGTATGGTTAAGCCTCACGGGCAATTAGTACAGGTTAGCTCAACGCCTCACAACGCTTACACACCCTGCCTATCAACGTTCTAGTCTCGAACAACCCTTTAGGACCCTCAAGGGGTCAGGGAAGACTCATCTCAGGGCTCGCTTCCCGCTTAGATGCTTTCAGCGGTTATCGATTCCGAACTTAGCTACCGGGCAATGCGTCTGGCGACACAACCCGAACACCAGAGGTTCGTCCACTCCGGTCCTCTCGTACTAGGAGCAGCCCCCTTCAATCTTCCAACGCCCACGGCAGATAGGGACCGAACTGTCTCACGACGTTCTAAACCCAGCTCGCGTACCACTTTAAATGGCGAACAGCCATACCCTTGGGACCGACTTCAGCCCCAGGATGTGATGAGCCGACATCGAGGTGCCAAACACCGCCGTCGATATGAACTCTTGGGCGGTATCAGCCTGTTATCCCCGGAGTACCTTTTATCCGTTGAGCGATGGCCCTTCCATACAGAACCACCGGATCACTATGACCTGCTTTCGCACCTGCTCGAATTGTCATTCTCGCAGTCAAGCGGGCTTATGCCATTGCACTAACCTCACGATGTCCAACCGTGATTAGCCCACCTTCGTGCTCCTCCGTTACTCTTTGGGAGGAGACCGCCCCAGTCAAACTACCCACCAGGCACTGTCCTCAACCCGGATAACGGGTCTAAGTTAGAACATCAACACTACAAGGGTGGTATTTCAAGGACGGCTCCACCGATACTGGCGTACCGGTTTCAAAGCCTCCCACCTATCCTACACATGTAGGGTCAATGTTCAGTGCCAAGCTGTAGTAAAGGTTCACGGGGTCTTTCCGTCTAGCCGCGGGTACACTGCATCTTCACAGCGATTTCAATTTCACTGAGTCTCGGGTGGAGACAGCGTGGCCATCATTACGCCATTCGTGCAGGTCGGAACTTACCCGACAAGGAATTTCGCTACCTTAGGACCGTTATAGTTACGGCCGCCGTTTACCGGGGCTTCGATCAAGAGCTTCGACTTACGTCTAACCCCATCAATTAACCTTCCGGCACCGGGCAGGCGTCACACCGTATACGTCATCTTACGATTTTGCACAGTGCTGTGTTTTTAATAAACAGTTGCAGCCACCTGGTATCTGCGACTCTCAATAGCTCCATCCGCAAGGGACTTCACCGTCAAGAGCGTACCTTCTCCCGAAGTTACGGTACCATTTTGCCTAGTTCCTTCACCCGAGTTCTCTCAAGCGCCTTGGTATTCTCTACCCGACCACCTGTGTCGGTTTGGGGTACGATTCCTTACAATCTGAAGCTTAGAGGCTTTTCCTGGAAGCATGGCATCAATGACTTCACATCCGTAGATGCTCGACATCGTGTCTCAGCCTTAAAGAGAGCCGGATTTACCTAACTCTCAAGCCTACGCACTTGAACCTGGACAACCGTCGCCAGGCCCACCTAGCCTTCTCCGTCCCCCCATCGCAATTGTAAGAAGTACGGGAATATTAACCCGTTTCCCATCGACTACGCCTTTCGGCCTCGCCTTAGGGGTCGACTTACCCTGCCCCGATTAACGTTGGACAGGAACCCTTGGTCTTCCGGCGAGGAGGTTTTTCACCCCCTTTATCGTTACTCATGTCAGCATTCGCACTTCTGATACCTCCAGCAAGCTTTACAACTCACCTTCAACGGCTTACAGAACGCTCCCCTACCCAATACAATAAATTGCATTGCCGCAGCTTCGGTTTATAGCTTAGCCCCGTTACATCTTCCGCGCAGGCCGACTCGACTAGTGAGCTATTACGCTTTCTTTAAATGATGGCTGCTTCTAAGCCAACATCCTAGCTGTCTAAGCCTTCCCACATCGTTTCCCACTTAGCTATAATTTGGGACCTTAGCTGGCGGTCTGGGTTGTTTCCCTCTCCACGACGGACGTTAGCACCCGCCGTGTGTCTCCCGGATAGTACTTACTGGTATTCGGAGTTTGCAAAGGGTTGGTAAGTCGGGATGACCCCCTAGCCTTAACAGTGCTCTACCCCCAGTAGTATTCGTCCGAGGCTCTACCTAAATAGATTTCGGGGAGAACCAGCTATCTCCAGGTTTGATTGGCCTTTCACCCCTAGCCACAAGTCATCCGCTAATTTTTCAACATTAGTCGGTTCGGTCCTCCAGTTGATGTTACTCAACCTTCAACCTGCCCATGGCTAGATCACCTGGTTTCGGGTCTATATCCAGCAACTCGACGCCCAGTTAAGACTCGATTTCTCTACGGCTCCCCTAGATGGTTAACCTTGCTACTGAATATAAGTCGCTGACCCATTATACAAAAGGTACGCAGTCACACCACGAAGGTGCTCCTACTGCTTGTACGTACACGGTTTCAGGTTCTATTTCACTCCCCTCACAGGGGTTCTTTTCGCCTTTCCCTCACGGTACTGGTTCACTATCGGTCAGTCAGTAGTATTTAGCCTTGGAGGATGGTCCCCCCATATTCAGACAGGATATCACGTGTCCCGCCCTACTCGATTTCACTGATGATGAGATGTCGGTTACGGGGCTATCACCCTGTATCGCGGCACTTTCCAGAGCCTTCACCTGTCTCATTAAAAGCTTAAGGGCTAGTCCAATTTCGCTCGCCGCTACTTTCGGAATCTCGGTTGATTTCTTTTCCTCGGGGTACTTAGATGTTTCAGTTCCCCCGGTTCGCCCTGTTAACCTATGTATTCAGTTAACAGTAACTGCTTATGCAGTTGGGTTTCCCCATTCAGAAATCCCAGACTCAAATGGTTGTTACTACCTAATCTGGGCTTATCGCAAGTTACTACGTCTTTCATCGCCTCTGACTGCCAAGGCATCCACCGTGTACGCTTAGTCACTTAACCATACAACCCCAAAGGGTCTCTGTTTAAACAACCAAAGTTGTCTGCATTTTTATACATGTGCAGACACGATTTTGCCGGACTCAAATTTCCAAGAACACTTGAATGTGTGTTGGTACCTAAAACATAGTTTTAGGATTTGAGAACTTTTAATTGAATAACAACGCATCTCAAAGAGATGGGGATTGTTGTTATTCGTCAGCTTTCCAAATTGTTAAAGAGCATGTTTCTTCACAAGGAAGTACATTTTCTAAAGACTTTCGGCGTCGAAAATACCAACCACATACTCGTTACTGAAGTGGTTTGGAAATCCTAATCCAAAAATACTTAGAGAATGGTGGGCGATACCGGGCTCGAACCAGTGACCCCCTGCTTGTAAGGCAGGTGCTCTCCCAACTGAGCTAATCGCCCACATAAGTTTTCTCTTGTTTTCACTTTTGAAAAGTAAAACAAAAGCCATCCTTCGTGGAAAGAATGGTGGGTCGTGCAGGATTCGAACCTGCGACCAATTGATTAAAAGTCAACTGCTCTACCAACTGAGCTAACGACCCAATGGTATCCCGTAGGGGAGTCGAACCCCTGTTACCGCCGTGAAAGGGCGGTGTCCTAGGCCTCTAGACGAACGGGACACTAAGTTGAACATCTTGGGGGATGTTCTATCTCTTAAACTACATAAACCATCAATCTGTGTGAACACTCATCGCAATAATCATCGTATAAGGAGGTGATCCAGCCCCAGGTTCCCCTAGGGCTACCTTGTTACGACTTCACCCCAGTCATGAACCACAAAGTGGTGAGCGTCCTCCCGAAGGTTAAACTACCCACTTCTTTTGCAGCCCACTCCCATGGTGTGACGGGCGGTGTGTACAAGGCCCGGGAACGTATTCACCGTGGCATTCTGATCCACGATTACTAGCGATTCCGACTTCACGGAGTCGAGTTGCAGACTCCGATCCGGACTACGACGCACTTTTTGGGATTCGCTCACTTTCGCAAGTTGGCCGCCCTCTGTATGCGCCATTGTAGCACGTGTGTAGCCCTACTCGTAAGGGCCATGATGACTTGACGTCGTCCCCACCTTCCTCCGGTTTATCACCGGCAGTCTCCCTGGAGTTCCCGACATTACTCGCTGGCAAACAAGGATAAGGGTTGCGCTCGTTGCGGGACTTAACCCAACATTTCACAACACGAGCTGACGACAGCCATGCAGCACCTGTCTCAGAGCTCCCGAAGGCACCAATCCATCTCTGGAAAGTTCTCTGGATGTCAAGAGTAGGTAAGGTTCTTCGCGTTGCATCGAATTAAACCACATGCTCCACCGCTTGTGCGGGCCCCCGTCAATTCATTTGAGTTTTAATCTTGCGACCGTACTCCCCAGGCGGTCTACTTAACGCGTTAGCTCCGAAAGCCACGGCTCAAGGCCACAACCTCCAAGTAGACATCGTTTACGGCGTGGACTACCAGGGTATCTAATCCTGTTTGCTCCCCACGCTTTCGCATCTGAGTGTCAGTATCTGTCCAGGGGGCCGCCTTCGCCACCGGTATTCCTTCAGATCTCTACGCATTTCACCGCTACACCTGAAATTCTACCCCCCTCTACAGTACTCTAGTCTGCCAGTTTCAAATGCAATTCCGAGGTTGAGCCCCGGGCTTTCACATCTGACTTAACAAACCACCTGCATGCGCTTTACGCCCAGTAATTCCGATTAACGCTCGCACCCTCCGTATTACCGCGGCTGCTGGCACGGAGTTAGCCGGTGCTTCTTCTGCAGCTAACGTCAAATGATAGTGCTATTAACACTACCACCTTCCTCACTGCTGAAAGTACTTTACAACCCGAAGGCCTTCTTCATACACGCGGCATGGCTGCATCAGGCTTGCGCCCATTGTGCAATATTCCCCACTGCTGCCTCCCGTAGGAGTCTGGACCGTGTCTCAGTTCCAGTGTGGCTGATCATCCTCTCAGACCAGCTAGGGATCGTCGCCTTGGTGAGCCCTTACCTCACCAACTAGCTAATCCCACCTGGGCATATCCTGACGCGAGAGGCCCGAAGGTCCCCCTCTTTGAGCCGAAGCTATTATGCGGTATTAGCCATCGTTTCCAATGGTTATCCCCCACATCAGGGCAATTTCCCAGGCATTACTCACCCGTCCGCCGCTCGACGCCGTTAACGTTCCCCGAAGGTTCAGTTAACTCGTTTCCGCTCGACTTGCATGTGTTAGGCCTGCCGCCAGCGTTCAATCTGAGCCATGATCAAACTCTTCAATTTAAGATTTTGTCGGCTCAATGAATACTGAACATTACATAAGTAATGCTTGAATTGACTGTGCTGAGTCTTTCGACTCGTTGGTCACTTCGTTTCATTGAAACCTAAATCGATACCGAAGTATCTATTTGGATTATCATCAACGAGTGCCCACACAGATTGATAGGTTTATATTATTAAAGAGCTCTCTTCTTTGTGACTCACATCACTTCGGAAGAGGCGGTCATTTTAGCGAGATAAAGTTTAGTGTCAACCACTTTTTTCAAACTTTTTTCAAGCGTTTCCGCTTGGCTAATTGACCTTGCTAACTGGGCTCTCGTTTCTTTCGAAGCGTTCCCGTGTCAGCGAGGGGGCATTATAGAGATCGCCATCACATTGGCAAGCCCTTTTTTCAGTTTTTTTTGATTTTTTTATTGTTTGAGTATTTTCTATTCAAAACGACCTGTTTTTGCCACTTTTCTACCCCTACCATGGCAAGATTCCCTCTATATAAGGAGAAAAAATGAGTTCTCTACGCAGTTACAAAGGTATTACTCCGCAATTAGGTGAAAGAGTCTATATAGATAGCAGCTCAGTATTAGTTGGCGATATTCGTATTGGAGACGACTCCAGTGTCTGGCCGCTCGTTGCAGCGCGAGGTGATGTAAACCATATTCATATCGGCAATCGCACCAATATCCAAGATGGCAGTGTGTTGCATGTCACCCACAAGAATAAAGAAAACCCTGACGGCTACCCTCTGCTCATTGGTAATGATGTCACTATTGGTCACAAAGTGATGCTACACGGCTGCACGATCAAAGATCGAGTGCTAGTTGGAATGGGGGCGATTGTCTTAGATGGTGTGGTAATAGAAGAAGAGGTAATGATAGGTGCTGGGAGTTTAGTTCCCCCAGGTAAAATTCTGGAAAGCGGTTATTTGTACGTAGGTAGCCCTGTTAAGCAAGCACGTCCACTCAATGAAAAGGAACGCGCGTTCTTACAAAAATCGGCAGATAACTATGTGCAGAATAAAGAAGACTACCTACACCAAGTAGAAGATATTAACTAACAACTTCTATCCAACCTTGTGAATTAAATTCTTCATCTTCTATTAACTCTTCAGCAAGCTCTTCAAGGTCAAAACGGTATTGAGAAAATACTTCGAGAGCTTGCTGCTCATTCTCAACTGTTTGACCTGACAACTTCTCTAGTTCCGTTTTACTGACTAAGCACTGAATCAGCGCCCCAGCTTGCTGCGCAGAAAACAATACCGCTTGCTTATCTTCATCCCATGATTGGATATCGGGAAAAAGAATAGATTGGTTCATTACAGGCCCTCTAGGTTTTTTCTCAGTTCACGCAAAATCTGCTTTGTACCAGGCCTTAGTCCACGCCACAACATAAAGCTTTCCGCGGCCTGCCCCACCAGCATGCCTAAACCATCATATACCTTGATGACGCCATTATCTGTTGCCCACTGATTGAAGGTCGTTTTCCCTGCACCATACATCATGTCGTAGACTGTGCTTTGAGGTGAGAAAATAGCGCTAGAGATAGCGGGTAGCTCTCCACTTAAGCTCGACGATGTTGAGTTAATGATCAAATCAAAGCTCTCAGACACAGCCTCCATTGGTTGGGCAGAAATCTTTCCATAAGGCTGAAACATTTCTGCCAACTGCTGCGCTTTAGCATAGGTACGATTGGTGACCACAATTTCAGCCAGTTGCTGATCGAGTAATGGTTTAATCACACCTCGCGCTGCACCACCAGCCCCAATCAGCAGAATACGAGCCCCTTTTAGCATAACCTGATATTGCAACAAGTCTTGGACAAGCCCTTCGCCATCAGTGTTGTCGCCTAGAATCTCACCATCATCAAGTTTTTTTAGAGTATTAACTGCACCTGCTAACTGCGCGCGCTCGGTGACACGATTCGCAAAGCGGAACGCCTCCTCTTTAAATGGCACAGTAACATTGCACCCTTTGCCACCCTCAGCAAAAAACTCACTCGCAGCTTGGACAAAAGCATCGGTTGCCGGACTCTTAGTGGTATAGGTCAAAGACTGATTAGTTTGACGAGCAAATAACGTATGAATAAATGGTGATTTACTTTGGGCGATTGGGTTACCAAAAACAACGTAGTTGTCTATTTGCTGAGTCATATCCTTACCTATCAGAAAACAAAAAGGGCCAATGCAGAACATTGACCCTATCACTATCTATATAAGGAGGAAAGTATTACCACTCTCTCGGTTTAAGGTAATGATCATACAGCTCAGCCTCTGGAGAGTTTGGCTCCACTTGGTAAGCATATTCCCAGCGAGCTAGTGGCGGCATAGACATAAGAATAGACTCAGTGCGGCCTCCGCTTTGTAAGCCAAACAATGTGCCACGGTCAAAGACTAAGTTAAACTCTACATAGCGCCCACGACGATACAGTTGGAACTGGCGTTCACGCTCACCGTATTCAGTTTCTTTACGACGTTCAACAATCGGCAGGTATGCTTGGCAATAACCCTCACCGACTGCCTTAATATAGTCAAAACACTTATCAAACTGCCAATGGTTGAGATCATCAAAGAATAAGCCACCAACCCCACGTGTTTCATCTCGGTGAGGTAAGTAGAAGTATTTGTCGCACCAAGCTTTATGCTCCGAGTAAACGCCTTCGCCAAACGGTGCACACACTTCTTTCGCTGTGTTGTGCCAATACTGCGCATCTTCTTCAAATGGGTAGAAAGGTGTTAGATCGAAACCGCCTCCAAACCACCAAATCGGCTCCTCACCCTCTTTTTCTGCAATAAAGAAACGAACGTTGGCATGCGACGTCGGTACATAAGGGTTGTTTGGATGCATAACTAAGGAGACACCCATCGCCTCGAAACGACGTCCCGCTAATTCAGGGCGATGCGCCGTGGCAGAAGCTGGCATTTCTTTACCTTGCACATGAGAAAAGTTCACTCCACCTTGCTCAAACACAGCACCATCTTTCATCACACGAGTACGGCCACCACCACCTAGCTTCTCTCCTGGCTCGCGATGCCATGCATCTTCAACAAATACCGCTTGTCCATCTGCTTCTTCAAGCTGCTGACAAATTGAATCCTGAAGATCCATTAAAAATTGCTTTACCGTTTGTTTATCTATGGCTGACATACGACTTCCTTTATTGCAGGGTTATCCCTGTCTTAATACTTGTAGTGATTGAGCATCACGAATTTCGCTGGGCTTTTCTCTACCACCTGTTTGGCCTTCGAGTACCGCAATCTGGTCATAGCCAAACTGCAAATAAACTTCTTCACTTGTCTTACATGGTGGCTGACCGGACAAGTTTGCGCTGGTAGAGGTTAACGGCTTTCCGAATGCATTACACATCTTTTGTACCAAAGGATGATCCGTCACTCGCACAGCAATCGATTGATGTTGACCGGATACCCACCGAGATACGCGATCACTCGATGGCATTATCCAAGTGATCGGTCCTGGCCAACTCTGCTTGACCCTGATTAGCTGCTCTTGAGTCAGCTGAGATTCATCAATATACGGAATTAACTGCTGGTAACTCGCCGCGATAAGAATGAGCCCTTTATCGGCTGGGCGCTGCTTAAGATCCAATAGCTTACGCACCGCTTCACTATTATCGGGATCACAACCCACACCAAAGACTCCTTCGGTTGGATAAGCGATCACTTCACCATCCATCAAAGCCTTGAGTGCTTGATTAAAGTTTTCCACTTAGTCACACCTTAGTTATTCTCTACAGGCTTAAGTCTACAAACAATCTCAATCCGAGACTAAAGCTATTTATTAATAAATTCCCAAGCTAAGTATTTCACTATGACGCAAACGTTTGCTTAAGTATAAAATCTCCGTATAATGCGCTCAAAATGTTTGCTCACCAATTCTATGCAGCTTTGAAGGAGTTTGAGATGAAAGTCGGTATCATCATGGGTTCTAAATCAGATTGGCCAACCATGAAACTAGCAGCTGAAATGCTAGACAGATTCGGGGTTGAGTACGAAACTAAAGTAGTTTCTGCGCACCGTACCCCTCAACTTCTTGCAGACTATGCAAACAGCGCTAAAGAGCGTGGCCTGAAAGTAATCATTGCTGGTGCAGGCGGTGCTGCGCACTTACCAGGCATGGCGGCAGCCTTCACTTCACTGCCAGTTCTAGGTGTTCCAGTTCAGTCCCGCGCACTTAGTGGTCTAGACTCTCTATACTCCATCGTGCAAATGCCAAAAGGTATTGCTGTCGGTACTTTGGCTATCGGCGAAGCGGGTGCGGCAAATGCAGGTATTCTCGCTGCGCAAATTCTTGGTACACATGATGAAGCTGTAATGGCGAAAGTTGAAGCTTTCCGCGCTGAACAGACAGAAACGGTTTTAGCGAACCCAAATCCTGCAGAGGACTAAGTCATGCATGTTTTAGTGCTAGGTGCTGGTCAATTAGCTCGCATGATGTCGCTGGCTGGCGCGCCGCTTAATATTGATATCTCAGCGTATGACGTTGGCAGTAAAAATATCGTTCATCCACTCACGCAGACTGTGATTGGTCACGGACTTGAAAACGCCATCGCTCATGCTGATGTTATCACCGCTGAGTTTGAGCATATCCCTCACGATATTCTGGCAATCTGCGAGCAAAGTGGAAAATTCTTACCTTCGACTGAGGCGATAAAAGCAGGCGGCGATCGCCGTATCGAGAAGCAATTGCTTGATGACGCAGATGTACGCAATGCAAAGTACTTTGTCATCAATACACGTGAAGACTTTGACCAAGCCATTGCACACGTTGGCATCCCTATGGTGCTAAAAAGTGCGCTTGGTGGATACGATGGTAAAGGTCAGTGGCGTTTAAAAGATCCGGCTCAAATCGAGACTATTTGGACAGAAATGGCCGAGTGCATTGCTGCATCTGAGACTCAAGCGATCGTAGCTGAAGAGTTCGTGCCATTTAACCGTGAAGTTTCCCTAGTTGGTGCACGCAGCGAAGATGGTAGCGTTGCCGTTTATCCATTAGCTGAAAATGTTCACACAAACGGCGTGCTGACTCTGTCTACTGCCATCGCAGATACTGAACTGCAACAACAAGCAAAACAGATGTTTACCGCTGTTGCAAATAAGCTCGATTACGTTGGTGTATTAGCCCTTGAGTTTTTCGATGTCGACGGCACCTTGCTGGTCAATGAGATTGCCCCACGCGTGCATAACTCTGGACACTGGACTCAACAAGGCGCAGAAACTTGTCAGTTTGAAAATCACTTAAGAGCAGTATGCGGCTTACCACTAGGCAGCACTAAACTGATTCGTGAAACTTCAATGATTAATATCTTGGGTGAAGATACCTTACCGAGCGAATTACTCGCTATGGATGGGGTACACATTCATTGGTATGGCAAAGAGAAACGTACAGGCCGCAAGATGGGTCACATTAATGTGTGTGGTGATTACAGCGGTGAACTGCAGCGTAAACTGTGTGCACTTGCCGATCTGTTAGATGAGCAAGCATTTCCTGCTGTTCATGAGTTTTCAGCAAACTTCGCCCAATAACTCAGTTTATAGATAGCAAAAACGGCGCTTGATGCGCCGTTTTTTATTATTCAGACTGTGTGTGGTGACACTTTCGGTCAGCGCACTGCCTTTTGACTCCACTGGCGAGTTTCTTCTCAACTAACAGTGGAAAACCACATTTCTCACACTGACCTGAAATCGGCGGCTGATTGACAGCAAACTTGCATTTCGGATAGTTGTCACAAGCATAGAAAACCTTACCAAAACGAGTTTTACGCTCCACTAACTGGCCTTTATTGCATTCTGGACAAGTATGGTGTTCCGGCTGCTGCTGTTCTTGCTTAGGTTGATCTAAAGACTCGATGTGATTGCACTGCGGGTAATGACTACAGCCAATAAACATCCCATAGCGCCCCTGACGAAGAACCAGCTCGTTGCCACATTCAGGGCAAGCAACACCGAGCTCTTTAACGATGTGACCGTCGTTCTGATGCAAAGGTTTAATGAAGTCACACACAGGGTACTGATCGCAACCCAAGAAAGGACCATGCTTACCATGGCGAAGGTGAAGTTCACCTTCGCGCTGTTCACTTTGGCATTTAGGGCAAGCTTGGTGCTCTAGTGCATGTTCATGGGCTGAAAACAGCTGATGATCAATTTTATTGCTCATATCAACTCAGAAAGGTTAGTGAAGGATACCTTGTTCTTTGGTATACAGCAGCTCTTCCATAAGTGTGTATGCATTCTCATTGCCTGGTACATTAAATAGCACCATAAGCACAATCCATTTCAGATCATCAAGCTCAAACTCGTCCGTCTCTAGGCCCATAATGCGGTCAATAACCATCTCACGAGTTTCAGTCGTGAGGACGTTAACTTGCTCTAAGAAGGTCAAAAAGCCGCGGCACTCTAGACTTAAGCGCTCACACTCTTTAGTTGTATAAATACGAGTCGAGTTCGAAGTGCTACACACTGAGATCGCAGAGTGGGTTTCACTTTGCTGCAGTGCTGCTAGCTCTTCTAGCCAGACAAGGGCTTTGTAAATGTCTTTTTGATGAAAGCCTGCGCGAAGAAGCTCTTCTTCTAGCTCATCTTGATTGACTTGTAACTCTGCATCGCTATGGATGTAGGTTTCGAATAGATACATTAAGATATCCATCATCATAGCTAGCCCCTCCCCTTTCGAATATAGCCACCGGAAACTGCAACAACATGCCCTGAAAGCTCAAGCTCCAAGAGCTGCATCATGACGTCCTGCACAGGTATATTGGTCCTGTTTGCAAGAATATCAACTGGTATAGCCTTACTTCCTACGTTAGCTAACAGCAGAGGAAATGGCAATTCTTCTTTACTATCTATTTCCTCGAAAAGTTCATTTTGAATCGGTGGCTTACTGGAATTAGACCAGCGTAAAAGCGTCTCTATTTCATCAACTATGTCCTGAACTCTCATCACCAAACACGCACCTTGCTTAATCAACAGGTTACAACCGCGTGCATTTGAATCGTGGATAGAACCCGGAATAGCAAACACGTCACGCCCTTGCTCTATGGCATAGCGCGCCGTAATCAAGGAACCACTTTTCTCTGCGGCTTCAACCACTAGCACTCCAATAGAAAGGCCGCTGATAATTCGATTGCGGCGCGGAAAATGATCGGCTTTAGGCTTCGCTTTAGGATGAAACTCCGAAACCAGCGCCCCTCCACTATCAAGGATTCTGCTAGCAAGTTCACGATGTCTAGTTGGGTAAATAGTTTCTAGGCCGCTGCCGAGAACCGCGAGTGTACGTCCTCCTCCTTGCAACGCTCCATCATGGGCGTAGCCATCCACGCCAAGGGCCAAACCACTTGTCACCGTCAGACCTTGCTCAACCAAAGCCCGAGCAAAGCTTCGCGCGATATTAAGCCCTTCAGGACTGGCATTGCGGCTACCGACCATCGCAATTTGAGGTTCAGACAAACCGCTCACCTCTCCTTGAACGAATAAAATCGGAGGAGAGCCTACCGCCTGTTCAAGTAATGCCGGGTAACTGCTCTCTTGCTTAGTGACAATGTTGTGTTGAGCAGATTGTTGTTGCCACTCAAAGCACTGCTCAACCTCTTTCGCCGCTCGGTTTTTTAGATAGTTAGCCTGTTGTGCGTTTAATCCAAGGGCTAAAAGCGCCGGAAGGTCAGATTGAACAATGTTTACTGGTGAGTCCATTGCGAGCAGACGAGAAAAGGTTTTCGGACCGACTCTAGGGGTAAAGTTGAGCGACAGCCATGCCGCGAGCTCTTCATTGGTCACAAATTACCGGCTCCTTGGGGAGTGAACCTTGGTCTCGATACTGACCGCCTCTGAACTGTCGGTAATGATCGCGATACTAAAATGCTGATAAGGACGGACAACCATCATGTGGCCAATACGCCTATCAGGGAAAGGGATTGATGAGTTGTTTGTACGATGAGTAACGTCACCAGCGCCCGAGTTAAACAGTTCAAACACGCTGCCTTGCTTAACACCATCTAACTCGCCACGATTAACCACCACCGCTTGGTCTTTGCCAACGTAATAGGTATCTTCTACCGCTCCGAGAATCTCAACCTTATCAACTTCTGCAGAGACAGGGGTTAAGCTTAGCGAAGTGGTTGAGTTTGAAGGTGGCAATATTGGCATAGCGATATCGCCTACCACTACTTCATGGCTTTGTTTAGTCAAACGCAGCGAGGAGTATCGCTCATCACTGGCAACAAGTTGTCCATGAGCTATTTTTCTTATCACTTTGGCGCTTTTGTCTGCTCGTTTAAACTCATGCATTAAACGATAGATCCCCCACTCTTGAGCGACTTGGTGAGCCGAGATATAGATGACGTTTTGTGAATCCATCAGTTGACTCCCGGTGCTATTGCCAATCACTCGACTCATTTCATGGATTGCTTCCCCCTCCAACAACAGATCGTGCTCAATGAAAGGCAGGACATGCTGCGGTTTGATGACAGGGATCGGGTGTTTTGCTCGTTGGTGAATAGCGGGCGTCAAACTGACCACAGGTTTTAAAATCAGTTTTGGTTGCCCTTCTCGCCACACGAGGGTCAGTTTATCTCCAGGAAAGATCAGGTGCGGGTTTACTATGTTCGAATTTAATTGCCATAAGCGCGGCCACTGCCACGGGCTTTCGAGATACAGCGCAGAAATATCCCACAAGGTATCACCTTTGACGACGGTATAAGTCTTCGGCGCTTGTTTGTTAATCGATAGAGCCCCTTCTTGAGCACTAACACCATTAACGATCGTCACCAACACGACAACAAACAGACCTCGCCAAATGTGTAACATGTTTCGACTCCCTATCAGCGACCTATCCTTACGGCATTCCCTGTTAAACTGAGTGTTAACAACAAAGAGAAGCGGCTCAAAAAGCGCATTGATGCTGTCATTTGGGGTATAAAATGTCTAGAATTGAGCCAACGAGGTTTATCCTGATTCGGCACAGTTCAACATTTCGAGTGTATATGTCTGTATTACAAGTATTAACATTCCCAGATGATCGTCTTCGCACCGTAGCTAAGCCGGTAGAAGAAGTGACACCTGAGATTCAAAAGTTCGTTGATGACATGATTGAAACCATGTACGACGAAGAAGGTATTGGTCTGGCAGCAACCCAGGTTGATTTCCACCAACGTATCGTTGTTATCGATATTTCTGAAACACGTGACGAGCCTATGGTTCTGATTAACCCAGAAATCTTAGAAAAACGCGGCGAAGATGGTATCGAAGAAGGCTGTCTGTCTGTCCCTGGCGCACGTGCATTAGTGCCACGCGCAGCGGAAGTGACGGTAAAAGCACTTAACCGTGATGGTGAAGAGTACACATTTGAAGCTGATGATCTATTAGCTATTTGTGTTCAGCATGAACTTGACCACTTAGAAGGCAAACTGTTTGTTGACTATCTTTCGCCTTTAAAGCGCAAGCGTATTCAAGACAAGCTAGCTAAGATCAAGCGCTTCAACGAGAAGAATGCAAGCAAAGCCTAATCGCTAATTAAATAGAAGGAAGGTACCTTGAGCAAACCTTTGAAAATTGTTTTTGCTGGTACTCCGGATTTCGCCGCCCGTCACTTGGCGGCGTTGTTGTCTTCGGAGCACGATGTCATTGCTGTATACACTAACCCTGACCGTCCTGCAGGTCGTGGTAAAAAACTGGCAGCGCCACCTGTAAAGCAATTAGCCCTTGAGCATAATATTCCCGTATATCAGCCAGAAAACTTTAAGTCTGATGAAGCCAAACAAGAGCTGGCAGATTTAAACGCAGACATCATGGTGGTGGTGGCTTACGGCATGCTACTTCCGCAAGCGGTGCTTGATACGCCAAAACTAGGCTGCATTAACGTTCACGGTTCAATCCTGCCACGCTGGCGTGGTGCTGCGCCGATCCAACGCTCTATTTGGGCGGGAGATGCGGAAACAGGCGTGACCATTATGCAAATGGATATCGGCTTAGATACCGGTGATATGCTCAAAGTAGCGACTTTGCCTATTGAAGCTAACGATACTAGTACTTCTATGTACGAAAAGCTGGCAGAACTTGGCCCACAAGCATTAGTTGAATGTTTAGCTGATATTGCGCTAGGTAAAGCGGTACCAGAGAAGCAAGACGATGCACTGGCCAACTACGCTAAGAAACTGAGCAAAGAAGAAGCCCGCATTGACTGGAATGACGAAGCTGCACATATCGAGCGCTGCGTTCGTGCTTTCAATCCTTGGCCAATGAGCCACTTTATCGCTGCTGAGAACAGCATCAAAGTATGGCAAAGCCGGGTCGATGAGCAGTCAACA
This sequence comes from Vibrio tubiashii, assembly GCF_028551255.1. Classification (NCBI taxonomy): domain Bacteria; kingdom Pseudomonadati; phylum Pseudomonadota; class Gammaproteobacteria; order Vibrionales; family Vibrionaceae; genus Vibrio; species Vibrio tubiashii. The sequence goes on along the minus strand of NZ_CP117029.1, from coordinate 37,030 downwards.
ACTCAACCTGCTGGCACTATCTTGCAAGCAGATAAAAGCGGTATCTACATTGCTACTGGCAATGGCGTACTGGTTTTAGAACAACTACAAGTTCCAGGTAAGAAAGCGATGTCTGTTCAAGATATCTTGAACTCTCGTGCAAGCTGGTTTGAAGTCGGCACTCAGCTGGTTTAAACATATTCTCCCTTATCGGGAAACGTACATTTTGAGGGTGGAGACACCCTCCCTTAATTTAAGGTATTCATCATGAATGTTCGCGCTGCTGCAGCCAACGTCCTATTCCAAGTGGTCGACAAAGGCCAATCTCTTTCACACGCATTACCTGCGGCGCAAAAGACCATCAGACCAAGAGACCATGCACTGTTGCAAGAGATCTGTTATGGAGCCCTGCGTTACTTGCCACGTTTGGAGTCTATTGCTAACGAGCTAATGGAAAATCCACTCAAAGGGAAAAAGCGTGTTTTCCACCATCTTATTTTGGTCGGAATTTACCAACTGAGTTTCATGCGTATTCCAGCACATGCTGCCGTCGCAGAAACGGTTGAAGGAACTAAGACGTTGAAAGGCCCAAGCCTACGCGGCCTAATCAATGCTGTGCTGCGCAGCTACCTTCGCGAGCAAGAAGAATTAGATGAAAAAGCAGTTAGCCACAACGCGGGCAAATATGGTCACCCAAATTGGCTGCTTAACATGCTACGTGAGAGCTACCCAGAGCAGTGGGAGCAATTAGTCGAAGCGAACAATAGCAAAGCGCCAATGTGGCTGCGTGTAAATCGCCAGCACCATACTCGTGATGAATATCTAGAACTGCTGAAAGATGAAAACATTGAATGCAGCATTCACCCAGAAGCTGCTGATGCCATAAAATTGGCCTCGCCTTGTGACGTAACGCTACTTCCAGGTTTCGATCGTGGTTGGGTATCGGTACAAGACGCTGCAGCTCAGTTGTCAGTAAACTATCTGCAGCCACAGAATGGTGAGTTGATTCTTGATTGTTGTGCTGCGCCAGGCGGTAAAACCGCGCATATTCTTGAGCATACGGAAGATACCGAAGTGGTTGCGATTGATTGTGACGCCAAACGTCTTGATCGCGTCTATGACAACCTAGAACGTCTTCAACTGCGTGCCGATGTTATTTGTGGTGACGCTCGCTACCCTCAAGAGTGGTGGACAGGCGAAAAATTTGACCGCATTCTACTTGATGCACCTTGTTCAGCAACGGGCGTTATTCGTCGTCACCCAGATATTAAGTGGTTACGTCGAGCAAACGACATTGACGCCTTAGCTGAGCTACAAAGTGAAATTATGGATGCAATGTGGAGCCAATTGAAAGTGGGCGGTACTATGGTTTACGCCACTTGTTCAATTACTCCAAAAGAAAACGTACTACAAGTAAAAGCTTTCCTTGAGCGCACTGATAACGCAACCTTAGTGGGTTCTGATATCAACAATCCAGGACGCCAAATCTTACCTGGCGACGAGGATATGGACGGCTTCTACTACGCAGTGTTAATCAAAAACGCGTAATACAGTTAGGCGGTGACAATAGTCGCCGCCTTTTCAGTAGTTAAACGAGATTAGTGTATGAAAATCATCATCCTTGGTGCAGGTCAGGTTGGCGGCACACTGGCAGAAAACCTAGTTGGCGAGAACAACGACATCACCATTGTAGACCGCAACTCAGATCGTCTGCGCGAGCTGCAAGATAAGTACGACCTCCGTGTCGTGAATGGTTATGCTAGCCACCCAGACGTGTTGCGTGAAGCCGGTGCTCAAGATGCTGACATGTTGGTTGCAGTCACCAATATGGATGAAACCAATATGGCTGCCTGTCAGGTGGCTTTTACACTGTTTAACACTCCTAACCGAATTGCGCGAATTCGCTCCCCTCAATATCTATCTGAGAAGGAAGCTTTGTTCCAGTCGGGCGCTGTACCCGTCGATCACTTGATTGCACCAGAAGAGCTAGTCACTAGCTACATTGAACGCTTGATTCAATACCCAGGGGCACTGCAAGTTGTGAGTTTTGCTGAGCAGAAGGTGAGCTTGGTTGCCGTAAAAGCCTACTATGGTGGCCCACTGGTTGGTAATGCACTGTCTGCGCTACGTGAGCACATGCCGCATATCGACACGCGCGTTGCGGCGATTTTCCGCCAAGGCCGACCAATTCGACCACAGGGCACCACCATCATTGAAGCTGACGATGAAGTCTTCTTCGTTGCAGCAAGTAATCACATCCGCTCGGTAATGAGTGAATTACAACGTCTTGAGAAGCCTTACCGCCGTATTATGATAGTTGGTGGCGGTAACATCGGTGCTAGCCTTGCTCGCCGCTTAGAACAACTCTACAGCGTTAAACTGATTGAACATAGCTACCAACGCGCGGAAAAGCTGTCAGAAGAGCTAGAAAATACCATCGTTTTCTGTGGTGATGCGGCAGATCAGGAACTCCTTGCGGAAGAGAATATCGATCAGGTCGATGTGTTTATTGCTCTCACCAACGAAGATGAAACCAACATTATGTCTGCCATGCTTGCGAAACGCATGGGAGCCAAAAAAGTGATGGTACTGATTCAGCGCGGTGCTTATGTCGATCTTGTACAGGGTGGCGCTATCGATGTCGCGATTTCACCGCAACAAGCGACGATTTCTGCATTGCTGACCCACGTTCGCCGTGCCGATATTGTTAACGTATCTTCACTGCGCCGAGGGGCTGCAGAAGCGATCGAAGCCATTGCACATGGTGATGAAACCACATCGAAAGTTGTTGGTCGCGCAATTGGTGATATCAAGCTTCCACCAGGTACCACCATTGGTGCGATTGTCCGTGGCGAGGAAGTGTTGATTGCCCACGACCGTACTGTTATCGAACAAGATGACCATGTGGTGATGTTCTTGGTCGACAAGAAATACGTCCCAGACGTAGAAGCCCTATTCCAACCGAGTCCGTTCTTCCTTTAGGCAAGGGTTATGGTCAATTTCCGTCCTGTACTGTTTGTTATCGGGCTAGTGTTATCTAAGCTAGCCCTGTTCATGTACGTACCAACATTGGTCGCCTTCATCACTGGTACGTCTGGATTTTTAGAGTTTGGCCAGGCGGTTATCATTACTCATACCGCCGCTTTTGCCTGTTTGACGATTGGCCGCACCAAACAATTTAAGCTCAGTGTGCGCGATATGTTCCTCATCACCAGTTTGGTGTGGACGATAGCCAGTGCGTTCGCAGCGCTACCTTTTGTGTTTATCAATCACATCAGCTTTACCGATGCTTACTTTGAGACCATGTCGGGCATCACAACCACGGGCTCAACCGTACTCAGTGGCTTAGATAACATGGCACCGAGCATTTTATTGTGGCGCTCGATACTGCAATGGTTAGGTGGGATTGGCTTTATCGTGATGGCGGTTGCGGTACTGCCTATGCTTAACGTCGGTGGTATGAAACTCTTCCACACCGAATCCTCTGACTGGTCAGATAAAAGCAGTCCACGAGCCAAAACGGTGGCAAAGAACATTGTCGCGGTTTACTTATCACTGACGGGGTTATGCATTGTTGGCTACCTTCTCACAGGGATGAATCTGTTTGAAGCAATCAACCACGCCTTTACCACCTTATCTACCGGTGGCTATTCCACATCAGATGGCTCGATGAACCATTTCTCTAATGGTGCGCATTGGGTAGCGACACTATTTATGTTTTTGGGTGGTTTGCCGTTTTTACTGTTTGTTGCAGCAATTAGAAAGCGCCGTCTCAATGAATTAGTCAAAGATGCGCAAGTACGCGGATTTAGCTACTTGTTCTTGGTTAGCAGCTTAATCATCGCGGCTTGGTTAGTGATCAGAGATGGTTATGCCGTTTTAGATGCACTTCGAGTATCCATGTTCAACATTGTCTCAGTGGTTACCACCACAGGCTTTGGCTTGGAAGATTTCACCGCATGGGGCGCACTTCCTACCACCTTGTTTGCATTTTTGATGATGGCAGGAGCCTGTTCAGGTTCAACTGCGGGCGGGATTAAAATCTTCCGTTTTCAGATTGCCCTGACATTGCTTAACAAGCAGATGATGAAACTGATCCATCCTTCTGGGGTATTTGTTCAACGGTACAACCAACGCCCGGTAAACGACGATATCGTCCGTTCGGTTGTCGCCTTTGGTTTGACGTTTTTTATCACCATTATTGCGATTGCTGGTGGACTCAGCGCAATGGGGCTCGACCCAATCACCAGTATCTCAGGCTCTATTACTGCGGTTGCCAATGTTGGACCGGGTATGGGGTCAGTCATCGGTCCGACGGGTAACTTTGCCCCACTGCCAGACGCCGCTAAGTGGCTACTAAGCTTAGGAATGTTAATGGGAAGACTAGAAATTTTGACCTTGCTTGTCCTGTTTTTCCCAGCCTTCTGGCGACGTTAAACGGGATCAACGTAGAGATAAATAGCGAAGAAATGGCAAGCGCATCCTGCTAGAACAAATCCGTGCCAAATAGCATGATTGTAAGGGATGCGTTTTGCGACGTAGAAGATCACTCCCAGTGAGTAAATCACTCCCCCTGCGGCAAGCAGAGTTAACCCACCAACCGATAAGTTCATCGCCAATTGGTAAATCACAATCAGCGATAACCAACCCATGGTCAGATAAGTCACTAAAGAAAGCTTCTTAAAACGGTAGACAAAGGCAAGCTTCATAATGATGCCGAACAGAGCGATGCTCCAGATCACTACCATTAACCCTATCGCTAGCGGCGTTCGTAGGCTCACGAGTAGAAATGGCGTGTAGCTACCTGCGATCAATAAGTAGATAGCGCAGTGGTCAAAGGTTTTTAATGCTCGTTTGGCTCGCTTATAAGGAATCGCATGGTAGAGCGTAGAGGCAAGAAACAGCACTATCATGCTGCTGCCATAGATACTCATACTGGTGATCGTTAGCGTATCCGCATTGTTTTCGGTCGATTTGAGTAAGAGTAAAACCAAGCCAACAATACTTAATACCATACCTAGAGCATGGGTCAGCGTATTAGCGAACTCTTCTTTGGTGCTGTATTCAGCGGGAGGATTAGCAGACATGCGTGCCCTACTCTGAGTAAATATGGAATAATTACTCAAGAGTATGGCACATTAAGCTTACACTTGTAAGCTGAAAGTTTTTAAGTTTTGGCTAAGAATGCTCATCCAAGTAGGCAATCACTTGTGCACCCGCCTCTTGCGCAGATGTATGGAGAGGAATTTCCATTTGACGCTTCAAGTCGCCAATCCCTAACAAGCTCGCAAGCATACCCTTGGCGCCTTCACGGTGACGATCAATCTCAAACCACATCTGTAGCTTATCGTCAGTTCGATACGCTACTACTTCAAGCTCTCGCCATCGGCCATGAAAAGGCCCTGTGGTCGGAACAAATTCAAACTCTTGGACAAATGGCATCGCAAAACCATCAACTTCTTCACACTCTACCTGACGAATTCGCAAACCTTGCTCTTCAAGTGCGGTAAAAATGCCATCAAGTAGCGGATCAGGCCTGACGGTTAGAATGTCTTTGTCGGTTGGATCTTTTGCCATCGCTATATCTAAGCCTGTTTCCAACCACACCTTGGAGTCGCCAATGGTAACGGGCGTATTCCACGGCACATCGAGCTCGATTTCAAAGTCACGCGTTTCACCCGGATTAATAGTAAAAGCGTAAGGCAGTGACCACTTAGCTAAGGCATAACTTGTCGGAACTCGACGCATACGCCCGGCATTGTGCTTATCCTTATCTGGATTGGCTGGCACCTCTTTGATATAGCGGCAATAGAGCTTTAGATCGATATTATCGATCTCTTGTGCTGTCGACCCACCATAAACATGAATCGTAATATTTACTTTTTGTCCCGGGTATAAAACCTCTTGCTGCAAAACAGAGTCTACTTTTGCAGATCCAATACCAAAACTGGCCAGGGTTTTCTTAAATAACGACATCAACACCTCCTTGGCACGTACGAAACCATTAAATTACTTTCATACTAATCTGGTTTACTGTCTCACTACTACAGACATCTTCACATAATTGTAGCGAATCGCAATCGATTAGATATCGACCAATCCGACTGATAATGCTAATCTATTTATTGATATGCGTGCATATCAATATTCCTAATTAATTGTTCGGATTGGCGTGAGCCAGAAGAGCCAAACTTCAGCAATGAAGCAAACTCATAATTAATTAGGCCATTACATTGGCAATGGATATGCCTGACAGTTAGGTAACTGAATGCGCCCAACAACAGTCAGGTTTTCGCACACAAATCGTAGTGCGATGCGCCGCCGTAGTGGATTCGTTTCTGCTCCAGTGGCAAAAAAATCAGCTCCAGCAATGACTTTAGTCGAGAAGACCGCCGTTATGGCAACTGCTCCTGCTAAGGTTATCAAGGCAGCCTAATTAAAAAGCGCAGTGCTGACTGCGCTTTTTTCTTACCTTCATTTCATCTATTTGATACCTTTAGCAGCAAATCATTATAAATATTGTGGAGAAAGCCGATGAAGTGTCACCGTATTGAGGAGCTACTAGAGCTACTTGAACCTGAATGGCAAAAAGATCAGGAACTTAACCTGCTACAGATGATCGTTAAGCTCGCTCAAGAAGCAGGCTATGAAGGCAAACTAGAAGATCTGACAGACGATGTTCTTATTTACCATCTAAAAATGCGCAACAGTGACAAAAATGAAATGATTCCTGGTCTAAAGAAAGACCAAGAAGATGATTTTAAAACGGCGATTCTGCGTGCCCGTGGTCTTATTGACTAGCAGCGAGCAGTTTTATTGAAAGCGACCTTGAGTCGCTTTTTTTATACCTATTTGGTGACAAAGCTAGAAACTGTTAGGCCATTTATTTATAGAACTGTACTGATCTTTGTTGTTAAAGGTTGATAGCCTTAAAGAAATGAAAATGTTATTGCGTATATAATCGCCGTCCATAAGTATTTACTAAAATATTATAATCAAATAGCAATGTTTAGGTTTATAGAGTGAGAACAATAGAAATCTCACCGTTTAGCTCAAGAAGGAAGCGCAATGAGTCAGGATAAAATCGATATCAAAGATGTGACTCCCAAGGCCTTTAACCCTAAGGCCCATAAAAACAAAGGGGACAGGTTTAATCCCAGCAACCGAATCTATGTTCGCGAGAGTAAAGGTACCTTTCAACAGCTACGTCGTTATGGCGGCTGGTTCCTACTGGTTTTCTTTGCTCTTATTCCTTGGATACCTTATGGCGAACGCCAAGCTATCTTGCTCGACTTTGGCAATCAGCAGTTTAACTTTTTCGGCACCACACTTTATCCGCAAGACTTAACTCTGCTTGCACTGCTATTTATGATTGCCGCCTTTGGTCTCTTTTTCCTCACCACTTTCTTAGGTCGAGTTTGGTGTGGCTACTTATGCCCGCAAACAGTGTGGACCTTTATGTATATTTGGTTCGAAGAAAAACTAGAAGGCAGCGCCAACAAACGTCGCAAGCAAGATTCAGGAAAACTCACTGCCAATCTAGCAATGCGCAAAGGCGTAAAACACTTAGCTTGGTGGGCAATTGCCCTTGCTACCGGCTTCACCTTTACCGGTTATTTTGTACCGATCAAAGACTTAGTAGTTGGCTTCTTCACCTTTAATGCCGAATTCTGGCCGGTATTCTGGGTTCTATTTTTCGCGGGCTGTACTTACGCCAACGCAGGTTGGATGCGCTCTATTATGTGTGTTCACATGTGTCCTTACGCTCGTTTCCAATCAGCTATGTTCGACAAAGATACCTTTATCGTCGGCTACGATAGCAAACGTGGCGAAACGCGAGGCCCTCGTTCACGAAAAGCCGATCACAAAGCTCTGGGCTTAGGTGACTGTATTGACTGTGACCTTTGTGTTCAGGTTTGCCCAACCGGTATCGATATCCGTGACGGCCTACAGTATGAATGTATTAACTGTGGTGCTTGTATTGATGCCTGTGACAAAACCATGGATCGCATGGGCTATGAAAAAGGCCTGATTAGCTACACCACGGAGCACCGTCTCTCTGGCAAGCATACTAAGGTCGCGCGTCCCAAACTGCTCGGTTATGGCGCGGTACTGTTAGTGATGATTGGCTTGTTCTTTGTTCAGGTTGCTAGTGTCGAACCTGCTGGTTTGAGTGTTCTTCGTGACCGTAATCAGTTGTTCAGAGTCAATGGCTTAGGTGAAGTAGAGAATACCTACACCCTGAAAATCATTAATAAAACTCAACAAGAACAAGAGTACAAACTCAGCGTTGAAGGCCTAAGTGATGTCTCTTGGTATGGCAAACAAACCATTCAAGTTGAACCGGGTGAAGTCCTTAACCTACCAATGAGTTTAGGCGTCAATCCTGACAATCTCAGCTCTTCAGTTTCAACAATTCAGTTTATACTGTCCGATAGCGAAGACTTCACTATTGAGGTAGAAAGCCGCTTTATTAAGAAACTCTAAGCGCGCTCTACTCACAGATATGGAAAGAGGCTCAGCAATGAGCCTCTTTTATTTTATGACACAGCAAGCCTTTAACTTTGATGCGTTAACGCCTGATTTTATGTGGTATGCCCTCGAAAGCATTGGTATTCGAGCGGAATCTGGATTTCTGGCTCTTAACAGCTATGAAAACCGCGTCTACCAATTTACCGATGAAGAGCGCCAACGTTATGTGGTTAAGTTTTACCGCCCTGAGCGTTGGAGTTTAGAACAAATCCAAGAGGAACATGACTTTACCCTTGAACTGATCGAGTCTGAGATACCCGTTGCTCCACCTACAATCATTAACGGGCAAACTCTCCACCAGTATCAAGGCTATCTGTTTGCCCTATTTGCAAGTGTTGGCGGGCGCCAGTTTGAAGTCGATAACCTAGAGCAACTCGAAGGAGTTGGGCGCTTTTTGGGTCGCATTCATAAAGTTGGCTCAAAGCAAGTATTCCAACACCGCCCTACCATCGGGCTCGAAGAATACGTCTATCAGCCGCGCAAGTTGCTAGAACACTCTCAGTTTATACCAATGCATCTCGAAAATGCGTTCTTTAACGATCTCGACCTGCTGATCAAATCTCTAGAAAACCACTGGGGTGACTCAACCAGCCTGATTCGTTTGCATGGTGACTGCCATCCAGGAAATATTCTTTGGCGCGATGGCCCGATGTTTGTTGACCTAGATGATTCTCGTAACGGTCCTGCTATTCAGGACTTGTGGATGCTGCTTAACGGCGAGCGAGCAGATAAGCTGATGCAGTTAGACATTCTGCTAGAGGCTTATCAGGAGTTTAACGACTTCAACAGCAATCAATTGAAACTAATTGAGCCACTGCGCGGTCTACGTATGGTGCACTATATGGCATGGTTAGCAAAAAGGTGGCAAGATCCTGCTTTTCCTCTCGCTTTTCCTTGGTTCAATGATCCAAAATACTGGGAGAGTCAGGTACTTGCTTTTAAAGAGCAGATTTCTGCACTGGATGAGCCACCACTTTCACTTATGCCACAGTGGTAAGAAAATCGACAACATGGAGTCAAGAATGAAAAAGCTGTTTGCACTAGTTGCCACACTGATGTTGAGCCTATCTGCTCACGCTGCGCAGTTCAACCAAGGTGAGCACTACAAGGTGCTGGATTTAGAAGCCTCAAAGAAACCAACTGTAACGGAGTTTTTCTCTTTCTACTGCCCACACTGTCACTCGTTCGAGCCTATCATTCAGCAGCTAAAAACTAAGCTACCTAAAGATGCCAAGTTCCAGAAAAATCATGTTTCTTTTATGGGCGGCAACATGGGTGAGTCGATGAGCAAAGCTTACGCAACCATGATTGTGCTGAAAGTAGAAGACAAGATGACACCCGTGCTATTTAACCGCATCCACAACATGCGCAAAGCACCTAAGAATGATGAAGAACTGCGTCAGATCTTCTTGGATGAAGGCGTCGATGCGAAGAAGTTCGACGCGGCCTTTAACGGTTTTGCGGTAGATTCAATGGTTCGTCGCTTCGACAAACAGTTTAAAAACAGCGGTCTATCAGGTGTTCCAGCGGTTATTGTTAACAACAAGTACTTAGTTGAAGCAGGCTCAATCACCTCTCTGGATGAGTACTTTGCCTTAGTCAATTACTTACTAACGCTAAAATAGTCACCAAGTAAAAAGGGAGCAAACGCTCCCTTTTTTATTCTTTAAATTTAATCACTTATCTTGGTGTACTTGCTGTAGCAATTCATCTTTCTGTTGCCAAACATCACCTAGCCACTGCTGAAACTGGCGCTTGTATGGCTTATCATTAAAGTAATCGCCTCGCACTTGCTCATCCACAGGCAAGACTTTAGTGCGAACAACGATCTTGGTCATACGGCCCATCAGAGCATCTTTAAACGGTTTTTGTGTATTATCAGGATACGCTAACGTGACATCAATAATACTCTCAAACTGATCGCCCATCGCTGCTAGCGTATAGGCTATCCCACCCGTTTTAGGCTGCAGAAGATATTGATAACCCGCTTTGCTTTTACGCTGCTTGTCTTGGGTAAAGCGCGTCCCTTCCACATAGTTCACAACCGTTGTAGGGGTGTGCTTGAACTTAGCACATGAACGACGAGTGGTTGCCAAATCCTGCCCACGTTTCTCCGGATGACGAATCAGATATTCGCGTGAATAGCGGCGCATAAATGGCATATCGAGAGCCCAACAAGCCATACCGATGAAAGGTACATAGAGCAGTTGCTGCTTAAGAAAAAATTTTGGCATCGGAATGCGATCTTTGAACACGCAGCACAGTACAACAATATCTGTCCAGCTAAGGTGGTTACTGATCATCAAGTACCAGCCATCTTTTTTCAGTTCGTCACCGCCTTGAATATCCCACTCAATTCGGTTCGAAACGTTAAGAATGGCAGAGTTGATTGTTGCCCAAAGCCACATAATCTTATTGGCAAGCTGAGTGCCCTTTGCTTTAAGTGCAGCACTTGGCAAAACAAACTTAAAAACGGCCACAACGCAGATCGCTATCGAGCAGACTGCAGAGTTTAAGATGACCAAACTAACATTCAGAACAAGGAGTAAATGTGCCAACATACGCTTAATAAGTGAGATTTAATGAAAAATTTATAAACATTCATTTATGAATAATAAAACAGCGTGTAATTATACAAGCCATTGGAAAGTTTGAAACTAATCTAACTATGGTCAGAGTTGTTAGAGCACACTTCGACCTCAAGGCAATCAGTCACTAGGTTTACACCATGGAGAACCCGTAATGACCACAAAACCAACCCTTATTGCGCTTGCTGTACTGAGCACAGCACCAGCAATGGCCCAGCTCTCTGATTCAGCGGGGATCAGCGGCGAAGTCTCACTCAGTGCCGGTTATACCTCTTCAACCTCTAATTTTAATACCGACACTAACGCGACCATTACGGACAATACGCAGAAAGGTCAAAGTGATAGCAGTGTCTTAGCGCTGCCGCTAGGTAGCATTGCTTATACGTTTGGTAGTCAACTCGACAAGCAGTTCTATGCGGGTACATCTCGTGAAGATATTGCCATTGGTACCTTAGCGTTAGAGTTAGGCTATAAGCAACAATTGGCCAATGGAACAGTGATTGATGCCTCTTTCCTACCGACCATTATGTCTGGCGAGACTTGGGCCGATCCTTTCCTAGAAGGAAGCGCGCGCTCCGTCACCGACGAAAAAGGTAACGCGTACCGACTTAAATTTAGCAATATTGCTAACTCTGGTTTTAGTCTAGATACTGCATACGCGGTTAAAGATATTGAGAATGAACAGTCTGGTCAGACGCGTTCAGTGAGTGATCAACAGTTACTGCGACGTGACGCGACATCGATCTATGTAAAAGGTAGTTATCGCATTCCCGTCGACCGTACTATGTTCTTAGTGCCATCACTGACTTACATAAAAACGGATGCCGACGGCGATGCGAATTCTCTCACCTCTTGGGGCGGCGAGCTTTCGCTGTTTAAAGTCATCAATCGCCATCAATTCGCGCTTACCGCGAGTTACACCAGCAAAGGTTATGATGCGTCACACCCTGTCTACAACAAGGTTCGTGACGATGACGAGTTAAGTCTCTTTGCTGCCTATGAGTATCAGCAGTTTATGGGTTGGCAAGATTGGTCTCTTATCTCTTTTGCTGGTTACGGCCAAACCGATTCAAACATCGATTTCTACGATGAAGACCAGATGATCTTCTCTGTCGGTGTTAACTACCAGTTCTAACTTTACTAGCCCGCAAATGCGGGCTTTTTTACACCGCCTGCGCGGTCAACTGCCGCAACAAGCGATCCATCGCTCGGTAGCCTAGTGCTTCGGCAAGATGATTGCGCTCAATATGGCTTGCCCCCTCTAAGTCAGCAATGGTACGTGCGACCTTGATAATCCGATGGTAAGCGCGAATCGACAGCCCCAGTCGATGCAATGCGGTTTCCAAGAACTGGGCATCTTGTTTATGCAAAGGGCAGTAGCGCTCAATTTCTCGACTGCCTAACAAGGCGTTCACCTTACTCGCTCGCGACAACATCTTCTCACGCGCTATCAATACTCTATCTCGCACAATCTGGGTCGATTCACCTCTTTCGCCCCCTTCCGCTAACGTCCCCTTTGGCAAAGCAGGGATTTCCAGAGACATATCAAAGCGATCAAGTAATGGGCCAGATAAGCGGCTTAAGTAACGTAGAATAGTTTGCGGATTGGCTCGTGATTGGTTGCCTTCGTAGTATCCAGTGGGGCTTGGGTTTAATGCCCCAACGAGCTGAAATCTCGCAGGAAAGCGGGTCTTGCCTTGGGCTCGTGAGATAATAATCTCCCCTGACTCTAATGGTTCCCGTAATGAATCGAGTACTTTGCGCTCGAATTCTGGCATCTCATCAAGAAACAACAGCCCATTGTGCGCCAAAGAGATCTCTCCCGGCCTAGGGATAGAGCCTCCTCCCACCAGTGCCGCCATCGAGCTTGAGTGATGCGGAGCGCGAAAAGGACGCTGCTTCCAATTGTGGGCATTGATTTCTTGTTGGGTTAATGAAGCTACTGAAGCCGATTCAAGTGCCTCACTATCTGACATATCGGGCAGCAAGTCGCATAAACGCGAAGCCAACATAGTTTTTCCTGTCCCCGGCGGGCCAAGAAACAACAAGTTGTGATTGCCTGCGGCAGCAATCTCTAAAGCGCGCTTGCCTTGCTGCTGCCCGATTATATCTTGCAGATCTCTCTGGCTACTCGGTGCTGCACAAACTTGCGCGGTTTGATGTAGTGAGAGCTTTTGTTGTCCACAAAGGTCGGCACACACTTCAAGTAAGCTTTGCGCCGATTTATGTCTTTCAGCACCAACTAAAGCCGCCTGATCACCATTGCTATGGGGGACCACTAAACTGCGCTCAACTCGATTGGCAGCCAATGCCGCGGGTAACACACCTTTCACCCTTCTTAGCTCTCCAGATAAAGCAAGCTCGCCAATAAACTCTTGATTATTTAGTTCATTAACAGGAATCTGCTCCGACGCCGCTAAAATACCTAATGCAATCGGCAGATCGAATCGACCACCTTCTTTAGGTAAATCAGCAGGCGCGAGATTGACTGTGATTCGCTTAGCTGGAAATTCAAAACGCGAATTGATGATCGCACTGCGCACTCTGTCGCGAGACTCTTTAACCGTAGTTTCAGGTAGCCCAACCAAACAAAATCCCGGCATACCATTACTAATATGTACTTCTACCGTCACTGTTGGTGCCTCTACCCCGACGCAAGCTCGGCTGTGAATGATCGCTAATCCCATACCAAGCTCACTTGTTGTCTGACCATTATTTATCCCCCTGATAGTTCGTCTATTTTGTTATCAAGGTTGTTATATAGCTTGGCGAGATGCTGAAAGAATGTGAAAAAAGAATGAGTTTTTGCTTGTCATGCGGCGGAATTGTATGTTACCACTAGAGACGCAAACAATTTCGTGCCCATATAGGCACAGATAACTAAAGAAATAATAAATGAACTTCAACGCCCGCATTAACGCACTGATTGCCCTGATTATCGTGGTCATTATTGATTCCGCGCGGGGTAGAGTGGGCGAAAGATAACCACAGATTCAAAAAAACCCCCGCACTGAAAAGTCCGGGGGTTTTTTTACAATTAGTACGCTGAAAATTTGGCAGACATAAATTAAAGCTCAGAAAAACAAGAGCCGTAGGAAGAATGGGAGCGCACATGACGTGCAACACAACACAACATCAAGCAATGCATAAAGGGGGCTCACAATGACAGGTGCCGAGTTAGTCGTTGCCGCCCTAAAGCAGCAAGGCATTAAAACCGTATTTGGTTACCCAGGTGGGGCCATCATGCCAATCTATGATGCCCTCTATGATGGTGGCGTCGAACATATCCTTTGCCGACATGAACAAGGTGCAGCGATGGCCGCGATTGGTATGGCTCGCTCAACTCAAGACGTCGCAGTCTGTATGGCAACATCAGGACCAGGGGCAACCAACCTAGTTACTGGTCTCGCTGATGCCTTTATGGATTCAATTCCACTGGTTGCGATCACAGGTCAGGTTGCCAGCTCTCATATCGGTACTGACGCGTTCCAAGAAATCGATGTGATCGGTATGTCACTCGCGTGTACTAAACACAGCTATCTAGTAACGGATATCAATGAACTGGCACCAACACTTGCTGAAGCCTTTGAAGTGGCAAAAACAGGTCGCCCAGGCCCAGTAATCGTTGATATCGCCAAAGATGTTCAACTAGGCCAAGCACCAGTAAACCTTCTTCCTCCTTTTTCTCCACCAGCAATGCCTGTGGCAAGCCAAGAGGCTATAACCCAAGCACAAGAGCTGCTTTCTCAAAGCTCTCGTCCGGTACTTTATGTCGGTGGTGGTGTTCAGCTTGGTCACGCAACGGACTCGGTACGAGAGTTCCTACGTTTAAATCCAATGCCTTCTGTTAGCACCCTAAAAGGGCTAGGTACGATTGAACGACATGATCCTCACTATCTAGGTATGCTTGGCATGCACGGTACTAAAGCGGCCAACCTAGTTGTACAAGAGTGTGACCTATTGATTGCTGTTGGCGCCCGCTTTGATGACCGAGTGACTGGCAAGCTAGATACCTTTGCGCCAAATGCTAAGGTGATTCACATTGATATTGATGCTGCAGAGATTCACAAACTGCGCCAAGCCAATGCGCCAGTACGTGGTGAGATCCCAGCCGTTCTTCCTCAACTAGAGCTAACTCAAGACATCACGCCTTGGGTTAAGCATAGTGAAAGTCTACGTAGTGGCTTCAAGTGGCGCTACGACCACCCAGGCGATCTTATCTACGCTCCAGGGTTACTGAAGCAGCTATCTGATCTTATGCCGGACACTTCGATTGTTTCTACCGATGTGGGCCAGCACCAGATGTGGGCAGCCCAGCACATCCAACCGCGCGAGCCACAAAACTTCATCACATCAGCAGGCCTAGGCACTATGGGCTTTGGTCTTCCTGCAGCGATGGGAGCAGCGGTTGCTCGACCTGATGATCAGTCTATTCTTATCACAGGTGATGGCTCATTTATGATGAACATCCAAGAGCTAGGCACACTGAAGCGTCGTCAGATTCCGGTAAAAGTCGTTTTACTCGATAACCAGCGTTTAGGCATGGTTCGCCAATGGCAATCGCTGTTCTTTGATGGTCGCCACAGTGAAACCATTCTTGATGACAACCCGGACTTTGTGATGCTAGCAAAAGCCTTTGATATTCCGGGTAAAGTGATCACTAAAAAAGAAGAAGTTGAGCCAGCTCTTAAAGAAATGCTAGAAAGTAAAACCTCATACTTACTTCATGTTTTAATCGACGAAGAAGAAAACGTATGGCCACTTGTACCACCAGGTGCATCAAACAATGACATGCTGGAGAACACCTAACATGGAAAGATATCTAATCGACATTAAAGCGGATGATAAACCTGTACTGTTAGAACGCGTTCTTCGTGTGGTACGCCACCGTGGTTTTATTGTTAAGCAGGTTGCTGGCACGCAAAACCACGAGAGCAAAGTCGCTAGCGTTGAAATCATCGTCGACAGTGATCGTCCTATTTCATTTCTCACCAATCAAATCGAGAAGCTTTGGGATGTACGCACTGTTGAAGTCACGCAAATTGCGAGTGACGAACTCCCAAATAACAACCTACAACAAAAGATTTGTGCATAAGGAAGGCAATAATGGCTACAAAAACAGCAGACTACATTTGGTTTAACGGTGAAATGGTTCCTTGGGCAGAAGCAAATGTGCATGTGTTAACTCACGCTATGCACTACGGTACTTCAGTATTTGAAGGCGTGCGCTGCTACAACACACCTAAAGGCCCAATTGTCTTCCGCCATTTAGAGCATGCAAAACGTCTTAAAGATTCAGCAAAAATCTACCGCTTCCCTATTCCATACTCTGTTGAAGAGATCATGGAAGCGACGCGCGAAACGCTGCGTCAAAACAAACTTGATAGTGCTTACATTCGTCCACTAGGTTTCGTCGGCAACGTAGGTCTAGGTGTCTGCCCACCAGTAGGCACTGAAATGGATCTGATCATTGCGGCTTTCCCTTGGGGTTCATACCTAGGTGAAGAAGCACTAGAGAAAGGTGTCGATGCGATGATCTCTAGCTGGAACCGTGCAGCGCCAAACACAATCCCAACAGCGGCAAAAGCTGGTGGTAACTACCTATCTTCACTACTTGTAGGTGGTGAAGCTCGTCGTCACGGCTACGATGAAGGTATTGCACTCAGTGTCGATGGTTACCTATCTGAAGGTGCTGGCGAAAACATCTTTGTGATTAAAGATGGTGTTATCACTACGCCACCAGCAACCAGCGCAATCTTGCCGGGTATCACTCGCGATTCAATTATGACTATCGCTCGTGATCGCGGTTATGAAGTGCGTGAAGCAAACATTGCGCGTGAAGCGCTTTACCTAGCAGACGAAGTCTTTATGACAGGTACAGCAGCAGAGGTCGTTCCTGTTGCAACTATCGATAAGATTGAAGTCGGCAGCGGTAAACGTGGCCCAATCACCAAAGAGCTCCAAGAAGCTTACTTCGGCCTATTTAATGGCACCACAGAAGATAAATGGGGTTGGCTAGATTACGTTTACCCACAAGACGCAGACAAAGCTTAAAAAGCACCGGCAAATATAGGAAGTAACACAATGCCAAAATATAGATCAGCAACCACAACACACGGACGCAATATGGCCGGTGCGCGCGCCTTATGGCGTGCTACGGGCGTTAAAGACGAAGATTTCGGTAAACCTATCATCGCGGTAGTTAACTCGTTTACCCAATTTGTACCAGGCCACGTGCACTTAAAAGACATGGGTCAGTTGGTAGCGCGTGAGATTGAAAAAGCGGGCGGTATCGCCAAAGAATTCAACACCATTGCTGTCGACGACGGTATCGCAATGGGCCACGGCGGTATGCTTTATTCGCTACCATCACGTGAGCTGATTGCCGACTCGGTTGAGTACATGGTTAATGCCCACTGTGCTGATGCCATGGTATGTATCTCTAACTGTGACAAAATCACCCCGGGGATGCTAATGGCGTCAATGCGCCTCAATATCCCGGTTATCTTTGTTTCTGGTGGTCCAATGGAAGCGGGTAAAACCAAGCTTTCTGATCAAATCATCAAGCTAGACTTGGTTGATGCGATGATCCAAGGCGCTGACCCGAAAGTGTCAGACGAGCAGAGTGAGCAGATCGAACGTAGTGCATGTCCAACGTGTGGTTCATGTTCAGGTATGTTTACTGCTAACTCAATGAACTGTCTCACCGAAGCGCTGGGTCTTTCTCAGCCTGGTAACGGTTCAATGCTAGCCACTCACGCTGACCGTGAACAGCTATTCCTTAATGCGGGCCGTCGCATTGTTGAACTGACGCGTCGTTACTACGAGCAAGATGACGAATCTGCACTACCACGCAACATCGCGACCTTTGATGCGTTTGAGAACGCAATGGCACTCGATATTGCAATGGGTGGTTCAACCAACACTATCCTGCACCTGCTAGCAGCAGCACAAGAAGGTGAAGTGGATTTCGATATGGAAGATATCGATCGTCTATCTCGTCAAGTTCCACACCTATGTAAAGTAGCACCTTCGACTCAGAAATATCATATGGAAGATGTACACCGCGCAGGTGGTGTAATGGCAATTCTTGGTGAACTTGACCGCGCTGGTCTGCTACACAACCAAGCTCGCACCGTTCTTGGTCTTTCAATGAAAGAGCAGCTCGCCAAATACGACATCATCCAAACTGAAGATGAAGAAGTATTGAAGTTCTTCCGCGCAGGTCCTGCAGGTATTCGTACCACTCAAGCCTTCTCACAAGATTGTCGTTGGGATCGTCTTGATGACGACCGCGCTGAAGGTTGTATCCGCACCAAAGACAACGCCTTTAGTCAAGAGGGTGGTCTGGCTGTTCTTTCTGGCAACATCGCCTTAGATGGCTGTATCGTTAAGACAGCCGGTGTGGATGAGAGCATCCATAAATTCACTGGCCCTGCGGTAGTGTTTGAAAGCCAAGAAGATGCGGTTGAAGGCATCCTTGGTGGCAAAGTGAAAGCAGGCGATGTGGTTGTTATCCGTTACGAAGGTCCTAAGGGTGGTCCGGGCATGCAAGAGATGCTCTATCCAACGACTTACCTAAAGTCTATGGGACTAGGTAAAGAGTGTGCCCTACTGACAGATGGTCGCTTCTCTGGCGGTACATCTGGTTTATCTATCGGTCACGCGTCTCCAGAAGCAGCTAACGGCGGTGCAATCGGCTTGGTGAAACAAGGCGATATGATCGCTATTGATATTCCAAACCGTTCAATTTCTTTACAAGTTTCAGATCAAGAACTTGCTGAGCGCCGTGCAAAACAAGATGAGTTAGGTTGGAAGCCAGTCGACCGTCAACGTGAAGTTTCATTTGCACTAAAAGCGTACGCAAGTATGGCGACCAGTGCTGACAAAGGTGCAGTACGAGACAAATCTAAGCTAGAGGACTAGCTTATGAGTGACTCAATACTTTCAGGGCAAGAACCTCAAACTGGCGCAGACTACCTGCGCCAGATCTTACGAGCGCCTGTTTATGAAGTGGCGACAGTAACACCACTTCAGGAAATGCCTCGCCTTGCTGCGCGTATTGGTAATAACGTGCAAATCAAACGGGAAGACCGCCAGCCGGTACACTCGTTTAAACTGCGCGGCGCATACAACATGGTTGCAAGCCTAAACGATGAGCAAAAAGCGGCGGGAGTAATTGCAGCATCCGCAGGTAACCATGCTCAAGGTATGGCGCTTTCTGGGACTAAGCTAGGTATCAAGACCACTATCGTGATGCCAAAAACCACGCCAGACATTAAAGTCGAAGCGGTACGTGGTTTTGGCGGTAACGTAGTGCTGCACGGCAGTAACTTTGACGAGGCAAAAGCCGAAGCAGTGCGTCTATCAGCTGAGCATGGCTATACTTTTGTACCACCATTCGATCACCCGCTAGTGATTGCCGGTCAGGGTACGATTGGTATGGAGATGCTGCAGCAAAATGGTCACCTCGACTACATCTTCGTTCCCGTTGGCGGTGGTGGTCTGGCGGCAGGCGTCGCAGTATTAGTTAAGCAACTGATGCCTGAAATCAAAGTGATTGCGGTTGAACCAGAAGACTCTTCTTGTTTGAAAGCAGCTTTAGACGCAGGTGAACCAGTGGTGCTCGATCAAGTCAGCATGTTTGCTGATGGCGTCGCCGTAAAACGCATTGGTGATGAGACTTTCCGCCTTTGTCAGAAATACATTGATGGTCATATCTCAGTATCCAGTGATGAAATCTGCGCGGCTGTGAAGGATATCTTTGAAGACACACGTGCGATTGCCGAACCTTCTGGCGCAGTAGCTTTAGCGGGCCTGAAGAAATTTGCCGAGCAAAACGGGCTGCAAGATAAAAACCTAGGTACGGTTCTTTCGGGTGCCAACACTAACTTCCACGGTCTACGTTACGTCTCTGAGCGCTGTGAACTGGGTGAGAAACGTGAAGGTCTATTGGCGGTAACCATCCCTGAACGTCAGGGGGCTTTTTTCGAGTTCTGTAACTTGATTGGCGGCCGTGCCGTGACTGAGTTTAACTACCGTTACAACGATGACGCGTTAGCCAATATCTTTGTTGGTGTTCGTCTGCAAGACGGGCAAGAAGAGCTGGATAACATCATTCATGACTTGCGTGATGGTGGCTACCCTGTGGTCGATCTTTCTGACGACGAAATGGCTAAGCTGCACGTGCGCTATATGATTGGTGGTAAACCTTCTAAACCACTTAAAGAACGTTTGTATAGCTTTGAGTTTCCAGAATACCCTGGTGCACTATTGAAGTTTTTGAGCACACTGGGAACCCACTGGAATATCAGCTTATTCAACTATCGTAACCATGGTGCTGACTATGGCCGCGTTCTGTGTGGCTTTGAGTTAGATGAATCGGATTTATCACGCTTCTCTGCTCACCTACGCGAACTGGGTTACCAATGCAAGGATGAAACCGACAACCCGTCGTACAAATTCTTCCTCTCTTAAATACCTAAGCCCTTAATCCTCGCGATTAGGGGCTTTTGTCATTTATCATCACTCAACACCTATCTCTTGCTTATACTTTGGTCAAAATGCGTGATGCGCATAGATATAATGCTAAAGTTTCATTTTTGTCATATCTGATTTGGATCTACACTCGTAACCAGTTTTTAAATTGCTGCTCTTATTTGTGGAGACCACTTATGTTCAACGCACTGATTCTAAACCAAGAAGAAAAACGTACTATTGCTTCTATCGAGCAGATCGACGAAGCACAACTGCCACAAGGCGACGTACTGATTGATGTTGATTACTCATCACTAAACTACAAAGACGGTTTAGCAATCACAGGGAAAGGCAAAATTATTCGTAATTTCCCTATGGTTCCAGGTATCGACTTAGCCGGTACCGTAGTGAGCTCTGAAGACAACCGCTACCAAGCAGGTGACAAAGTAGTACTGACAGGTTGGGGCGTCGGTGAAAACCACTGGGGTGGTATGGCTCAGCGTGCTCGCCTGAAAGCTGACTGGCTCGTTCCACTACCAAAAGGGCTAGATAGCAAGAAAGCCATGATGGTCGGTACGGCTGGCTTCACAGGTATGCTATGTGTCCAAGCACTACTTGATGCAGGGATTAAGCCTGAAGATGGCGAAATTCTTGTTACTGGTGCAAGTGGCGGTGTTGGCTCAGTAGCAGTAACGCTATTGGCGCAACTAGGTTACAAAGTGGCGGCGGTAACAGGCCGTGTTGAACAAAATGGCCCACTACTTGAGAAACTCGGTGCAAGTCGCATTATCGACCGGGTTGAGTTTGAAGAGCCAGCACGCCCACTTGAAAAACAAGTGTGGGCAGGTGCTGTTGATACTGTAGGTAGCAAGGTACTGGCAAAAGTACTGGCTCAGATGGATTACAACAGCGCGGTCGCAGCGTGTGGTCTAGCAGGTGGTTTTGACCTACCTACTACAGTGATGCCTTTCATTCTACGTAACGTTCGCCTACAAGGTATTGATTCAGTCTCTTGCCCGACCGAAAAACGCATCGCAGCGTGGGAGAAACTGGTAGAACTCCTTCCAGATAGCTACTTTGAGCAAGCTTGTACTGAAGTGGAATTGGCTGAAGCACCAAAATACGCGGAAGACATCACTAACGGCCAAGTAACAGGTCGTGTTGTGATTAAGCTATAACAGCTGCAGTTAGATAGAAAAGAGCCAGCACCTGTAATGCTGGCTCTTTTGTTACTGAAACGATTTAGTCCAAACCAATATCTTCAATGCGCTTGGCAATCAAGCGACTGCACTCTTCCTTTACGATTCCGCGTAACCACTCCTGAGCAGGCGAATGCTCACAGCGTGGGTGCCAAATCATCGAATAGTCGAACGGGGTAAACTGAAATGGCAGTGGCTTGATGACTAGGTCATAGCGTTCGGCAACTAAGTAAGCCAAGTCCGCTGGAACCGTAATAATCAGTGGCATGGTATCGACAATCGCGAGTGCTGCCTCTAAATGGTATGCGCGTAGCACCATTTTACGCTTAGGTTGGTCAACTAACGCCCCTTCAATCAACGCCTTAACACCATCACTAATAGCGATCATCGCATGTGGGTAGTTGAGATAATCCTGCAGACTGAGCTCTTTGTCTGCCAATGGATGCTGCTTCGATAGTAAGCACAACACTCCAACCCGACCCAAAATTTCACTACGTAGTGGCTCTACAGGACCAATTGGGCGGCAGATCGCTAGGTCTGCACCTTCATAGGTAAGCTGATCAGCTAATCTATCGTGCTGAAGTGGTAAAAAGTTAAACGACACATTGGGCGCTTCTTGATAAATACGTGGCAACGCAAACGGCAAGATAGTTTGCATTGCGTAGTCCGTCGTAGCGATATTAAACGTTTGATCGCAGCTGCTTGGTTCAAACTCAATCGGTGACAACAACTGACGCAGTGATTCTAGTGGCTCACCTAAACAGCGATCAATTTCGAGTGCCTTTTCTGTCGGAATCAGATGTTGACCTTGGCGGGTGAACAAAGGGTCGCCAAGCATATCGCGTAGCCGCCCCAAAACACGACTCATCGCGGATTGACTAAGGTTAAGGCGATTAGCAGCTTTGCTCACGCTGCACTCTTCAATCAGTACGCGCAATGCAACCAATAGGTTGAGATCTCGACGATAAATATCTTCTAATTCCACGCTTAAACCACGTATTTTAGATGGGTATGGGCGTATTGTACCTTTTTCAGGCAAAAAAAATCCCGCTTTTCAGCGGGGAAGCCCAAGAAAACTGGGGATAGTGTCGGAATGTAGTTGAGCGTAGTGATAAAAAACGAAGCGTAGTTGGAAGCGCTACAGTTCGTTTTCGTGTTCTTCAGATGCGCTCGGCCAGCGATGCATCTCAAGCCAAATCCCTACCACCGTCGCACCCATGCCGAGCAAAGGCATAAATGACGACGATTCTGCTGGTGAACGTAAAACAAGTGCGCAAAAAGAGATAAAACACAGCACTGAATAGATGGTTAGACGATCTAAAGCTGTCAACATACTTGCTCTCCTGTTTTAAATGTTACCAACTTGTTAACTAAGTTAAAACAAAATGATCGCTTTGCCAAGGGGTTATTGAATATTTTTTCTTCACTAGTATTATCTAGGCCAAATTGAGTAACCAAAGATACGACCATGACATTCAATCCAGAACAGGCAACCAAGACATTAGAGGCAGAAGGATTACGCTGCCCAGAGCCAGTGATGATGGTCAGGAAGACAATTAGAACCATGCAAGATGGGGAAGTACTGCTCGTTAAGGCGGATGACCCATCAACAACTCGCGACATTCCAAGCTTTTGTCGCTTTATGGACCACCAATTGATTGGCTCGCAAACCGAGCAACTGCCTTATCAGTATCTGATCAAGAAAGGAATGGCTTAAACGCCATAGCAGAAAAGAAAACGGCAGCCTTTGTGGCTGCCGTTGTTTTATTCATCGTATTCTAGTGTACGGACTTCTGACTGAAGTTTACTTATCTGTTTTCTCATCGCGCGCATCTCTTCATGCATCGGGATAATATGTTCAGCTCGAATCCAAGCTTCAACAGTCAAACCAGTCAAAATAAACGAACCAGCCACAATCGGTAGCCACATATCGGTCAGTACCATTGCTAGCAAACACAGCGCTAGACCAAAGGTGAACAAATAACTCTGACTTTTAGGTGTCATCCCAGTATAACGTGTAAGCATAACCTTGCCCTCTCGCTATCATTCACATGGTTAAAGTACCATGACAAGTATGACACTTATATGTCAGCGATCACGACTCAGAATGAAATAAATTCAGAGTTTGAACTGGATCTTTTCACTGCTAGTTATTGATATTTAACACCAACTTAGCCGATGTTATTGAAACACGGCAGCCGCGGTTGCCAGAGCAATAAACAGTAATGCTGTAATCTTGCGAATTAAATCTAGCGGCATCTTATCAGCAGATAACTTGCCAATCAGAACCACAGGGACGTTGGCCAGTAACATGCCGATCGTCGTACCCAAAATTACCAAAGTTAGTGCGTCAGGATATTGCGCACCAAGAATCGACGTTGCTATTTGAGTCTTATCTCCTACTTCAGCGATAAAAAAGGCAATGAAGCTTGCGACAAACGGTCCTCGATTCGAAATCTGTTCATCATCATCCAGTTTGTCAGGAATCAATACCCAGCCCGCCATGGCAATAAAGCTGACCACCAGCACCCATTTAAGAATTTCGGGCGAAAGATAGTCCGCCACCACCACACCAAGCCAGGCAGCTAAAGCATGATTCGCGATTGTTGCCAAGAATATCGCAGTGATAATAGGTAATGGTTTGCGGTATCGACTGGCTAAAAGCAGAGATAAAAGTTGGGTTTTGTCACCGATTTCCGCCAAAGCAACGGTGGTGATAGAAATAGCTAAAACGCTCACGACATGCTCTTCTGGGGTAGGGATTATAATTTTAACCGAAGACAAACCTCACGCCCCACCCCGGTTCGTGATGATTTGTCTAAGGTCTTGCTAAACGCATGCGACATTGTTGTGATTAAATTGGTCGATACGTCTCGAACGCCATGATGATTTTGCATCAATTATGTTGACGAACGAACTTAACATCCCAGTGTTGATAGTTAAGTAAGCTACTCCCCAAAGACGGCGGAATTCTAACCATCTGAAAGGTGTTTCTCAAGCGATAAACTGCAAATAAACTCCCTTTTAGGAAAATTTGGACGAATAAGCCATTAAATTTCCATTAAAGGAGAATTTTGCCTAGGAATTAATCAAGATTAACGCTACTCCCATGCCAAATATCTGGGTATACTTGATTGTTATTTTTTCTCAATTTTTGACACAAGAATCGCGCGAATTACTATGCAAAATTACGATATCAAAACCTTCCAGGGAATGATCCTCGCGCTGCAGGATTACTGGGCACAAAACGGTTGTACTATTGTTCAACCTCTAGATATGGAAGTAGGTGCGGGCACCTCTCACCCAATGACATGTCTACGTGCACTTGGCCCAGAGCCAATGTCGACAGCTTACGTTCAACCTTCACGTCGCCCGACCGATGGTCGCTATGGTGAAAACCCGAACCGTCTGCAGCACTACTATCAGTTCCAAGTAGCTCTAAAACCATCTCCAGATAACATTCAGGAGTTGTACCTAGGCTCGCTTGAAGTTCTTGGTATCGACCCGCTAGTACACGATATTCGTTTCGTAGAAGACAACTGGGAAAACCCTACGCTAGGTGCATGGGGTCTTGGTTGGGAAGTATGGCTAAACGGCATGGAAGTAACTCAGTTTACTTACTTCCAGCAAGTAGGTGGCCTTGAGTGTAAACCTGTTACTGGTGAGATCACTTACGGTATCGAGCGTCTAGCAATGTACATCCAAGAAGTAGACTCTGTTTATGACCTAGTGTGGAACATCGCACCAGACGGTAGCAAAGTAACTTACGGTGACATCTTCCACCAAAACGAAGTTGAGCAATCAACGTACAACTTCGAGCACGCTGATGTAGATTTCCTATTCACTTTCTTCGACCAGTGCGAGAAAGAGTGTAAAGAGCTACTTGAGCTAGAGAAGCCACTTCCGCTTCCAGCTTACGAGCGCATTCTAAAAGCCGGTCATGCATTCAACATCCTTGATGCGCGTAAAGCTATCTCTGTTACAGAGCGCCAACGTTACATCCTTCGTATCCGCAACCTGACTAAATCAGTTGCTGAAGCGTACTACGCATCACGTGAAGCGCTTGGCTTCCCAATGTGCCGCAACGAGGAGAAGTAATCATGGCTAAAGAATTTCTAATTGAACTGGGTACTGAAGAGCTACCACCAACGCAGCTTCGCACGCTAGCGGAAGCGTTCGCAGCAAACTTCGAAGCAGAGTTAAAAGGCGCAGACCTAGCACACCAAGGAGTGAAATGGTACGCCGCTCCTCGTCGCCTAGCACTTAAGGTTTCAGCACTAGCTGAAGGCCAAGCAGACAAAGTAGTAGAGAAGCGCGGTCCTGCGGTTTCTGTCGCATTCGATGCTGACGGTAACGCGACTAAAGCAGCACAAGGCTGGGCACGTGGTAACGGTATCACGGTTGAACAAGCTGACCGTCTAGTGACAGACAAAGGCGAATGGCTTCTTTTCAAACAAGAAGTAAAAGGCCAAGCAACATCTGAAATCGTTGTAGACCTAGCAGCTAAAGCACTGGGTAACCTACCTATCGCTAAGCCAATGCGTTGGGGTAACAAAACAACTCAGTTTATCCGCCCGGTTAAAACGCTAACTATGCTGATGGGCTCTGACCTTATCGAAGGTGAGATCCTAGGCGTAGCCTCTGACCGCACTATCCGTGGTCACCGCTTCATGGGTGAGCAAGAGTTCACTATCGAATCAGCAGAGCAATACCCAGCGATCCTAGAAGAGCGCGGTAAAGTTATGGCTGATTACGAAGCGCGTAAAGCGATCATCCTTGCTGACTCACAAAAAGCAGCGGCTGCCGTTGGCGGTGTTGCTGATCTAGAAGACGATCTAGTTGAAGAAGTAACATCTCTAGTTGAGTGGCCAGTAGTCTTAACTGCGAAGTTTGAAGAAGAGTTCTTAAAAGTACCTTCTGAAGCATTGGTTTACACCATGAAAGGTGACCAAAAGTACTTCCCTGTTTACGATGACAACAAGAAGCTACTGCCTAACTTCATTTTCGTTTCAAACATCGAATCAAAAGAGCCTCGCTACGTAATCGAAGGTAACGAGAAGGTTGTTCGTCCACGTCTAGCGGATGCAGAATTCTTCTTTAACACTGACCGTAAGCGTCCTCTTATCGACCGTCTACCTGAGCTAGAGCAAGCTATCTTCCAGAAGCAGCTTGGTACTATCAAAGACAAGACAGACCGCATCACAGAACTTGCTGGCTACATTGCTGAGCAGATCGATGCTGACGTTGAAAAATCTAAGCGTGCAGGTCTGCTAGCTAAGTGTGACCTAATGACATCTATGGTATTCGAGTTTACCGATACTCAGGGTGTAATGGGCATGCACTACGCAACCCACGACGGTGAAGATGAGCAAGTTGCACTAGCGCTTTACGAGCAGTACATGCCTCGTTTCGCGGGTGACGAGCTACCAAGCACAGGTATTTCTTCAGCGGTAGCAATGGCAGACAAGCTAGATACAATTGTTGGCATCTTCGGTATTGGCCAAGCTCCTAAGGGCTCTGACCCATTCGCACTTCGCCGTGCGTCGCTAGGTGTACTACGTATTATCGTAGAAAACGGCTACAACCTAGACCTAACTGACCTAATTGCTAAGGCTCAGTCTCTATTTGGTGACAAGCTGACTAACACAAATGTTGCTGACGACGTTATCGAGTTTATGCTTGGTCGTTTCAACGCATGGTACAAAGACGAAGGCTTCAGTGTGGATATCATCCAAGCTGTACTGGCTAACCGTCCAACTAAGCCAGCCGACTTCGACCAGCGTGTGAAAGCAGTATCTCACTTCCGTGAGCTAGAAGCAGCAGAAGCACTAGCCGCAGCAAACAAGCGTGTAGGTAACATCCTAGCGAAATTCGACGGTGAGCTAGCAGCAGACATCGACCTTGCGCTTCTCCAAGAAGACGCAGAGAAAGCGCTAGCAGAAAGCGTTGAAGTGATGACAGAAGCGCTAGAGCCAGCATTTGCAACAGGTAACTACCAAGAAGCACTAAGCAAGCTAGCTGACCTACGTGAGCCTGTTGATGCCTTCTTCGATAACGTAATGGTAATGGCTGATGACGAAGCTCTGAAGAAGAACCGTCTAACACTGCTAAACAACTTGCGTAACCTGTTCTTAGAAATTGCCGATATTTCTCTACTGCAGAAGTAACCGCCAAAGTAGGGTCTAAGACCTTACACTCAGCAAGTCTACTCAAGCCCAACTCCTCGGAGTTGGGCTTTTCTTTATCAATGCACTGATTTAGTGCTTTTCGTCCTATTATCATTGATGTATGTTCAAGGATTACTCTATTGGCTAGCCACGCACTAGCTGTTCAAGAACTAAAGCAATGACAACAATGAATTAGGTACAGAAAGTAATGCAGTTTTCTAAGTTTGGTGAAAAATTTAATCAGTATTCAGGTATTACCCAGTTAATGGATGATTTAAATGATGGTCTACGCACTCCTGGTGCCATCATGCTCGGTGGAGGTAACCCGGCCGCCATTCCTGCCATGCTCGATTATTTTCGACTCGCCAGTGAGGAACTGCTAGAAAGTGGAGAGCTGGTTGCCGCAATGGCGAACTACGATGGCCCGCAAGGCAAAGATGCATTTGTTAAAGCGCTAGCCAAGCTACTTAAAGAGACCTATGGCTGGAATATCACAGAAAAAAACATCAGCTTAACCAACGGCAGTCAAAGTGGCTTTTTCTACCTATTTAATCTGCTGGCTGGCAAACAGCCTGACGGCTCGCACAAAAAAATCTTACTGCCGCTCGCTCCAGAATACATTGGCTATGGCGATGCAGGCATAAATGAAGATATCTTTGTCTCTTACCACCCAGAGATTGAAATGCTCGACAATGGTCTATTTAAATATCATGTCGATTTTGAACAGCTAAAGGTAGATGACTCTGTCGCCGCTATCTGTGCATCCCGCCCTACCAACCCGACTGGCAACGTGCTGACCGACGAAGAGATCCATAAATTGGATAAGCTCGCGCGTGAAAACAACATCCCACTGATCATTGATAATGCTTACGGTTTACCGTTTCCAAATATTATTTTTGAAGATGTGGAGCCATTCTGGAATGAAAACACCATTCTTTGCATGAGCCTATCAAAACTCGGTTTGCCGGGTGTACGTTGCGGAATAGTCATTGCCAGTGAAGAAATCACTCAGGCTATGACTAATATGAATGGCATTATCAGTCTCGCTCCGGGCAGTTTAGGCCCTGCAATTGCCAACCACATTATTGGCAAAGGGGATTTGTTAAAGCTGAGTTCAGAGGTGATTAAACCTTTCTATAAACAGAAGTCTCAGCGCGCTGTCGAGTTACTGCAAACAGCAATTACTGACTCACGTTTCCGAATTCACAAACCAGAGGGCGCTATTTTCCTTTGGCTTTGGTTTGATGAGCTGCCGATCACCACTATGGAACTGTATCAGCGCCTAAAAGCACGCGGCGTACTGATTGTCCCTGGCGAGTACTTCTTTATTGGTCAAGAAGATGACTGGGAACATGCTCATCAATGCTTGCGAATGAACTATGTTCAAGATGATGAAATGATGCAAAAAGGCATCGCTATCATCGCAGAGGAAGTAGAGCGCGCCTACCAGCAAGGTTAAGCGCAGCAAAACAAAAACAGCCCAAAGTTCACGCTTTGGGCTGTTGGTATTTATAGAGCAGGGATGTGCTCACATGAGAAGTAGCTTGCTTCTATTGTAGAAGAACGCTGATATACACCACCGTATGTAGAAGAGCCAGCAAACCCACGATTAATGTAGTTAGCGCCTAATGCTGCTGCTTCTTCACCAAAAGTTGAGTTGATTTTGTGCTCAGCATCCATTCCGCTATCACCAAACGATACAATACCCATAATACTTTGCGAGTTAGGGTTGAACGCTGACTGACCTTTCAGCTCACAGTTAGCCGATTTTTCAGGGTTTGCGTAAGCGATACGAATCTTTTCACCGTTTGATGCGGTGTAATCAGTAGCAAGCGGAGCAACAAGGCTAGAACAGCCAGAGACAGCAATAACTAAAGCCGCCAATAATAATTTTTTCATTCTATTTTCCACATTTATAGTTTACGGCGCAGAAAGTACTGATTTACAGATTCGAGTACAATAAAAAAGAGCGCTAATGTGCGCTCTTTCACTCTTTACTCTCAGTTTTGAGACAGTTAATTAACCTTCGATTAGGTTACTGCCATTGATAGCAATCTTACGCGGTTGCATCGCTTCTGGAATCTCGCGCTCTAGGTCAATATGCAGTAGACCGTTTTCCATGCTAGCACCCACGACTTTTACGTAGTCTGCCAGTTGGAATTTACGCTCGAAATCGCGCTCTGCGATACCTTGGTAAACGTATTGCTTCTCTTCTTCGCTTTTACGCTCACCTTTAACAATCAGCATGTTTTCTTTCTGAGTCAGATCGAGCTGCTCATCAGCGAAACCTGCCACTGCCATAGTAATGCGATAGTGGTTTTCGTCTTTTTGCTCAATGTTGTAAGGAGGGTAACCGCCAGAAGCGTTTTTCGCAGTGTTTGCTTCCATCATGTTGAATAGACGATCGAAGCCAATTGCGTTGCGGTAAAGTGGAGTGAAATCTACAGTTCTCATAATGCTATCCTCATAGTAAGCAATAGTCTTAGCCGTGAGTTTGCGCGGATCTATCTTGTTGAGATCTTTGCCGGCCAAGGGATTTATTTTCTACTCCTCGGGTTCTTATAACGCTGGGACGTAGTAATAAATCAGTTCAATGTGTGCCTCTAAGGTTATCCTCTCGTGAGCGATATCTTATCAGCGAATCCAGAGGTTCTGTTTCTTCTCTCTTGAGCAAGACAGCTTCCCTCTTCAACAATAGATATGTGGCTAAAGCAAAATAGTTTCAAGGGATCCGAATTAAAAAATTTTCAATGTGCTTTTAGAGATCCCCAACTCAGTCGTTCCTCCCTCTTGAGGATGACATCCCAAGCATTTGAAAAATAATTAAAATATCGAAAACAAAAAAGACCGTCATTTCTGACAGTCTTTTTAAAATCTTTAGATTATTTTTATCGAAGCTGGATGAGCTTAGTTCAAGGAGAAGGCGCGGAGTTTATAAGCATAAATGAGCACCTTCGACACAGAAATCAGTTCATCCAGCGAAGAGAAAACAATCTAAACGTCTAGGTTAGCTACTTTAAGTGCATTCTCTTCGATAAAGTTACGACGAGGTTCTACTTGGTCACCCATTAGTGTCGTAAACAGCTGATCTGCACCAACCGCATCTTCAATCGTTACTTGCATCATGCGGCGAGTCTCTGGGTCCATAGTCGTTTCCCAAAGCTGATCTGGGTTCATCTCACCTAGACCTTTGTAGCGCTGTAGGCTTAGACCACGACGTGACTCTTTGATTAACCACTCAAGAGCATCAACAAAACTTGTGATTGGCTGAGTACGCTCACCACGTTTGATGTAGGCGCCCTCTTCGATCAGACCATCTAACGCTTCAGATAGGTCTGCTAGCTTGCCGTATTCTTTCGAGTTGAATAGATCAACACTTAGCGCAAACTCATGCGTCACACCGTGAGTACGAACAATGATCTTAGGTAGATTTAAACCTAGCTCAGCGTGCTGTTCCACTTCGAAGCTGTACTGGCTTGCGCCCACTTCTTTGGCATTAAGCTGCTCGACAAGCTGCTGAGTCCAAGCTTCAACTGCCGCTGCGTCATGACACTGCTCTGCCGTTAGACGTGGCGTGTAAACCAGTTCATGCACAAGCGCACGTGGATAACGACGACTCATGCGATCCACCAGCTTAATACCCGCGTTGTACTGCTGAACAAGCTTCTCTAGCGCTTCACCAGCTAGGGCTGGCGCCTCAGCGTTAACATGCAGAGATGCGTTATCTAGCGCCAATGCCACTTGGTATTGATTCATCGCATCTTCATCTTTGATGTACTGCTCTTGCTTACCTTTCTTCACTTTGTAAAGCGGTGGCTGAGCAATGTACACGTAGCCACGCTCAATCAGCTCTGGCATTTGACGATAGAAGAAGGTCAATAGTAGCGTACGAATGTGCGAACCATCGACATCGGCATCGGTCATGATGATGATGTTGTGGTAACGCAGTTTGTCTGGGTTGTACTCGTCACGACCGATACCACAGCCAAGCGCTGTAATAAGTGTCGCCACTTCTTGAGAAGAAAGCATTTTGTCGAAACGCGCTTTCTCAACGTTAAGGATTTTACCTTTCAGAGGAAGAATCGCTTGGTTCTTACGATTACGGCCTTGTTTTGCGGAGCCGCCTGCCGAATCACCCTCCACTATGTATAGTTCAGAAAGTGCAGGGTCTTTTTCCTGACAGTCAGCCAATTTACCTGGCAGACCAGCTAGGTCTAGAGCGCCTTTACGACGAGTCATCTCACGCGCTTTACGTGCTGCATCACGAGCACGAGCTGCGTCGATAATCTTAGTACAAACCGTTTTCGCTTCTGCTGGGTGCTCGATTAGGAACTCAGACAGTTTCTCACCCATAGCTTGCTCAACTGCTGACTTCACTTCAGAAGAAACCAGTTTGTCTTTGGTTTGGCTTGAGAACTTAGGATCTGGCACCTTAACCGAAATAACCGCTGTTAGACCTTCACGTGCATCATCACCTGAAGTTGCGGTTTTCGCTTTCTTCGAGAAGCCTTCTTTGTCCATGAACGAGTTCAATGTACGCGTTAGGGCTGCACGGAAACCAGCAAGGTGAGTACCACCATCACGCTGAGGAATGTTGTTGGTAAAACAGAAGATGTTCTCTTGGTAGCCATCGTTCCACTGCATCGCGACTTCTACCGCGATACCGTCTTCACGCTCTGCGTTAAAGTGGAATACTTTCTCGATGATTGGTGTCTTGTTGGTGTTCAAGTGATCAACGAACGCTTGGATACCACCTTCATACATGAAGTGATCTTGTTTATCTTCTTCACGCTCATCACGTAGCTTGATCGAGACGCCCGAGTTTAGGAAAGAAAGCTCACGTAGACGTTTAGCTAGGATGTCATAGTGGAATTCTGTGTTAGAGAATGTCTCTTCACTTGGCCAGAAACGGATTTCTGTACCTGTTTGCTCTGTTTCACCAATCACTGCCAGTGGCGCTTGAGGCTCACCGTGATGGTAAGTTTGAGTGTGGATTTGACCACCGCGATGGATAGTCAGTGTTACTTGCTTAGACAGTGCGTTTACTACCGAAACACCTACACCGTGCAGACCACCTGATACCTTGTATGAGTTATCATCGAACTTACCACCAGCGTGAAGTACCGTCATAATAACTTCTGCTGCTGATACGTTCTCTTCTGGGTGCATTTCGGTTGGGATACCACGACCATCATCGCGTACCGATACTGAATTGTCCTCATGAATTGTCACAACGATGTCTTGACAGTGACCCGCTAACGCTTCATCAATTGAGTTATCCACCACCTCAAAAACCATGTGGTGCAGACCGGTGCCATCATCCGTGTCGCCGATGTACATACCAGGACGCTTACGAACCGCATCCAGACCCTTTAGTACCTTAATACTCGATGAATCGTAATTTTCAGACATGAGTTATCTTCCGCTATATATTTTGCTCTATTGTGCCATGTTCCACATGGAACATCTTGCCATTTTCATCACGCATATCCGCAATTTGGCTATCAGTAATAGAACTTACAAAAACTTGCGCCCCCGTCTCTTTTAAGCAGTCAGCTAGACGCTTACGACGTTGGCTATCTAATTCAGATGCAAAGTCATCAATTAAGTAGATACATTGCTTGCCAGTCATTTCTGTTAGGTGTTGTCCTTGCGCCACGCGCAGTGCACACACCATCAATTTTAACTGACCTCGTGAAAGCACATCTTCAACAGGCGTACCATTCACTTTAATGCGCAAATCTGCTTTGTTAGGACCACTAAAGGTGTACCCTAACGCCTGATCACGCTCAAAATTTTTCTCTAGTATCTCTTGGTAAGGCGTATCTTTATCCCAACCACGATAATACTTCAATTGGATGTCGAACTCGGGTAAAAACGCTTTGCAGATCTGCTCCGCTTTGACCTTCATTTGTTCAACGTAATCGGCTCGCCATTGACTGATATTCTCAGCCAAACGCGCCATCTCTTGATCCCAATAACTCAGCTCTCGATAGCTAGTTGCTGTTTTCAATAGAGCATTACGCTGCTTGTTAAGACGTTTGAATCGCCCCCAAGCATCATAAAATGCCGACTCGGTATGAAACACACCCCAGTCGATAAACGAGCGACGATGTTTCGGCCCATCAGTCAATAAATCAAACCCTTCTGGGTGTATCAACTGCAAAGGTAAAACCTGCGCCAGCTGGGCGAGCTTTTGCCCAGACTGACCGCCTATTTTAACCTCTGTTGAGCCATCACGCTGCTTATTAATGCCAATTGGTAGCTCAAATTGATCCGAGTTCAAAAAACGTCCATGAACAAACAGCTCATTACAGTCATTTTGAATCACTCTTCCGGTCAAAGAGCTCTTAAATGAGCGACCATGACCAAGTAAGTAGATCGCTTCTAAGACACTGGTTTTGCCACTGCCGTTTGGTCCAATAAGAAAGTTAAAGCCTGCTGACAAGTTAATGTCACAGGCTTCAATGTTTCTAAACTGCTTTATTATAAGACGAGAGAGCGGCATGCTAGAGTCGGATTGGCATCACCACGTACATGGCACTGTCATCTTCCGAGTTTTCGATCAGCGCACTGGCATTGGCATCTGACATCGAAATTCTGACTTTTTCACAGCGCAGGGTGTTCAACACATCCAATACATAGCTAACGTTGAAACCAATCTCAATCGGCTCACCTTCAAAGCTGACATCAAGCATCTCTTCAGCTTCTTCCTGCTCTGGGTTATTGGCCGTAATGCGCATTTCGGTGTCAGCTAGGTTGACACGTACACCACGGAATTTCTCGTTAGAAAGAATCGCAGCGCGCGAAAAAGCTTGGCGTAACTCATCACAACCTGCTTCAAGCGTTTTGGTTGTCGTCTGTGGCATAACGCGGCGGTAATCTGGGAATCGACCATCCACCAGCTTAGAGGTAAACACATAGTTGTTCACTTCAGCACGAACGTTAGAGCTACCAATTTGCAGCACAACAGGTTGCTCTGGTGCATCGAGTAGCTTAACCAGCTCTAATACTCCTTTACGCGGCACAATGATTTGCTTCTGTGCAAAGTCCGCACCAAGTTCAGTTTGAGATACCGCCATACGGTGACCATCGGTCGCAACACTGCGTAGCGTTGTGCCGTCAATTTCAAACAGCATGCCGTTGAGGTAATAGCGAACATCTTGGTTCGCCATTGAGAATTGTGTCTTTTCCACTAAGCCACGTAACTCTGCTTGAGTCAGTGAGACTTCCACTTCACTCTGCCAGTCTTCAATGTTTGGGAAATCATTGGCAGGTAGGGTCGATAGTGAGAAACGGCTGCGTCCAGAACGAACCTGGACACGGTCGCCTTCTAAGACAAAGGTAATCACAGAGTCATCAGGCAAACCACGGCAAATATCCAAAAACTTGCGTGAAGGTACGGTAATGCTCCCCGCTTCGAATTCACCTTCGAGGTTAACACGGCTAATCAATTCGACCTCAAGGTCGGTTGCCGTCATTGAGAGTACGTTGTCTTCGACTTTAAGAAGTAAGTTACCAAGAATTGGTAAAGTTGGACGACCGCCCAGTGCTCCTGACACTTGCTGAAGTGGTTTAAGCAGGTGGCTACGCTCAATGGAAAATTTCATAGGATGCTCTTATCCGAATTCGTTATTGTTGCTCGATGCTTAGAATACTGTGAATCAAGAAATAGTGCGAATTAAGAAGATAGAGTACGAATCAGGTTCGAGTAATCTTCTTTAATGTCGTGGCTCTCTTCACGTAGCTGCTCAATCTTACGGCAAGCATGCAGTACCGTGGTATGGTCTCGGCCACCAAACGCATCACCAATTTCTGGCAAGCTGTGGTTAGTCAGCTCTTTGGCTAATGCCATCGCCAGCTGACGTGGACGGGCTACTGAGCGAGAGCGGCGCTTAGACAACAGGTCTGCGACTTTAATCTTGTAGTATTCCGCGACTGTCTTTTGAATGTTATCAATCGTCACCAACTTTTCTTGCAGGGCAAGTAGGTCACGCAGCGCTTCACGAACAAAGTCGATAGTAATTGGTCGGCCGGTAAAGTTCGCATTGGCGATAACACGGTTTAAAGCACCTTCCAGCTCACGAACATTAGAACGCAGTCGCTTAGCAATAAAGAACGCAACTTCATCGGCAAGGTGAATCTGGTGATCTTCGGCTTTTTTCATCAAGATCGCGACGCGTGTTTCCAGCTCTGGAGGCTCGATCGCAACCGTTAGCCCCCAACCAAAACGAGATTTAAGGCGATCTTCAACACCATTGATCTCTTTAGGATAACGGTCCGAAGTCAAGATGATCTGTTGGTTGCCTTCTAACAGAGCGTTGAAAGTATGGAAGAACTCTTCCTGCGAACGCTCTTTATTGGCAAAGAATTGAATATCATCGATAAGCAGCGCGTCGACACTACGGTAGTAACGCTTGAACTCTTCAATCGCGTTGTTTTGTAGCGCTTTTACCATATCTTGCACAAAGCGCTCAGAGTGCATGTAGACAACTTTAGCATTTGGCTTGTTATCCACAATCGCATTACCCACAGCGTGCAACAGGTGAGTCTTACCTAAACCTGTACCACCGTATAAGAATAGCGGATTGTATGCAGAGCCTGGGTTATCTGACACCTGACGAGCAGCCGCTAAGCCTAATTGGTTCGACTTACCCTCAACAAAGTTGTTGAACTTATGTTTTGGGTTCACATTCGAGCGATGGTTAATATCCGCAATGGCTTGCGCATCATCATCCCAAGTCTTATGAACTGGCTTTCTTGCCTGTAACTGTGCGGGAGCTGAAGATTCGGCTGCGACATCAGCTGGCGTGCGCTTAGGCGCTGGCTTTGGCGCTGCAACTGGTCGGCTACCCACTTCAAAACGCAGACTTGGCATGTCATTGCCGCAATACTCTTGCAGCAGACGATTAATACTGTTGAGGTACTTATCACGTACCCAGTCCAATACGAAACGGTTTGGGGCAAAAAGAGTGAGTGTATTGTCATTGAGCTCAGCTTGTAATGGACGAACCCACATACTGAATTCCGTTGCTGGTAGCTCTTCTTGAAGCTGTTGCAAACATTGCAACCAAAGCGAAGATGACAC